>CALLJK010000001.1 GCA_938091745.1 Candidatus Bipolaricaulota bacterium
GCTGAGCGAGAGTGTTCATAGCTCCCCCCTTTCGCTGATTGCGTAGGTTATCGCAAGCCCAAAGACCATCACGTGCCACAGCGCGCACAGCATAACGATCTGCCGTCAGCAGTGTATATCAGGTTAGCGGTCGCTTGTTCAACACCCTATCGCCCAAATGTTACCAATCTTCGGATCGCGCCCGCGGGCAGCTCCTTATGCTCCAACTCGCGATATATGGTATAATCACCCTGGTGATCCCCGTGCTCACCGCTGATTTGCTCATCTTCAACGCAAACATCTATACGGTCTCCTCAAGACGTGCCCAAGCCCTTGCGGTGCGCGATGACAAGATCGTCGCTGTTGGGCGAAACGAAGAGATCAGAAAATTCGCCGGGCCCAAAACCCAGATCGAAGACCTTCACGGCAAGACGGTGCTCCCCGGCTTTATTGACGCGCACATGCACTTAGTGAGTGTGGGACTGCGCGAGTCGGGATATTATTTAGATTTGAGCCAAGCTCGGTCTCTACGTGAAGCCCTTGAGTTGGTACGAGCGCGGGTGCAGCAGACTGAAAAATCTCAGTGGGTGCTGGGGCGGGGCTGGGACGAATCCCGCTGGCCGGAGCGCTGCTATATCACCAGAGCAGATTTAGACAAGATCGCTCCCGACCACCCCGTGGTGCTTGTGCGCGTCTGTGGGCATATTCTTTGTGCGAACAGTCTTGCACTTCAGAAGATCTCCGTGACATCTCGGGCAGGGGAGTTCGATGAGGCTTTAGGGCTGCTGCGCGAGGAGACGGCTTGGGATTTTTTAAAAAAACTTCAGCCCTCCGATGAGCAGATTCGCGCGGCGATCTTGGCTGGCGTCAGGCTCGCCCATAGGCTGGGCGTGACGGCAATTCACGATATCGCCAAGCCGGAGCACGTTCGAGCTTACACAGTCTTGCACCAAGTTCAGCAACTGAAGCTGCGCGTGCGCCTCAACGTCGAAGCTCAGCACCTAGAGCATCTCGTTGCACTGGGGTTGCGTACCGGCTTTGGAAACGAATTTGTAAAGCTGGGCGCGATCAAGTTCTTCGCCGACGGTTCCATCGGTGCGCGCAACGCCGCGCTCTCTAAGCCGTATCGGGACCTAACCCCCGTCCCCTTCCCTAAAGGGGAGGGGCTGGGGGAGAGGTCCCTCGGCAAACTCAACTATGAGCAGAGCGATCTGAATCGTCTGGTCAAGCGCGCCCACGATCACGGCTTTCAAATTATGATCCACGCCATCGGCGATAGAGCAATTGACGCTGCGTTAGAAGCCTTGGCCTACGCCGGCGCTACGGCAGCCCATAGACACAGAATCGAGCACGCCGAACTGCTCAGCGATTCCCAGATCGCGCGCATGAGAGAATTGGGCATTATCGCGTCGATGCAGCCCAATTTTCTCCAATGGAGCGGCCCAGGAAAGCTCTATGAGATGCGGCTCGGCCCAGAACGCGACGCTCAGATCGATCCGCATCGCAAGGTTCTAGACGCTGGTGTACAGCTTGCGTTTGGCTCCGACGGGATGCCCTTCAGCCCGCTCTACGGGATCCACTGCGCTGTCAACGCGCCGCACCCGAGTCAAAGAGTCTCCGTTGAAGAAGCGATTCACGCCTACACGCTCGGCGCAGCATATGCAGGGTTTGAAGAGAATCTGTTGGGCTCGCTGGAACCGGGCAAGCTCGCTGATTTTATCGTGCTCTCAGAAGACCCCGCTCACTCTAAGAACATCTCAGAGATCAAGATCGAGAAGACGTATCTAGCAGGCCAGCGCGTCTTCGGGTATGATAACTCAATATGAAAGCGATCATCCTCTGTGCGGGAGAGGGCACGCGGATGCGCCCGCTCACCTATACGAGCGCCAAGCATTTGATACCCATCGCCAATAAGCCCGTGATCTTCTACAGTATTGAAGCTATCGCCCAAGCGGGGATCAAAGAGCTAGGGATTGTGGTCAGCCCGCATCGCGAAGAAGAATTTAAACTCACCGTAGGCGACGGCTCGCGCTGGGGGATGAAAATCTCTTATATCTTGCAGCGTCAGCCCAAGGGGCTGGCCCATGCCGTCTCGTGCGCGCAAGAGTTCATCGGGCGTGAGCCGTTCCTCGTCTATCTGGGCGATAATTTGTTAGAGAACGGCGTCACAGATTTTGTGAGAGAATTCGCGCGCGGCCATGCCAACGCTTCTCTCGTTCTGTATGAAGTCGAAGACCCGCGCAGCTTCGGGGTCGCCCAGCTCCAAGACGGCCAGATCATCAAAGTGATCGAGAAGCCCAAGGACCCACCAAGCAATTTAGCGATCGTTGGGGTCTATCTCTTCGACGAGAATATTTTTGAAGCGATTCGCGAGATCAAGCCGAGCTGGCGCGATGAACTCGAAATTACAGACGCGATTCAAAGACTCATAGACAAGGGCTATCGCGTGACACCTCATTTAGTGCAGGGCTGGTGGAAGGACGTGGGCAAGCCCGACGATATGCTCCACGCTAACAGATTGCTGTTGGAGCGCATCACCCCTCAGATTGATGGAGAGCTTGATTCCCGGTCGCAGATCAAGGGGCGAGTGCAAGTCGCATCGGGAGCGAAAATTATAAACTCAGAGCTGCGCGGCCCGTTGATCATCGGGGAGGGTGCACTCGTCGAAGACTCTTTTATTGGGCCGTTCACGGCCATCGGTCCGCGCGTCATCGTCCGCCAGAGCGAGATCGAGTACAGCATCGTGATGGAGGGGTCTCACATCGAGGGCGTCGGGCGGATCGATCACAGTTTGATTGGGCGCAACGTCACTATCAGCAAGAAGGATCGCCGCCCTGAAGCCCTCAGCTTTGTGCTTGCGGACAATAGCCAGATAAAGTTAATATGAAGGAGGTTCTTATGAAGATCACGATCAGCGCGATTAAAGCCGACATCGGGGCTATCGCCGGGCATATCTGTCCCAGCCCCGGCGTCCTCAATGCCGTCACGGAGTACGTCAAGAAGAACGCCAAGGGCTTGCTCATAGACTACTATATCGGCTACTGCGGCGACGATATTCATATCTTGATGACCCATCAGAAGGGCGTCGGGAACAAAGAGATTCACGGCCTAGCATGGGAGGCGTTCAAGGCCGGGACTGCCGTCGCTAAAGCTGAAGGACTCTACGGCGCGGGGCAAGATTTATTGAAAGACAGCTTCTCTGGGAACGTGCGCGGGTTGGGCCCTGGCGTCGCTGAGATGGAGATCGAAGAGCGTCCTGCCGAGCCGTTCTTGTTCTTCGCTGCCGATAAGACCGAGCCGGGAGCATTCAATCTTCCATTGTATTTGGCGTTTGCCGACCCGATGTACTGCCCCGGCCTGATGCTCAGCCCAACGATGTCTGCAGGATTCAGATTTACGATCATGGACGTCAACTACACCGAGGGCGACAGAATTATTCAGCTCAACGCCCCAGAAGATCTCTATGACATTGCGGCGCTCTTGCGCGACAACCATCGTTTTGTTATAGAGAGCATTCATTCGCGCCAGACCGGCGAGATCGCCGTGGCGTGCAGCACGACAAGATTACACAATATCGCGGGCAAATACGTGGGCAAGGACGATCCAGTGATGCTCGTGCGGGTGCAGTCGCAGTTCCCTGCGACGGGCGAGGTACTAGCGCCGTTCGAGATTGCCCACTATGTTGCTGGTGACTGTCGCGGGAGCCACAACGTCCCGCTGATGCCAGTGAAAAAGAATTCGACGATTGGGTATTTTGATGGCCCGGCGATGGTGCAGTGTCTGGGGTTCTCGATGAAGGAGGGCAAGCTGGGCACGCCCGTAGATATCTTTGATCATCCGTACTGGGATTGGGTGCGCGAAAAAGCAGCCCAAAAGACAAGCGAGATTCGCCGTCAGGGTTTTTCTGGCCCAGCGATGGTGGGTATGGAAGAGCTAGAGTACGGCGGGATCGCCGAGAGATTGCACAGACTGGAAGAGAAGTTCTCAGTACGGGAATGAGATCTGTAGCCTGATGCTGAAGCATCAGGCTCAGGAGGTGGAAGCCCACTGAAGAGGGCTAATAACGTGCTGAAGCACGCTTTCACTTGCTGAGCCGGCGACTTCAGTCGTCGGCACTGGAGGCAGAAACTCGCATATGAGGCTAGCCAAGGGAAGCTCGATGCAGATGTGGCTGGACTACGACGAAGAAGCCGACGTGCTTTACGTTCACTTCGAGGAGAAGCCGCGCTCAACGCATAGTGAGCTACGCGATGACGGGGTCATTTTAGATTATCGAGGGAATCGTCTGGTAGGAGTCACGGTTCTAGAGGCTTCACGGCGCACGTAAATGCACACCGATATCGAACGCATTCTGTTCACAGAGTCGCAGATCGCCCAGCGCGTGCGCGAGCTGGGCGAGCAGATCTCCCGCGACTACGAGAGGCTCTTGGGCGACAGGATCTTTCACGAGCCGCCCATCGCCGTGGGGCTGCTGCGCGGCGCCGTGATCTTCTTAGCTGACTTAGCTCGCGCCATGCGCATCCCCATAGAGCTTGCTTTCATGGCGATCTCGAGCTACGGCCTGAGTTCCTCTCCAGGCGAGGTGCGCGTGGTCAAGGACTTAGAGATCTCCGTTGCAGGAAGGCATATTTTGATTGTCGAAGACATAGTCGACACAGGGCAGACCCTGGCACATCTCCAAGAACTTTTGAACGCGCGTCATCCGGCGAGCGTGAAGGTCTGCGCGCTTTTAAACAAGACCCCGCGCCGCGCCCGAACTGTGAAGCTCGACTATGTCGGGTTCACCCTCACCGAAGACGCGTTCGTCGTCGGCTATGGTTTAGATTACGCCGAACGATACAGAAATCTCCCGTACATTGCGGCTCTGAAGAAGAGCGCCATCACGACGTAAGCTCACAATGTCTTTCTATACGCTAGGCATCGAGACATCGTGTGATGAGACGAGCGTCGCCGTGCTGCGCGACGAGCGAGAGATCCTCTCAAATATCGTCTATTCCCAAGCCCATCTGCACGACAAATACGGGGGCGTCGTCCCCGAGGTCGCCTCGCGCAATCATATTAAGAAGCTCCCGTTTGTCGTCAAAGAAGCCCTCGACCACGCTAGCATTGATTTTTCAGATATCTCGCTTGTGGGTGCGACCTACGGGCCAGGGCTGGTCGGCCCGCTCTTGGTTGGGCTTTCGTATGCCAAAGCCGTCGCATACGCGCTGAAAAAGCCGTTTGTCGGGGTCAATCACTTAGAAGGGCACATCTTCGCGCATTACTTAGAGAACCCCGACGCTCCACCGCCGTTTCTCGCCCTTATCGTCTCTGGAGGGCACACGATCTTAGCCGAGGTGCGCGCCTACGGTGAGTATGAAGTCTTGGGCGAGACACGCGACGACGCCGCCGGGGAAGCGTTCGACAAAGTCGGAAAGCTCCTAGGACTGGGCTATCCCGCCGGAGCAGCTTTAGACAGACTCGCCCGTCAGGGCAATCCCAAAGCGATTGCTCTCCCAAGGCCAATGCTTGACTCTGACTCTCTCGAGTTTAGCTTTGCTGGGCTGAAGACAGCAATTGTATATTATCTGCGCGACCATCCCGACGCTGAGAGAGCTGATATTGCAGCATCATTCCAAGAAGCTGTCGTAGACGTCTTGGTTGAGAAGACGCTGCGTGCAGCGCGGCAGTTGCACATAAAAAGAATCGTCGTTGTAGGCGGAGTTGCTGCAAACTCTCGGTTGCGCGAGCGCTTGCGCGCTCAGAAAAATCTTGAAGTCTTCTTCCCTAAGATGGAGCTGTGCACCGACAACGCAGCGATGATCGCGGCGTGCGCAGCGTTTCGGCATAGGGTCTTGGGGCAAAATGATTCACTCGATCTGGCCCCGCAGCCGGGGTTAGACCTAATCCCTAGCCCCCTTCCCTAAGAGGGAAGGGGGACTCCCCTCTCCGCGTCGGGGAGGGGGTAGGGGAGGGGTTTTGTAAAAAATCGCCGCGCACCTCAAGGACGTTCAGCTCAGTCACTTCTGCTGGTATACCCAGAAGCTCGCTCACGCTGGGGCGCGTCCGCCCGCCATCCCCAGAGACGAGCTCTTTGATATACAAGCCCCCCTCACAGCGAACCGTGATCAAAGCTTCTGTAGGGTTGAGTAATTCTCCAGAGATCTCCAGCACGCGCCGCGTCCGGACTAAGTCCGCGCGACGATGGACTACTCGTGTTGGCGTGCGCTGCTCGATCATCGTGCCGTGTAAGCGCCCTAGCACCTCTTGCAACTGTTCGGACGTGATTGGTTCGGCAAAGCGCACTTTAGCTTCGTAGACCTTCTCGGCCTCAATGTTTTTCAGGCGCTCCACGACAGAGCCCTTGACAAATTGCAATTCGCTTACTTCGACCTTGCCCGCCGCGCTCTCGTTGATCTCTTTCTGAAGCTTCTCTAGGTCGAGCGTGCGCACCTTGGGCTCTTTGATCTCGATGACGAAGGGGCGGCCCGTGCCCAGCATCAGCGCGTCGATGTCTTCACGGCCGGCGCCGTGAAAGGCCGTGGCCGTGCCGCGCGTCTCACGCAGCAATGGAGGGCTAATCAGTTCCTCGACGCTCTCTTGATAGGTCTTCCCTGTGAAATTGCACTCTGGGCAGCCGCGCCCGCGACACCTCCGACAGGGCCACTTCGTCTGAGGGATCGTGCGCACGAATTTCTTATAGCGCCCGTAGATGAAGAGCGGGTTGATGCGAAGAGAAAGTTCGGACTTTTCTATGTCCATCAGCAGGACGATCTCTGGGTCGAGAAAGTCTACGACAACAGGGTGGCCGCGTTCAGCAAGCAAGATTCCAAAGAGTCGCCCCACTTCTCTATTGAATTCTTGCTTGAACGGCTCCCCTTGAAGCTCATACTTCTCTTTGAGAGCTAACTCGGCACTTTCTATAGCTGGCGTCACCCGCGTGCCCATCAGATACGTGCGAAACTCTATGCCTTCAACGGCGGTGAGAGCCCGCGTGGCCCACTGCTGCACTTGAGCGAAGATCCCCTCACAAACGCGGCAGCTCTGCTCATTCTCTACAAAGACGTGCCCTTCCATATTGAGCACGGTGCGCAGAGCGCGCCCGCGCTGCACGTTGCGTAGCCCCCGCCCTAAGTGTGCAAACGCCCGTCCCAGACAATGGTCACAGAGATCACCTTCAGCGAGCATCTGACGCGCTGTCTCCAGTAGAGCAGACATGCGACCTTGGTCTCTCCCTTCGTCTGGGGTAGATTATATCTCACCGGAGGTCCGCCCTGACAGCGAGGTCTGGGCACCGTGAAAAATAATATTCGAGGCACACAGCGAGAAAAACGTCGACGTCTTGTTCTATTCGGGCTTGCCCTTGTCGGGTTTACAATATTACTCTTTGTTCTCACTCAGCCAGAGCGCCCTGCACAGCCGGTCTCCAAGGCCGCACTCGTCCCTATCAGCAAGAAAGTCCCAACGGTCTCACATCTTGACTCATCTGTGAGAGAGCTCTCACAAGTCCGTGGGGTCTATCTGCCGGCAGCTGTCGCTGCCAATCCCAAAAGACTCCAAGAGATTATAGAAAATTCCCAACGATTTGGATTTAACGCCCTCGTGATAGACATCAAAGACAATCACGGCACAGTCGCGTATGACACAAAAGTCCCGTTAGCCCACAAGATCGGAGCACGTGTCGATCTCTTAAAACTCGATGAACTTTTGCCAAGACTGAAGAAGCTTGGCTTCTATGTGATCGCGCGGCAAGTCGTCTTCTACGATCCCAAGTTAGCACGGTATATTGGGGCCCTCACCCCCGGCCCCTCCCCCGTAGGTGACTACGGGAGAGGGGTGCCCGCAGGGCGGGGTGAGGGCCTCGTCTGGGTCGCACCGACCGACACGCGCGCTCAAGAGTATAATCTCGCTATCGCTGAAGAAGCCGCATCGTTGGGCTTCGATGAGCTGCAATTTGACTATATTCGTTGGCCCGACGGTGGGGCGTATAAGCCCATCTATGCCGAACGCTACGAGGCTATCGAGAGATTCTTACAGCGCGTCTCTGAGAGACTCCATAGAAAGATTCGGCTCTCGGCGGACGTCTTCGGCCGGACGCTCTGGAGTTGGAACCTCAAAAAGATAGACCCTATCGGGCAACACTTAGAGACATTCGAGAAATTTTTCGACGTGCTCTCCCCCATGGTCTACCCGTCACATTACGAGACTGATCAGCTGCGCTCCGACCCTTATGGGACGGTGAAAAAAGCTTTAGAGAGCGGGCTGAAGCGCAATCTCACCCTAAGGCCATTCTTGCAGGCGTTTGAGATGCGCATTCCCGATAGTATGAGTTATGCGCGTTACATTCGCGAACAGATCCGTGCGGTGCGCGAGCTTAAGATCGAAAGCTATCTCTTCTGGAACCCCAAAGGGGACTATACGGCGCTGTGGAGGGCGCTGGAGCCCCCTTGACAATTGAGGGCATTTTATGCTATCTTTAATCAAAGGAGACGGTCATGCGCAAGGAACGATGGCTGGGGTTGGTCTCTCTCCTCATAGTAGTGGGGCTGTTTATACACTACGTCGGGAGTAGTCAGCAAGGGCAAACAGACCTCGATCCGGCCAAGGCTGAACAGATCTTCCAAGAGCTGAGAGAGCTCCTCCTCACCTCCACTGACGTCAACGAGGTGATGATAGGCCCTCAATGGCTGCTCACGCCTCCATGGTTTCAACCCTGGACGTGGTCTCTTCAAGCTACAGGGCGCCTCGAAGTCCAACGGGAAGAGCGCTTGGGGAACCCCGTGAGCGCGGCCGCGGTCTTTCAGAAGCGTGGCCGCACCCGCGAAGAAGCCATCCGCCTCACGGTCGTCTTGCTCTATTATATGAACGAGGAGATTGTCGAGCAGCTCTTTGCTTCTGGACCATTGGAAGTCATCGGCTTTGGCACACCTCAAGACCTTCCCGATGAAGCCGTCGCCCCCATTCGAGAAGCGCTCAAGGGCTGGGTCGATGACGTTCAGATCTACAAATACGATCCCGATGAGTTCGCTTTAACGTTCCGCAAGTACGTGGTCCGCAGGATCGACATTGATGCCCCTGTGCGATTGGGAAGGCTTTCCATCTTGCAGCAAGGCGTCATAGTGGGGGCATTTCGGAGCCCTCTGCTATCGCCCGAAGAACGCGCCAAGTCAGAGGCTGAGCAGCTTCAGGTCGTAGCTGATCGTTTAATCGGTTTAACGCGCCGGCAGGTCGAGCGCCTAGAAAAGGGGTCTGTCGGCTTGAGGAGGTGATCTGGTTCTTCGCGGGAGTGTAGAGCTCTATAGGCCCATAGCTTTTCAGGAGAACTGAACTTGCAAAGGAGGTTGGTCACATGAAGAAGATAGCTCTCCACACAATCTTGGGTGTGATTCTTAGCAGTGCGCTTGTCGGGATGGTTCTCGTCGGGCCGGGATCTTCGCTGATGGTGACAGCGCAGCAGGCTCAGCCCATCCCTAGTGCGAATGAGGACGTGCGGATCGTCGCTGGGCTCTTATTAGCCCAAGAATTGCTCGACATCGCTTCGCGCACGGCTGTGACCCCATCAGGGATGCTGAAGTTAGCGACTCAACCGATTCCAGACCAAAAGTGGGACGGCACGGGTCTCACCTCTCAGGCTCGCGCAGCTGCCAGCTCCAGCGGCTTGGCTCGTAGCGAAGTGCTCCTGGCCCCCGCTACTACAGAGTTCCCCGTGACCCCCAACATCAAGATCAAGAACCCCTTGCTCCAGCGGGCTGGCACTGCTCAGAACAATATGCTCAATACGATATACAAAGCGATGATCGAAGCCGAAGGGGCCGGCCAGATGGAGCTTGCTTATGCCCTGGCGTCGATCTACTTGACCAATGGGTTGTTTAACTTCTTCAACCGTGGGGTTGACACTGGGCTTGCCCGAGTTAACAACTGCCTCGCTGGAGAAGATATTAAGCTTGAGATCAGCGACCCCAGCACAGGCAAGAGCACAGAGTTTCCCGTGGAGTGCAGCAAATACAAAGCCCTGCGCGCGGTAGTCGCCACAGAAATCGCTCCTGGAGCGTACTCCTTCCTCGGCCTACTAGCTAACATCGGCTGTGAACAACTATGGGAGCTGACTACCGATGCCAAACAGCTCGGCCTGAAAGCTGGCTTGAAGTTGGCGGCAGCGCGCGCCTACGTCCAAGGGGTTCAGGTCTTCGCTGGGGTCTTCGACACCTGCGTCCCCTCTGATGTGGATACGCTCGTCGCGGTAGCGAAGCAAGCCAAAGCGAACAACCATCAAGAGCTGTTACAAGAGCTTGTCGGCCATGACTACCAGCTCTACAATGATGCGGATGGCAGTTCGATAGCGTTGTATTCGTCGTTTGCCAATCGGCGCGGCTTGGCCAAGGCTCTTAAGGATGGTGATTTAGCTCTGCTTGAGCAGCTTGCCCAGGATGGGGAGAACCCCGAGATCGGCTTAGCAGCGTACTATGAGCTGGGTGACCGTTGGGTAGGCAAGCCCGAGGCGGAGTTGCGTACGCTCATGGCTGAAGGAGCGACGCCTGCCGTGCGCCGCGCTGCGACGAAGGCGCTCTTGGTGCAGTTGGGTCGCGCGTTCGACGTCCAGTGCTTGCAGAACTTGGCCAACGGCCAGGAGTGCAAGTAGAACAAGGTAGAAAAGAAACGTAGCCCTGTCGAGTTTACAACTCGGCAGGGCTTTTTTATCTCCCTTGAACTGAAAATGGGTCGGTCGCGTCGCGCAGCGCGTCCCCCATAAAGTTAAACGCCAACACAGCGATAATAATAAAGAACCCCGGGATCATCAGCCACGGATGATATGTGAGATTGGTGATCGTGCTGTCCGTGAACTGATTCAGAAGTTGCCCCCAGCTCGTCATCGGGTCGCGAATGCCAAATCCCAGAAAGCTTAACGAAGCTTCAGCGAGGATAAGCCCCGGAATGCCCAGCGTCGCGCTCACTATTATATAACTGAGCGTGTTGGGCAGAAGATGCTTAAAGATGATGCGGGCGTTGCTGGCGCCCATCGCTTTGGCAGCGAGAGCGAACTCTTGTTCGCGCAAGACTAAAAAAAGCCCGCGCAGCGCCCGCGCCGTGCCTCCCCAGCCTAAAATAGACAGAATCATGATAATCAATAAGAACGAGATCGCCGGAGGCAAGCCCGGCGGCAAGATCGCCGCGAGCGCTAAGAGCAACGGCAACCCCGGAAATGAATTCAAGACTTCGATCATTCTCTGAATGAGATTGTCCCAGCCGCCGCCAAAGTACCCCGAAATCCCGCCGAAAAAGATTGCAAGGGTTAAGCTGATCGCTAGTGCCAACGGCCCAATAGAGAGCGAGACCCAGCCGCCAATGAGCGTGCGCGAGAAGAGATCGCGCCCGACGTCGTCGGTGCCGAAGAGAAAGATCTGCCCTGGAGAATTGGGATCGCGCTCGCCTGTGCCAAACAAGTGAATATCTGTGGGGATGAGCCAAAAGAGTCTATACGGGTCGCCCTTGACGAAGAACTTGATGTGATAGACTTGGTCGGTGTTCTCGCGATAGATCCAACGACCGCGAGGGTCGCGCTCGCGCGAAAGCCCGTAGACGAAGGGCCAGCTCAAGCGCCCGTCTTTGTCGAAGAAGTGAATCTTCGTGGGCGGGGCAAACGCGAATCGTCGGTGTTGGGTCGCGTAATCATATGGGCTGATGAAGTGCGCAAAGAGCGTGAGCATCGTGAGCAAGACGATCACGATCCCGCCTAGGGTGCCGAGCTTATGGCGTCGGAAGCGCCGCCAGATGAGTTGCCCTTGGCTCACGGGTCTTTCAGTCATAGCGAATCCGCGGATCCACCCACGCTAGCAGAATATCTGCTAACAGATTGCCCAATAGTAATAAGATCGCGAAGAACATCAGGAGCGTCTGGACTAGATAATCGTCATACGCCCGCAGAGCGTCATAGAAGAGCCGTTCGACTGTAGGGAAGTTGAGCACAATCGCCGTGATCAGTGCGCCGCCAATGAGCCCGGGAAGACTCTGCCCAAAGATGCTGATCATCACATTGAGGGCATTGCGCAGCGCGTGCTTATAAATAACTACGCGCTCGCTGAGACCCTTGGCCCGCGCGGTCATAATATACTGAGACCCCAAGATGTCGAGCATCTGGCCGCGCATGATGCGCATCAGCCCGGCAATCGAAGACCCACCAATGACCAAGACTGCTGGCCACAAGTGCCACAGATAGTCGAGCCATTTTCTGAGCGACCAATCCCACGGCCAGGGCGACCCGCCCATGTGCTCCTGCACGAAGAGCCCACCGACAGACGCCCCCGGATTGCCTGGACAGAAGAACTGCCAGCCCCACCCGCACAGCGTCGGCGTGAGCGAGACGACCAGCCAGTACATCAAGACTAACGCTAAGAAAAAGTTAGGGATGGAAAGCCCGGCAAACCCTAGGATCGTGAAGACTGTATCCCCAAGGGAGTACTGGCGCGTCGCAGCATAGATCCCCAGTGGCAGCGAGATGAGCCATGCGAACAGAAACGTTGGGATTGTTACTAAGAGCGTGAGGGGCAGGCGCTCCCAAAAGAGCGTCGAGACGGGCTGATTGGTCTCGAACGAGAACCCAAAATCCGGGTTCCAATGGACGAACGGAAACTGTGTATTAATTGACCAGACTTGCCATTGTTGTCCGGTGGCGGGGTCAGTGCTCTCACTGCTGAAGAGAATCCCTCTGAGCCAGCGCCAATAGCGCTCCGCGCAGCCGCTCCATTGCCATTCCAGGGGCTCGCAGGGCTTCTCCAACCCTAAATGCTTGGCGATGTTCTGTAAAGTCTCTTGGGAGATACGCTCGTTCAGTTTATACTTTGTGAGAAAGTCCCCCGGGGCAAGTTGCACAACAAAGAACGCGACGATAGAGATCACAAAGAGCGTCGGGATCATATAGACAAGACGGCGCACGATGTAGCTGAGCATAGACTATGAGACCTAACCCCCTCACCCCCTTCCCCACAAGGGAAGGGGGAAAGCTCCTCTCCCCGCGTCGGGGAGGGGGTAGGGGGAGAGGTTTACCTCCGTCGCTGTTCGTTCTTCCACCACAGGGTGTCGGCGAACGCGAGCACGCCCCAGTTGGGTTTAAAATTCTCGTTATTGCCCAAATCGGCCTTGGTTGCGTAGAGAAACTGCTGATTGACCAGATAGATATAGGGCAGATTCTCCGAGACGAGCTTTTGGAACTCTTTGTAGATGCGCTTGACTTCGTCCTCGTCGAAGGTCGTCGCTCCCAGATCAAACAGTTCGTCGACGCGCCTCTCCCACGCCGGGGGTTTCTCTTTGGACGAATAGCGCCAGAAGTGTAACCGTCCATTGGTCTTCCAGACGTTGGAGCCGTTGTTGGGTTCTGGGCTGCCTGTCAGCCCTAGGACCATCGCTTCGAAGGTGCTCGTCGTCAGTTGATTCACTAACGCGTTGAAGTCTATCGGGCGAGCGTTCGCTTTCACGCCGATCTTGGCAAAGTCATTGACCAAGAGCGAGACGATCTTCTCCCGGATTTGATTGCCCGAGTTTGTCGCCAACGTGAACTCCAGCTCGCGGTCCTTCTCCGGGCCAAGGCTTGCCAAATCCGCGGGGCGATCTTCGGGGTTAGCGAAGTTCTTCAAGAACTCATCTGTGATGTTGCGCACGCCGTCGCCGTCTATATCTTTGAGGCCGATCTCGTCGAGCATCCGTGCGGCTTTGTTTAGGTCGTATTCGTACTTGGCGAACGACTCGCTCTTGTCGTAATACGGCGAGGGGATACTCACAGGGCTCCATTGCGGGATGGCCAGCCCATTATAGATATTCTCGATGATCGATTGTTTGTCGATAGCATGGGCTATGGCGCGGCGGAACTGCACGCTGCGAAAGACGGCTTGCAGCGCTTTATAGAAGGGCTTCTCCGGGGCGACCTTCTCCACGTCTTGATTGAACGCCAAGTACGTCTCGCCAAAGAGCGGGCCGTCCTTGAGCAGCTTCCAATTGTTAGTGCTGTTGAAGCAAATCAGAAGATCGCTTGATCTCTGGACGCAATCCCTCTCGAGATCTTTGACGCCCTCCATTAATTGAGGCCAATCAGTAGGCCGTGGCGCGAAGACGTCGATCTCACCAGATTTAAACTTCAAGAACGCCGTGTCGAGGTTGGGCACGACGAGAAAGACAAACTGATCAAAGTACGGCAACTGTACCCCGTTGGGGTCGAGCTTCCAATAATAGGGGTTGCGCTCCAGCACGACTTGTTGGTCCACGTCGTACCGCACGAACCGATAGGGGCCAAGGCCCACAAATTCGCTGGCGGGTGTCCCCAAGCTCCATGTGTTATTAAAAAGCTCAGGAGAGACGCCAGCCCACTTGCCCGCCTCAGCTTGCTCGACTATCTTCTGCGCATCATCGAGGGCACGCTGGAGCGCTTCGATCAGCTCGGCCTGCTCTTCTGTGACGACATTCTGCAAGGCTTGTAGCGTCTCTTTCACAGCTCTGACACTGGCGCGCACCTGGTCGAGTTGCTGAGCGCTCACAGCGTCGCCCAAGGCTGAGAGCTTACGATCCAGCTCGGTGAGCTTCTCCGCGGAGATCTCTTGGAGCGCTCTTCTGTGATCTTCGAGCACCTTCTTGAGGCCCTCCAAGTAGCCCTTGGCTCCCGGATTGAGCTTGGCGACTTTGTCAGCTAGCTTATACTTGGGCAGGATGGCAAACGTCAGCGACCAGAAGATGGGCCGGAAGGGCTTCGGCATAATGACTTTGACGGTCTCGTCGTCGATCTTGACGAACTCTAACGGCTTGCCCTCGACATAGAGCAAGTCGCGTCCTGCGGAGTTCACTTCAGGATTGAGATGGAGATCGTTATACGTGAAGAGCACGTCATCAGCAGTAAAACAGCATGTGCCATCGGACCAGCGCACGCCGCGCCGCAGGTGCAGCGTCAGCTCTTTTTTGTTCTCAGAGAGCTCCCAAGCGACTGCTAATCCCGGCGCGGGGGTGTAGTCCTCCCAGCGCGTCTCGATCAGCGCTGCGTGCATCAAGCCCGTTATGTCTGTAGAACTTGTCTCTTGGGCCACGACGGGATTGAGGGTCTTTGGCCCGCTAATAGTAGCGATGACGATCTTCCCTCCCGGGACACCAGGCTCGCGTAAGCCCTCAGAGGCGCTGACGATCTCGGGGTCAGCAGGGATGACCCCGCCGCGCGAGGGCTGCGGCTCAATCACCGTGATCTCTATCTTCTGTCCAGCAAGCTCGACAGTCTTCGGGCCAAACGAGGCAAAGCCACGAATTTGAAAGTGCAGGTGGCGTGTCTCTCCGGGTTTCAGTTGAGCCTTCTGAGACCCAAGACGCTCGCCGTCGAGCATAAGAGCGATCTCTTCTGTGGCTTCAGTTGTCCCTGGATTGTGCAGATAGACATTGAACGCTGCAGTCCCGTCCCGAGCCACGAGCCGATCACTTGGGAAGACTTCTATTCGTGTGACGGAGAGCGCGCCGATCTGTCCGAGAGTCTCTTTGGGAGCTTCTTTTGGCTCTTGAGCTCTCTCTGGAGGAGGCTGTTCTGGCTCTTTAGGCTCTTCTATTTTGGGGAGCTGCTGTGATTCTTCTGGGGGCTTGACCCCCGGCGGCACCCCTTGACACCCACTGAGTAAGACCCCAATCCCGACCATCACAGCAAATACTATCAGGCTCTTGTTCATGATCTCGTCTCCTTTGGTTCTCATTATAGCCGATGGTCAGCGGCTGCGCCCATACTGGGCGATGCCGATCAAGCCCGTCACCACGCCCACTACCGAGGCCCCATACGAGAAGAAGCTCAAGGCAAAGCTGGGCTCTATAACTCTTATGACCATCAAGAAGGGCAGGACAGCCCCAGCGAGGAGGAGCACGGTAGCAAGAATGAGCAGCCGCACAGGAGCTGAGACTCTCATCAGCGATAGAGCCAGCACTCTACAAAGTGCCCCGTAGAGGGCTCAAACTCTGGGGGGATCTCTTTATCGCACAGTCCGGCCATGAATGCCGGGCAGCGCGGGTGGAACCGACAGCCCGACGGAGGATTCACCAAGCTTGGAGGCTCCCCTGGCGGAACTCTCTTGAATGTTTGGGCGTTCGCTGGGTCAGGGTCGGGAATCGCTGCAAGCAACGCTTGCGTGTATGGGTGCAATGGGTTCTTCAAGAGCTCGCTCACCGGGGCTTTCTCAATGAGCTTGCCCGCATACATCACGAAGATTCTCTCTGCGAAATACCGCACCGTCGAGAGATCATGTGTAATGTAAATCACAGTCAGATCGTGCGAGCGTTGCAGCCCGCGCAAGAGCTCCAAAATTTCGACCCTCACCGACGCGTCGAGCATCGAGACCGGCTCGTCGGCTACGATAAATTTGGGCTTTAAGATCATCGCGCGTGCGATGACTAAGCGCTGCTGCTGCCCTCCCGAGAGCTGGTGCGGGAATTTGTGCAGAAAATCTTCGACCGGCGTGAGCTTCACTTCTTCTAACACTTCACGGATGCGCTGCTCCCTATTACCGCGAAAGTTATTGATCACCAACGGTTCGGTCAAGATACGGTGCACGTCCATAAACGGGGGCAAAGCCCCATAGGGATCCTGCTGGACGTACCCAATCTGGGCACGATACCAGCGTAAGTCTCCATCGAGCGGGCGGCCTTCAAAGAGCACCCGGCCCTTCGTAGGCCGATAGAGCCCAAGGATAGTCCGAGCGAGCGTCGATTTCCCACAGCCGCTCTCGCCCACAACAGCGATCGCTTCGCCGTGACGGAGCTCGAAGCTGACGCCGTCCACGGCACGGACGAACCCTGCTCGCCCAAACGCCCCACGGCGCAACTCAAAGTGCGTATGCAGATCCTTCACCGATAAGAGCATCGTATCTTGCATAGTCTCTCTATCTATATAACCAACACTTGACCAGTCGTCCACCCTGGACTGCAATCATGGGTGGCTCTTGCTCGCACTGGGAGAACTTTGAAGGGCAACGTGCGGCGAAGCGACACCCCGTGGGGGGATTGATGAGGCTTGGTGGTCGACCCGCAATGAAATCGAGCGGACGGTCCTCGCGCAGCCGGGGGACACTCGCCATCAGCTTCTGCGAATACGGATGCAACGGATTGGGATAAAAATCTTCTGCCCTGCCCCATTCGACAAACTGCCCCGCGTACATAATCGCCACGTGATCAGCCAGCTCGCTCGACGTCGCGATATCATGGGTGATGAGAATATAGCTCTTTTGAAGGTCCTTCTTGATGTTTTTGAGCACGTTCATAATATTGGCTTGGGTGAGGACGTCCAGGGCCGACGTGGGCTCATCTAAAATGATGAGGTCGGGATTGGTCACCAAGGCCATAGCGATCACGGCGCGCTGGCGCATCCCACCGCTCAGCTCAAACGCATATCTCTGTAAGAAATCTACGGGGACGCCCACGAGCTGAGCGGCCTCGCGTGCCCGTGCCCAGGCGCTCTTCTTGTCCATATTCTTGTGGATAATCAACGGCTCGGCGATCTGATCCCCAACTTTTAAGACGGGGTTGAGGGAGTTCATAGCGGCTTGCGCCACCATCGAGATCTTCGTCCAGCGCACTTCTTTGCGAAAGCGCTCCTCGCTCCACGGCATGACGTTGACACCGTCGATCTCCACCCGTCCACTGTATGTGTGGACATTGCGTGGGAGGAGTCTCAAGATAGCTCGCGCAAGCGAGGTCTTCCCGCAGCCAGATTCCCCTAAGATCGCGAGGGCTTGATTGCTCTCCAGCACAAAACTGATACTGTCAACGGCCTGGACGACCCCTTGCGTCGTGCGAAAGTATAATTTTAATTCTTCAACACGAAGCAGTGGGCTAGCTCGCCCTTGCCCCGTTGCTATGCGATTTTGCACATCCGTCTTCTCTCTCATAGCTCTCTCAATCTCGGATTGAAGATGCGGTCCAACGCAAATCCCAATAACGAGAAGCCCAAGGCTGTGACCATCAGCAGCACCGACGGGCTGAGCAC
This sequence comes from Candidatus Bipolaricaulota bacterium, assembly GCA_938091745.1. GTDB lineage: Bacteria > Bipolaricaulota > Bipolaricaulia > RBG-16-55-9 > DRXL01 > JANXCC01. The sequence continues at coordinate 17,945 of CALLJK010000001.1, forward strand.
CCAATAGTAATAGCCCTTGTAGAGTGCGCCGTTGCCCTGGGCATCGTTGAGGATCTTGCCCCAGGTCGGGAGCACAGGGTCGCCCAATCCCAGCAGCCCTAACGACGCTTCCAAGAAGACCAAACCAGGGATGAGCGTGACAAACCCCGGCACCAAGATGGGAATGATCCGGGGGGCCATATAGCGCACGATAATCCGTAAATTGCTGGCGCCGTAGGCGCGCGCAGCCTCTATATACGGTGACTCTTTGATCTGTAAGAAGATCGCGCGATAGACTTTGATCCCCGCGGTGAAGATCGACAAGAGCGTAATGGCGATCATCATCACCCAGATGCTGCGGGAGTAGAACGTCCCGATGATAATCAAGATGGGCAAGTACGGGAGAATAATATTCACTTCGGTGATGCGCTGGATGAGGGCATCGACCCAGCGCCCGTACCATGCTCCAATGGCCGCGATAATAAGAGTTGTCAAGCTTGTGCCGACAGCGACGATAAACCCGAATGCTAACGCAACTGGGGCACCCCATAGCAGCGCGACCATCAGGTCACGACGCTTGTGATCCGTGCCGGCCAGCCCGTGCACCTTGCCGTACACGACGAGCTTGGCATCTATATCTGAGTTTTGCTCAAAGAGCGTCCCCGTAATTTGGAGCTCATAGCGCCCTTTGAGAGGCGTGGCGCTCTGGGGGGCGAGGAAGAGCCCGACTTCCGGAGGACGATTTCCCAGACGGCGCTCGAGGCGCGTATCTTGGGAGATGCTGTAGCGTTCGCTCGCGGTGAGCTTGCGCTCGCCAAGGGAGATCTCTCGGCCGTCAGGGGTGCGCCAGCGCAGCACCGCGTAGGGCAAGAGTTCGGCATAATTGGCTGTTAAGAAGAGCGTCATCTCGCTGGGGAAGTCGTCATAAGTATAGTCGAATGCCAAGGAGATTGTGACGGTCTTCTCCGAGCGAGTCTTGCTGACTTGGCCCTGCACCCTTCGCGCTTGCAAGGGCGAGGGGCTCAGGGGGAGGGTGCTAACGACTATTGTCTCTGGGATTTTTTTCGCGGAGAAGAGATTGAGCCACGCGGGCCGGGCATAGCGTGGGGTCTCCTGCCAGACGTCTTCGCCGCCGCGCCAGAGTCGAACCGCTTCATCATAGGGGAGTATAATCACTGCCGCGATAGCTAAGAAAATTAACGCTCCGATGATCGCTAACCCGACGAGGGCCGAGGGGTATCGGCGGATCTGCTGGAGTCCCGAACGGATGGCACTCACACCGTACCACCCTCCGCGCCAACCTTGACCCGCGGGTCAACAAGCGCATAGATAATATCGAGCAGAAAGACCGTCAAGGCGAGCAGATACGCATAGATCACGGTCGAAGCGATGATGACTGGAGTGTCGTAGAGCCCAATCGCTTGATACGTGAGCCTGCCGATCCCTGGCCAATTGAAGACCGTCTCGAGGATGATTGCACCACCCCACAGCCCGATGAGCAAGAACGCAAATTGCGTGATGATCGTGGGCAAAGTCGGCCGGAGAATATAGCGGCGTTCGATCAAGCCCGAGGGCAATCCCTTGGCGCGGGCCATCTCCACGTAGTCTTCGCTGGCAAAGATAAGAAAGAACGTGCGCCGCGAGTAGATTGCCAAGAAGATCGAGCTGAGCCACATGGCTATCGTGGGTAGGATCATATGTTTGAGGACGCTGAGTGTGTATTGCCCTATCTCTTTGGGGGGCGGGGCGTCGACCATGCCCCCAAAGGGCAAGACTTTTAAGAGCGACGCGAAGATCAGAATGAGAAAGATCCCGTAAAACCACGCGGGCGCGGCCGACGTCGGCGTCAGCGCGATCACTAATTTGTCGAAGAAGCTCCCGTAGCGCCGCGAGAGCCACAGCCCCGCAAAGAGCGAGAAGAAGAACAATAAGAGATTCGCTGTGCCAAAGAGCAGGAGCGTCGCTGGGAGTCGCTCTAACAAAATTAAGCGCACTTGGCGCGAGCCAGAGTCGCTGGAGAGCTGCTCGGCGCGCCCAAGGTTGAGCGAGAGCGCGTCCCACAGATAGTTGAAGCTCCGCACCATGAAGGGCTTATCGAGTCCTAAGCGTTTGTATTCGAGCTCCTTGCGCTGATCTATAATACGGCGCAGTTCGCTAGGGGGGAGCCCCTGCAGGGAACGATCTCCGAGCACTTGGGCCCCAATCGCTTCGTCGATCTGGGCCTTACGAATCACGTCGACGTAGCCGCCCATATTGGCGATCAGAATAGCTAGGTAGACCCCGATCACTACTGTGACCGCCAAGGCGACGACACGATAGACCGTATATGTGACTACGCGTCGCAGTATTTCCAACATAAGCGTACTTTCATAGACCTCTCCCCCGGCCCCTCCCTGGTCGGGAAGGGGGTTAGTCTTAATCACTGCACCGTGACGAACGTTGTCTCCTCTGTCGAGGGAATGCTGACCAGCTTCGAGACGACAATTACTTCGAGACGATTGGCCCCGGCAGCAAGCTGGGCCGTCTGCTCCGGTCTGAGCACGACGCGCCACAGCCCGTCATAAACCGCTTGAGCTTCGCCAACGAGCTTCAGTTGGCCCGTGGCATCGAAGACCAGGAACTTCACAAAGTCTATATCTTTCACAGCATAGGGCTCGCCCTTGAAGGTGACTGCAACGTTGAACTCTGCAGCACTGCCAAGCCGGACTTCCATCGGCCCGGAGACGTCAACGTCGGCGATGCGGGGCTCGCTGAAGCGCAGCCATTTGTCCGGGGGATCGGGGAAGTCCGCAAATCTCTTAATGACGACGTTCTTCTCGATAGGATACACAGCATCGAGATAGAATGGCCCATTGCCTACCCAGAAGTGCTTATGGGCGTTATACCATTCGCCTAACAGTCTATAACGCTCTTTGGCTTCTTCAGGAGTGATGAACTCTTTGAGCACGTTCTCATAGGGGATGAAGCTTTGCTCGAACGCTTGGGCGCGATATTTATCTAATATAGTGAGCACTGGCCCGGCGATGTAGTTCGCTCGCTCGACCTTGAGCTTATCGGATTTGGCGGCAGAGAACGCGAGCTCCTTGTTCTGTTCGGCCAAGATCCCTATAGCCAAACTTTGCAAGGGGACGGTCGTAAAGAGATAGCCTGAGCGCGATGAGGCGATCCACTCGGCATCAGGATAGAAGAGATCGCTATAGACCTCGACGATTAGCGGGTCTCTCTGCACGATCTTTAGCCCTTTGAAGTGCCTCATGAACGACTCAAACGCCGAGACGGCCGCTTCATCGTAGATGGGGCTTTCAGGTTTGGCCCGCTCAAAGGTGAGGATGAATCCTAGCACGCAGTCGGCTAAGGAGATCCGCGAGCCGTCGTGCCACTTCATCTGGAAGAGATTCTCTGGATAATAGATAACGGCCTTGGTCTTGGCTGTGGCCCCCTCGGGGTATTTTTCGCTCACCGTGATAAATCTCTGATTGATGGGGTCCCAGTCAGCCCACGCGTCTTCTGGAACTTTGATCTCGGGGAGGAACTCTAACTTCAGCCAATCGAGTGTCTTGGTGACGGGAGTGCCCTCTTGAACGTAGACGTCTACAAACTTGACACGCTGTGGCCAGTAGAGCCCCGTGAAGGGATCGGGCAGGGTGTCGGCATCTACTGTAGCGCGAATGATCATCGTGTCGAAGATCCAGTTGGTGCCGGCGACGGGGTTCCACGGCTCGGTCATCAAGCTGGGCACACCCCAGACGAGTCTCTCCGCTTGGCGGCCTTCCACGCGAAGCGTGAATGGCCACAGCGCCGAGCCGGACATCCCACCAGCCAAGTCCGACGCCAAGCGCACTTCGGCGCGGCGCGCCCAGACGTCAATCGTATCGGCTAACCAGACGCGCACCGAATCTTTGAGCGCCAAACGCAGCGCCTTCTCCATTAATTCCTGGCGCTCTGCGATATCTTTGTAATCGCGTCGGCCTAAGCGATCAGAGATCTCGTCGAACTCCGGCTCGGGTGTGTACGCCTGCCAGAGCGGGTCGGGCCGTCCGCGCGGGGTGTAATAGAAATCAAAGTTGCTCGCCAGATCGCGATTGACTACGGTCGAGACCCAGCCCGCTGTGTAGAGATGCCATTTGCCATCGGCAGGATCACTGCTGATCCAGATGGGCGAAGCTTCCGCCGCTGTCTTGTATTGACGATCTACAGTGAACCCTAAATCTTCTAAGAGATTAGCGATGTAGTCGCCCACCTCGCGGCGCTTATCTTCAGTGCGAATGAGGAAGATCAGCTTGACCGGCTGATTATTATAGTACCATTTGTTGTTTCTCAGCTCCGCGCCGAGCTTCTGCATCTCTTCGGTGATGACGGCGCGGGCCTTATCCGGATTGGGAGCATAGTAGGCTTCGAGGGCTTTGGCGATGTGCGCGAGACGCGCATAATCCGGAAAGACCGTATTGATGGGGAGGTATCTGGGCACGGCCAGGCCGCCATAGATCTCTTGGGCGATGGTGTTTCTATCGACAAGCCAGTTGAGTGCCTCACGGATTGCGGGCACGGAGAAGGGGTTGAGCACGCCGTTCTTGAACGTCGGCCCCACGGGGTTGAGCGTGAGCTCCACAGACCCACCATAGGACGTCTCGTACCCTAGAACCGGTGAAGTCTTCACTTTTCGGGCCAATTCCGGGTCGCGGATCCCAAAGGCATAGAGATCCAACTGGCCTGCGGTGAGCATATCGATAACTTTCGCCTGATCGGGCTCCTGCACGAAGATGACTTCATTGATGAGCCCCACAGGGGGCTGGACTTGTGGCTGCTCTGGCGGAGGCGGCGTCGGCTGCTCTCCTGGTGTGACGGCCTCTGTGGGAGGAGTTGACGGAGGTGTTGGTTCAGTCGTCGGTGGCGGCGTTGTTGGAGGTTGTGTCTCTGTCGGCGGTGGTGTCGGTTGCTGTGTGACTTCCGGAGGTCGTGTCGGTTGTGGCCGTTGCCACGGCTGGGCAATCAGCAGAATGGCTATCCCGATGACAACTAAGACCCCAATGGTTAACCAGATCCGGCCCTTCTCAGTCATATATCTTCCTCCCTTGCTCTGTCATGAGCTCCCCTTTAGCCTACCACATGGGGCATTAGAAATTCAAATTGCTTTCTGGACCTTGCCGGCCTTCAAGCAGCGCGTGCAGACTGTGATTTTCACAGTCCGGCCGTTGACCACGGCGCGCACGGTCTGCAAATTGGGCTTGAACGTTCGATTGTTGCGATTTCCGGCGAAGCTGACTTGGTTGCCAAATCGTGTCGTCTTGCCACAAACTTCACATGCGGGCATAGCGTTTCACCTCTGAGAGTATTGAGAGTGTATTATCGCAAAAAAATGAGCCTCTCGCAAGGAGCTCCCGATTTGACTACCCCCCCCCTTACATTGTTATAACTTATACCAACGAGGAGGTTGACACAAAAGGGACAGGTCACCCGCGTAAGGGAGGTTGGTGGTAATGAGAGGCCTATCGGTAGGGGTTGGCTTAATCTTTAGTACTTTGCTGGTTGCTCTCCCCATCGCTGCAGCGCCCATCTCTGGGGAGGCCAATTTCGATCTTGTCCTGCGCTCTGCGACGTGCGGCATTGATGCCGACGGCGATACGTTCGTAGACGAAGACCCGCCGAATACTATTGACGACGACGGGGATACACTCATCGACGAAGACGACTGCTCCAAGATAGATCTAAGTGCGTTGAAGTTCGAGTCGGATCTGTTGGTGACCCTCGCTATCAGTGGGCTGCAGATCACGAGCACGTCCGTGCTCACGTTCAAGGGCTTAGAGTACCAAGCGTTCAGTTTCTTTATGACTGTTGGGGCGCTCTCGTTTAGTGACGTTATCGTCTTCGCTCCGAGCATTACAGAAATCGCTCTTGTTCGCAACGCGAGCAGTCTCAGCGTGCGCTATTGTATTTTAGACTCTGCGCCGGGGAGCGTCAGCCCGCCGTTTCGCAGTTGCCCGCTTTTTGACAGCCGTCTCTATTGGCTCCTCGAGGGCGATGGCTTCTATCATCCGACAGTCGCGAATCTCATTCTCGCACAAATCTTCGACGACGGCGGGATGCTCCTGCCCAAGACGCTCACGCTGCGTAAGAAAGTCGCCGATCTTGCATTGAATATTGCTGGAATGACGGTGAGCACCCGCGCGCTCTTCGCCAATCTGGGAAGCGTCTCAGCCCCAAATTTTCGCATAGGGCTCGTGCTAGGGCTTGAGGGCCAGACGGTGAGCGGGATCCTCATTCGCAGCGAGACGTGGATCGGCGCACGACAGGGTTTGGAGTGCTTTGCTGAGTGCAAGCCGTTAGAGCGTCTCTATTTGGGGATCGTCACCGATGAGTTTAGCTTTCAAGAAGAGAAGCTCTTCGTGCGCAACGTAAAATTTCTCGGCTTGACTTTTCACTTTCTGCTCGAGGTCGGCAACGTTTGCGCCGAAGACTTCCTCTGCTACGCTGAGATAAATACGATCATTCCCATTCAGCCGCTCGGTTTGGAGCTGAACAATACTCTGCGATTTGGCCCAGGGGTGCGCGAGCACTTCGACGCCCTGAGCACGACGTTGCGCTTTGGAGACGCATCGGTCTTGGCGCTCTGGTACTTCTACCCGCGCACAGGCTCATGGAAAGCGCAAATAGCCCGGATTATCAGCTCGTTCGACCCGCCGGGCCTGACGGTGTCGAGCGATCTGCAGTTGTGCACGGGAACAGCGTATCTCTTCTGTTCCAGCGGGGTCGTCAAGCACACGCTCTCGTTTGCAGCAACGATTGGCGATCTCTCGCTCGACGCGAAGCTGATCTTCATCGGGCTGATTAAGAACTTTTATCAGCTCTGGCTCGACGCTGCGTGGAAGCTCGGCGGCGGGGTCGAGTTGTCTAGCTCCATCGTGCTCTCAGTGAACTATCTCAATGCTTTCGCAATGGGGATCACAGTGAGGTTCTAACTATGCGCCATATAAAATTCACCTTCGCGGTCGTCCTGTCAGTGCTCGGCGTGGGCCTGTGGCTCAGCGGGGCTTCAGCATATGCCCAGTTCACGATCACCAGGACGTCGTCTTCGGTCTTTTACATTGACAGTGGCGTCAGCCCGCAGCTCAAGGGGATGTACGTTTCTTACAAGATTTGCAACACGAGCGGGACGTATTACCCAGATATCTGGGTGACTATCAGCAACTTCACTGGCGGAGTCGTCTCGTTAGCTCCCTATGAGGACGGCGTGGTGCATCTTGGCCCAATCAACGCAGGGCAATGCAAGGCAGCGTTCTTCTATCTGCAAGCGAGCGGGCCGACCACGATACCACAATCGCACACGGTCAGTGTCTTTGCAGGGCCTCCGCCAGGGACGGCGCTGGCCAGCGCGACGTTCTCGTTCACAAGTGTCGAAGAGACCATCCAAGCGAGCGCCAACAAAGTCAATACTGTGATCATCAGCACAAATGACCCCGTACTCGGAACGCTCATTGTCATGACCGTGGAGGGCGAATCTGGCATTATCGGTGCAGCCAGAGTGATGTCCTTTACGCCCGCAGCGTATACGACATGGCGCGCCGATTGCTTCATGCTCTACACGACGACGATCACCCTCAGTGGGGGCAACACCGGCACGTTCACCGATCAGCTTCTGATACCACCCGGCGCGCTCCCTAACCCAGCCAATACATATTACACGGCGATGTACACGTTCCGTGTCGCCGATGTGTGTACTCTTCCAACGGTAGTAAGTCCAGTGGCCTATATTAGCAGCGGGACACAAGTGAAGCATACGGCAACAGGCAACTTCGGCGAGTTTCCCCCTGTCAACCCCGTGAGCAACAACCTTGTTATTCTCAATAAGACAGCAACACCGGATACCTTGCCGGGGACAGGCGGGACAGTAACGTACTCTATAACGTTTGCCAATGGTGCCGCTGATGCCGTCACTCTCGATGATATCCGCGATACGCTGCCCACGACTCCAGCCATACCAACGTATGTGAGCGGGTCATCCCAGTGGGCTGGCTCGCCAATCCCCGACCCTATTGTATCGGGCAATATATTAACGTGGTATGGGTTCCTCACGATCCCTGCTGGTTCGACCGCGACGTTAACGTATCAAGTCTCATTCCCCGCGATCAACTGCGTCTCGTACCAAAACAGCGCCGTTGGTCACATCGGGTCAACACAGATAGACACGACTCTCGATACAACTGATGATGCTCCCGCCCAAGAGACGGTGAATGTCGGGACTAACTGTCAAGATTTGGCGATCACTAAGACTCACACGGGCAATTTTGTCGTCGGCCAGCAAGGGACGTACACGATCACGGTGACGAACGTCGGCGGGGCAAGCACGACAGGGACGATCACTGTGACGGATACGCTGCCCACAGGGCTGAGCTACGTCTCAGCCACGGGGACGGGATGGAGTTGCTCAGCTATGGGCCAGACAGTCACGTGCACGAACCCTGGTCCCTTGGCACCCGGCGACAGCTCTACTATTACGATCATAGTAGACGTGCTCCTTGAAGCCTACCCCAGCGTGGACAATGTAGCAACAGTCTCAACGCCCGGTGACACGAATGAAGCGAATAACTACATAAGCGATACGACGGCTGTCGACGCTCCTGATCTTGCGATCTCCAAGACTCACATAGGAGACTTCACCGTAGGGCAAAACGGGACGTACACTATTACCGTGACGAACGTCGGCACTGCTCCAACTTCCGGGACTATCACTGTGATAGACACGCTGCCTAATGGATTGGGCTTCGTGTCTGGGACGGGAACGGGATGGAGCTGCTCTGCCGTTGGTCAGACAGTGACATGCACAAATTCAGGTCCGCTGGCTGCGGGTGCTAGCTCTGATATCACTCTCATAGTGAGCGTCGGCCCCGAAGCAGTCCCCAGCGTCACGAACAGCGTCACAGTTTCTACTCCCAATGACCCAACTCCCGATAACAACGCTGACGATGACCCCACTATTGTGAACTTTCCGTTGGTTCCAGACTTAGCGATCTCTAAGAGTCATAGTGGGGATTTCATAGTGGGCACCAACGGCACGTACACGATCACCGTGACCAATATCGGCTCTGGGAGCACGACAGGGACGATCACCGTGACGGATACGCTGCCCGCGGGATTGGGGTTCATCTCTGGGACGGGGGCCGGCTGGAGCTGCTCAGCCGTCGGACAAACCGTGACATGCACGAATCCCGGCCCCCTCGCTCCCAACGCAAGCAGTACCCTCACCCTCACGGTGAGCGTCGGGCCGGAAGCCGTTCCCAGCGTCACAAACTCTGTTACAGTAAACACGCTTAACGACAGCAACCCGAACAATAACTCCGACGATGACCCAACGAACATCTTGGCAGCAGACCTTGCTCTTGAGAAGACCCACACAGGGGACTTCGCTGTGGGCACCACGGGCGTGTATACGATCACGGTCACCAACGTCGGCACCGGACCAACAACGGGAACGATCACTGTGACGGATACTCTACCCACAGGACTAAGCTTCGTCTCCGGTACAGGAACGAATTGGACATGCTTTGCTATCGGGCAAACCGTGACGTGCACTAACCCTGGCCCACTCGCTCCCAACGCAAGCAGCACGATCACCATAACAGTGAACGTCGAAAGCAGTGCCTATCCGAGCGTCACGAACTCTGCAACTGTCTCCACACCAGGGGATATTAACCCCGATAATAACAGCGACGATGACCCGACGACGATAACTGCCCCTGATCTCGCCGTCGTCAAGAGCCACGTGGGGAACTTCGTAGTCGGGCAGAACGGCGTCTATACGATCACGATCACCAATATCGGGACAGCGCCAACGATGGGCACGATCACGGCGATTGATTTGCCCCCAGGGATGACGTTCGTCTCCGGCACGGGGCCGGGCTGGGCGTGCTCCCCCACGCCGCCGACGATCACCTGCGTCAATCACAATCCGCTCCTGCCCGGCGAGAGCACCGTCATCACGCTCACCGTCTATGTCACGCCGAGCGCCTATCCCGGCGGGGTGAACACCGTCACCGTCTCAACCCCCAATGACACCGATCCGTCGAACGATACTTATGAAGACCCGACGGACGTTGACCCCGTCGCCGATCTCCGTCTCACCAAAGTCGTAGACAACCCTAACCCCAGCTTGGGCGATACGATCACGTATACCGTGACTGTGACGAATGACGGCCCCAACACCGCGACGGGCGTCGAAGTGACCGATCAATTGCCTCCAGGGCTGACGTTCGTCTCCGCCACACCGAGCCAAGGCAGCTATAACCCCGGCACCGGCGTCTGGACAGTCGGAACTCTCAACGCTGGCGCGAGCGCAACGCTCGTGATCCAAGCAGTTGTGTCGTCGCTAGGGACGATAACGAACATCGCTGAAGTGACAGCATCCAATGAGCTTGATCCGGACTCGACTCCAAACAATAACGACCCCAATGAAGACGATTACGCTGCTGTCACAACTCCAGCACAACTTGCTGACCTCAGCTTGCAAAAGAGTGTAGATAATCCTACACCGGGAGTGGGGAGCACGGTCACCTTCACTATCACAGTGCGAAACAATGGCCCGAACGCAGCGACCAACGTCGCGGTGCAAGATCAACTGCCCGCTGGGCTGACGCTCGTCTCGGCGACGCCCAGCCAAGGGAGCTATAACTCCGTCACTGGCGTCTGGGCTGTGGGCACTCTCGCGAGTGGAGCGACGGCCACGCTCACGCTCGTCGCGACTGTGACTGCCCCAGGGGTAATTACGAATATTGCTGAAGTGATCGGCGTTGATCAGCCCGATCCCGACTCCGTCCCTAATAACAACGACCCAGCAGAAGACGACCAAGACGACGCACCCATCAATGGGCAGCCTGCTGATCTGACGATTACCAAGAGCCATTCTGGGAGCTTTGCTGTGGGCTACACCGGAACGTATACTCTGACAGTGACGAATATCGGCGCAGGGAGCACCACAGGCACGATTACTGTCACGGATACGCTTCCCACTGGGCTGACATTTGTGTCGGGCACAGGGCCGGGCTGGACCTGCTCCGCAGCCTTGCAGGTCGTCACATGCACTAATCCCGGCCCACTGGGTCCTGGAGCAAGCACAACGATCACGATTACCGTAAGTGTCTCTAGCGCAGCCTTCCCCAGCGTGACTAACAGCGCCACCGTGAGCACACCCGACGACGGCAACCCCAATAATAACTCCGACGACGACCCCACAGATGTCGTCGCCCCGGATCTACAGATCATCAAGAGCCACACTGAAGATTTCACAACGGGATCCAACGGTGTCTACACCATCACCGTGACGAACGTAGGCGGCGGGCCGACGCATGGCCCCATCGTCGTCACGGACACGCTGCCTACAGGGCTAACGTTTGTGTCGGGCATAGGGCCGGGTTGGACGTGCTCCGCGGCTCTGCAAACCGTGACGTGTACGAACCCAGGCCCGCTCGCTCCGGGAGCAAGCACGACGATCACCCTGACCGTGAGCGTCTCCCTCGAAGCTATCCCCAGTGTCGTGAACACAGCGTCCGTGCTCACCCCGGATGACACGAACCCTGATAACAACAGCGACGACGATCCGACAAACGTCAATATCGGGTTAGGGCAGATCTGTGGTTTCAAGTGGCTCGATCTCGACGCCGACGGCAACAAAGCTGAGAACGAGCCGTATCTACCGGGGATCACAATTACTCTAACGGGCATAGATATGTTTGGTAATCCCGTCACTCTCTCGACCGTGACGGACGAGAACGGGCAGTACTGCTTCACTGGGCTTCTGCCGGGGACATATCTCATCTGCGAAGCGCCGCCTGAAGAGATCCCGTTCTTCGAGACCTTCCCCGTCAGCGGCCCCGTCTGCCCCAACGGCACCATCGGTTGGCTCATTACCCTTGGGGACGGGCAGAATCTGAATCGCATCAAGTTCGGCAATGTCATGGACGAGCCAACGCTCGTCCCGCTCTCCGTGACGACGATCCAAACCGTCGCGACCCCGCAAGGGGTCTACTTCCGCGCCGTCGGCCAAGGGATCAAAGAGATCGCTGTCGAACTCTTCGATCTCAGCGGGCGCGCGATCTATCGGAGTGATTGGCAGAAGAATAACTTCGTCTGGGTCTATCAAAACGAGCGTGCGGAGCGCGTTGCTCCAGGCATCTATCTCTACTTTATGACTGTCAAGGGCTACGATGGAACGATCATCAAGACAGAGCTGCGCAAGCTGGTCGTCTCGCCCAAGCCCTCGGTCGTAGACCAGCTCTTGGCCAAAGCAGCCCCTCAGATCCTGGTGCGCTCGCAGCGTGAGGGAATTCAATTCACGCTCATGGGCCGACACGAGTTCCGTGTGCAGGTCTTCGATCTGAGCGGCCGGCCGGTCTACACGAGCGACTGGACGGGCACAAGCTTAATCTGGAAGCTTCAGAATAATAAGGGCCAGCGCGTCGCCAAGGGCGTCTATCTCTATATCGTCGCTATGCGAGACTCCAAGGGCGAGATCACACGAACAAAGCTGCAGAAGCTGATCGTGAAGTAGATGCGTCTGGTAGCGATATTTTTGGTAACACTTGGGCTGAGTGGGTGCACGCCCGCTCAGCCCAATCTTTTGCGAAATGGGAGCTTCGAGCAGGGCGTCGAGCCGTGGTTCTCGCTCGAAACCGAAAATTGGGCAGGGTTCTCGATCACGGATCGCTACGCTGTTGATGGGCGCTTTTCGGCGTATCTTGCCCTGCGCGCTGACAAAAACGATCACGGCGCGAAAGTCTTTGGGCTGATTCAAGAGCTCAGCCCAAAGAGATTCCCCAAAAAACTCTCAGGATACTATCGCGTCGAGAATTGGCAGCGCGGCACGGAGAAACAATATCTGCAGTGCGTCATCATCGTCTGGGGTGACAACGCCGTATCACAGTATCAGAATATTCAGATTCGCTATATTCTGACGGGCATAGCTGAGCCGCCGTTTGCACTCGCTAACGGGCGCTTTCTCTTCTTGGGGGATCGCGAGCCGACTCTTGGGCGATGGATACGCTTTGAGCGCAATTTACACTCAGATTTTTTGCAGCAGTGGGGGCATATTCCAGAGGGCTTTGAAAAGATCAGGGTGCTTTTTGAGGCACGCTATGATGACAAAGAACTGGGTACGGAGCTGTCCGCTGATGTCTACTATGACGCGCTGTATATGGGGGAGTAAGCTAGCGCAGATAGAGTTCTATGCTGTTTTTCTGTGGGTTCCAGAGCATCCCAAGGCGCACCAGCGCGTCGGGGAAGAGCTCAAATTCTGCGCCGAACTGCCCGTCTTTTTGTGTGAAGACGCGGACGCGCAGATACTCGCTCAGTTCGGTCGTCACGCTCACACGCCAGCCAAGACTGTTCTCCCAGATGCGCTGCCCCGTGCGCGTCGCTGTCACAGCCCACAGCGAGAGCTCAAGCCAATTCTGAAAAGCTCTCCAACCCCCACTCCAACCCAGCCCAATCTGGTGCGAGATAAGTTCTTCTTCGTTGCGCCGATAGAAGAGCGATAAGCTTTGTCGGGTGCTCAGGTGCGTGACTATGGGCAGCGTCGCTGTGATTGATTGATGCGCTGTCGGTCCGTGCCGTGCGACGAGAGCTTCTAGGGACGCGAAAAGCACGCGGTTCTCGTAGCGCACAAAGTACGTTGGGAGCAGTGTCTTCCAGTTGAAGCCCAGCAGCACGCTATAGAGATGCTGGCGCAGGGCATCACTTCCGAACGTCAATAGACTGATGCTATTCGAACTCAAGAGGGGCACTAAGATCTTTGGCTCGAGCGACGGGCGGGGGTCGTAGGGCGCGATGGGATAGTCTGTGTCGGGGAAGCCGTCCCACGGCGGGAACGGCTCCGGCTCGATCTGTACAGGCTGCCAACTGCTGGGATCAGATCTGTCTATGACTTCAAAGAACGCGCTGTCGGCGAGTCTGTACGCATAGGGCTTGAAGGAGCCGTCGCGGTCGGAGAGAAAGAGCACGAAGTGCCCGTCAGCTGAGAATTCTGGGGAGAGATCGACGGCGCGGTCGCGGGTGAGAGCTGTTAACCTAACCCCCAAGCCCCCTTCCCGAAACGGGAAGGGGGAACTCTCCCCTCCCCGTGTCGGGGAGGGGACGGGGGAGAGGTCCATCAAATAGATATCTTGGAACCCGCCGCGGCGCCAGATCGAGAGCGCAATCTGTTCCCCGTCAGGCGAGATCGCAAACGAGTCTATGAAGTAATCGTGCAGAGGGAACTCCTTGAGCGACTCTAGTTGTCTTGTCTTAAGATCAAAGATCGCCAAGACCGGCCCTTGATCGCCCCAGCGATGGCGAGCTACTAAGATTTTCTGTCCGTCGGGGAAGAGCGCGGCGCGATAGACCCGCGCGCCCTCGGTCAGGCGCATCTCGCGTCGAGTCTTGAGGTCATAGAGATAGAGATCGCTGAAGAGATAGGAGTGCTTGAAGATATCGCGCTTGATGAAGGCCCTCACCCCCAGCCCCTCTCCCGTGGGTGAGCCACGGGAGAGGGGCGCCGCAGGCGGGGTGAGGGCCTCAAACTCCTCTTTCATCTGGGCAAACGATCTCCCGGTCAGTCGCTGAAAGACTCGATCATAGTCGCTCAAAAACCCTAATGAGAATGTCGCGCGCACGTCATTCGCTTGGAGCCGATGCCATTCTTTGAGAAAATCATCCCCAAAGCGTTCTACGAGATAGCGCACAAATCTATGCTCTCCCCCAATGCCAAGACGCATATCAGGCGGCGTGCCTAACGCTTCTTCAGCAAGATACTCCCCAATCCCAGCAAGCAGCTCTGAAGACTTAAGATTGGGCAAGATAAGCGTGCCCAACACCGGGCGCAAGACTTCTGAAACCCCAAAGACGAAATCAGCGCTCACTAATTGCGCATAGAGCGCAAAGACGCTCTGCTCTACCCAGCTAGGAAACTTGGGATTGAAGCGCTCCGCGAGATCTCCTTGAGCGACGCAGATTGTGATTCTGTTTTGAAAAACATCAAGCTCGCGATGGGCAGTATCCGTAGCGTCACAGAGCACGATGTCAACTTTCCCAGACGGGGCGTATCCCCATTGAAGGTACATGAAGTGATACGCATCCTCAGCAGCGACGGCTGCTTCTTGAGCGAGCCCTTCCAATCCCTCTGGGAACGTCACGTGAAAGTGCTCAGTATGGATCGTGTTCCAAACTAAACGTGGCTCACCGAGCCGCTGCCCATACGCCAGCCACGGTAGCCCTATCAGAACTATCACAGAGACGACAAGGCGCATGCCTTATTGTACGCCCTAGGGCGGGGGGAAGAGCAAACGACTCCGCTGACTTGCCGTCATCCCCATTGTACGCTACAATTCTTGTTCACTATTAGAGTGAGGTGAGTTGCTATGCGGCGATGGTTCTCTCTTCTAGTATTGGGCGTTCTGGTGATGGGCTGGCCGAGCTCCTCCGCGCAACCCCCGGACATCTCTGGGCCATGGGCCCACCTCCAAGTCACGTCTTCTATAACCAACGCCCCCGTGCTAGGCACGATCAACCTCAAGACAATCACAACGCTACGCCTGGAAGTGACACAACAGGGTTCAGAACTTTCGATTGTCTTCGAGCCGTGCGCCGTCGAGAGCGAGAGCAGCTCCCCGTTCTTCAAAGTCATCTTCCCTGAAGCGTTCGTCAAATATATGGGCATCGACACCAAGCCAGCGCGGCTCGAATTCAAAGAGCCGAGCTGGCAGCTCTTCCAGCCACGCTACACCATCGTTCGAGGGGTGCGCCTGCAAGACCCTGAAAAAGACCCGCTGCCCACCGATCCCAACGATCCGAGAATCTTCGACCAAGACAAAGACGGCAAGCCCGGCATGACGATCCGGGTGAGCGTCTTGGGGTTTATCGAAGGGGAGATCTATATCATCCAACGAGACTGGAACAGCCTGCGCAGCACAACCCTCAACACTATGATCATAGATGGGCTCATCGAATGGGGCAGCGAGCAAGTCGTGATCGGGGCGAGCAACCCATTATTAGCAGGCCAGAGCGAGAATATTCCTGACCCCAAGAAAGAGAACAGCTACTTCCGCACCACGCGGATCGAACCCAACACGACGTGCGAACAGATCGTGAAGAATCGCGATAAGCTCTTCGCCCGGTGATCCTGATGAGATGGCCTCGCTGGACTCTCGTCATCCTCGCCCTCGTTGGAGTAACGTTTGCGCTGGCGGTGCATGGGGAGCGCGCGGCGCCGGCCTTGTCAAAGATCAGGCCTTCAGTCCAAGCCGCGTTGGCTCAAAGTGCTCACGCTGATATATTGGTCATTCTCAACGATCAGGCGCACTTAGGCGACGCACAGCACTTTGCGACGCAACTGGAGCGCGGGCGCTACGTCTACGAAACGCTTACAAAAACTGCGCGACGCTCGCAACAGGCCCTGCGCTCTGAGCTTGACGCCAAGGGCGTCTCGTATCGTGCGCACTATCTCGTGAATATGATCGCCATCCCCAACGCTGATGCAGACTTGGTACGGACGCTCTCCGCTAGAGATGACGTCGCGCGCATCGAGCTTAACCCCAAAGTGAAAAAGCTCTCGATGTATGTCGAGCCTGAGCAGGAGCCGCAGCCGTCAATCCCGTGGAATCTGACGCTCATCAACGCTGATAAAGTCTGGGAGCTGGGCATCACGGGCAAGGGCGTGGTCGTCGCCGGAGCCGACACAGGGGTCGATTGGCTCCACCCAGCGCTCATCAATCAGTATCGCGGCTATGCTGGGGAAGACGAGATCGCTGATCATAATTATAATTGGTTCGACGCCGTCGGGAATTCTCCAGAGCCTATAGACCCTGGCGCTCATGGGACGCTGACGCTTGGGGTCGTCGTGGGCACCGAAGAGTATATCCGCACGGGGGTAGCGTTCGAGTCCCGATGGATCGCGTGTCGCAATATGGACTACGACGGCTACGGCACTCCCGAACGCTATATTGGGTGCATGGAGTTCTTCTTGGCGCCGTTCCCGTTAGAGGGCGATCCGATGACCGACGGCGATCCCAGCAGAGCCCCGCAAGTGATTAATAACTCATGGGGCTGCCCGCCGCACGAGGGCTGCGAACCTGCTACGCTCAAAGAAGCCGTTGAGCGCGTGCGCGCTGGGGGAATTCTCTTCGTTGCTGCAGCAGGGAACGAAGGGCCAAGCTGTAGCTCGGTGATCGACCCGCCGGCGATCTACGAGGCGGCGTTCACCGTGGGTGCGACGACCCGTGATGATAAGATCGCGCATTTCAGTAGTCGCGGGCCGGTGACGATCTGGGGGACGGAGCAGATCGAGCCGGACGTGAGCGCGCCCGGGGTGAGCATTCGTGGCCCGATGCCCGGCGGGAGCTATCTCAGCGTTGGGGGAACTTCTTTAGCTGCGCCGCACGTGACGGGGATCGCAGCATTGATGTTGTCAGCGGCGCCGCACTTGAAGGGCCGCGTCGAAGTTCTCGAAGAGCTGATCCGTCAAACAGCCATACCCAAAGTGGGCGACTGCGGCGGCGACAGGCCCAACAATTCTTTTGGCTGGGGCCGAGTCGACGCGCTCGCCGCGGTGCAAGCTGCGTTGGAAGCGAAATAACTACGGGTACGAGCCTCCTTGCTCGGTCCTTAAGAATTCGAGTTCCTTAGGGCAGAAGGCTCCCTTCAGATTCGCGTGAGGTTCACCAGGGCTGGGCACAGTGTTCTGCTTGCCCTCGATGCGCCCTTCAAAGCGCTGGGGCACAGCAAGACCTTGCACACACGATGCTATATCCAGAGCAACTCCGTACCTCTTGTTGGTGGTGATCTTGTTTCGCTCTATGACCACAGAACTTTGCTGCCCTATAGCAACCCCGTGGAATTCGTTCTCACTGATTTCATTTTCTACGAGAGTCACGATGGCTTTTTGCTCAATGGCAATTCCGCTGCCCACAAACTCGCCAAATATTGCCAAGAGCGCTAAGCTCAGTGAAGCCACACGATCTTGGCGATGGTCACGGATGAGGGAGCGCGCAATCTGCACACGCAACTCTTGTCTTGAGAGAGCACCACGATCAACACCCTTCACCCATACCCCTAAGGCCCCTTCCGTAATTTGACTCGATTCTATAGTGAGCTCCCCTGAGCCTCGCGCATTGACCCCAAGCTGGTTGCCAGAAAAACTCGTCTGAGAGATGGCCGCTGAAGCTTGTCCATGGCTAGGAAGATCAACAAATAGTCCCGTCTCATGACCAGCGATAGCGCTCTTGGCAATGCTGAGTAAGATTCCGTGGAAACGAACCCCATATTGTCCGTTGTCGCGCAGCTCACTGCTCTCAATAGTGAGTCTCGTGACTTGGGAATCAGCCCATATCCCAGCACGCCCATTTGTGAGGACTTTCACGGTATGGAGCTCGAGTTGCTGCTGGCCAGGCTCAGCTATAAGCCCGGGAAACCAACCGCCGTAAGGTGGTTCATCAGTAGCAACGACGCCCGCGATGCCGTCTTGGAGCGTTATCCCCTCCAGGCGTACTTTTGCATCCCCTGTGACGACAACAACGGGATCGAGGGTGTTTCCTCGAAAGACTGCCCCAGAAGAGCGTATCTCAACAGATTTGTTAATCCATAAGCTTTCGTAATAAACGCCAGGAGGGATTTCAAGGACAGAGCCTGGCGGCGCTTTCTCAAGCTGTTCTTGCCAGGAGCGGCCAATGCGCCCGCAACGATCACCCGCCTGATTGTTGTAAAAATTATTATTTTCATCGCGGACGAGCTTGGCTTTAGGACCAACGTAGAGGGCGCAGCCGTTGTAGCCGCTGACACGGTTCCCATGTACAGAGATTTGGGCAAGACCACTCACGATAATGCCATGAGACTTGCCCCCGTTCAGCGTATTCGATTGCAGAGTTGCTTGTGCCTTCTCAAGCAACGCAATCCCAATCTTCTCGCTCTTTGTGATCTGGTTATTGGCTATAGTGACCTTGGCAGTGCCTCTGACCGTGATCGTAGCGATCTCAGTCTCATTTAGTAGATTCCCCCGAAGGACTATATCCCCTTCTCGGCCACCGAGGTTCATGCCGACCCAATTCCGCTCAAATCTGTTGGCCTCTACGAGTGCTTGAGATCCTTCGCTATCTAAGGCGGTATAATTGTCAAAGAACGCGTTGTCACGCAGAGTCACGTTCTGGGCGGATTTCATGGTAACGGCAACAAGGTTGCGCTCGAAGGTGTTACCCTCTACAACAACAGCTGCCTTGCTAGTGATACTAACCGCGTAGGAATCCCGGAACAATGCCAGTAGGTCTTCAAAAGTGTTATGGCGCACAAGTATCTTGGTCTGGACGCTCTGCGAGGCGATAGCCACTCCTCGTTCCCCTCTACGAAAGAGATTAGAATCGATAGTGATCAAGGCACCGTCGCTGGCGATCGCGATGCCGCTACCCCCAACAAACTCGCATTCTTCAATAGATGCTGTAGCCTTGCCTTCAAGGGCTATGCCCAACACCTCGGAGAGGAAACGCACATGTATCGCTTCCAGATGGGCTGATTCCTTCACAAGAAGCCCTTGCCCCCGACGCTGGGCTGTGTTGGAGAAGAACTCGGACTCCCGGATCGAGAGCCGAGAGCGCCCTTGGAGCTGCACCCCAAGGCTGTCATTGGCCGTGAAACGACTTGTAGTGACGAGAGCTTGGGCATCATCGCTGAGCACGAGCGCCGCGCCGCGATTGCGCTCGAACAAGCTCTGCCGGGCCTCTAAGCGCGCTTGGCCCATGACGAACACGCCTTCGCTGTCGTTGCCCTGCACAGTGCACTTGTCGAGAATGAGCTGAGCTTGGTCTTGAGCGGTGACCCCCGCGCGCCCATGATTGCCCACAATCTTGCTGTTCATACAGCGTAGCTGCCCTCGATCTTGCACGAGCATCCCAGCGAGTGTGGCGTCTTGAACTTGGGCGTTTTCCAACGTGACGACGGCACTCTCCTGCACGATCAGGCCGCGCGTGCCATCATCTAGTAGAATCCGGCGCAGCGTCACGTTTGCCGAGCCTTGCACGCGTACAATGGGCTCTATGGGGTTGTTGGCGCGCAGGGTGACCGTATCGCGTGAGCCCTCAAGAGTGAGATCTTTGTCTATAGAAAGCTGGACGCGATAGGTGCCCTCAGCGATCTGGATTGTTGCCCCAAGGGGAGCTGCAGCGATAGCTTCTTCGATCGTGGGGAAGTCTTGGGGCACGCGCAGGATGACTTGCTCTTGCCCCCACGCCATGGTGACTGCAAGCGCGATGCTCGCGATAAAAACGATCTTTATGGCTTTTTGAGGGACTCTGGCACGCCGCATAGGTCTCCTTTCGTGTTGTTTGTGATCTCGTTATCGAAGCCGGTGACGGTGCCGCGGAAGAGATCTTCATCTGAGCGATTTCTGAGCTGGCGTAAGTCATAGCACTCACCGCTGAGAACGGCAATACCCCAGCCTTGATTGTTGATGACTTGGTTACTTATGATCTCAGCATTGACCTTGCCAAACAGCACGATACCATCGCTGCTATTGCCTAAGACTGTGTTTTCGCGCACCGTTGCCTTCGCGTGTCCAACTTCGATGCCACGACCTTCGTTCATAGCTATAGAGTTCCTCTCGATCGTGACCGAGCCAGAGCTGCGCATGAAGATACCGAAGTTGGCAGTGGTGATCTCGTTATTGACCACTAAGCCAGAAGAGGCGTCATAAAGAGAGACACCCTGTCCGCGCAGCTTGTTACCTTCCATGACAAGCCACGTTGTCCCAAAGACATCGATCTTGTATGAGATGAACTTATTGTTATACAAGCGGGTCTCGTTGTTGAGCAAGCGCAGCCCGGGCTCTTGATAAAAGACAGGAGACGCGTAGGTGAAGCGATTGCCTCGCAACGTTACCTGGGATTCACCCGAAAACTCAGTCAGCCCACCGATGATCTCATTCTCTTCGAGGATACCTTGGGATGACACGTATAGTGAGAGATTACGGCGGTTCTTCTTGAGCACGCTATAGCCCAGTATGAGGTGGGCCTTCCCTCGAGCTGTAAGGGCAGTATCGAGGTAGTCGCTCATCACGGTGTTATAGATCTCTGCGGTCGCTTCATCTTCGACAAATATACCCAGTTTGCCTCGCGTTAAGAGGGCGCTATACAGCGAGAGCTTAGCTTGGCCAATCACTTTGATTCCTTGTGCTGCCCAGCCTTCCTCACCTTGTGGTGCTTCTATGCGTATGCCCTCGAGGGTAACTTGTGCCGTGCCTTGTACGATGATTGTGAAATCTTCCAAACTAGCTTGTACTGTTGTGTTCGTACGCCCTGCCCCACGAAGGGTTAAAGATTTATCTAGGACAAGGCGCTCACGATATACTCCAGGCCCAATGGTAATAATATCTCCCGGCTCTGCAGCGGCGATCGCATCAGCGATCTTCTTAAACGGGCACGTCGGCGGTCCCTGAGGGCAGACTGTATACCCTTGCCGCGCAAAGCCACCTCCAAGAACAACGCCGATACCTATCAGCGCAAGAGCAAAGATACGTAAGGCCCACATCGTGATCACCCAAAATAATTATGACCTGATCACATCCCTGCCGTCAGATAGACTCGTGGGCTTGGCTCGCCCAGCCCTTGGGCAATCCCTAAGCGCAACGCCCAGCTCACAAAATACCCCGTCGTCAGCGAGAGCCTGATCTCCGTGCCAAAGCTGATCTTCACATCGTCTATATTGAGTGTTTCTCCGGCAAGGCCGGCCTCGACAAAGACCCCGCCGCGAAGATCATCAAAGAATATGGGCCAATAGCCCAGCGCGCGCTCGACCGTCGCTAACGGAAATCTATACTCAAGCGACGCAACAAGGGCTTGCTTGCCCTGCTGGACTTTCTCGGCGAAGCCCCGCAACGCAAACTCTCCCGTGTGACCTCCTAAAGAGAATCCGTCTTCGGCTTTCTCAGCGTCGCTCCAGCCACCGATAAATTTTACACTGAGCGTGTGCGTCTCAACGAGCGGGAGTCGAAAGACTTCGCTGAGCGTCACCGTCAGCCGGCGATAGGGCTGAGCGTCGCTGGGGCTTCTCAGCTCGCCCTTCACTGAAAGCGAGAGCGTATCACGCCACAGATCTGAGCCACGCACGCTCTGATAGCTATACTGTGCTGTATAAGTGTCTTCTGTCCACGGCGCAGGATGGTCCGGCTCTTTCGCGGGACGATCTGCGTGGCTGTAGCTTGTCCCAAGCCATTGCTCTTGGAAGATGCTCAGCGCCAACGGCATCGCGGCGCTGACTTTCTGAGTTCTCCCGTCGCGCGTGTCGCTCAGGGAGAGCGAGAGTACGGGCAATATCTGCGCAAGCGCATAGTCAACGAGATAGAACGGTTTGTTTTGCTCGAAGTCCCAGCCTGCGACAAGCTGATAAGTGTGTCTGCCCAGGACGTCTTGTCCGAAGGTGACAGCCCCGACGGATTTTCCGTCGCTGAAGGGGAGCCAGAGCTTGGGCAGGAGCGACGGAATCATATCGTAGGGCTTGATGGAAAAGTTTGTCTTTTGAAAGCCGGGCCATTGTGGGGGAGTCTCTTTTGCGATACTGACGGGCTTCCAGCTTTGCGGGTCGAAGGGCATCAGATAAATGTCGTAACCATCGCTGCTGTAGCTCGTGAACGCGATCTTCGTCCCATCGGGCGAAACAGCGGGATCAAACGCACCCGTGAGCACATTCGTGACTTTGTAGAACGAGCCGTCGTCGAGCTTGTATGCGTAGATATTCGCAACGCGATACTCGCCCCTATCGGAGCTGAAGAGTAGATACTGTCCGTCGGGGGAGAAGCTGGGATCGAGGTCTTCGTCTTTATCTTGGGTGATGGGGATAAGCTCCCCTCCCTGTGCCGGGGAGGGGCTGGGGGAGAGGTCCAGCAGATAGATATCTTGATACCCGCCGCGCCGCCAGAGCGAAAGCGCAAGCGTCTTCCCGTCAGGAGAGACGGCGATAGAATGCACAGTGACGCTGTTGTCGGAAAACTCTTTGACGGGCGTGATCTTTCCCGATTGGAGATCGAGCTTGGAGATAGCCGTGCTTGCGTCGCGCCCGATGTGATGGGCGAAGTAGATCGTCCTTCCGTCGGGGGCGAAGACGGCAACATAGGCCCGCACGCCGTGGGTGAGGCGCCGCTCGCTCTTCTTCTCGAGATCGTAGAGATATATGTCACTGAAGGCGTAATAGAAGCCGTTGAAGTCGAGCTTGGTGTAGAGCACGGAGCGCCCGTCAGGCGCAAACGACGGCAGTTCCGCTGGGCCGAAGAGCATCTCGCGATCGTGCTCACCATCAGCGTTTATCATTCTGAGTCCGCTGCGTCCCGGCCCGCTATGACGATAGACGATCTCTTTGCCGTCGGGCGACCATGAGGGCTGATTGCTGAGCCAGCCAAGTTGTGATACGCGCACACTCGCCGTGAGACCCTCCTGGATGATCGCTTCGATCTCTGCAGAAAATTTCTGGCGCAGCCAGGCACGAAAGCCCGCGTAGACCTCATCGGGGGACTTGCCCAAAGCTTTCTTTAAGATCGTGTCGAAGTTGTCGGCAAAGAAGACCAGCGAGAGCGTATTCATCAGGCTTGCGGAGTTGATGTCGTTGAACTTCTTCATGCTTTCTGGGCCATAGGTCTCTTCGAGGTAGCGCAGGAACCAAGAGCTAAAGTTATAGACGAGCAGGCCCACCGGCGGCCACGCCGCGCGATTGTAATAGCGCGAGATCTCGTCGAATCTGGGAATCTTATTATCTAAGACCATCTGGCGGACCATCATGATCGTATTGGCGTCGTTCAAACGTGACTCGCCCAAGTGCTTATATTTTTCGTAGACAGCTAAGCCCTCAATGAACGTGATGGGCTTGGTCATGTTGGGGAGGACAATTCTGCCGAAGATCGCGCGCAGCAGCGCGTTAACCCCCGTGACGATGTCCAAGTCCATAATATGCACGAGCTCGTGATAGACGAGCGCTCTGAGCCAGCTATCTAATCGCACGTTGGCCCAGTCGGCCAGGCGCATCTGTGCCGGGCCGATATAAATAGCATTTTGTGGGATGGGCGTTGCTGAGCCGACAACCGAGTCTACAAAGTCAGCGATGACAATGTAGACTCTCTCAGAGGGGACTTTGCCGAACTCTCGCTGAATGATCTCATACGACTCTTCGGCAACGGTCGCGGTCTCGTGGGCGATGTTCTCTAGGCCCTGATGAAAGACAATGACAAAGTGCGGCGTTTCTAACTGCTGCCAGATGAGCGCTGGATCGAAGATAGTGATCTGAGCATAGCTCAGGAGAGAGCTGAACGCCAAGAGAGATGCGACAAAGAGAATGCGACGCAGCATGACGAGCCTCCTTTAGAAGTTAAAGAGAAAGTGAAACTGCCCGTCGCGAGTGAAGACGAAGTCTGCGCGGGCTTTCACGCCGGGGCCAAACGAGAGCAACGCGCTCATGCCCCACGAGAGCTGGTTCCGCCAGATGAGTTTGCCCTCGCCTTGCTCATCGCTTGGTAGCTCAGTCTTTCCAGCACTGGCGACTTGGAGAAAGACAGCCCCCTGCACAAGAAGCTCCAGCGA
>CALLJK010000002.1 GCA_938091745.1 Candidatus Bipolaricaulota bacterium
GTGACCAACGACATCGCCCATTTTCATACCGACACGATCAAGCGTCTCTTAGGGGAGCGTGGGGTGAAGCTGCGCACGCCCTATGGCTTCTTAAGGGATTTAGGGCGTCGGTAAGGATGCAGAAGGGCACAGCATCTCACAGCCTTGTAGACCCCGCTGCGGCGCGCTCTAGGGTCTGCAGCACTTCTTGCAGGTCCATATTTTGGAGCTTCGTCCAGATGTCTTCGCCCGTCAGTTCACTTAAGATGCGCGCGGCTTCTTGTGCGTTGGGGAACCTTTTCTGACTGATGCGCTGCCAGAATTCTTTAATCACGCCCTCGCCATAACGCTGCGCAATCTGCAGCCAAAAAGCAAGCGCCACCCCATAACCGGCTACCTCGATCCCTTCCTTCAGTTCTGCACCATAAAGAAACTCTTGAACCATGCTGTAACGATTGCGATTTACTTCGGACATCAATAGGTTTTGGATCTCTGATTGACGTGACTTGAGTGCTTGCCTTTGTACTTTCACAGCTAACGCTCCACTAACCATATATGCGATATATTCTGCAAGCCCATCCCCGATCCAACGAGCTTTATGATCGTGATACACTTTTTTAACTAATGAGTGTTCTACAGCTTCATGAGGCATAGCCCAATAAAGGGAAAACAATTCTGAAGAGCCTAACTCTTCTAAACTGGCTATCGGATATGGCAACCACAAAGGGAATATAGGAACTTGCCACCCCAATAGCATTAAGATTGTTTCAAAGCCATTGATTTCAATGATAGCTCCATCCCAGTTTGGCCTTTCGCCTCTCGGAGCTACTATAGCTATGCGGAATTGCCCTAAATCGACATTTAGGCGCTTTTGCACAAGTTGCCATACCTGTTCCATCACCTTTATCACTTCTGTAGCGATTCCCTTATGATCAATGTAGTAGTAGACCACGAACGGTTCGCGCTCAAGACGATCCATAGCGGCAAGCCTTACTTTTTCAGGTTGTGTCCCTCCGTATCCTGCGCGCACGTAGCTCACTGGCACATAAAAGAGTATAAAAATGATTATTACTATAAGAGTAACCCCTATAAATATCACCTTTTTCATACCTTTGTTCCTCCTACTAGCTACTTATTATAACAAAAAGCGCTATACTTGGAAAAGCTCTACAGGAGGGGAGTAATTCCCTCCTCCTGCAGAGCTTGAGTCAGTCGGCGCTCTGTTCTCTGTTAAAGTATAGACGCTAACAACTATAATCGGAAGTAAGAGTATGAAGAGAGGCACGTTGTCGAAATCTCCCTTCAAAATTCTCTGTATTGAGCGAGAGTAAGGATTGGCTGGGATGAAGGTGAATGTAATGAAAAGACTAAGGTAGAAACCAGCACATTGTGTATCCCAAATATCACCTTCTGAAGCGGTTAGCATCGGAGCATAAACCCTATTTATGAAGTGTATCAGGCCAAAAAAGGGTTCGCCTCCTGTGCTTGAGTCTTGGGCAGGGTGCGGGGCTCCATAAGGCTATCCCCGTTACTTCGGCACCCCGCCCGCTTTCTCTGTCATGGATCGCTCGCTGCGCCTTGACTTCTCAAGTAGACTTCATCGAAGTATAATGTTGACCCACTATGCCAATTCAACTTCTTCAGAACACTAAGAGACTCCGCCGCCGTCCTCTCCTGTTGGTCTTGGTCTTCTTCGTCTTGGGAATCCTCATAGCGCACACATGGAAGTGCTCCTTCCCTTGGCTTGCTGGGGTTACGACCATCATGCTCGCCTTGGCTATTGTAAGTATATTCACCCGACGGCTGCAGCCACTTAGAACCCCCTTCGTGTTGAGCATCTGCACCGCTCTCGGCGCTCTGCTCTACACAAACGCGCGCTTCCCCGCAGAAGGACTCTACGAACATATTGAGAAAATCCAGCACGTCCGAGGCATCGTCGTCAGCTACCCCGATCATGGCCCAGAACGCTCGCGCTTCGTGCTCAAGCCCCGCAACGCCCCAGGGTATCTCCAAGTCTTCTACGATCACACCCGCGACCCAGAATATTTTCAGATTCACTACGGCGATGAACTCATCATCCGCGCGCCGGTGCGCGCCCCCACCAATCGCGAAGAAGACTCTTTCAACTATCGTGAGTATCTAAGACGCCGTGACATCTGGGGCGTCATCTGGATTTTTCGAGAGAGCCAAGTCCAGATCGTCGCGCGCCGCCAGGGATCGCTCTTTCTGCAATGGGGTTATGATCTTCGACAAGCAATCTTTGCGCAGATCGAGCGTCATCTTTCTTCTAAACAGAGCGCGCTCTTGAAGGGCCTGCTCTTCGGTGAGCGTGGGAGTCTCCCTAAAGAGATCGAAGAGAGTTTTCGCGACGCCGGGGTGATGCATGTGCTTGTCGCTTCCGGTGCCAATCTGGGTATGATCTTAGCGCTGCTTGCGCTTATGCTGAGCTGGTGGAGCTTCAGCTTCACGAAACTCTACTTTCTCGCCGTACCCGTCGTGCTCATCTATCTCTTGATCGTCGGCTTTGAGGTGAGCTTGCTTCGAGCGACGATGATGTTCTTCTTTCTCACGGTCGGGTTTTTCTTCGCTGAGCGCGGCTGGATGCTCAAGCGCTGGGTCGATCCCTTACAGAGTTTAGCGACGGCAGCGTTAGCGACCTTGCTCTTCGATCCTGAAGCGCTCTTTGAGGTCAGCTATCAGTTGAGCTTCGCGGGAACATTGGGAATTCTGGTAGCTGTGCTCTACATCTGGCCGCGCTTAGCACAGCGCTTCCAGCTTGCATCCGAGCCCCCACGCGAGCAAACTGCGCGCCACCGTGCGCTGCGCGGCTTGGTGCTCTTCGTGCTCGTCTCACTTGCAGCGCAGCTTGCGGTCGCTCCAGTGCTCGCGTATCACTTCCATCGTGTGTACCTGTGGGGCGCGGTTTTAGGGAATCTCGTGATCGTCCCGTTGGTCACCGTTGCGCTCTGGGGAGGAATATTTTTGCTGATTGCAAGCGCATTTCCTATCCCGTTCGTCGCTCAGATGATCGGAGGGCTTGAAGGACTGCTCCTGCAAATACTCATTCTTTTGAGCGACTTCTTCGCTCATCTACCCGGAGCTGTCTGGAGCTTTTAGCGTCGCTTCTTGGGCTGAGTGAGTTTCTGTCGCGCTTCTATGAGCGTCTCGACGAAGTCTTCAAAGTCCTCGATGGGCATACTAATATCTACATAGCCGTACTGAACGTAGACTTCTTTCTCGGTGTCATCGTGCCAGACGCTGATCCATGTTTCGCTAGCCGCGACGGCTTCAGCTAGTGTTTCGATGGCCATAGCGCTCACGCTCCGAAAAACAGTATAGCAGAGTTGCGCTATGGGGGGAAATTTTTTAATCTCGCTGTATGGGGCGCATACTCGGCATAGACTTCGGCGAAAGACGCTTTGGACTAGCCATAAGCGACGAAAGTCGCTCTTTGGCTAGCCCGCTCGCTGTATATGAGCGCACCGATCCCGAGCGCGATCTGAAATTCTTGAGCGATCTGGTCTCTCAATATCAGATCACTGAGATCGTGGTGGGACTGCCCCTCAACATGGACGGCTCGCTGGGAGAGAAAGCCCAGCAAGTCCTAGAGTTCAAAAAGCTCCTCGAAGGGCATCTCAAGCTCCCTGTGCATACGTTCGACGAGCGCCTGACGACTGCCGAAGCCGAGCGCGTGCTGCTCCAAGCCGATCTCAGCCGTAAAAAACGCAAGGCTAAGCGCGATGCGCTCGCAGCCGTCTTGATCTTGCAAGGGTATCTGCAAAAAGTTACTTGAACTTGATCTTCTGAATCCGATGGTTCCCCGCTTCGGCAACGTAAATGACCCCTTCTGGGTCAACAGCTAGATCGACGGGCTGATCGAATTGCCCATCGCCTGCTCCTAAGCTGCCCCACTTCACGATAAACGCGCCATCGGGAGAAAATTTCTGAATTCTGTCGTTGCCCGTGTCGGCGACGTAAACGAAGCCGTGATTATCTACAGCGATCCCCATAGGGGCTTGGAACTGCCCGTCGCGATCCCCAAGAGAACCCCACTGCCCAAGATACGAGCCGTCGGGCATAAATTTCTGCACGCGCCCGTTGCCCGTATCGAGGACATACACGATCCCTTGATTGCTCACGGCGATATCGTTAGGGGAGTTAAATTGTGATTCTGCTTGGCCGAACGCGCCCCAGCGGGCGATCAGCACGCCCATTGGGCTGAACTTCTGAATTCTATTGTTGACTTTATCAGCGACGTAGACGTTGCCTGCAGGGTCAGTCGCTACCCCTGTGGGAAAGCCAAACTGCCCCTCGCCCGTGCCTAAGCTACCCCATTTCATCAAAAAAGCTCCGCTCTCGGTGAACTTCTGGATTCTTTGATTTCCTGCGTCGGCGACGTAGACGTTGCCCTGATAGTCTACAGCGATCCCTAGCGGCCCAGTCAATTGGCCGTTGCCCGTACCGCGCCCACCCCACTGCATGAGAAACTTCCCTTCACCTGTGAACTTTTGTACTCTGTCGAGGTCAAAGTCGGTCACATAGACGTTGCCACGCCCGTCGAGCGCCAGATGCGAGATCCCATTGAACTGAGCCTCTCCTGTCCCGTGCGTCCCCCACTTCCCCAAGACAGTAATCAGCGTCACAGCTTCGAAGCTGAACTCCACAGGGAGACTCTGATTGCCCGCTTCGTCTAGTAAAGTGAGGCGCAACCGAACTTTTTGGGGTATCCTCGAAAAGACGAAGAACGGAAAGCTCCCGCTTGTTTGGCCCTTCACTTTGGGGTTAAAACTGAACGGAGAAAAATCAACAGCTTCGACGACATCGAATCGTGCTTGAATGATATCTCCGTCGGCATCGCGAAAGCGCACCGCTCCGAACGTTCTGCTGCCATCAGCGGGGATTACCGGCCACAGGTCCACCCCCAAGATCTCTGGTGAGAGGGGGCTTCCGCCACCGCCCTGAAGCTGCCCATACGCCCATAGAGCTAAAAGAAAAGCTCCGACACCAAACGCGGCGCTCAGCCGCATGATACGAACCAGGCCCTTCACGTAAAACCTCCTCTCTTCACAGCTTGACTTATAGCACCGCGATTCCTTGGAGGCAAGAACAGCTGTCCCTTGGTGAGATCTGGCGTGTCTGAAGCAAGTATTAGGAGCTACTGCGCGCGCGGGAGTACCTCGAAATCGCGAGGGAAGAGATCATGACGATAGAGTCGGAAGCTCTCATCGCTCTTGTTTGTGTCATTCTGCAGGGCGAGCAATCGTTCTCCTGAGAGATAAAGCTTCAGCGTCAGGCGCTCGCTCGTGAGCAGATATTCTTGGGCTTCGAGAAGGTCCCCCTGGGCGTTGCGCAGAGTGACAGGCCCGACATATTCTAAGAGCACCCACGTGTCGCCCTGATCGCGACGGTCGCCCCGCAGGCTGATGACTTTGAGCCTCTGGGAAGCAGTGGGCTGCGCCCACAAGGGCACAACAGCATACGAGCTGAACATCCCTAAGAGCAAGAACGGCTCCTCAGGGAGAGCAATCTCGGATCGACGCTCGCCATTATCGACTATCCCAGTGGCTGCCCCAAAGCGTGCACTCACCCTGCGATTGCCAATCCCCACAGGGCCATTGAGCGCTAGTTGGTAGCTGGTCGGACGGCGCTGCGCCGTGAACACTATCACTTGTTCGAATGTCGCCTCAACGTCGAACAACGCGATCTTGAACTTGAGCGTGCCCTGCGAGTGCAAGACCAACTCTCCGGTCTCGCGACGCTCGAGCGTGTAGTCTTCTGTGCCGATGCGCCGGCTACGAATCTCAATCACGAGCGTCCCACTGTCAATGACCCCTGGAGATGGGGAGACATCTGATGGCTCGGAGGGCACAGATAGTTCCGGTGCGGGAGCTGACGGCAGAGTCACGGTACGAGGCAGGGATGGCACCGGCGGCAGCGTCGCGGGAGCTAGCCGCATCGCGGGCTGGGATACCCACCACAACCAGCCTAGCGCACCACTTATCACAGCAAAGACAAGCAAGCTGATAACAAAAAATCTCTTGCGCATTCTGTCTCCAGTTTTACCAAACTCACAGCTATCCGTCCAGGAGATTTGACGCCACCCGCTCCTCATCGAGTAAAATACTTTTCGCCCTATGAAAAAACTCTGTGTGATTCTAGCGATTCTCACGGTTTTCGTCGCTGGTTCTGCATTGGCGCAGCCGCGTGTCGGGCCGTTATGTGGCTACACGCCGCCGCGCAGCGAATTTCGCGACTTAAAGCTCTCCGCGAATTATCGTTACTACAATGATCAGTTCGCAGACAATCGCGACAACGTGAACTCCGGGAGCCTACGGGCGTCATTCTCGCGTTTACTAGACGCGCCTGCGTTTGGGATCTCCCAGCAAGCCAACGTAAAGCTCGATTTAACAAGAGATGCGTTCAGCTACCAAGCCGACGGCGCGATCAATTTGCGCGCGTATCTCGAGCAGACGAACTTCTTCGGGTTTGTCGGCGCGGAAGCCCAAGGGGCGACGACGTTCATCAGTCCTGGGCTGCGGGTTTCAGCGGGCTTGGGATACGGGCGCTTTAAAGACGTCACCGCGCTCTCGAAGGCTCTTAAAATCCAAGAGCGTCTCTTCGGTTTGAAGGCGATCTCCGCGCCGCTGCCCGCCACCGTGATCTTCGAGCTGGCTGACACTATTGGGCGGCGCGCTGAATTTCCTGATCTGGCAAGCCTCGTGCAAAGACTCGAAGAGATCATCGAAGCAACAGGGTTTGTTCCTCAGGGACAGCTTGGGGCTGTGGCGTTGTTGCGCATCGAAGAGATCTTAAACGAGACAGCCGACGAGAAGCTCTGCGGCTGGGAGCTGCGTGTGGGGGCGGGCTACGAGCTGCTCGATTCCCAAGGAGGCACGCGCGATTGGTTGACGCTCGCGTCATTTGAGTACGCGCTCGCTCCGGCGCCGCGCTCGCAGTTTCGGAGCAGCCTGCGCTTCAGCTCCTCGCTCAGCCTCTTAGAAGACTATGTGCTCATCGCGCAAGCGAATTACTCATTTCGCGTCAGCGAGACGATAGACGCCCAAGCCTCATATAGCTTCGTGCGCACGCAGCTCAAAGCCCGCACTCCCTTGGACATCCAAAGTCTCGATCTACGCTTGACGTTCCAAGTGCAGGCGAATCTCAATCTTGCGGTGCAGCTCGAATTTACCCTTGCCAGCGACTTTGAAGAATGGACCCAAGGGTTGACGATCACAGCAAACTATGATCTCTTCTAGAAAAATCTCCCTGTGCGCGCTTGTGATACTGGTGGTCCTATGGTCTGTTACGGGAGAAGTTCGTGCGGAGCGCCTGGTACAGCCGACAGATTATATTTTTCTGGAGTTTCTCTTCGGGGTACAAGGAGCGATCCTTGGCGGGGGACTGGGGTTCTACGCGACGTATTGGACGCTCTCGATAGTCCAGCCGTGCCCGTCGGTGCAGCCGGAGCGGCGCGCCTGCGAGCTGGGCACGACATTCATTTCTTTAATCGTTGGGCCAAACTTGGGAATTCCTCCGGGAGCGACTTTTCTCGGTGTCGCGCTTGCTGGGACGATTGTGGGAGTGCAGGGCAACGTGCTGCTAGCATTGATGGGAAGCATTGTAGGGACTTTCATTGGGGCAGCAGTCGCGGGCAACTGGGTAATAGAACCAACGGACTTTTCGCTGGTCGTCAACCCCGTGACGATGGCCGCCCTGGGTGCAACCATTGGCTACAACATCGGCGCAAAAGTGCCCGAAAATCGAGAGCTTGCACCG
The DNA here is from genome assembly GCA_938091745.1 of Candidatus Bipolaricaulota bacterium. Classification (GTDB taxonomy): domain Bacteria; phylum Bipolaricaulota; class Bipolaricaulia; order RBG-16-55-9; family DRXL01; genus JANXCC01. The sequence goes on from CALLJK010000002.1 coordinate 7,756, forward strand.
GCGTATAAGGTCGTGCTCTTCGAGCGACGGTTTTAATCTTAAAGAGACCTTGTCATTGTAGCTTTGATGTGGTAATCTTTCAGTGTCATCTTTGTTCAGGGCGAACCCTTTGTGAAGAGGGGGTGCAAAGCCACGGGTCTCTCGGAGACGACCGGGCTGCCAAAGATGCGAAAAACAATTTGTGCCGTGTGCGAGGTCAGCTGCCCCTTCGACTCTCTCTCCCTTCATGAGCGCTCCCAGCTCAACTCCCTGGTTCGACATCAGAGCTATAGTAAGGATGAAAAGTGTTATGCGTTAAGGATCTGAAGAAAGTTTATCATTTAGGGCAACGAGTCATCGAGGCTCTCAAGGGGGTAAGCTTTGAAATTCATAAAGGGGAGATTTTTGGGTTGCTCGGCCCCAATGGCGCAGGCAAAACGACCACAGTGAAAATCGTGTGTGGCTTGATCGAGCCTGATGCTGGTGAAATAGTTATTGATGGTCTAAACCTTCGCAGCGAGCGAGTCCGCTGCCTCGCCAAGATTGGGGCTGTGCTCGAGGGTAGTCGAAATATTCACTGGCGTCTCACTCCGTGGGAGAACCTTATGCTTTTTGGTGCGCGCCGTGAGCTCCCTGGTCATGTGCGGGAAAGGCGAGCTGAAAAGTTGCTGGCTTTCTTCGACCTCCAAGAGAAGAAAGACGTGCTTGTCGGGAATCTCTCCCGTGGCATGCAGCAAAAGGTAGCATTAGCTTGTGCTCTCATAGGAGATCCTCAGCTGCTCTTGTTAGATGAACCCACGCTGGGATTGGACGTGCGCTCGGCAGAGTCACTCAAACAACGGATACGACAGCTTGCTGATGAAGAAGGGAAGGCTATCTTGCTCACGACACATCAGATGGAGCTGGCAGAAGAACTCTGCGATCGAGTGGCGATCATCGACGAAGGGCGACTCTTACTGTGTAAGCCTGTCTCGTCCCTGAAAGAGATGTTTAGGCAACGGTGCTACGTGATCAGAGTCCGTAAATCCCAGTCCCTCACGCCCTGGGAACAAATCCCGGCGCAGGTTCAAGACCAGCACAGCTACTGGGAGTTGCGTGTCCAGAATAGTGATGAGTTCTTTCACACGATAAGGGTCCTGGAAGGGTGCCAGGCAGAGATACTCTCTATCGATACCGAAAGCCCAAGCTTGAAAGAGATCTTCTTGCGTGTGACCAACTATGAGAGGGTTCCTCATACGTTTTAGCGGGGAGCTTCAAGCAACTTTCATCTTGAACACCCGCTATTGGCCAGAGCTCACTGCAACGTGGCTTGGATTCGTGATTGTCTTCGTGGCCCTCTTCTTTGGCGTTCAGCTTATTACTACAGGTGGGGGGGTCTCCGAGTGGGGACAAGAAGCGGCGATCCGTTATGCTATTTGGATGCTTTGCCTAACAGCTATCGTAGGCTTACCGGAGAAGATTCAAGAGGAAGCGATGACTGGTGTTCTAGAACAACGATTCCTCACTCCCAAGGGTGGGGTCTCGAGCTTGATCATGAGCCATATGGCAGGGCTGCTCCTCTGGCTGCTTGGAACGATCCTAACTTTTTTCATTTTGATTTTAGTCACACAGACACCAATTCGCTTCGACTGGGGGATCTTGCCTATCGTTTTGCTTATAATAGCAGGGATCGAGGGAGTGGGGTTCTTACTGGGAGGCCTAGCTCTTTTGTTCAAGAGGATAAGTGCTGTGACGCAACTGTTGCAAATGGCCCTGTTAGGGTTAGCTTTGCTACCAGCAGATCGCCTGCCGGACACTTGGCAAACGCTGGTCCAAGCACTTCCCTTAGCCGCCGGGCTCCCCTTGCTGAATGATCTCCTGCTGAGCCGCGCTAGCCTAGATACAGCTGTGAGCCGCCCTGATTTCTGGATACTACTCATAAGTAGTGTGGCGTATCTCACTATAGGAATAGGTGGCCTGCGCTGGGCGGTGCGCTGGGCACAACGACGCGGGCTACTGAGCCAATATTGATGAGCTATGGAACTCGTTGGCAAGCATATCAAGCTGCGTGCGAAGACGCGAGAAGACCTGTACGCACGTCGGCTTGGTCTCCTACACAAAGATGAAACCAACAGATTGAAAGGAGGAACCTCTCATGTATCGGCTAAAATTCGTTAGTCTTGTCGTTCTTCTCTTTGCCCTGGTCGTCTCCAAGCCGCTGGCCCAGCCTGCGGGTGGCACCTTGACCATCGCTTCGACTCATGAGCTCAGCTCGCTCAACCCCCTTTCCGATGACCCCCAAGCAACCACGCTGATGCCGCTCTTCTTGGCCACACTCTTGGAGATCAACCCCATCAACGCCCAAATCGAACCAGCCCTGGCAGAGCGATTACCCCAAGTTTCTCCCAATGGCAGATCGTTCACGCTCACCCTTCGGAATGTAAAGTTCTCCGATGGCACGCCCTTCACCGCCGACGACGTGCTCTTCACCTTCAACGACATCCTGCTCAATACCCGCGTGCGCACCAGAACTCTCGACGAGCTGCGCGAGTTCTTAAAAGTCGGCGGACAATCTCTCCTGCAACGTGTTGAGCGCCTGGACGAGCGCACTGTGCGCTTTCTTTTCAGTGCACCCGTGCCTACGTCTTTCTTGGTGCTCTTGACGCAAATCCCCATCTTGCCCAAGCACAAGTTGGAGAGAAAAGACGTCGCACGTGCCTGGAACGTGGGCACCAAACCGGAAGAGATCGCTGGACTGGGGCCATTCCGCGTGAAAGAGTTAGGCAAGACGGGCATCCCTCTCATCGGTGAGCGCATCTCACCCCTTGTCCTTGAGCGCAATCCCTTCTACTGGAAGCGCGATGCCCAGGGGGCTCCCTTACCGAGACTGCAACAGATCACATGGCTTGGGGGACAACGCGATAGCCTGAAACAGTTCCAAGATTCCAAGGTTGATCTGTTCGAGCCTACTGTGGAAGAAGCCCTCGTATTACCCTCTACAGCCCGGCTCATCCGGGGAGGCTCTCAAGTCTCCTTCATCTTGTTGATGCTCAATCAAGATGTGGCCGACACCGAGAAGCGTGCGATCTTTCGGGACGCGCGCTTCCGCCAAGCCCTGGCTCACGCCACTGATAGAACTGCTTTTGTGTCGAAGTACCCCGGCGGACTGGCCGCATCCCGCGAAAGCTTTCTCCATCCCCTCTCGCCCTTCTATCAAGAAGCCAGCTTAGTGCGCTATCCCTTCGATCTAGCAAAGGCGGCAGCGCTGCTCGATCACGTGGGTCTCAAAGATGCGGACGGAGATGGTTGGCGTGACTTGCCTACCAAAAAGCCCTTCAAGCTCACCTTCTTACTCCATCGTGACGATCCCGTGCGCCAAGAGATAGCCAAGCTATATCAAGAGAACTTGCGACGAATCGGACTCAACGTGGAACTAGAGCTCACCAGTCGAGATGACTGGCGAGGACGGATCTTCGCCAAACCTCCGCGTTACGAAGCGGTCATGGTCACTTATCAATTCGAGCTCTTTGAGATAGTCCGGTTGACCTGGCAATTGAAGGGCCTGTTCTCCTCTACTGGGGAATTCCATACATATCGGCCCTCCGATGCGACAGGCCAAGAGCTGACCGAGACCCAGAAGCAGATTGATGAGATCCTGATGCAACTGCCCAGCGCGCCGGACGCGTATGCGCTCTTTGCGCGCTTGCAGAAGCTCTTATCTGAAGATGTGCCGGTGCTGCCGCTTTACAGCCCGCAGTATCTCGTAGCCGTGCAGCCAAGTGTGAAGCACGCTGAAGTCATCAACGCTTATGGCTATATGCGCTTTCTGGAGCTCTTAAGTAAGGAGTGATAGAAAGCGTAACGCTAGGGAACGTCGAGACATTCACGGCCAACGCCTTCGGCGTGCAGGAGCTTTTGGCTGTCATCTTCAGGAGAAGTTGAGGGACATCACGTCACCCTCAGCTCTTCTAAGAATCTTGTCAGATCAATCGTCGGTCGGCCTTGCGTGTCGGCTATAGTCTGCTGAGCCGGCGGCGCCTCGCGATAGAACGGGATTCTCTGTACTATGCGCTCTTCATATGACGGCACGGTCTCGTTCTTCAGCAAGACCCCGATGGGGATTCTATCGCCCCATTCGAGGGCCTTCTCGATAAAGCTATTGAGTTTTTCGGTGATATCCGCGTCGCTCATCCCCGGCTTAATGAGAGGATCATAGCCCTGCTCTTCGAGCTTGTAGACGCGCGGGATGGGCCTGCCCGTCTGCGGGTCTTTGCGGTCTTCCCCGCCGTACCATTCGCGCGTGTTGATGTCATTGTATGTGGGACAGGGCTGCAAGACGTCAATGAACGCCGAGCCGTTGTGCGCAATCGCTTGTTTGATAATACTCACTAAGTGCTTGATATCGTACGCATAACTGCGCGCGATGAACGTGTAGCCCGCAGCCAAAGCGAGAAAGAGCGGGTTGACCCCTTGATTGATATTCGGCTGGGGGAGCGATTTCGTCTGGACACCGAGCTTCAGCGTTGGAGAAGCTTGGCCCTTGGTCAGCCCGTAGACCCCGTTGTTGTGCAAGATATATGTGATGTCTACGTTGCGGCGGCCAGCGTTGACAAAGTGCCCTGCGCCGATGCCCAGCCCGTCGCCGTCGCCGCCGACGGCAATCACAGTTAGATCGGGGTTGGCGAGTTTCGCCCCCGTCGCATAGGGCAGGACGCGCCCGTGCAGCGTGTGCACGCCGTAAGTATTGATATAGTGCGGGGTCTTGCCAGAGCAGCCAATTCCCGAGAAGACCGCGACGCGATGAGGCTCTAAATCAAGCTCAGCCAGCGCCATCTGCACGGCGTTGAGAATCCCGAAGTCTCCGCAGTTATGGAGCGTCGCGCACTCGCTGACGTAGCTATGCACATCTTCAACTTCGAGGTTCCACACAAGCCCATCGTAGGCAAACGTCTCGATCTTTGCCACAGGAACCATGACGAAATTCTGCCCCAGCACTGTAGAAGGGGACTTCCCCTTAGGCAGTGTGCAACGCGCAAGGCCCAACACGCCGCGGAGGCGCTCGACATCTCGCGCGCCTGTTACAAATATGGTGTATGCCTCACGATGGCCTGGACGAGCCGGTTCGGTGTAGACTGAGGGCACGATCCCCTGGCGCAAAAGCAAAAGTTTCAGCTGCTCCCGCAACGTCTTAGAGATCGTCTTATAGCACGCTCGGGCTTGCGTCGCGTGTATCCAGCCGTCGCCGCGCCACAGCCCCTTGAGCAGTTCGCGCTGGTGCTCGAGGGGTAAGAGCATCAGCTCATGGGGGATCTTCTTGTTTGCTGCCCCGTCGCCGAACCATTCCTTGAAGGCTCGAGCCAAGCGTGAGGAATGCACATACAATTCTATCGTGTTCCGCGAGGGCTTCTCGATCACAGAAGCACTCAGCCCAAAGAGCTTGGCTACAAGTACTCCTATGTCCTCGACGAATTCCCTCTCTTTCTTGTGAAAAGCAAAACAGATGGAAGCTTCCACATGACCCTTCTCTGCCGAGCGATGGTCTATCCAGCCCTCAGCAAGGTAATACCCAGCAAGCCGTAGGAAATCAGGGGTGAGGAGGACGCTCTCCGGCAGCGGAGTGCTGCGCCGATCTTGAGATTTTTTCCCTGGAAGCGGCAACGCCGTGACGGGGACGACCTCTAAAGGGATAGGATAGGCCAGATAATCGCCCTTCTTAATCTGATCGGCGCGTTCCCACATAAGCTCAAAATGTTCATTATGGCGCTTGGGATGAGAGCGCTTTGCGATCAAGACAGGGTGTTCTGGTGTCAAGGCTATCTCCCCTAGGCACTTCGCGCGGATTTTGTACATCAGCCCGTGATGCCGGTGGCTGAAGACTTCCGTCACCCGATGGTAGCGTCCATCCCACCCCAGCACACGATCCCCTTCGGTGATGGCCTCAATGGGCTTGACATCGGGATTCGTATGGATGAGCGAGCCTGGCAACACGCAGCCGGGACACCAATTGTTGTGCACCGGGGTCTTAAAATCTTGGGCTTTACGCACCATGTGTTAGCACCATCCTTCGTGGGGCCTTGCCCGAAAGAATCTCCTTCACAGACTGATAGACTTCGTCCATCGTGATCGGACGCCCGTTGAATTTCACGATGAGATGATCCATCGCTATTCCCGTAGATTCGCGCACCAGCCCAGCGAACTGCCCAGAGTAATTATTCTCGATGCACACGCGGCGCTGCGCTTTCTCTAAGAGTGTCTTCAGATCGCCGCTGGGCAAGGGGGAGAGCAGTCGACACTGCACGAAACAGACTGAGAGCTTCTCTGCCCACAGGGCTTCCAGAGCATCGAGAATGGCGCCCTTGGGGGAGCCCCAGCTCAGCACGATCAATTCTGAGTCTGGGTCGCCAAAGATGTTTATTTTCTCACTGAGTGGGATCTCCTGTGCCGCGACTTCTAATTTCTTCGCGCGCTTGTCCATCATCCGAATGCGCTCGACGGGGTCTTCGGTGATGTGTCCCAGCTCGTCGTGTTCGTCACCGGTGTTCCAGAAGATCCCTCCGGGAGTACCCAGCACTGCGCGCGGGGAGATGCCCGTCTCCGTATACGCGAAGCGTTTATAGCCATCGCTCACAGCGCCCTCGACGAGCGCTCCCCGGCTAATACGCCCCTTAAGCACATCGAAGGCCGAGCACGTCTGACTACTGCTTGCTAAAGCTTTATCGAGCAAGTGAATGACGGGAAGCTGATATCTTTCGGCGTAGTTAAAAGCCCTGATCGCGTCGTAGAAGCACTCTTCTAAGTCTCCCGAAGCGATGACGATTCTCGGGAACTCGCCATGCCCGGCATGGAGGACGAATCTCAGATCGCCCTGTTCGTGGCGCGTGGGCAAGCCGGTGCTGGGGCTGCCGCGCTGATAGAGCGTTACGACAACGGGGACTTCGTTCATGCCTGCCCAGCCCAACGCTTCAACCATGAGCGAGAACCCTGGCCCTGAAGTGCTCGTCGCTGCGCGCGCCCCAGTGAGAGCTGCCCCCGTTGCCATCGTGATCGCAGCGATCTCGTCCTCGACTTGGATAACCACGATCGCGCCCCGCTCGTTGGGAGCACGACGCTCAAAGATCTGATGGGCTTCTAAATATATACTCTCGTCGGTCGCTGGGCTGATGGGATAATACGTCTGCACGGTGCAGCCCGCCGTGAGCTTCCCCAGCGCCGTCGCTTGATTGCCTGTCACATAGATGCGCGACTCGCTCGTTGTGATCGGCTCTAGAGTAATGGGGAAATCGCGAGCGAAGTTTTTCGCGATATACTCATACGCGAGCTCGCACGCGCGCAGGTTCAGCTCAATCACCTTCTTCTTCCCCTGAAAGATATCTTCTAACGCACGCTCTAAAAACTGTATGTCATAACCGACAAGAGCACACGACGCAGCGACGGCCATGGTGTTAGCCATGCGCTTGGCTTGAGCTAGTTGGGGAGCTTTCTCTCCCGTTATCTTCTGTAAGAGCTCATCATAGGGGACGAGATAGAGCCGGACGCCACGGGCTTGGGCATCTTGGAGCATTCCGCCCAGCGTCTCCGGGAGGCTTTTAGACTGAAGATATCTTTGGAGGTCGCGACGCGCTCGGTTTTCTAGTGCTACAACCTTGCTGAGAGACGTCTCCGTCAGTTTAGGGTCGTAGATGAGAGCCCCACCGGCTTTGACCTCCAGCGCATGGAGGAAGACCGTCTCGGCGTCAGCGCTCGCTAAGATATCCGGATACGAACGAGCTGAGCGAACAAGACGGTCGCTGACCGTGATCTGATAGTAGCTGTGCTCGCCCATGATATTGCTGTAATATTCGCGCTGGCCGTAGACGTACAGCCCACCGAAGGCGCAGGCTTTCGCGAAAAGATTGGCAGCGGAATCCACACCGCTGCCCTGCGCCCCTCCGATAAGCCATGCTAACTGATTCTTCTGAGACATACAGAAGCTCATCTCCCATGAAAAACGGACTTGGATAATCCCCGTTAAGATACTGAAATTGTGAGGCTGATGCAACCGCGCAAAAACAAATGAAAAAAAGCCACGGGAACTGCCCCGTGGCTTCAGGTTCTGGTCTGTGCTGTGGAGAAGACTCTACTGCACCGCGCTCGCTCCGGTGACGACCATGAGCTTCGCTTCGACTCTTGTGATCTCTTCGCCGACGTCGAACGCCAGCTCGCGCACCAGCCCACTGATCGGTGCACGGACTTCGAGCCTCTTCAGCTCAGCTTGGAGCTTCTCACGGTCTTTGAGGGCCTTTGCTCGCGCGATCTCGCCCATCAGTTGTTCGAAGCGCACCTGATCTTTGATCGCGAGCAACGCCCCCTCGGCAACCATCATCCCTTGGGTGACGAAGAGCCGGCTCGCTCCGTTGACGATCTCAAAGCGCACCAAGACCAATAACGGCTCTGGTTCCTTCTCCGTGCGAGCGACTGAAACTGTCTCGCGAGTGATGACGCGCTCTTCGATCTCGATCTGGCGGCTCTTGCCCGCGATCAACACCCCTTGACGAATCCATTGGAAGTCCGTCACAGCAAGCCCAATGGGATCAGCAGTCACGGTCAGGCGCACCTTCTCGCCCGGCCCGACACGCCCATTCGTAAGAACTAAGACATTGCTCTTGAGCACAGACATTGTGCTCTTGAACGGCTCGACCCTGACAAACTGTGTCGGGATCTTCTTGAACTCGATCTGGAGTCCGTCGGCTTCCACGCCCGTGTCGTTGGTGAAGGTGAGCGTCAGTTGTTTCCCTGGCTGCTCGCCGATGCCCGCAGAGACAACGCTGTCGCTATGCGATTGGGTGACCAAGATCGGTCCCGCGGCCATGAGCGCCATCGCTGGCAGAACCAGCGCCATCATGCGTATGACCTTCTTGCCCGTCATTCTGCTCACCCCTTTCTTGAGAGATGGACAGAATATATAACCCCCACCTGGGAGAGGAGTTTCACCCTATTTGCAGACTTCATGAGTCTGCTTTAGAATACAGCTTATCTCTAACTCGCAAAGGAGGAAACACCGATGTCACTAAAGCTCAACCAGAAAGCTCCAGACTTCACCACGAAAGCCTGTGACGGGGAGAAGATCGAAGAGTTTACGCTCAGCAAGGAGCTGGGGAAGGAGAACATTGTTCTGGCGTTCTTTCCCTTGGCGTTCAGCCCCGTCTGCACCACGGAGATGTGCTCGTTTCGGGATAGTTTAGCGCAATTTAACTCCTTGAAGGCCCGCGTCTACGGGATCAGCGTCGATAGCCCGTTTACCCTGAATGCGTTCATCAAAGCCAATAACTTAAAATTTCAGCTGCTCACGGATTTCAATAAAGAGATCAGCCGGGCCTATGGGGTCCTGCACGAAGACCTCATGGGGCTGAAGGGGGTCGCCAAGCGCAGCGTCTTCGTCTTAGATAAGAACGGAGTTGTGCGCTATCACTGGGTGAGCGACGATCCCCGACAATTACCAGACTTTGAGGCCATTCGCGCAACCCTCCAGGGGCTGTCGTGAAAATGCGCTTAGATTCAGAATTATATAGCTCTTGACAACGTGGACGGTCTGTGCTATAATGCGAGCACTCCTCAAGGAAGATCGCTCTTTGACAAGTGGATAGCATGAAGCAACGCGCTGTTTCTCTCGACCCCGAGAGAAGCACGGAATCTATCTTCTGATAGATTCCGCCTTGAGTTCCCTCAAGATTCACTAGAGGGTATGATCCCGGCTCAGGGTGAACGCTGGCGGCGCGCTTAACACATGCAAGTCGTGCGCGAAAGGCCGAACCGCAAGGGGAGGCCGAGTAGAGCGGCAAACGGGTGAGTAACACGTAGCTAACCTGCCTTCGCGACGGGGATAACAGCTCGAAAGGGCTGCTAATACCCGATATGCTCACGGGGGTTCGCCCCCGCGAGGAAAGCTCCCGCAAGGGAGCGCGCGGAGAGGGGGCTGCGGCCTATCAGCTAGTTGGTGAGGTAACGGCTCACCAAGGCGATGACGGGTAGGGGGCGTGAGAGCGTGGCCCCCCACATGGGGACTGAGACACGGCCCTGACTCCTACGGGAGGCAGCAGTGGGGAATCTTCGGCAATGGGCGCAAGCCTGACCGAGCGACGCCGCGTGGGGGATGAAGGCCTTCGGGTTGTAAACCCCTTTTCAGGGGGACGAATAAGTCCGGGAGGCAATGCCCGGATGATGACGGTACCCCTGGAAGAAGCCACGGCTAACTCTGTGCCAGCAGCCGCGGTAAGACAGAGGCGGCGAGCGTTACCCGGATTCACTGGGCGTAAAGGGTGTGTAGGCGGTCGCGCGTGTCGTCGGTGAAATCTCCCTGCTCAACGGGGAGAGGTCCGACGAAACTGCGCGGCTGGAGGGCCGGAGAGGGAGGCGGAACTTCCAGAGTAGCGGTGAAATGCGTAGATACTGGAAGGTACCTCAATAGCGAAGGCAGCCTCCTGGCCGGTTCCTGACGCTGAGGCACGAAAGCGTGGGGAGCAAACCGGATTAGATACCCGGGTAGTCCACGCCCTAAACGATGCCGACTAGGTGTTGGCCTCGCACATGCTGGGCCAGTGCCGCAGCTAACGCGGTAAGTCGGCCGCCTGGGGTGTACGGCCGCAAGGTTGAAACTCAAGGGAATTGACGGGAGCCCGCACAAGCGGTGGAGCACGTGGTTCAATTCGATGGTAAGCGAAGAACCTTACCAGGGCTTGACATGCCCGTAGTAGGACCCCGAAAGGGGAACGAGCCTCTGGAGAAATCCAGAGGCAGCGGGCACAGGTGCTGCATGGCTGTCGTCAGCTCGTGCCGTGGGGCGTCGGGTTAAGTCCCATAACGAGCGCAACCCCTACCCCCAGTTGCCATCAGGTCCGCTGGGCACTCTGGGGGAACTGCCGGTGAATAGCCGGAGGAAGGAGGGGATGACGTCAAGTCAGCATGGCCCTTATGTCCTGGGCGACACACGTGCTACAATGGGCGGTACAAAGGGTTGCCAACCCGCAAGGGGGAGCCAATCCCAAAAAGCCGCCCTCAGTTCGGATTGAGGTCTGCAACCCGACCTCATGAAGCTGGAATCGCTAGTAATCGCGGATCAGCCACGCCGCGGTGAATACGTACTCGGGCTTTGTACACACCGCCCGTCACACCAACCGAGCGGGAGCGGCTCGAAGTCCCGCAAGGGCCGAAGGTCGCTTTCGTGAGGGGGGTGAAGTCGTAACAAGGTAGCCGTACGGGAACGTGCGGCTGGATCACCTCCTTTCTAAGGAGCTCTTTCTCCTTAGGTCGCGGTCTTCCTTGAGTGCGCTTTGCTCATGCTATCCAAGCTTGTCATTCTCTCTTTTTTTATTTCTGTCGCTTTTGTCCCCCCATGAGGTGACGGCAGTCGTCCCGAAAGCGCGCCTTCGGCTGTTGCCCGCGTCACGAACCCCCCTGAGCCACTCTACCAGAGGTCCTTTCAGCTCGTATCCACACCCTTTAGAGTAAGAGCATCCAAGAGCGCAAGCGCTCTCAAAGAGGGCACAAGAGACTATGATCAATCACTTCACGATGCTGAGCATGACTGGGCATCAGCCCAACGGACAGCAGATCGCGGAAGCACTGAACGAGATCGTCGAATCCACCAGCGGACGGTTTTACAAAAAGGGCGAAGTTATCTATCAGCCGGGCGACATCGACGACCGCGTCTACTATATTAAAGACGGCAAGGTGAAGTTAGCTTACCTAGACGAGAGCGGGCGCAAGCTCACCCTGGCGATCCTCGGGGCCGGTGAGATCTTTGGCGAGATGGTCTTAGTCGGGGCCAAGCGCCGCGAGCATCTCGCGCAAGTCCTGCAAGACGCGATCATCCATCCCATCGAGCGCGAGAAGTTCTTCTATCTGTTGGAGCGCAAGCCCTGGCTGGCTCTCGAGATCATCCAGCTCTTTGGCAAGCGGGCTCGTGACTTGGAACAAAAGCTCGAAGATTTGGTTTTTAAAGACATCACCACGCGGCTCTCCCGCCAACTCTTGAGACTCATAGAAGAGCATGGGGAGCAGACTCCTGAAGGGACGCAGATTAGCTTCAAGATCACTCACAAAGAGTTAGCTGACCTGATCGGGTCTGCCCGCGAGAATACTACTTCAGCCCTCAATCGATTAGCCAAAGAGGGCATTCTAGATAAGAAGCGCTACTATATTATCATCAAGGACGAAGAGAAGCTGAAAGAAAAAAGCGGGACGCTCTAGAGTCGCGTCAGAGCGTCGAGCAATGATTTCGCGTGCGCGACCGTCTGCGCGACAGCAGAGATCGGCGCCCCACGACTGAGCAACGCTTCTAAGACCGAAAGTCTATTCTCAAACTGCTCTCGCACGCCTTGTTTTGCTAACGCCTCTGCTAAAGCGCTCTGCGAAAAAACGCTCTGAAATTCTTTCAGTTGACGTAACGCCAGCGCTGTCTGCGATTGCTCCGTCAGATATGCGATTCCCTGCAGCAACGCAAGAGCGCTGAACGCTTCACCAACGACCCCAGAGAGCTCTTCTATCGTTGGGATAGAAGACTGAGCTGCTGCAGGCAGCCCCTGCTCTACTGCAAAAGCACTCGCTGGGCCGCCGACGATAACCCGCCCGACCATCCCTTGCTGCTCGTGTAGGGCGCAGAAGTAGTCATAGACTCCAGCGAGAGAAAAGACATAAGAATAAGACTGCCCGATCTGGGTCATCAGTCCAGAATTCCACGGGCGAGCGCCGGCAGGGATGCGCAGGGGACGATCTTGGCTGGGGTGATATGCTGTCACCGTATGCCCGTTGCCTTGAGCGTTCTCTTTCAGAACCCAGACGACACGATCATTGGGCTGGACTGTTAGCCCTGGGGGATCGAAATAGTGATCGCGCACCTCGACGACGAAGACCCTTTGGGCTATCTCTGTGCTTGGTCGTGTGGGGCCGCCGAGCCAGAAGAAGAGCACCCCAATAAGCGCAGCCACAAGAGCTGCAAGCAGCGCGAGCCAGCGTTCCATAGCTTTAGTGTAGCATATCTGCCCCTTAGATTACCAATTCTGTAGAAAGAGAAGCCCGGCCGCACCCCTCTGGCCCTAAGCGCGACTGGACCTCTTCCGGCTTGGGCTGCGGCACCCCAGAAGTTATCTTGACAGAGGTCACGCTTATCTCTTTCTTAACGATTCTTCCACTCCACCGTGTACTTTACTGTCGCTGTCCCATTCGCGGGCACAAAAACTTCAAACAAGATCGTGTTCGCGTCGAGCTTCTCGTAGCTGGGCTTGGCCGAGACGATCCTCCACACCCCTGGCAGCTTCTCCTTGACCTCGATCACGACGTCGCTCTCTTTCTGGTTGCGCAATGTGATCTCGTAAGTATCGCGATAGATTTCATAGCCGTCATCATCTCGACCCACGACCTGATGGTCTTTGAGAGCGCGCTCGGCCTTGAGATCAAAAGCGATCCCCGGCACGAGCGTCACGCTTTCGTTCTTCGGAGTATGGCCGAGTGTGTCTTCTCCAAGCAGCTGCAACGTGCCGTCAGTCTCTTTGTACAACCGCACGAGGCCCGCCGGCAGCGCAACCCCTAGACCGTTGGCCTTGTCGTTTGTAAAGCGAATCTCGACGCGCACGCGATCTGCTGAGTCAGCAGCCTCATAGACATAATGCTTCGAGACCTTGACCGCATCAGCTTCGAAGAACGAGAGCTGTAACGTTTGTTCGTCTTTGAGCGTGACCGGGCGCGTCAGCTTGTACTCGTGATACTCAAACGTCGGTTGGGACACGAAAATCGGCTCTTCTTTGAAAATCCCCGTCCCAATATCAGCTTTAAAAAGCATTTCTGTAGCAGGCTGTGTGACTCCGCGCAGCTCGCCCGCGACCAGCGTCAGCTTCGCGTTTCGGTACTCGCGCCCACTCTGGTTCGTGAGCCTGACCCAACTGCTGAGTGCCAGCTTGTCTTCGGATTCGTTGAGGATCGCCGTGTAATACGCCGACCAGCCCAACCCTCTTGCAAGATAGCTCAGCACTCCCTGCACCTCGCCCTCAAGCTCACTCTGAACCTTCCACAAGAGCACCGGCTCTTGACGGTATTGCTGGCGCTGAATGGGAAGTAACTCTTGCTCTAAAATCTTGACCTTTGCTTGCAACGGGCGAAAGAGCACCGAGCTGGGCACGATAGTTATTGGCAGATCTTCGAGAGTGCGCACGCTCTCCCCAACGGAGAGACTCAGCGTCCGCAGCTCCTCGATCAAGGCCAAATCGCTGTAGATTGTGAGATTGAGATCTGAAGAAGACGGTTGAGCTCCCGTGAACTTGCCCCACACGACTGCTAGCATCACCAACAGCACGACCACCACACCAGTTAAAAGATAAACGCGCTTCATCGTTCCCTCCTTCTGAGCGCTTTCAGCACCGATAGAGACAGTAGAACTTCCACCATTTGAACGACTTCCGCCTGATCTTGTAGACCACGGCTTCGCCGTTCTCTGCCCACCAGCCCACGAAGATCTCCCCAGCCTTGTTCACCGTCACATAGGCCGGCCTGACGCGCTCCGTACGCGCCACATCGAGGCGCTCGAGCCTGCTTTCGCGCATCGCCTCGATGTCTCTATGCTCGGGAGCCGAGCTGGCAAAGCCCTCAGCGAAGACCGAGACGGGGCTGCCAGCCTTGACCTCGCCCTCTTTGGGTTCTATCCGCAAGATGCGGCCCCTCCCGCTCTCGACTACCAAGAGATTGCCCTCAGCGTCGAACGCCAGACTGCTGGGGTCATCGAGGTTCTCCGCGATCACCGAGCTTTTCTCGTCTGATGCGATCTTCACGATCTTGGAGCCCACAGTCACAAAGAGATCGCCCTTGCTGTCACGTAAGCCTTCTAAAGCGAGCATCTCCGTGGGCGCGAAGACCCCTGTGTGAAGCCCCGGCTCTACAAGTAGAAGCGCTGGCTCTTGCTCCGGCATCCCCGCGACCCGCCGCGTCAAGCGCACGGGGTCGCCCGACTCCCTGAGCACGAGTTGGGGACGCTCATAACGCGCATCGTGCAGCACAATCGAGCTAGCTTCCCAAGACTGACTCAGATCGTAGAGCCACGCTCCAAGAAAGATCAGGACTAAGCTCGCCAGAGCTAATGCCGGCTTGAGTACTCTTCTCCCAAACCGTCGCTCTGGCGCGCGCCACAGCCGACTCATCCGCCGGTCAAGCTCGTGCTCTAGAGCTTGGGCTCGACGCTCTTGTGTCGTCCTTACCAACTCTTCTAACTCGTCTCGTTCGCTCATAGCATCTTGTGTTCCTTACTGGCCCTCACCCCCGGCCCCTCTCCCGTAGTCACCTACGGGAGAGGGGTGCCCGTAGGGCGGGGTGAGGGCCCCTGAAGTAAAGCTCTCAACTGCTCTTTAGCTCGATTGATGCGCGTCCCTACGGTCGTCTCGGTGATAGGCTCGTCCTCAACTTCGCTGAGAATCTGAGCGATCTGCGCGTAGTCTAAACCCGCGTAGAACCGCAAGACCACCGGACGGCGATACTTTTCGTCGAGCTGCGCCAGCGCTTTCTGAACGGCTTCACAGCGAGAGTCGTCTTGCACTTGGGACTCTACGGGGTTTGTGCGCCAGCGCGAAAACCCCGAAACTCTCCATCGCGAAAGCCAGGCGAGCCTGCTGCGCTCGCGGCGCAGCTTGTCTTTGCAGACGTTGGCCGCAATCTTTAAGAGCCAACTGCGCGCGTTGCCGTTAGGGTTCAGTTCGGCACAGCGCGAGAAGACCTTGAGAAACGTCTCTGCAGCAGCGTCCAAAGCGTCATGCTCATTATGTAATATGGCGACGCACACCCCGATCACCTCGCGCCTGAATTCTTCATAAAACTGCGCCCATGCCACACGATCACCCTGAGAGACTCGCCGGAGCAGCTCCGTCATATCACTCGTCGCTTTATACATACGCGCGACCCTCGAAAAACTTCCCGCCGCTGGGAGAAAGATAACGGCTCGATTATAATAGCGTTCGCATGGGTTTTGATAGAGATCGCGAATATCCCACCCACCCTATCGTCGGGGTGAGCGTCTTGGTCTTCAAAGACGATAAGATTCTGCTTGTGCGTCGCGGGCGCGAGCCACGTAAGGGCCAGTGGAGCCTCCCCGGCGGCGGCGTCGAGCTGGGCGAAACTGTCCGCGATGCTGCTGTCCGAGAAATTCGTGAAGAGTGCCATATCGAGATCGAGCCCGAAAAGATTCTCGATGTCCTCGACAGAATCTTTCGCGACGCCGCCGGGCACGTGCAGTATCACTATGTCTTGATCGCGCTTCTAGCACGCTACAAATCCGGGGAGCTTCGCCATGACTCCGACATCGAGGCCGCCGAATGGGCTGAGCTGAACAAGCTTGCCGACTACGATCTGCTTCACGATCAGCAAGAACTCATTCAGCGGGCGGCACAAGAGCTATGAGCACACAGGAGCCGTTATACTCCAAAGACGCCGCGGAAGCCTTAACGCAGCGCGAACGCGCAAATCAGCGAGTACAAGGGCGTATTCAACTCGTCTTAGATCGTCTGGGCAAGTGCGAGTCTTTCTTAGACATCGGCTGCGGCTCCGGGCAGTATCTGCGAGCCGTCGCCGCGCATGGCGTCACGCATGTCGTCGGGATTGACGAATCTCCGGATCGTCTTGCAGAAGCACGACGCGCTTGTCCTCACGCAGAGTTACACAAAGCCCGCGCCGATAGCCTCCCCTTCTCTGACCAAAGCTTCGATGTTGTGCTCGCCGCACAAGTCCTGCACGAGATCTATCTCTTTGGTCAGCCCGACGAACTCCCTCGCGTCTTTCGCGAGATCCAGCGCGTTTTGAAGCCTAAGGGTCGGCTCATCGCGCTCGATCATCTCGATCCTGGGGCAGAGAGAGTGCGCGTGCGCCTGAGCTCACAAGCTCGCTGGCAACTGGACTATTTCGTCCAACGCTATAAATTCAGCACGGTCAGTTTCCAAGAACACCCAGATGGAACGCTCTGGCTCTCTCGGCGCGACTTACAAGATTTCGTCACAAAGATCTGGTCGTTCGGCACAGCAGTAGAAGACTTAGAGATGCGCGAGACGCACTGCCCCTTCGGGCGCGAACAGATAGAAGCCCTCTTGAGGGAAGCGCGCTTGACCCTGACAGAATGGCTCGCTTTTGAAGAGATCTCCGAAGATCTCAAAGATTACGGAATCGAACTCGTTGAAGGCGCAAGCTGGCCGAGAAAATTTCTCTTGGTCGCTCAGCGTTAACGACGCTTCTTAATCTTTGGCCCTTGGGGGGTATCTATGACTTCGTAGCCCAACCCCATGATCTTGGCACGTAAGGCATCGGCTTCTTTGAAGTTCTTCGCTTTGCGCGCGGCCTCGCGCTGCGCAAGCAAGTCCCGCACTTCCTGAGGAACCTCGACGGTCTCTTCGGCTCGCACTTCAGCAAGTTTTAGCCCAAAGACACGATCAAAATCGAAGAGCGTTGCTAATTTATCCGAAGGGTTCTGATGCGAGCGCACGAAGTCCCACACAACCCCCAGAGCTTGGGGAATATTAAGATCATCGTTGATCGCTTCAAGAAACTTTCCATGCACATCGGGAGGGATTTTCCCCTGGGCAGGATCTCCTCCGAGGGCACGGGCGTTGCGCACATGCTCTCTCAGTCTCTCTAACGCCGTCTGCGCCCCTTCGAGCGCCTGCCACGTGAAGTTGAGCTGAATGCGATAGTGAGTATTCAAGCAGAGATACCGAAACGCCAAGGGGTCGTACCCACGTTTGATGAGATCGTCTAAGAGATACGTATTGCCCTCGGACTTGCCCATGCGCCGGCCCTCGACGGTCATAAATTCTCCGTGCAGCCAGAAATTGGCCATCTTGACGCCTGCGGCAGCCTCGCTCTGGGCGATCTCGTTGGGATGATGGGTATAGATGTGATCGACGCCCCCACAGTGAATATCGAAGGGCTGACCAAGATATTTCGTACTCATGGCGCTGCACTCGATGTGCCAGCCGGGAAAACCCACGCCCCAGGGGCTGTCCCACTCCATCTGGCGCTTCTTATCTTTGGGAGAGAACTTCCACAGGGCGAAATCCGCGGGGTTGCGCTTTTCGGGATTGACTTCGACGCGCGCCCCGGCTCTCTTCTCCTCGAGACTCTGCCCAGCCAGCTCGCCGTAGCTGGGGAACTTGGAGACGTCAAAATAGATCCCGTCGGAAGTCCTATATGTATAGCCCTTCTCCTCGAGCTTCTTTATCAGCGCGATCTGGTCAGCAATGTGCTCGGTCGCCTTGGGAACGATATGGGGTTTGAGAATATTTAATCTCTCAGTGTCTTTGAAGAACGCCTTGGTGTACATCTCGGCCAATTCCCACGCACTCTTGCCCGTGCGCCGAGCGCTCGCCTCGACTTTATCTTCGCCCTCGTCGGCGTCGCTGGTGAGATGCCCTACGTCGGTGATGTTCATGACGTGCTTGACTTTATAGCCGTTATACTCGAGCACGCGGCGCAAAACGTCCTCGAAGATATATGTTCTGAGATTCCCGATATGAGCGTAATCGTAGACCGTCGGCCCACACGTATAGATGCCCACTTCACTGTCTCTGATAGGCTTAAACTCTTCCACGCGCCGACCAAGGGTGTTAAAGAGCTTGAGTGTCGCCATAGTATAAAAAATTTACCCCAAGAGAGGACATCTCGCAACGTCATCGCTCTTGACGAGCTCGCTAGCCCCCAGTAGGATAATCTTAATGAAATCTCTTGAATCCTTAGGGGTACGACTTCAGAAGGTCCTGCAGCTCGAGCAACGCACACGCTATCAAGATAGAGCAGTCGTTGGAGGCTTAGAGGGCTTTGTGGAGGCATGTGCGCGGGAGCTGAGCACCGCCCAGCCGGAAATCGCCCAGCGATTACAGAAGCTTGTCCGAGGGTATGCACTCAAGCCCATCGAAGCACGGCGCGCCGTGGTGCGCGAGTTAGAAGACTGCGTCAGGGCTTTAGAAGCCCTCACTCCCCAGGCTTCGCCTGGATTGTTCGCCGTGCCGCCTGCGGCGGCACGATGTACGGTGCAGGCGGACCCTGCCGAAGATGAAGCCCGCGCGCAGCGTGCGGGAGAGGGGCTGGGGGTGAGGGCCCCCGTGCGCTTTGCCAAGGGCGTTGGTCCCCAGCGAGAGAAGCTCCTCCAGAAGCTCGGCATCTCCACTATCGAAGATCTGCTCACGTACTTTCCCCGACGCATCGAAGACCGTAGAGAGACAAAAAAGATCGTGCAACTGCGCCACGGCGATAGAGTGACAGTTAAGGGGCGGGTACGCGCCGTAGATGTCATCAAGACCAGAAATAATCTCGAGATCGTCAAAGCCGCGATCCAAGACAATACCGGGATTCTCTACGCTGTCTGGTTCAATCAACCGTGGCTCAAGAATCAGCTCGTTCAAGGGGAGCTGATCGCGCTCTACGGCACGGTCGAGAGCACGCACGGACAACTTCAGATGAGCAACCCCGTTTGGGAGCCTGCAGAGAAGAAGTTTCTAACGGGGCGCCTTGTGCCCCTTTATCCCTCTACGGAGGGGCTGAAGCCCTCTCTGCTCTATAGACTCATTCAGAATAATCTCGTGCTCTATCGCCCAACTCTTGTCGACGTGATCCCGGAAGAGATTCGGCTCCGACATGGGCTCTTGCCGCGCGCTGAGGCGTTTGAGAAGATTCACTTCCCCCAGAGCATTGAAGAGTATCAGAAAGCGCATGACACGCTTGCGTTTGAAGAGCTCTTGCTCTTCCAAATTGGGGTCGCTCTTGAGAAGCAAAAGCTCGGCGAGCGCCCTGGGCGCAGCCTCATAATCTCCGATGAGAGACTTGAAGAATTTCTTGGTGTGCTGCCGTTTCGGCTCACGCGCGCCCAAGAGCGCGCTCTCGCAGAGATCCGCGCGGATTTGGCCGCCCCTAAGCCCATGAACAGACTGCTGCAGGGGGACGTCGGTTCGGGCAAGACAGTCGTCGCAACCGCAGCGTGTCTTATAGCTATAGAGTCGGGCTACCAAGCAGCGTTCATGGCCCCAACAGAGATCTTAGCGCAGCAGCACTTTCGCAAGATTACAGAGCTGCTCGCGCGACTGAGCAAGCCCCCGCGAGTCGTCTTGCTCATCGGGAGCTTGCCCGAGCGCGAGAAAGAATTTTTACGCGCCGCGATCTCCAGGGGCGATATAGAGCTCGTGATCGGCACGCACGCGCTCATTCAAGAAGATCTCCAGTTCAAGAATCTAGGGCTGGCCGTGATCGATGAGCAGCATCGCTTCGGGGTGATCCAGCGCGCCCAGCTTGAACAGAAGGGCGAAAATTTAGATATTTTAGTCATGAGCGCCACGCCTATCCCCCGGACGATCACCCTGACACTCTATGGGCAATTTGAGATCTCGATCTTGGATGAGCTGCCCTTTGCAAAAGAGATTCAGACGTTCTGGGTTTCTGAAGAGAAGCGCGACCAAGTCTATGAATTCGTCGCCCAACAATTGAAACAGGGCGCTCAGGCGTACATTGTCTTCCCGTTGATTGAAGAATCTGAAGAACTGGAGGTCAAAGCTGCGGTCCAAAGCAAGGAAGAGCTCGAGCGCACATTTCTGCGAGAATTTCGCGTGGGGCTGCTGCACGGGCGCATGAGCGAGAGCGAAAAACAAGCTGTTATGAAACAGCTCATCGCCAAAGAGCTTGATGCCCTTGTGAGCACGACGATCATTGAAGTCGGGATTGACGTGCCCGGCGCGACCGTGATGGTCATCGAGCACGCTGACAGATTTGGCTTAGCGCAGCTCCATCAGCTACGGGGGCGGATCGGGCGGGCCGGGGATAAATCGTATTGCTTCGCAATAGCCACGCCGCGCAGCGAGGACGCTCAGCGCCGTCTTGAAGTCTTTCAGAGCACGCTTGATGGCTTCCAGATCGCTGAAGAAGATCTAAAGATTCGAGGGCCAGGGGATATGCTCGGCGTTGCGCAGCATGGGCTGGACAGCACATTTAAAGTCGCGGATCTCATCGCAGACTTAGATCTGATGAAAGCCGCGCGGGAGGAAGCATTTCGGCTTATCGCCCAGAACCCTGAGCACCCGCTGATCGAAGAGTTTCGGCGAAGATTTGGCGAGAAATTCGCATTGACGCGAGTATAATAGAGCCATGATCACGCGCGACGAGGTGCTCCATATTGCCAGGCTCGCAAGACTCAAACTCTCTGAAGACGAAGTGGCGCTCTTTCAGGAGCAGCTTGGGCGCATCTTAGGGTATTTTCGCCAGATAGAGAAGCTCGACACAGAAGAGATCCCGCCGATGAAGCACGCCTTAGATATACACACAGTCTTGCGCCCTGATGAGCCTCGTCCGTCGGTCTCCCCTGAAGAAGCCCTCAAGAACGCGCCCAAGCGCCGAGATAATTATTTCGTAGTCCCCAAGGTCGTAGAGAAGACCTAACCCCAGACCCCTTCCCTAAGAGGGAAGGGGCTCCCCTCCCCCTCCTTCAGGGGAGGGGCTGGGGGAGCGGTTGGACCACCTGAACCCGTCTTGATGCGATATTGTTGTCATAGCGATCAAGCTCGAGACGCAGCGCCGGATCGCGTAGGAGTCTTATAGGGTCTTGGAGATGGCGCACGCGCACCAACAGCAACGTGTCAAGAGTAGCCCGCGGCGGCACCCACAGGAACGTCGTCGTGGCTGAGCCGTTTGCAGGGATATTGATAAAATGCCGAAAGACCGGTTCTGTTGAAGAATCGCCGTCGTCATCTATGGGCTGCCAACTCTCGGGCCACGCAGAGAAATCGAGCTGCGAATTGTCCTTCCAATAGAGCTCAACAATGGCATTGGGCACGTCCGTCAGCCCACGATTATAGACTGTAACGTAGACACGATTGACCGCGTTCGCGACAGCATCCTCGTGATCGTTCTCTCCGAAGGGTTCTTCGGTCGCGTTAACGATCCCCACGGGTGCGCCATCTATTCGGATATCAGGGCTGAAGCCGATCTCACTCGACGGGACGCTGCCGTCATCAAGCTCGCTGTCGCGCACGATCAGTTCGGCAAGGGCTTGTTCTAGGAGATAGAGCGCTGCCGGGAGGTTCTCTTCAAACGTCGGGAGAATCTGATCAGCAGGGAGCACAAAGCCCGGCTCGCCCGTAGCTGGGCGCAGCTCGATCACAAGAGAGATACCCCCGGTCTCGCTGTAGAACCAATCGTTGGAGACGCCCGCTGCAGGATAAGGGCACTCTAAGCTGAGCTGGCACGCGCGATAGCTCTGTCCGTGAGTGCTATAGATAAGCTTAGCCATCGTCTCGCCGATGCGTGCATACTCGACGCTATCGGAAGGAGGATCGAAGCGCACGTCTTCGCTCAACGGGATTGGGGGATCGAAGGAGTATCCCCACGGCCAGCCCACGATCTGCGAAAAGCTATGATAGTCAATAAACGCCTTGAAGCGCCGACGGGGGTCGAGCACGAGATCACGAATTGCTCGGATTTCGGGTTCGGAGAAGGGCTCCGGCCCGCGATATGTGAAGCTTTGGGGGTTGCGGCTGCCGCCGGCGCGTGAGTCCCACTGGAAGCCCCAATTTCTGTTTAAGTCAACCCCGAAAATGCCGTTGCCCAGGTCTCTTCGGTTCTTGCGCCACAGACGACAATAAAACTGTGGGGCCGTCGGGCAAGGATCGAGACGCGTGTACTCGTGCCCGTCAGGGTTG
The DNA here is from genome assembly GCA_938091745.1 of Candidatus Bipolaricaulota bacterium. Classification (GTDB taxonomy): domain Bacteria; phylum Bipolaricaulota; class Bipolaricaulia; order RBG-16-55-9; family DRXL01; genus JANXCC01. Next base: position 30,390 of record CALLJK010000002.1, read on the forward strand.
ACCATTGGGACGATCCAGATCTCTAAGTTATCGAGTAGTCTCTTGACGCGCTCGTCGATCGCGTAATGCTGGGCTAGATATTGAGCGATGAGGAACGGGACTTCGACGCCGATCCACTCGCGGGCGTGTTGTCCTCCAATAAAGAGCGTTTCGGGTTCAGTGGGGTCTTCGATAGAAACAGCGTCGCTGAGTTTAATGGCCCAGATCTCGCGCCCTTCGTGGCTTTGCCCAAGAGAGACGACTTGGACAATCTGAGGATACTGCTCCGCGAGCGCAGAGAGATCGTCTTTCAAAGAGCGAAACTCCCAGACGCCAAAGCCGGCGATGTTCGTCGTCCCGGTGAAGTCATAAGCGTGATAGACGAGCGACGGCGGAAGCTGCGTCTGGGCTGGCTGATTGCTTGCAAAGATGGAGAGACTGAGAGCGATAAGCACGAGCGCCCGGCGCATATATGAACCTCCTCCACAAATACACGGAAGAGATTATAGCAAATGTGAGGCCCTCATGGTCGCACGATAGTGCCCACGTGCTCCCCACGAAGAGCTTTTTCTAAATTCCCCTTGCGAAAGACATCGAAGACTCTGATCGTAATTTTATTCTCCCGACAGATCGTCAGTGCCGTTAAGTCCATCACGTTTAGGCGCTTCTCTATCGCTTCGTCGAAAGTAAGCTCTTTGTACAGCTTCGCGTTTGGATCTTTTTTGGGGTCGGCGCTGTAGACGCCAGGGACGTCGGTCGCTTTCAGTAAGATTTTCGCGCCGATCTCGCTCGCTCTAATAGCTGCAGCTGTATCTGTGGTTACGAAGGGATTGCCCGTTCCCCCAGCGAAGATCACGATCTTCTTCTCTGCAAGAGCTTGACGCGCACTGATGGGGTCAACAGGCTGCGCGTACGCCACGGGGATCGCTGACTGTAATAGAACAGAAATCCCCGTGCTCTCTAAACTTTGGCGCAATGCCATCCCGTTGAGCACAGTCGCGAGCATCCCCATCTGGTCGGCAACGACCCGGTCGAATTCCCTCACCTGCGCCCCACGAATGAAGTTGCCCCCACCAACGACAAGAGCGAGCTCAATATCTAAGCTCTGAACGCGAGCGATCTGCGTGGTGAGCGACGCTAAGGCCCTCGGATCAATGCCTTGGGACCCCAGAGCCTCGCCAGAGAGCTTCAGTAAGAATCTATTTGCCGACTTCAAACCGGGCGAATCTCTTGATGACAATGGTCTCGCCGACTTTGTTGGCGAGCTCTCCTAAAATATCCTCGACGGTGGTCTTCCCCGAAGGGTCTTTAATAAAGGGCTGCTTGAGCAAGCAGACTTGCTGATAGAAATTTTTTATCTTGCCCTCAACGATCTTCTCGATGACCTGAGGGGGCTTGCCCTCCTGTTCGGCCTGATGACGATAGACTTCCTTCTCGCGCTCAAGGACCTCCGGAGGCACATCCTCAGGCTTAATATACTGCGGGGGCGGGTACGCCGCTGCGATGTGCATCGCTAGATCTTTTAAGACCCCACGGAAAGCATCGCTGTTGGCGACAAAGTCCGTCTGGCAGTCCATCTCGAGTAAGACCCCTACGCGCCCATTGTGATGGATATACGCCTCGACACGCCCCTGATTAGTCTCCCCTGTACGCGAAGCAAAAAGCTCTTTCCCTTGCTCACGCAGGATGAGCTTCGCTTTCTCAAGGTCGCCGTTGGCTTGCTGAAGCGCTTTCTTGCAGTCCAAGATCCCAACGCCCGTCTCCTCACGAAGCTTCTTGACCAATTCGTTAAAGGACGTCATGCTCATGCGGTGACACCCTCTTCGTTCTCAGTGATATCTGACTCGCTGATCTCTGCTGGCGGTGTAACTAGAGGTGTTTCTTCAGGCTTTTTGGCAGCAGCGGGGGCTTTGTCAGCGGAGCGCCCTTCGCGCCCTTCTAAGACGGCATCGGCGATGCGAGCTGTGATCAATTTTGTAGCTTTGATCGCGTCGTCATTGCCAGGGATAGGAAAGTCAATGGGATCGGGATCGCAATTGGTGTCCACAATAGCTACCACGGGAATCCCCAATAACTTCGCTTCGTGAATGGCGTTCTTCTCCAAGATCGTATCCACGACGAAGAGCACCCCAGGCAACTCCGTCATCTCGCGCAGGCCCTCGAGATTGCGCCGGAGCTTCATCAGTTCGCGGCGCCAATTCTGAGCTTCCTTTGGGGGCATAGCGTCGAAGACCCCGTTGGCTTCCATCTCTTCAAGGTCTTTGAGCCGTTGAATACGCTTCTGAATCACGCCAAAGTTTGTCAGCGTCCCGCCCAGCCATCGCTGATTCACATAGTGGGCGCCGCAGCGCTTGGCCTCCTCAGCAATGGTCTCCTGTACTTGGCGCTTGGTCCCCACAAAGAGCGCGTTCTTCCCCGAAGCCACAGTATCGCGCACAAACAGATAGGCTTCCTCAAAGAGTCGGATGGTCTTCTCCAAATCTATAATGTGAATCCCTTTGCGCTCCGTAAAGATATATTCGCGCATCTTGGGGTTCCACTTGCGCACCCGGTGCCCAAAATGCACCCCCGTCTCGAGTAACTCTTTAATGGTTAGAAGCTCCACATCGCTTCCTCCTTTCTCCAAAGTTCCGAGCGTCTCTTCTATCTGATGAATAGGAGACAGATAAAGGGACGCGCTAACAGTTCTCTACTGTAGCACAAGAAACATAAATCTGCAAGTCCCCTCTACCTAAGCTATAATCATATTAGGTGATAACCGTGCCTGAAGAGTTTGCGCGACCGTTGCCCAAGAACCGCGAAGCTGAACAGGTCGTCCTCGGCGCGGCGATGCTTGAGCCCGAGAGCGTCGTCCCTCAGCTTCTACAAGCCCTCCAGCCCGACGACTTCTATTGGAAAGCGCATCAGATCATCTATCGAGTGATTCTGGAGCTCTTTGAAGGTGGCAAACCCGCCGATCTGATCACCGTGGGGAATCGTCTGGATGAGCTGAACAAGCTCGACGATGTCGGGGGCCGCGCGTATCTGAGCGAGCTGCTCACCAAAGTCACCACGACCGCCAGCGTGCCCTACTATGCGGAAATTATCAAGAAAAAAGCAGTGCTGCGGGCGCTCATCGAGGCCGGCCATGAGATCGCTGAGCTCGGCTTCAACGAAGAGCAAGAACTCGAGCCTTTGCTCGATGCCGCCGAAGAGAAGATCTTCCAGATCTCACGCTTCCAGCTCACGCACGACTTCCATCTCATCCGAGATTTCTTACATGAGCATCTGGAGCGCCTTGAGAAGCTCCAACGCGATCCGTCCCAACACGCGGTGACGGGCTTGCCCACCGGCTATAGGAGATTCGACGAGATGACCGCGGGGCTGCAGCCGTCCGATCTCATCGTGATCGCGGCGCGCCCCAGCATGGGCAAGACGTCACTTGCGCTTTCTATCGGGCGCAATATGGCCTTGCGCTTCGGCAAGTGCGTCGGGTTCTTTAGCTTAGAGATGACCAAAGAACAGCTGCTCGAGCGCTTGCTCTGCGCCGAGGCGCGGATTAACTTGCATCGGTTGCGCGGAGGGTATCTGCAGACAGACTCCGAGTCCTGGCGACGCATCATCAACGCAGCAAGTAAGCTCCAGAACAGTAAGATTATCATTGACGACACGCCCAGTATTTCAGTGTTAGAGCTGAAAGCCAAAGCGCGGCGCATGAAGACCGAGCATAATCTCGACATACTCTTTGTCGATTATTTGCAGTTAGTCGAAGCAGGAGCCCACGCAGACGTGCGCGAACAAGAGGTCGCGTACATTGCGCGGTCGCTCAAGGGATTAGCACGAGAGCTCAATATCCCTGTCGTAGCAGTCTCTCAGTTGTCGCGCGCGCCGGAGCGCCCGCCGCGCAGACCGAGATTGTCAGACTTGCGCGAATGCGTGACCGGCGATACCCAAGTCATCGACGGCAAGACTGGCAACTTAATAGAAGTCCGTTGTGTTAGCCCTGGCATGACCGTGATCGCCTTAGATCATAAACAACGCTTATGCCCAGCGCGTGTCCTCGACGTAATCCCCAAGGGAGCCAACCAAGTATATAGAGTCCGCACGCAGACAGGACGCGAGATCCGCGTGACTGCTGCACATCCGTTTCTGACAGCAGAGGGATGGCGTTCGTTGCGGCATTTGGCTCCAGGGGATTTGATTGCGACCATGCGCTCCGTCACACTCCCTGGGGAGCCGCGTCCGCCGGAACTCTGCCGATTCCTTGGATATCTGACTGGTGACGGCACATATCTGCGCCATCGCGAAGTCGGGTTTATCAACTCGGACCCTATCTTAGTTCAAGACGTTGTAGATATTGCGCGAAAGTATTTTAATATAGAGATCTCCGCCCGGCGGCGTTTTACAAGTGAACAAGTGACATTCGTCAAGAAGAACTCGAATGGGTACGGGCGGCCCTTTGGCAACCCCGTGCGGAATTGGCTCCGTGAGCTTGGCCTCGTAGGGCAGCGATACGACCAGAAGAGCGTTCCTGATTGGATTCTCACTGCTGATACCCCAAGTATCTCGGAGTATTTAGGAGGCCTCTTCGCCACTGATGGGACTATAGTGCGCAGATCGAGAGGATATTGGGATGTGAAACTCAGCACGACAAGCCTCCAGTTAGCCAAACAAGTTCAGTATCTGTTGGCTCGCTTGGGTATTGTGACAGGGATAACATCAGGCTATAAGAGTGTGAAAGCTACATGCCCTATTTATACGGTGTATGTGTCACGCAGCGAAGAGAACCTGAGAAAATTTGCCTTGCTTATCCCCTTACGAGGGAAAAAGGCCCTGTTAGCTCAGGAGCTTCTCCTCTCCATGCCGCGTCAGCAGACCAATAGTGTTCTTGAGGCCTTGCCCCCATCTGTTTCTCTGCTGATCAATCAACGGCGTCGAGAACAGGGCCTCTCTCACGCAGCTGTGGGATATCGCGCTGTAGGAAAGCGCATCTCTCGCTCACGCGCGGCCGCGGTTGCTGAACGATTGCGTGATCCATTGTTGCATCAATGGGCTACCAGCGATCTTCTCTGGGAGAGGGTCGTCTCAATCACGCCTGAGGGTGAGGAGCCAGTCTGGGATTTGGTCGTAGAAGGCGTGCACAATTTTGTTGCGAATGGGATTATCGTTCACAATTCCGGGGAGATCGAACAGACAGCTGATGTCGTGCTTTTTCTATATCGCGAAGACACGGGCAGCGAAGAGAGCCCCGACGAAGCAGAGAGCTCCTCGCCCTTAGTCCACGAGACCGAGATCATCATCGGGAAGCAGCGCAACGGCCCAACGGGATCGTTCCCGTTACTCTTCCATCGCGCCTACACAAGCTTTGAAGAATACTACGTAGGCGAAGAGGAAGGGCCGCGGTTTTAACAAACTTGCCTAACTCATAAAGAATCCGTTATAATTTCGGCAAATTACGCGGGGGTGCTTACGAGCAGTGAGTAGCGAAGTCTTGCTCGAGGTGCGCAACTTGGTTAAAGACTTTGGTGGGCTACGCGCTGTCAACAACTGCTCGCTGTCAGTGAAGCGCGGCACGATCACGGGCTTGATTGGCCCCAACGGCGCAGGCAAGACTACGCTCTTCAATCTCATCACGGGCTTCTATAAGCCCGACAGCGGGCGGGTCATCTTCCAAGGGGAGGAGATCACGGGGCTCCCTCCCCATCGCGTCTTTCATAAAGGGCTCTGCCGCACCTTTCAGATCCCGCGAGAGTTCAAACAGATGACCGTCCTCGAGAACTTGATGGTCGTCCCAGCAAGGCAGCTTGGGGAGAATCTCTTCTATCCCTTGTTGAGACCAGGGCTCATCCGTCGTCAAGAGGCCGAGATCCGTGAGAAAGCTCTACAAATCTTAGAATTCGTGAACCTGCTCGAATTGCGCGATGAATACGCGGGCAATCTCTCAGGCGCACAGAAGAAACTCTTGGAACTCGCTCGAGCGCTGATGGGCGATCCTACGATGATCTTGCTGGATGAGCCCAGCGCAGGGGTCAACCCCACCGTGATGCACGGGCTCGTCGAATATATTGAGAGACTTGTGCGCGACAAGGGCGTGACCGTCTTTCTCATTGCGCACGATATGGATTTAGTCATGAACTTATGCAACCCCGTGATTGTCATGTGCAACGGGGAGAAATTAGCTGAGGGCACACCCCAGGAGATTCAGAAAGACGAGCGCGTCTTAGAAGCATACTTGGGAAGCCAGTATCAAGCTCTCGCGCGAGGGAAAGTATGGCACTCCTAGAAGCTGAAGGGATCATCTCTGGGTATGACGGCATGGAAGTTTTACACGGGGTCTCACTGCGAGCGGAGCCGGGCCAAATCATCGTGGTGCTGGGGCCTAACGGGGCCGGTAAGTCTACTCTCATGAAGACGCTCTTTGGGCTTCTGCGCCCGCGGAGTGGGCGCGTCATCTTTGACGGGAGGGAGATCACCGGGCTTCCGCCAGAGCACCTTGTGCGCCTGGGGATGGGCTACGTCCCCCAAGAAGAGAACGTCTTCACAACACTCACCGTAGAAGAGAACCTGGAGATGGGGGCTTTTATTCTCCATGAAGATCTTCATCGCGCTAAGGAACGAGTCTTCGAGCTCTTCCCCACTTTGCGGGAGCGCCGCCGCCAACAAGTCGGCAAGATGTCCGGGGGCGAACGCCAGATGGTCGCCATCGGTCGGGCACTGATGCTCGACCCCAAGCTCTTGCTGCTGGATGAGCCTTCCGCGGGCCTCGCTCCCAAGCTCGTTGACCTGATCTTTGAACGCATCTATAAGATCAAGGAATCTGGAGTAGCGATCATCATAGTTGAGCAAGACATCCATCGGGCGCTGCAGCTTGCTGATCGAGCGTACGTGATTGCCAACGGGTGCAATCGCTTTGAAGGGAGCGCTCGCGAGCTCCTCGAGAGCCCAGATCTTGCGCGCTTCTACCTCCAAGGGTGACTCATACAATGCTCGAGCGCTTGCTGTCCTTAGCGGCTTCAGGGGTTATGTTGGGGGGTATTCTCGCCCTGGGGGCTGTGGGGCTCACTCTGGTCTATGGGATCCTGCGATTTGGGAACTTCGCGCACGGTGACTTGATGACCGTAGGCGCTTATGTTGCCCTCGCTGTGATGGCCTTTCTGCCCTCGGGGCAGCCACTGGCACCCTTCTCTTTTGGCTGGGAGTTTCTCGTTGCTCTGCTAATCGCTATGCCGATCACCGGGATTGTCGCGCTGGCAGCGGACCGCCTTATCTACAGGCCCCTGCGGCGCCGGCGCAGCTCTGCAGTGATTTTAGCGATGGCGTCGCTGGGAGTAGCGTTCTTCGTGCGCAGCATTATCTATTTGGGCTGGGGATCTGATTTTAAGTTCTACTATCAAGGGCGCATCCCCATGGCCATCCAGCTCCCCTTCGGGGTGCAAGTCCGGCCCGATCAATTGTTCACGTTTGGGTTGGCTTTTATATTAGTCGTTCTCATCTATATCTTGCTTGAGAAGACCAAGATTGGAAAAGCGATGCGAGCCACAGCAGATAATCCCGCGTTAGCACGTGTCAGCGGGATCGCGACAGATCGAGTGATCTTCTGGACGTGGATGATCGGGGGGGCCTTAGCTGGAGCCTCGGGAGTGATGCTGGGGCTGAATTCCCAGGTGCGCCCGGAGATGGGCTGGCTCGTGCTCTTGCCCTTGTTTGCTGCGGTCATTCTCGGGAGCATCGGCAACCCCTATGGGGCGCTCGTGGGGGCTTTAATTATCGGGATTATCCGAGAAGTCTCGACAGCGTTTCTCAACCCGACGTACGGGCAAGGCGTAGCTTTCTTAGTAATGATCATTATCTTGCTCGTGCGCCCTCAGGGGATCTTCCGGAAAGTGGGAGACTGAGATTCTATGAAGATCGTGCTGATGGCGATCCCGCTGGCGATTGTAGCTTATCTGCTCATTCCGCTTGGTCGGGCAGGACGATTCTTCTTAGGGGTTCCGGTGGGGGTAGGGCTGGCCTTCTTGCTCGCGTATGTAGTGCCCCCAGGGGTTTTAGTCTATCTGGTCTCATTCGCTATTATGGCTTCAATTTTTGCGATCTTAAGCCTGGGGCTCAACGTACAATGGGGGTACACAGGGCTCTTCAATATTGGGATTGCGGGGTTCGTCGCCATAGGGGCTTTCACATCAGCGCTCTTTACGACCGCTATGCCCACAGAGACCCTCAGAGCGTATGGGGCGCAACAAGCGTTTGGCCTGGAGATGCCGTTCTTAGTGGGCATCGCAGCAGCGGCAGTGACTGCCGGTGTCATAGCCTGGTTCATCGGCTTTCCGACGCTGCGGCTGCGTGAAGATTATCTCGCTATCGCTACGATTGGGATTGCTGAGATCATTCGATTGATCTTTCAGAATGAAAGCTGGTTGGCCAACGGTCCGCAGCCTCTCATTGTTCCGCAGCCGCTGCGCTGCTTGACCCAAGAGCCTCCGTGTGGGCTCAGCTGGCTTCCGGCTCTCGCTCCCCAAGATTATGATTATCTGTATTTTGCGATTGTCGTGCTCTTTCTCGTTGTGCTGTATTTTGCTATTGAGCGCATCGCGCGGTCCCCGTGGGGGCGAGTTCTGCGCGCCATCCGCGAAGAAGAAGCTGCTACGGCTACGAGCGGGAAGAACATCTTCGCCTTCAAGATGCAAGCGCTCATCGTAGGTGCTTGCGTCATGGGGATTGGGGGAGCTCTCTACGCGCACGCCCTGGGCTCTATCAGCTATGCCGACTTCACGCCGCTTTACGCAACGTTTATTATCTGGGTCATGTTAATGCTGGGGGGGAGCGGGAACAACAAAGGAGCTGTCTTAGGAGCCTTCGTCATCTGGGGGGTATGGATGGGCAGCGCCTTCGTGACTGACTGGCTCCGGCCCGTTCTTCAGGCGATCTCCCCAGAACTGCCCGCGCGCAGCCCCTATCTTCGCTATCTCTTTATCGCTGTGCTCTTAGAGCTGATCTTGCTCTTCCGTCCCCAGGGACTTCTTGGCGAAGAGAAGCACGTCTCTACTCTGTAGGCATTTCTAGTCGGACCGTCTGGATCCCTCCTCCGGTGTATTGCCAGATCTCGATAGGGGTAACCACGTCGCCATGGTTGTCAAAATTGATAGCGCCGGCTGCGCCTTCATAATCTATGTCCTGGCCGTCCTTAAGAAGTTGCAACGCCCTCTTTAGGCCGTCAACGCCGGCACTCACGACCTCTCCCGGAGGGTTGGCGACAAACCGTAAAGCGTCTCGGATCGCTGGCCCTTCGGCCTTGCCCGCTTTCTGAATAGCTAAGGCAATCAAGACGACCGCATCGTACGTATTGGGCATATACGGTTGCGGGGGCAACTGCCTATACGCCGCTTGATAATCTCGATTGAAGATCTCCAGCGAAGGAGTCTTCTCCGAACCCGGTGCTGTGCCGTACATTCCTTCAAGAAACTCAGCGCCCACAGCCCGGATGATCTCTTCAGACTTTGTCCCATCGACAAACAAGAATCTCGTAATATACGCGCCGCTGATCGCCTCTTTCAGATAGACTGTGGCGTGGCCTGGGTAGCCGATAGCCACTAAGACATCGGGCTTTGATTCGGCTATCTGAAGTAATTGCGCTAAGTATGTGGGCTGAGGTTCCTCCGGGTGAGCGACTTCGCTGACGACGCGTCCGCCTCGAGCTTCAAAAGATTTTCTAAACTCGTCCTTGAGCCCCTGCCCGTAAGGGTTATTGACGTAGATGACTGCTGCTGAAGTGTATCCCATCTCATGGGCGAGCTTGCCCAAGACCACCCCTTGGAGTGCGTCTGAGGGGACAGTTCTGTAGAGAAAATCTTGCCCTTCGTCGGCCGGTAGATAAGTAATTAACGGCGACGTAGAAGCGGGCGAGATCTGGACTACTTTATTGGGGATGGTGACCGTCTGCGCCACTGGTACGGTGACACCGCTGGCTAACGCCCCGATGATCGCCGGGACTTTATCCACGCCGACGAGCTTCTTCGCACGATCTATCCCAATAGAAGCAGTCGTGCCCGCGTCCTCGTGAATGAGCTCGAGTTTGCGTCCCCCCAAAAGCCCCCCGGCTGCGTTGATGTGTTGGGCTGCCAAGTCTGCGGCGTTGCGCAGAGGCGGGCCAAACTCAGCTAACGCGCCCGTGTAATCGAACAGAGTCCCGATCTTAATCGGCCCAGAAGGCTGCGAGGGCCCACAGCCTACTAGCCCCATAAGTGCGCTCAAACCCGCTACAGCCCCGATACTTCGTAAAAACTGTCGTCGCGTGCAAGGCATAGCTATACCCCCTTTTCTTTAATCGTAGACTGTTAACCGTTTGCTTGTCAAATACACTCTGTGCTATCATGAGTGAACTCTATGAGAAGATCAAATGAGATGGCAGAACTCATGCGGCGCCTGCTTGCCCACATCGGCGAAGACCCCGACCGCGAGGGCTTGATCGAGACCCCACGACGCTTCCTCGAGATGCTCGAATCGCTCACGGAAGGGTACCGTCAAGACCCCAAAGAGCTGATCACCGGGGCGATCTTCCCCGTGAAATACGACCAGATGATCGTCGTCAAAGATATTCTGTTTTATAGTTTGTGTGAGCATCATATTCTGCCCTTCTTCGGCAGAGCCCACGTCGGCTATATCCCCGATGGCAGAGTCATCGGCATGAGCAAGATTCCCCAGATCGTCGAGCATTTCTCAAAGAAACTGCAGCTGCAAGAGCGGATGAGCGAAGAGATTGCTGACTTCTTGATGGACGCGCTCACGCCCAAGGGGGTCGGCGTCGTTATTGAAGGCTTTCACTTGTGCATGGCCATGCGCGAGCTTCAGAAAGATGCCCATCTTGTGACCAGCGCGGTGAAGGGCATCTTCAGAAGAGACCCGCGCACACGGGCTGAATTTATGCAGCTCATCGGGCGACGGTAATCACTCTTGCTTTGGAGCTGGCTTGAGTGTGTATGAAACGGTAAACTCCACCAAGACCCCGCTGAAATCCTTAGGCGGACCAGGGATTCTCTCTGAAAAATGCTCCCACGCCCCAGACCACGGTGACCAGATATACCCTACAGAAGCCCGCAGTGTGATCACATTTGTCAACGCGAACTCGATCCCAACGCGGGGCACTATCGAGAGAAAGATGCGTCTCAAAAGCGTGTCGTGCGCCGTTTGCAGCACTGACTCAAAATTCTCTTCGGTCATAGCGCGTTGGCCCAAGAGCAGTGTTGCCGTGCCCAAGCCGATACCGCCGCTCACAAAGCCTCGCAAGAAGGGCGTAGCTTGGGAGAGCGGCCAACGCTGATCTACAAACGCACTGAAATAGAAGAGCGTCAGCTGCACACGGCGCGCGCCGCGCTCCGCGCCAACAGAACCTTCCGCGAGCGACAGCCCTAACGGAAGCCATTCAACTGCGCGCACCCGCGTCCAACTGCCCGTCATCATAAGGGGCGCGGAGATCTTGGGAAAGTCATTCTTTTCCAAAAGCTCGTTGAGATCGCTGAGATTTAGATAAAACATCCCGGAAACCGGCTCAAAGATGGGAGCCGCCGGCTCTTGCGCGAGCGCCGTTCCCGCCCACAGCACGACCCCTAGCACAGAGATTAATCTTCTCATAAAGCCTCCTTTGGCTTAGACCTAACCCCCTGACCCCTTTCCCTGAGATTGGGGAAGGGGGAACTCCCCTCCCCGTGCCGGGGAGGGGCTAGGGGAGAGGTTCTAGTGCTCATACCCTCTATTGGGTAAAACGATGCTCTCTGAGCCAAGCTGCATGGTGATGCCCTCTTTCAGAGAAACGACCCGCCCAATCACGGTGAACTCGCAGCCCTGCCGCGCCTCCAAGAGCTTCTCTTGAGGGAGCGTAAAGAGCAGCTCAAAGTCTTCCCCAAAGAAGAGCCCCATCTCGAAGAGCTCCTCTTGAGTGCGCGCGAGTTCTTCAACTTCAAGGGCGAACGGGATCGCCGTCGCGTCGATGCGAAATCCTACATTGCTCGCTTCGCTCAGTTGATAGAGCGAGCGTGCCAGCCCATCAGAGATGTCGATCATGCTGCTGGCCAATGGAGCCAGCGCCTGGCCTTCTCTCAGTCTCGGCGTAAATCGCAACAATTCATTGGCTTGCTCGTAATCTTTTGCTTTGAGCAGTTCGAGGGCTACAGCTGTTCGCCCCAGATCGCCTGTCACGCAGACGAGCTCTTCTGGGCGCGCCCCAGAGCGCAAGACGGGCTTCTGAGCTTCACCCAGAGCCGTCGTCACTATCGTCAGCTCACGGTGACGATCCGTGTCGCCGCCAATGAGTTTTGTCTCGCACACGTCACAGCACGCTAAAGCTCCGTCTAAAAGCTCTTCTAAGAATTTTTTATCGAACTGTGGGGCTCCCAGCGCGATCACGACCCCCAGGGGCTTTCCGCCCATCGCGGCGATATCGCTCAAGGAGACGGCTACAGCGCGCCAGCCCATCGTGTACGGCGTCATCCCGTCAGGGAAATCCGTCTGACGATGGAGCATATCGGTCGTGAGCAAGAGATTCGTCTTTTTCAGAGAGATAATGGCGCAGTCGTCGCCGATAGGGAGCTTTTCGCCCAAGAATTTTATGACGTCGCGCTCGCGCATGGGTTTACTATACACTCACGATGGCTTTTTGTCCATGTCACCCACGATAGCTGCGATGTGTTTTTCGAGCTTGGGGTAGTGCGTGCCGCGCCAGTAGAGCTTCTGACAGTGTGTACAGCGAAAGAACTCGTCGTGCTCGACGGCGACTCGTGGGGGAACCTGCGCCAGAATTTTTTTCTTCTCTACTGGCTCCAGCAGCCCGTTGCACACCAAACAGCGTCGGAACGGGTCAATCAGGGTCTCCAAATTGAAGCGCCGCACGACCTCGCGGGCTTGTTCGACGGGATCGGTCGAGCGCAGCCAATAGCCGTGCGTGACAGCATTATGTTTGAGCAGATCGCGATCACGCGTCAGCACGATCCGCCCCTCCGCAGCAGCAATAGCTACAAGCTCGTGATCGTCATACTCGTTCGAGTGCAAGGTATCAAAGCCCAACAAACGTAGCAGTCGGGCCAACTTCCCCAGATGTACATCGGCGACGAACGCGATCTGTCGGAGGGGCTTCTCTCGAAGCTGCACGATGGGCAAGATGTCTAGGCTCTCGAAGACGGGGTAGACCGCGACTCTATCGCCGTCACGCAAGCGATACGAGAACCCTACAGACTGCCCGTTGACAACAATCAGATCAACTTCAGTATGGGGCACGCCCAGGGCTTCGATAGCATCCTTGATAGCTGGAGTATTCTGAAAACTGTACTCGATATCGCTCTGGCGATGCTTTGGGGGTAAAAAGTCATTCAACTCGCCGTAGAACCGAAAGATGGCCGTACTCATAGTCTGGGCTTTATTTTACTGGCTTCTCGGTATTTCAGCACGTTCGCTAAGGCGAGATTTTTTTGCTACACTGCATACCAACGATAGGGGGTATCTATGTTGATTCATATCGTCCGCGTTAGCGTACTGCTAGGCTTAGTGAGCTGCCTCCCCTTTATAGGCAGTCTGAGAGCAGAAGTGCTAGGGGCAATGGACGGCGCTCTCGCTGAGCCCGTCTTGCTCTTTGGGATCGGGATGCACATCGAGCCGCTGGGTCGGACTGCCCAAGGGTATTTTAGTGGTGGCGGGCCCGATTATCGCCAAGGCCCGCTGTTTGAGCGCCACGTGCAAGATATTCTCGCTGTAGCGAGGATCGTCGAAGCGCACGGCGGACGCATGACTGTTCAAGCGCAAAGCCCCTTCACCCAAGTGGCCATCGAGAAGAGCAACACGATCTTAAAAGACTTAGAGTCTCGCGGCCACGAGATCGCCCTGCACTTTCATGAGGACGCCCATCTGGGGAGAAACTCTGAAGGACTCGGTGTGCAAGCGTGGTGCACCGTGATGCAAGAAGAGATCTCATATATTCAGAGATCGGGCGCACAGAAGAAGATCCGCTACTGGAGCGGCGGCAATCTCTACCCTGGGCTCTTAGACGCGGCTTCGTGTGCTGGGCTGGACGTGATGAGCGATTGGAAGAATCCAAGAACGCAAAGCACGGATCGCTCGCTCTTAGGAGTGCATCCGTGGCGTCCGGCGGGCGGCCCCAGCGAAACTGATCTATCAAAATTTGCCACGCACGACCCCAATGGGAAGATTATCTTTCTCCCCGAAGGCGCATATGACCCAGAGAAATTTGCGCGCAAGCGCGAGATCATCGCTCAGGGAGGAGATCAAGCGTGGTTCGAGGTGCTGCGTGAAGCACTGGAGCGTTCGCTTGCATCAGCGAGAGCTGATAGAGTCAACGTCTTTCACTTCACGGTCCATCCGGGAGAATTTCGCGGCGACTTCGCTCGGCCCTTCGGCGTCATCGAAGACTTTCTCACGAACGTCGTAGACCCCTTAGTCAAAGCTGGGAAGATCCACTGGGCGACGTTTTCGCAGATGGCCGACGAGTTCATCGCGTGGGAGAAGGCCAATCCGGGAGTAGATCCGCGCTCAGCTCAACAGCCTCTCCGTCCCACTGAACCTGATGTTACGTATTGCGTCATGAACGGCGTCGAGCTGAAGATGGACATCTATCGTCCCAGGGGAAGCGCAGCCCCGACGCCAGCGTTGCTCTACGTGCACGGTGGCGGCTGGACTGGAGGGGATAAACGCTCCGGCGCAGGCTCACTCGACTTTGCAGAACTGCTCGCTCGTGGATATCTCATCGCCGCTGTGAATTATCGTCTTGCGCCGCGCTATAAGTTCCCCGCGATGATCGAAGACGTCAAGTGTGCTGTGCGTTTTTTGAAAGCCAACGCTGAGCGATACAATCTCAATTCCAACAAGATCGGGGCGTGGGGCGGCAGCGCTGGAGGACATTTGGTGGCGCTTCTGGGAACTGCCGATGAGACAGCGGGCTGGGACGTCGGCCAATATTTAGAACAGTCAAGCCGAGTCCAAGCCGTTGTGGACATGTTCGGCCCGACAGACCTGACAGTGCTCTTTGAAGGAGCCAATCCTCGACTGATGGAACAAGTCTTCGGCACGTCGGATCGAAATTCAGAGATTTTGAAGCGAGCGAGCCCGGTGAACTGGGTCTCGTCGGACGACTCGCCGTTCTTGATTCTCCACGGCGAGCGCGACCCGCTCGTGCCCGTCAGTCAGTCCCAAATCTTCTATGAGAAACTGCAAGCAGCCAAGGTGCCCGCAACACTGGTGATCGTGAAGAACGCCGGGCACGGCTTTGTCCCGATGGGCGGGCCAATCAGCCCTACGCGGCAAGAACTGACAAAAATGATGGGAGATTTCTTCGATCAGTATCTGAAATAGAACTATCGTTCTTACGGGCTCCTTGACAGGACAGTGCTGTCTCCTATATAATTAGGAATCCTAACTATTACAGACTACAGGAGGCTCGCTATGGCTGTAAATATCCCTGGCTACACCTACGACAGCGCCGCTCCCTCGCCCGTCACGCTCAAGGAGCTTGAAGAGCTCAAGAAGGCCGTGCTCTTCACCCCCGAAGACGAAAAATATCTCAAGATGGCCGGCGAAGTCCTGAAAGACCAGATAGACGCTGTGTTGGATCTCTGGTACGGCTTTGTGGGGTCGCATCCCCATTTAGTGTATTATTTCTCTGGCCCCGACGGCAAGCCCGACGCGAACTATCTCGCAGCAGTACGTAAGCGTTTTGGCCAATGGATTCTCGACACGTGCACGCGTCCCTATGATCAGACCTGGCTCAACTATCAGCACGAGATCGGACTGAGACACCATCGCACGAAGAAAAACAAGACCGACAACGTGCGCTCTGTCCCCAACATTCCGTTGCGCTATCTGATCGCGTTTATTTATCCCATCACGGCGACGATCAAGCCCTTCTTAGCGAAGAAGGGGCACAGCCCCGACGAGGTTGATAAAATGCACCAGGCGTGGTTCAAATCGGTGACGCTCCAAGTCGCGTTATGGAGCTGTCCGTATGCCAAAGACGGGGATTTTTAAGCTAGCGCAGCGCAAGGTATTCATCGAGATCAAGCTCGCTTGCTTCAAAATCCTGTGAAATGCGCGCGGATTGAGGTCGCCCGTGTGGTACGGTACAGGGATAATTGTGGTGCCGCGCTTAAGAATGCGATGGGACCCTGTCACCCGCACTTGCACGAAGCCGATCTTCTTCAAAACACGAATGACATGGCGAGGCGTATCAGTCATGAAGTGACTTCAATGATCTCGACGTCTTGATCTTGAAGCTCTTCGCCTAACAGTTCGTGGTATGCAGTCAGGACCTCACGGATATTGTGGAGAGCTTCCTCGCGCGTGCGTCCTTCGGAAAAACATGCAGGAATCGCTGGGCAGTAGACAGACCATTTATACTCCGTGGGGGCATGAGAGTCATATTCTAAGACGACTGCTAGCGGCTTGGCGATGGCTTTCCCCTTAGTCATAGGCGTTTGTTATTATACACGAATGAGGAGATCATGGACAAGCTTGACGCAAAGATCGTCTCTGCGCTAGAGCGGCTCTCCCACGTGCTCAGAACGTTGCTGTGGGAGGAAGCCGGAGAAAGCCGCCTCAGCCCCATCCAAATCCAGTCGCTGCTCTATCTCCGCTCCCACGACGAGAAGCTCTGTCGGGTCAATCAACTTGCAGAAGAGTTCGGGCTGACCCCAGCGACGATGAGCGACGCTGTCAGTTCTCTTGAAGCGAAGGGGCTGCTCACCCGCAAGCCGTGGCCTCAAGATAAGCGCGTTTTCACGCTGCGCCTCACCGCCAAGGGCCGACGCTCTGCAGAAAAGCTTGCACGCTGGAGCGACGTGCTCACCAAGCAGCTTGAGCGCTTTGCCCCCGAAGAGAAAGAGCAAGCCCTGAAATTCTTGCTCAAGCTCATTGAATCGCTCTATCGGGCGGGAATCATCACGGTCGCGAGGATCTGTCTGACGTGCCGGTTCTTCCGCCCCAATGCCCATAAGAACGCCCGAGCGCCGCATCACTGCGCGCTGATGGACAAGCCTCTAGCCGAGAGCGATCTCCGAGTAGACTGCCCGGAGCATGAGCGAGTCGCTTAGGGCCCTCATCCCGCCCTTGCGGGCACCCCTCTCCCGTAGTCACCTACGGGAGAGGGGTTGGGGGTGAGGGCCTCTTCCCCAACAGCCAGATCACTCCCAATCCTAACAACAGATCCCCAACGCTGAACGCGTTGGCAAACGGCACCCAGCTCGGCAGCCAAAGAATATCTCCCAAAAAATTGAGCTTCGTCGTCTCGCTCATTAGGATAACGTTGCCCGAAACGCCGTCAATGAGTAATTTTTCGACCGTCGCTGCTCTCCCCGCAGCGCGCAACGCATCGAGAGACGCCGGCATGTGCCCGCCGTTGGCAGTAATGACTATGAAATTCGAGAGCATCCCCAGGGCCATCGGCCAGAGGGCTTTCTCGCGATAATTGAGAACAGCAAAGAGCAGCAAGAGCAGATACGACCCGATGTGTAAGAACTCCATGCCCCACGTGACGATAGGCTGTGCGTTCTGCCCCAGGGGCAGAATGAGAACCTGAACGAGCACAGCGAGTAGCACCAGCCAGCCCGCGCGTAGCTTCAATTCCGCAAGATATGCCAGACTTCGATGGCGTACTAACCCGATGAGCAGTCCTAGGAGAATCGCCCAGAGGAGAACCATAGGGGCTCTTTCAGCTCGTCGGAGATGACGCGAACTAATGCTTCGACGACCTTAGGGTCGAACTGGCGGCCGCTCTGGCTCTGGATGATGCGCACGGCTTCGACGGGGTCATAGTGTCGTGGCAGCCCTTGGGATTCGCGATAGGGCCGGTCGCTGGTGAGCGCGTGATAGACGTCGGCAACGTGGATGATGCGCGCGCCGATGGGGATCTGTTCGCCCTTGAGGCCGTCGGGGTAGCCGGTGCCGTCCCAGCGCTCGTGCTCATATTTCACAAGCTGCGCAGCTTCACTGTACATCTCTAAGTTTTTTAAGAGATCGAAGCCGACAAGCGTGTGCTGTTTCACGAGCTTCCAATCGGAGTCATCGAGCGGGCCGGGTTTGTTGAGAATCGAATCGGGGATGGCGACCTTGCCGATGTCATGCACACGGGCGGCGGTGCGGATGACTTCGATCTGGTCTTCGGGCAGTTCCATCTCGCGCGCGATCTTTTCGGCCAAGTCAGCAACTTCTTCGGAGTGTTCGGCGGTGTAGGGGTCGTGTTCGTGGAGCATGCGAACGATAGCTTCGAGGGTACGCTGGGTTTCTCTACGGAGCTTGGTATAGCCGCGCAGGGTAAGGTGCACCCCGACGGCGGGGATGAGCACGAGAAGAGTTTGCCAGGGGGCTTGGGCGTAGACGACGGCGATCAAGATCGAAATGATGCCGATGGCTAAGACTTGGAAGGGGAGGTTGCGCATCTTAAAAGTCACAAGCTTTGAGAACTTGATGCGCTGGGTCAGGGTAAGAATTCCAGAGACAAGCACAGTATTCGCAGTCGTATAACCTACGTAAGCAAGAGCGGGCGGTATCAGCTCAGCGAGCGAGTTATACGGAGGTGGATGGCCGCCGAGCAGTTGGAAGATTAAGATAGCTATCCAGCCATTTAGTAATAACTGACTTGTGTTGAAAGCAACGCGGGAGAAGAAATATGAAGGGTCTTGGCGCAGCCGGTGCCAGCGCAAGATAATCTCAGCGGGCAACGTCCCTAACAAGATGCTCCAAGTCATCACTGAGGGGCCAGCAATGAATAATACAGCGCAGTAGGCAATCTCGCACGTTGACATTCTGCGTTGCAACGCAATTTCAACTTCAAAGATGTCAGAAAAGAAGGCAAGGATCGCAGTGATCAGTATCAGCGATATTTTTGTTGGATCATTCCCAAGTTGAGGCAGGTAGAGGCTAAGCGGGATCAGACTTAGCAGCACAACGCTCCATAGATACAGCTTCGCTCGCCAGCTCATGCTGGCAGCATTATATGAAAATGAAAAAGGGGAGTCCAATCGGACCCCCCTGCAGGGAATTACGTAAGTAATTTTATGTTATGTCCACTTCTCAGCAGCGCCGCTCATGAGCACGAAGGCGCTGATGATTGCCAGAATGTAGAGCACCTTAGCCCCGATCTTCTCCTTGACCCAACCGGCCACCCGCTCCGCCACCTGCTCGTTGTATTCTCCCCACTTCATGGGTATGTACCTCCTTTGTATATTATTGATGGTCATATTTTATATGCAATTGTATGCGTTGTCAAGGGGTTCGGCAAAAATCATCTGTGATTCTTTTTCTAGAGGGTTGCCTCCCTGTTATGCCAAGGTTCATAGCACCTGCACCGTCAGTTTGGGGGTCGCTGTTGGACTACCAGGCACGGACAAGAGCAAGCACTTGTTGGAAGAGTTCTTCGCGAGTGCTTGGCGTGATGGCAAAGACAGAAAACTCTGTCCGTATCCGCGCAATCAACGGATGCTCATAGCGCTCCTTGAACGTCACAAGCAGATCTTTTGAGCTACCAAGCACGTCTGTGACGGCTTCGACGAAGCGCGCGCTGCGCAGTTCCATTGGCGCGATTTCGTCAACGATAATAAGCTGAGCTTCACAGAGAGCACGCTGGAGCGCCGGAACAGCGATACGCTCGATATCCGTGAGATTAACGCGATAGCGTCCTACGCGCGGGCCGCTCTTGAGCTGGCGATGGGCCAGCAGCCCTCGCTCTCCCGTCGCTATATCTACGATCTCAAATCCGACGCGCTCGCGACCCTCACGAATATCTTGAGTGAGGATGCCACCAATCTTGACAGCTCCTAGAGCTTCGATGAGGCGCTGACACAGAGTTGTCTTGCCAGAGCCTGGTGCGCCAGTGATCGCCAGCTTCATCGCATTAGCAACGCCAGCACGGCCTTCTGTGCGTGCAGTCTGTTCTCAGCTTCGTCGAAGATCGCGCTCTGCGGCCCGTGCGCGACATCGTGTGTGATCTCTTCGTCGTAGTGCGCCGGCAGGCAGTGCATCACAATTGCGTCGGGCTTGGCGAGCTTCAACAGATCTTGATTGATCTGAAAGTTTTTGAATTTCTTGCGACGCTCTTCGGCTTCTTTCTCTTGGCCCATGCTCGTCCAAACGTCGGTGTAGAGAATATCGGCGCCCTGGGCAGCAGCTTTGGGGTCGTGCACGATCTCAACTTTCCCAAGTCGTCGCGCTTCTTCGAAAATCTTTGCGTTCGGCTCATGTCCTACAGGGCACGCGACGGCGATCTCCATGCCGAGCTTGGGTCCAGCTTCAAGCCACGAGTTACACACGTTGTTTCCATCGCCGATCCACGCGAGCTTCAACCCCTCAATTCTGCGCTTCTTCTCGAAGACTGTGAGCAGATCGCCCAAGATCTGACACGGGTGCAAAAGATCCGAAAGCCCGTTGATGACCGGAACGTCAGCGTATTTCGCTAATTCTTCGACGACCTCGTGCCCGAAGACCCGCGCCATGATCCCATCGCAGTATCGAGAGAGCACTTTGGCGATGTCTTCGGTCGTCTCGCGCTGGCCCAGCTTGATGTCGTCAGGGCTGAGATAGATCGCATGGCCGCCAAGCTGAGTCATGCCCACTTCAAACGAGACGCGCGTTCTCAGTGAGGGCTTTTGGAATATCATCGCTAAGGTCTTGCCCTCGAGCATTCTATGCGCGATCCCAGCACGATATTCGCGCTTGAGTTGCAGCGCTGTCTCCAGAAGCTCCCACAGGTCTTCAGCAGTGTACTCTGCAAAAGAGATCAAGTCTGTGTGACGCATAGTCCTGTCCTCCTCTCTCGCAATTTGTCTTTGAATCACGGAAAGCACAGAGAAGCACCGAGATCACGGAAAACGCTTTCCGTGTAATCCGTGATTCTTCCGTGCCTTCCGTGATTCACAAGCATCATACCGAGATTGAGAAAGTTCGCCAAGTTGATTTTTCCCCGCGCGTGCTTTAGAGTGAAATCCGACGAAGGAGGCGAGCGATGAAGGTCTACATTAATGGCGAATTCGTCCCCGAAGAGGAAGCGAAGATCAGCGTCTTCGACCACGGGCTGCTCTACGGCGACGGCGTCTTTGAAGGGATTCGCGCCTATGACGGCTATGTGTTTAAGCTCGACCGACATATAGAGCGTCTGTACGACAGCGCCAAGGCGATTGCCCTCGAAATCCCCTTAAGCAAAGACCAGATGACCCAAGCGATTCTTGAGACTCTAAGAGTGAACAAGCTGCGCAGCGCCTATATTCGCCCGATTGTGACGCGCGGGGTTGGGGATTTGGGGATCGATCCGCGCCGCTGCCATGGCAAACCCTCTGTCATCATTATTGTCAAGGAGTGGAAATCACTCTATGGGGAGGAGAAGAGCCAGCACGGGCTGAGAGCGATTGTCGCCCACACCCGCGCCCGCTCCCCCGATAGCCTCTCGCAGAATATTAAGTCTTTAAATTATCTGTCGAACATCATGGCCAAGATCGAGGCGAACTTCGCTGGTGTAGATGAGGCCATTATGCTGGACAGTAACGGCTTCGTTGCCGAAGGCACGGCCGATAATGTCTTCATCGTTAAGAACGGGACGATCTTCGTGCCCCCGACGGTGACGAATCTCCCCGGCATCACTCGCGAGACGGTGATCGAGCTTGCTCTTAAAGAGAGAATCCCGGTGCGCGAGGAATTCTTCGGCGTTCCGGCGCTCTACGCTGCCGATGAGTGCTTTATCACCGGGACGGCGGCAGAAATCGCGCCGATCGTCGAAATTGATGGGCGCAAGATTGGGACGGGCAAGCCCGGCCCAATCACGCAGAGACTGATAGAAAGATTTCGCGCGATCACAGGTATCCCCGAGACGGGCACACCTATCTATGAAGGGTGAGCTATGACTGTTCGCGTTCGCTTTGCTCCAAGCCCTACGGGAGAACTGCACGTCGGCGGGGCGCGCACCGCGCTCTTCAATTGGCTGTTTGCTCGTAAACATAAGGGCGTCTTTATTCTCAGATTCGAAGATACAGATATCGAGCGCAATCGCCCGGAGCTGATCGAACCGATCTTAGAGAGTCTGCGGTGGCTGGGCTTACTGTGGGACGAAGGGCCGTACTTTCAGAGTCAACGGCTCTCTCTCTATCGCGAGTGGGCTGAGAAGCTTCTCAAAGAAGGCAAGGCGTACAAGTGCTACTGCACGCCCGAAGAGCTAGAAGCCAAGCGCACGGCTGCGCTCGCCGCTAAACAAAAGCCCAAGTACGACGGGCGCTGTCGCAGTCTAACCGCTCAAGAAGAGCAGAATTTTATTCGTGAGGGGCGCCAGCCCGCGCTCCGAATCAAAATTCCCCAATCGGGCACGATTGTCGTCGAAGACGCGATCCGCGGGCGGGTCGAATTTGACTTCTCCGAGCTTGATGACTTTATTCTCTTGCGCTCCGACGGCCGACCCACGTATAACTTCGCCGTCGTCGTTGATGACATCACGATGGGCATTACGCACGTTATTCGCGCTGATGAGCACCTCAATAACACCCCAAAACAGATTCTGATCTATCAGGCGTTTGGGCATCCCACACCGATCTTTGCGCACGTCCCGATGGTCTTGGCGAAAGACCGCAGCAAGCTCTCCAAGCGCCATGGCGCGACAGCGGTCTTTGAGTTTCGTGACCGCGGAGTGTTGCCCGAAGCGTTAGTGAATTACTTAGCACGGCTTGGCTGGTCCTACGGCGACCAAGAGATTTTCAGCAAAGACGAGCTGATTGCGAACTTCTCGCTCGACGCAGTGCACCCCTCGGCAGCGATCTTCGACGAAGAGAAACTCTTATGGCTCAATCAGCACTATCTCAAGACGGGCGACCCGCAGCGCCTTGGGGAGCTTCTGCGCCCGTTCTTGGTGAAGCTCAATATCATGAGCGAAGCCGAAGCACAAGTTGTGCCGAGCGAGAAGCTTACACAAATTGTCGTTCTCTTTCGGGAACGTGCCAAGACGCTCACCGAGCTTGCTGAACCTGCTCGGTATCTGCTCACGGATAATTTTTCGTATGACCCAGAAGCCGTGAAGAAGTTTCTCACGCCGGAGAAGATCGCGCTGCTCAAGGGGCTGGCAGAGGCGCTCGCGTCGGTGGAGCCGTTCACGGCAGCGGAGCTGGAGCAAGCGACGCGCGCTTATTTAGAGTCTCAGGGCACGGCGCTCAAAGAGATCGCGCAACCGTGCCGTGTGGCGCTCACGGGGAGAACAGCAGGGGCGGGGCTGTTCGAGACGATGGAACTGATGGGGAGAGAGCGGGTGCTCGCGCGGATGAAGTCAGTTGCATCACTGCTTGCCTAAGGCTACAATTGCTTTCTTACAGGAGGGCTGACTATGAGCGAAGCTCCGAAAGACTTCATTCGCGAGATCATCGAGAATGATATCAAGACAGGTCGATATGGTGGGCGCGTCCATACGCGCTTCCCCCCAGAACCCAACGGGTATCTGCACATCGGCCACGCCAAGAGCGTCTTGCTCAACTATTGGATTGCCAAAGAATACGGGGGAAAATTTAATCTGCGCTTCGACGACACCAACCCCGAAAAAGAAGAGCAAGAGTACGTCGATGCCATCAAGCGCGACGTCAAATGGCTTGGGGTCGACTGGGAAGACCGCGAGTTCTACGCGTCAGACTATTTCGAGCAGCTCTACCAGTGGGCTGAAGAACTCATCAAGAAGGGCAAGGCTTATGTGTGCGATCTCTCCCCCGAAGAAGTTAGCGAATACCGGGGCAAAGCGATCATCCAAGATGGGAAGGTCATCACGCCCCCGGGGAAAGAGAGCCCCTATCGCAATCGCTCTGTCGAAGAGAATCTCGATTTGTTTCGCCGAATGCGCGCGGGTGAGTTTCCCGACGGCTCCAAAACGTTGCGCGCTAAGATCGATATGGCCCACCCGAACTTAAATATGCGCGACCCCGTCATGTACCGCATCATGCATGTCCCACATCATCGTACCGGGGACAAATGGTGCATCTACCCCACGTACGATTGGGCGCACGGGCAGTCTGATTCTATCGAAGGGATTACACACTCAATCTGCACGCTGGAGTTTGAGGACCATCGGCCGCTCTATGATTGGTTCTTAGATCAGCTGGGGATTCATCACCCGCGGCAGATCGAGTTTGCTCGATTGAATCTGACTTATACGGTGATGAGCAAGCGCCTGCTCTTGCAGTTGGTGCAGGAGGGGCACGTGCGCGGCTGGGACGATCCTCGAATGCCCACGCTCGCGGGGATGCGCCGCCGCGGCTACACCCCGGAAGCGATTCACGAATTTGTCCGTCGTGTGGGGGTCTCCAAGCGCGAGAGCATCACCGAGTTAGAGCTTCTTGAACACTGCGTGAGACAAGATTTGAACAAGCGCGCACCCCGACGCTTAGCCGTGCTCGACCCCTTGAGAGTCGTCATCACGAACTATCCCGACGGCCAAGTCGAGTGGCTCGAGGCGATCAATAACCCTGAAGACCCCAGCGCGGGCACGCGCAAGGTCCCGTTCTCCAAAGTCTTATATATCGAGCGCGATGATTTTATGGAAAACCCTCCAAAAGACTTCTATCGCTTGGCGCCTGGACGCGAAGTGCGCCTGCGCTATGCGTACTTTATCAAGTGTGTCGATGTCATCAAAGACGCTCAAGGCAACGTGATCGAGCTGCACTGCACGTATGATCCGGCGACACGCGGGGGAGAAGCTCCCGACGGGCGCAAAGTCAAAGCGACGATTCATTGGGTTTCAGCTCAACACGCCATTAACGCTGAAGTGCGTCTGTATGACCGTCTCTTCACCAAGCCCGACCCGTTGGATGTCCCCAAGGGCCATGACTGGAAGGAGAACATCAACCCCAACTCGCTGATCGTTCTACAGAACTGCAAACTGGAGCCGAGCCTAGCTGATGCGCAAGTGGGGGATCGCTTCCAATTTGAGCGCAAGGGGTACTTCTGCGTTGATCCAGACTCGACCCCAGAAAGATTAGTCTTCAATCGCACGGTCACTCTCAAGGGCGAGTGGGAGAAAGCAAGACAGCAGAGTTAGCCTTGCGTCTCGCTCTGAGATACAATATCAGTTTGATGCGCTCTGTATCGCTTGCCCCTGGACTGGAGTTGATAGACCTCGCACTCTTCTTGCCTAGGATGAGAGCGCTTGCTATCGCTGACATTCACTTGGGGATTGAAGACGCTCTCAAAGACGAGGGCGTTCTCGTGCCCAGACAGCATCTTGCCCAAGTGCAGCAGAGATTGGAGCGCATCTTCAAGGAGCTTGCTGTCACGCCCTCGGAGCCGTTACAAAAAATAATAATTAATGGCGACCTGCGCCATCAGTTTGGCCCGCTCTCGCGCGTCGAACATAAAGAATCCAAAGAATTCTTGCGCTGGCTTGCTAACTGGACAGAGCAGATCGTGCTGGTTGAGGGCAATCACGACGGCTCGCTGAAACACTTTGCTAACGAACGCATCACGGTGACGAAACGCTATAGCGAAGGGGACTGCTGGTTCGTGCATGGGGATGAGGCCCTCACCCCCAGGCTTCGCCTGGACCGTCCATCTTCGCCAGCCTCTGGCTGGCGAAGGCAAAGCCCATGCGCAGCGTGCCCCAAGGGCGGGGTGAGGGCCTGGCTCGTCATCGGCCATGAGCACCCTGCTGTAGGCTTGCGCGATCCCGTCACCGGGCGCACAGAAGTTTATAAGTGCTTTCTCGTCGGAACTTTTCGAGAGTACGATCTCTTAGTCTTGCCGTCGTTCAATCAGCTCGTGCGGGGAAGCGATCTGCTCAGAGAGCAGCCCCTCTCACCGTTTGTGCAGCAGAGCGAACTCGAAGAGTTTTCAGTCTACGTTGTCTCCGATGACGGCTCTCTCTACGAATTTGGCCCTCTACGCCGATTGTTCCATTCCTCCTCCCTCTCCCCTGTGAGGGAGAGGGGCAGGGGGTGAGGGAGCATGACCTACGAAGCGATGCTCCAGAAGCTTTATAATCTGAAGGGCACCGGGCTTGATTTAGAACGCATTTTAGGTCTATTAGGGAACCCGCACAAAAGCTTTCGCGCGATTCGCGTCGCCGGCACCAACGGCAAGGGCTCGGTCTGCGCGTTTTTAGCGCAGATCTTGCAAGAAGCGGGCTTTCGCGTCGGGCTGTTCACCTCGCCCCATCTTGTCTATCCCGAAGAGCGCATATGCGTCAATGGGCGTGAGATCTCGCACGAGGAGTTTCACGCCCAGTTTGAGCGCATCTGGGCCGTGATCGAAGAGCTGTACGGAGACAGAAGCGAAGAGCACGCGCGGTTCTTTGAAGTGTTGACGCTCATGGCGCTCGATTACTTTCGCCAGCAAAAAGTAGACTGGGCGGTGATTGAGTGTGGTGTGGGCGCGCGCACTGACGCTACACGAGCCATTTCAGCGCCCGTCGCTGTCCTGACGAACGTAGAGCTCGACCATCGCGAATCGCTCGGGGAGACGATCGCGCAAATCGCGTATCAGAAAGCTGCTGTCGTCTCCGAGGGGGGACTGTTGATCACAGCTGAGTCCAAGCCCGAAGCGCTCGCGGAGATTGAACGCGAGTGTCGGCTGAAGAACGCGCGGCTTCTCCAAGTCGATCTCTCAAGGCTACAAGCGAAATCAAACAGTTGGGAGGGCCAACGCTTCGACTGGCGCGATTGGCGAGACTTAGAAATTTCGCTCTTAGGAAGCTACCAACTGCAGAATGCCGTCTTGGCTGTAGAAGCTATGGATGCTTTAGGCGAGCACGTTGTTCCTGAGAGCGCGATTCGCGCAGGGCTGCACACAGCGCGCTGGCCTGGTCGGATGGAGTTGCTCTGCAAAAACCCCTATGTTATGCTAGACGGGGCGAAGAACCCTGCGGGGATGCGGGCGCTGCGCACAGCGCTCTCCCCACTGGAATACGAACGCTGTATAGTAGTCTTAGGGATATCTGATCGCAAGGACGCAGCAGCCATGATCCAAGAGATCGTGCCGGCAGCTGATAGAATAATCGTCACGCGCGCGGCGTTCCGTGGGGTCGATCCAGAATATTTAGCCTCTTTGATTCGGCCCTCTGGTGTGCCGTGTACTGTTATCTCAAGATCAGATAGAGCCATAGAATTGGCCCTCGCTCAAGCACACCACCGCGATCTCATCTGCGTGACCGGCTCGCTCTTTCTCGTGGGCGAGATCCGAGCCTGGTGGAAAGGACAGGAGCATTCTTGTAAGAATTCTCATTGAGAACTTACAGCTCTTTGGTCATCACGGCGTGCACGAGCATGAACGCGCACACGGTCAACTCTTTGCTATTGACGCGGAGCTTGAATTCGATCTTCCCCCAAAAGACGAGCTTTCGGAGACTGTGGATTACGTTCGAGTGATCGAGCGGATTCGCGCCGTGAACGAATCGAGCTCGTTCTCTCTAATAGAGAGATTTGCCCAGGCCATCGCCGAGGAGATCTTACGAAATTTTTCTCAGGTGCAGCGCGCACGGGTGCGCGTGCGCAAGCTCCATCCGCCCTTGCCCTCGGATATCACGGTGGGGGCCGTAGCCGCGGAGGTGACCTGCGATCGCTCACGCTTATATTAGCTTAGGCTCCAACGTGGGCCATCGAGAAGAGCAGATTCAAAGAGCTGTGAGTGCTCTGGCTCACACCCCCTCTATAAAGATCTGTCGGCAAGCAGGGCTCTACGAGACCGAACCCGTGGGCATAGAAGATCAGCCATGGTTTCTCAATACCATCGTCGAGATCGAGACTGACCTGACTCCGCGCAAAGTATTAACGGTCTGCAAAGAGATTGAGCGCGCGCTCGGGCGCCAAGAGCGCCCACGCTACGGTCCGCGCGAGATCGATTTAGATATTCTCCTGTACGATCACTTAATCATAGATGATCCGGATCTGAAGATCCCTCATGCGCAGCTGCATCAGCGACGCTTCGTGCTGGTGCCGCTGGCAGAGCTTGCGCCGCACTACGTGCATCCTGTGCTCCACAAGACCATCACGGAGCTCCTCCAAGAGCTGACTGACCCCAAGGAGGTGAGGCCCTACGGTCACGGAGATTCTCATTGAGACAGTCGCCCCAGCGACGCGCATCGCGCTCCTCGAAGACGGACGTCTTATGGAGATCCACTATGACAACCCGGAGCGCATCTTGGGCAATATCTATAAGGGGATCGTGCGCGACATCTTGCCGGGGATCAATTCAGCATTTGTCGACGTAGGACTCGATGAAAAACTTTTCCTTTCCATGAAAGAGCTCAGCGATACCCTATGGAAGGAGCATCGTGGTCGGAAGGGGCAGAACCCGCAGATCCAAAAATTACTCAAGAGTGGCCAACAGATCATTTTGCAGGTGAAGCGCGAGGGTATTGGCACAAAGAATCCCCAAGGGACGATGAAGATTAGCCTTCCTGGACGCTACTGGGTCTTTTTGCCTGTGGATGAGCGCTTGGGGGTCTCACGACGTATCACCGATGAGCATGAGAGCCGACGTCTCAAAAGAATTGCCAAGAAGCTCAAGCGCGAAGGAGAGGGACTGATTGCGCGTACTGCCGCTGCTGGCGCTTCTGAAGAAGACCTCGAACGAGACTTCAATTATCTTTTAGGGACATGGAAAGGGATCGAAGAGCAAGCACAGCGCGTGAAGGCCCCAGCGTTGCTCTATCGTGGGCCGGATCTTGTGCGCGCCTTCTTGCGCGATCGGTTA
Source organism: Candidatus Bipolaricaulota bacterium (assembly GCA_938091745.1). Classification (GTDB taxonomy): domain Bacteria; phylum Bipolaricaulota; class Bipolaricaulia; order RBG-16-55-9; family DRXL01; genus JANXCC01. The sequence continues at coordinate 59,031 of CALLJK010000002.1, forward strand.
ATAGAAGACGTCAAGCGCGTGGTAGTCGACAGCGAGCGCGTCTATCAAGAGATCAAAGATTTTCTCTCGTACATGCACATGGAAGAGTTCTTGGATCGCATCGAGCTGTATCGTGGGAAGCGGCCGCTCTTTGAGGCCCGCGGGGTGGAGAAGCAATTGCGAGAGAGTTTGCAGTCGCGGGTGCGTCTGCCCGGCGGCGGTTCTCTCGTGATCGCTGAGACAGAAGCGCTCACGGCCATTGACGTGAACACCGGCAGCGATATCAAGCACAAGGACCAAGAGCAAGCGATTTTGAACACAAACTTAGAAGCTGCCGTAGAAATCCCACGACAGTTACGATTGCGCAAGCTCAGCGGGATTATTATTGCTGATTTTGTGGACATGAAGCGCCACGATCACGTCGAGAAGGTGATTCGGAAGCTCCAAGAAGAGCTGAAGAAGGACCGGGTACCTGCGGACTTTGTGGACATCACGAAGTTAGGGTTGGTGGAGATCACGCGCAAGCGCGAGGGGGAGAGTTTGCTAGGCATGCTGGAGGAGGAAGAGGAGACTTGAAAGTGTCTGTAAAACGCGCTAATATGTCTTCTCGTGGGCGCATAGCTCAGCGGGAGAGCGCCTGCTTCACACGCAGGAGGTCCGAGGTTCAAGTCCTCGTGCGCCCACCATACGCGTGCTCCTGTGCCGTGCCCGCTGGCAAAAAGAGCGTCACAATCAGGGCTAAGATCGCAACAATCAGCCCCACGATGAAAACCCAATGCAACGCTGTCGCTAAGATCTGTTGGAGCACGTCTAAAACAGATGCTGGGAGCTGCGCCCGTGCCACCGGATTGATCAGCGCGTCGGGGTGACGCAAGAGATCTGTGAGCTGCTCTGCGGAAAGTGAGCTGCCCAGCCCTGAGAGATTACTCGCTTGGACTTGCATCTGGGCGCTCAACACTGCGCCCATGACCGCTACTCCGACCGCCCCGCCAATCGAGCGAAAGAAGACCGTTCCCGACGTTGCTATCCCTAATTGATCGCGAGATACCGAAGTTTGCACAGCAATCAAGAGCGTGACCATCGAAAACCCCATCCCCGCGCCAGCAAGGGCTAAATAGCCCATCACCATGAGTCGACTGGCTTCAGCGGTCAGAGTCGCCAGCCCAAGAAAGCCCGCAACAAGCAGGCCCACCCCCAGCAGCGCCGTGGGACGGTAGCCAATCTTTAAGATCATGCGGCTCCCGACAATAGAAAACCCGACCCAGCAGAGCATAAAAGGTGTGAGCGCCGTACCCGCTTCAGTCGCCGTCGTGCCGATCACCCCTTGCACAAAGAGCGGGATGAACGAGAGCGACCCAAACATCGCCATGCCGACAAAGAAGCCGTTGGCCGAAGAGACGCTAAAAATTCTGTGTCGAAAGAGCGAGAGCGGCACAATGGGCTCCTCCGCACGACGCTCAAAAACCAGAAAGAGCGCGAGCAAGAAAGCGCAAACACCCAAAAGCCCCAGCTTCAAGGCCCAGCTCCACCCCTGCTGCCCTAGAGTCAGCAGCAAGAGAGTCGCCAGAGCCGTGAGCGTGATGGCTCCCGCGTAATCTATAGTGACTTTCTTGCGATGATCGCGCGGCTCGACGAGTGCCAGCCCGACCAGAAGAGCCGCTGCAATCCCGAACGGGATATTGATATAAAAAACCCAGCGCCACGAGAGATTGTCTGTGATAAAGCCCCCAATGAGCGGGCCGATGATGCTCGCCAGCCCCCAGACGCCGCTGAAGAGCCCTTGCATCCGTGCGCGCTTTTCGAGCGAATAAATCTCTCCGATTATCGTCATGCCCAAGGGCAGGAGTGCCCCAGCGCCCAAGCCTTGAATCGCTCGGAAGAGCACAAGCTGGCTCATCGAAGCCGCCGCCCCAGAAAGCGCCGATCCAATGAGAAAGATCGCGATGCCCAATAGTATAAAACGCTTGCGCCCGTAGAGGTCTGACAGCCGCCCCCACAACGGCACAGTCACCGTCGACGTCAGAATATACGCCGAGAAGACCCAGCTGTAGATGTGCAGCCCTCCTAGGCTGGCGATCACCGTGGGCATGGCTGTCCCGACGACCGTTGCTTCCAAAGCGCCGAGAAAGAGCCCAAGCATGACACCGAGCGTGACGGTCATACGCTGGGAAGGCGTCAGCGGCACCGGCTCAGTGACGGTGATCTTGGCTGGCTCTGGGAGAGTCTGTGCTCCTGAAGAAACAGCTTCACTTGGTGATTCAGGCTTGCTCATAAGGAGAGCAAGTATAGCGCAAATCAATAGAACGCTCAAGCCCTCGCGCGATTGATTGCTTCTCTGAGGGCTATCGCGGCCTCGCGGGCAGCTTGTGCAAAGTCTTCGCCGTGGGAGGCAAAAATCACACTCCGTGAAACGTTTATGATCGCGAGTTCTTTGTAAGAATTCACGCTGTTCTTGATGGCTTGGGCGAGATCGCCTGCTTGCGCACCCACGCCCGGCACTAAGATAGGCATCTCGTCGCCCACGATCCGACGAACGATTGCTAATTCATCCGGGGCTGTCGCTCCGACGACGACTCCCACGTTCTTGCGCGTGTTCCATTCGCGGGCTTTCTCGGCCACGTACTGGTAGAGAGGCTTGCCTTCCTCACCCTCACCCCTCGAGCCCCCTCTCCCCTCCGAGGGAGAGGGGAAGGGGTGAGGGGGCAAGCAGTTGAGTTCTTGGAAATCTCGTGCTCCGGGATTGGAGGTGCGCACCAGAAGAAACGCGCACTTGTCTGAGTACTCTAAAAACGGTGCGACGGAGTCGAAGCCCATCAAGGGATTGACCGTCGCGGCGTCGAAGCGATAATACTCAAAGAGCGCTTTAGCATAAGCCCGCGCCGTATTTTCGATATCTCCGCGCTTGGCGTCCCCAATGACGGGGATCTCTGTGGGGATCAGCTCACGCGTTTTATAGAGAATCTCTAGCCCCACCGGGCCGAGCATCTCATAGAATGCGAGATTGGGTTTATACGCGCAGACGAGATCGCTCGTCGCTTCGATGATCGCCTTGTTAAACTCTAAAACAGCGTGAGCGCCGTGGCGCTCTCGCAGGAACGCTGGAATTTTTGAAAGCTCTGAATCAAGCCCGATGCAAAGCCAACTGTTATTCCGGTGCGCAATCGCACACAGCTTGTCAAGAAAGCCCATCAGGCGATAGTATAACTTGTCACTGGGAACTTTTCACTTTAAACTGTTTTGTATGCGTGTCGTTATTGTTGGGGCGGGAGAGGTGGGCCGGAGCATCGCTGCAGCGCTCCAGACCGATCACGACGTCGTCGTCATCGAGAAAGACCCGGATCGGCTTCAGCTTCTCCAAGAGCTTGATGTGCTTGGGGTGCTGGGTAACGGCGCAAGCTTGAAGACCCTCAAAGACGCCGGAGCTGAGAGAGCTGACTTAGCCATCGCCAGCACCGATATCGACGAAGTGAACATCGTCGCGTGTGCTGCTGCAAAACAACTCGGCGCCCAGATCACGGTCGCTCGCGTGCAAGATGCCGAATATCTCCAGACATGGAAGCGCGGCTACTTAGGGGTCGACGAGATGGTCTGCAGCGAGTTAATTACTTCCCAAGCGATTGCTGACGTGATCGGGTTGCGCGGGGTTCGCGCTTCAGACGAGTTTGCTGACGGCAAGATCTTGATGACTGAGACCGTCGTCGAAGAGAACTCTCCTTTGCTGGGGTTGCGCCTGCGCGAGGCAGCTATCCCCGCCGACTGCAACGTTGCGAGCATTATCCGCGAGAACGCTGTGATCATCCCCCGCGGCGAAGATCAAATCCTCGCTCATGACCGGCTCGTGCTCATCGGGACCCCAGAAGCTGTTCACGAATTTAACCGACGACTGAGTCTCTATCCCGCCGTCAAAGAGATCTTGATCGTAGGAGGAGGGCGGATTGGCTTTCGCCTCGCGCAAATCTTGCAGGCTCGCGGGCTCAAACCCAAGCTCATCGAGCCCGATGAGGAACGCAGCCGCTGGCTTGCTGAGAATCTACCTAATACTTTGGTCTTCCACGGCGACGGCACAGATATAGAGCTCTTAGAGCGCGAAGGGCTCTCTCGCTGCGACGTCGCCGTCAGCGTCATCGGGGCAGATGAGCGCAATTTGCTTTGCGGGCTCTTGCTCAAGCGCATGGGTGTTCCACAAGTTATCGTGCGCGTCGAAGACCCCAACTTTATTACGATCTTTGAGCGTGTGGGCATTGATATTGCGATCAATCCCCGGCGGCTGATCGCAGAGGAGATCATCTCATTCACGCGCGGACGCATCGAGAAATCGCTCTCACTAGAGCAAGACCGCGCTGAGGTACTCGAGATCAAGGTCTCCCCTGAGAGCCCCTTCATTGGGATTCCGTTGGCACAAGCGCAGATACCAGCAGGGGTACTGATCGGCGCGATTGTGCGCGGCGAGAGCGTCATCATCCCGCGCGGGACGGATGTTCTTCAGCCAGGGGATCACGCCATCGTCTTCAGTACGAAAGCAGCCGCACAACAAATCGAGAAGCTCCTATGATGCGACGCTGGGATCTCTCTGTAGACGTGCGGGCAGCGCTCCATCTGGTGGGTGTGTTGGTCAAATGGTTCAGCATTGCGTTTGCGCTGCCCTTGATCTATGCGATCTTTGCTCGTGAGATCTGGTGGCCTTACGCCCTAACGGGGGCTCTTGCTGGACTGGGAGGGTGGGCCATGGAACGCGCGGCGTTCACAGAGAGAGATATCCGACCGCGCGAGGGTTTTTTTGTTGTCGCGTTGGCATGGGCGGTCGTCGCCTTTTTGGGAGCAATGCCCTTTGCGCTCATGGGGGCCTTGCGTCCTATAGATGCCTACTTTGAGGCGATGAGCGGCTTCACGACCACGGGCGCAACAGTGATCGCCCACGTCGAGGGGCTGCCCAAGGCGCTGCTCTTATGGCGAGCGTTTACGCAATGGCTCGGCGGAATGGGAATAATCGTCTTGGCCGTGGCGCTCTTGCCCAAGTTGGGAGTCGGCGGCTCGCAACTCATGGACGCTGAGGCCCCAGGGCCAACTCTCGAGAGACTGACACCCCGCATTCGGGAGACAGCTCGACTGTTGTGGGGGATCTACGTCGGCTTGACGGCTTTCGATGTGATCTTACTCGTCTTTGTGGGAAGGCTGAGCTGGTTCGATGCGGTCGCTCATGCGTTCACCACGCTGTCTACCGGAGGGTTCTCAACGAAAGATTCCGGATTCACTGTGTTTTCTGGAGCAGCTCAATGGATCACTGTTCTGTTCATGGCGATAGGGGGGCTCAACTTTGCTCTGCTCTATCGGGTGGTAGCGCGGCGGCAGTGGCATTCTCTTATTACTGATACAGAAGCACGCTTTTATGGGGCGCTCTTAGGAGGGGCAACGCTTGCCTTGTGGATGAGCGTCGATGGGGGGGTTGAGGGCCTACGTCATAGCGCCTTCCAAGCGGTGAGCATCATGACGACCACAGGATATGCCAGCGCTGACTTTGAGCGCTGGGCTCCAACAGCGAAGATGATCTTGTTAGTCTTAATGTTTCTGGGAGGGTGCGCAGGGAGCACAGCCGGCTCGATCAAAGTGATTCGGACGTGGCTGGTCTTTCGGTTTATCGTGCGGGAGACGCGTAACGTCATCCATCCGCAGGCAGTGCTGCCCATTCGGGTAAGCGGGCGCGTTGTGAGCGAATCTATCGTGCGAGCTGTAGCGATCTTCGCTATTCTCTATGTGACGATCTTTGCAGTGAGTAGTATGCTCTTGCTCTGGGACGCAGCTCGAGTAGGGTTGAATATGAACATGGTTGAGGCCGCAAGCGCTGCGGCTGCCACGTTGGGGAACGTCGGCCCAGGCTTTGGCCTAGTTGGGCCAATGAGCACGTATGCGCAGCTTCCTGGGACGTCGAAAATCTTATTGGTCTTTCTGATGTGGGCAGGGCGCTTGGAGCTCTTCCCCGTGCTGGTGCTGTTTGTGCGCAGCTATTGGAAAGGATAAGATGCGCGCGTTCATCGTCTTAGGGCATCGGGTGCCGCTGACGCCCAACTTCACGCTCAACGATCTTCCTGGTAGCGCCGGACGATTAGATATTCTTTGTCGCTGCGTGACAGCAGCGTTCTGTCTGTCTCACGGGATTCGCCGCGACGTCATAGTCTATTTGGTCTTGCAGAACCAGATCATCGTGCGATTGGAGGGCAGTCAGCTTAGGCACTTAAACCCCGATGAGCGCTCCACCGCGGCTCTGCTGCAAAGAGCTCTCAAAGCTTTTGCCGACAGCACCCACAAAGATCGGGAACTCGAGAGCTCGCCGGGAATCTTTATCGCGCCGGGAGGGTTATCTGATGCGCTTAAGAGTGTACAGGGCTTAGGGTTAAGAGTCTATTGGCTCTATGAGCAGGGCTCGCCCATCCGCCACGCCCAGCTCCACAAAGACGGAGCGTTCGTCTTGAGCGATCACCTCGAATTTCTCCCAGAAGAAGCAGCGCTCTTGGAGGGATTTCCCAAGCTGAGCTTAGGGCCGCTCTCACTCCACGCCGATCACTGTATTGTGATCGTGCACAATGAGCTCGATGTGCGATTTGCATTTCCTCCGGCCTCTCAATAAGATACAAAAATAGAGAGTTGTCCTGCCCTACCTTGAGGGGTAGTACATACAAAGGAGATGGTCTTTTGAGGGATGTGGAATCGAGCGGATCACCCCAGAAGGATCGGCTGGAGATGATCCGGCGCCTCGAGGCCCAGGGGATCACGGACAAGAGAGTGCTCGAGGTGATGGGACGCATTCCACGCCATCTCTTCCTCCCTAATGCCCTGTGGGATCACGCGTATGCTGATCATCCTGTGCCCATCGACTGCGGCCAGACGATCTCCCAGCCCTATATTGTCGCTCTGATGACTCAAGCGTTACAGCTGGAGAAGAGCGATCGGGTGCTGGAGATCGGTACGGGGTCAGGGTATCAGACGGCGATCTTAGCTGAATTAGCCGGACACGTCTATACGATCGAGCGCTTCGCTGCGCTCTCTGAGAAAGCGCGCAAGCTCTTGACTGATGCGGGGTATACGAATATCAGTTTTCGGGTAGGAGATGGGACGCTGGGGTGGCCCGAAGAGGCGCCCTTTCATAAAATTATTGTGACGGCCGCAGCACCGGAGGTGCCTTCATCGCTGGTGGAGCAATTGGCCGAAGGCGGCAGGATAGTCATCCCAGTGGGAGGGCGTCAGCTGCAAACGCTTCTTGCCCTCACCAAAGAGCAGGGGAAGCTGCATCGCGAGGAACTCTGCGCGTGCAGCTTCTTGCCGCTCATCGGCAGAGAGGGTTGGCCGGATCAAGAGACCTGGCTCCAGCATCTGTTATGAATGGGGAAGGAGGGAAGATAAACAGAACTCAAAGCAATAATCTGACTACGCTTATAGCACTATAAACTCATACGACAAAAACCAGGAGGTATCACATGAAAACAATAAGATTTGTGTTACTCATTGTTGGGGTGCTCTTCGTCGCCGGAACGCTCTTGACCAGCTGCGGTGGTGGAGTCAAGCCCCCCACAGCCGTGATCACTAAGCCGCAGAGTGGTGCGCAGTTTACAGTCAACCAAGCTATCGAGTTTGCAGGATCAGCCAAGGACGATGCCGGCAAGGAGGTCACAAAAGATATCGTCTTTGAGTGGGACTTTGGCGATGGCACAACAGAGAAGGGCCAAACCGTCTCTCACACATACAGCACCAGTGGGACGTACACCGTGAAGTTGACGGTCAAGACCGCGGCTCAAGCCAAAGAGACAAGCCCCAAGCTCGAAGCGAAGCAGACAGCCCAGATCGAGATCACAGTGACAGCGGCCCTGTCGGTGGCGATCTCGGCGAGCGTCATAGAGGGGCCAGCTCCGTTAGAAGTCTCATTCACTGCGGAAGTCCAGGGCATAGCAGCCAGCTACACTTGGGACTTCGGCGACGGCTCCACAAGCTCCGAAGCCAACCCAACGCATACGTTCACGACTGAGGGGACGTACACGGTGAAGCTCATCGTGACTGCCCCTGACGGCAGCACCGCTTCTGCAGAGAAGACGATCACCGTGACAGCACCACAACAAGCGTCACGGAACCTTTATATTGTCAAAATGGTGAGCACTTCTGATGGCCGGCATTTCTTTGACCCAGCAGAGTTGACCATCAGAGTCGGCGAGACGGTTCGCTGGGTGAGCGAGTGTGCAGAGGGCATGACCTGTGTCTATTCGGTCCAAGCGTATCCCGATAAGATCCCCGCGGGCGCGGAAGCCTTCAACTCAGGGCTCCTTATGGAGCAGGGACAGTCATTTGAGTATACGTTCACTGTCCCTGGAGAATATGAATACTTCTGCTTGTCCTATGAGCCCATGGGGATGAAGGGGAAGATCATCGTGCAGCCGTAATGAGAGGAGGCCCTCACTCCCCAGGCTTCGCCTGGACCGTACATCTTCGCCAGCCACAGGCTGGCGAAGGTGAAGCCCACGCGCAGCGTGCCCGTAGGGCGGGGTGAGGGCCTTAAATATCATGCGAAAGATTATAGACCTGCGCAGCGACACAGTCACGAAGCCGACGCCCCCGATGCGTCGCGCCATGGCCGAGGCTGAAGTCGGCGACGACGTCTTCGGGGAAGATCCTACGGTCAATAAGCTCCAAGAATACGCGGCTCAGCTCTTCGGACGCGAAGCAGCGCTCTTTGTCCCTTCGGGGACGATGGGCAACCAAATCGCCATCAAAGTCCACACCCAGCCAGGGGATGAAGTCATTGTCGAAGAAGCTTCCCATATCTTTAACTCCGAGATGGCGATGATGGGAGCGTTTTCGGGGGTTATCCCCCGCCCGATCCCTAGTGAGCGTGGGTTCCTGCGCTGGGAGCAGATCGAGCGCGCTATCCGACCGAAAGTGTATTACTATGCTCAAACGCGCCTGATCTGCTTAGAAAACACTCATAACTTCAAGGGCGGAGGCGTCTATCCTGTAGAGTGGGCCAGAGAGATTATCGAAAGGGCGCACGAGCGTGGCTTGGCCGTGCATCTCGATGGGGCGCGAATCTTCAACGCTGCTATTGCGACTGGGCGCTCAGTGAAGGAGCTGACGGAGGGCTTTGATTCTGTGATGTTTTGTCTCTCCAAGGGGCTAGGAGCGCCGGTGGGCTCGATGCTCGTCGGTTCAAAAGAATTCATTGAGAAAGCCCGACGGGTGCGCAAGATGCTCGGTGGGGGGATGCGCCAGGTCGGGATTCTCGCTGCCGCAGGACTCTATGCGCTCGAGCATCATGTTGAGCGGCTTGCCGAAGATCATGAGAACGCCCAGCTGCTCGCGAAGGTTCTCCAAGAGATCCCCGAGGTGCGCCTCGAGCCTGTCGAGACCAATATCGTGATCTTCGAGCTCTCCAAGACGCCTGCCGAAAGGCTAATTGCTGAGCTCAAACAGAGAGATATTTTAGCTTTAGCAATCGGGCCACGTCGGATACGCTTAGTAACACATCTTGACGTATCGCGAGAAGACGTGCTATACGCCGCTCAGGCTATCCGAGAGATTCTCCAAAAATAAGGAGCCCCTTGGGGGAGGGGCTCCATCCCACCCGCTTGTGGAGTGGTGGTGAGAGGATGGTAGAGGGATTTTATTATACCCTATCTTCCGAAAGCCGTCTGTAGCGGAGATCACATTGAAACTTTTTTCTCAGTTGATGGTATTTATACGTGTCACGCTCTAGGCACAGGGGGCAATCCCGTGCTATAATGGGGCGGACCGAAGGAGGCCATCTATGCGCGCAGCTCTCAGCCGTCGCACGTTCCTGCGAGTCCTGGGGGCCACAGCCGGGGCTCTCGTCTTGGGACACTATAAGGGTTTCAGCCAGCAAACGATGACCATCGGGGTTCTCGGAAGCACAGCCTCTCCCCTCGGCCAAGGGATTCTCAACGGAGCACAACTGGCAGCGAGCGAGCTGAATTTCAAGCTCATCCCCCAAGATCTGGGCAGCGAGACCGATCCCGCCCGCGCTCGGGCCGCGTTGAACGATCTCATTGGTAAGGGGGCTGACGCTATCGTAGGTCTCTCCCGCGCAGACACGATCCCCGCGCTCTTGCTCGACATCCCCAAAGTCAAGAAGCCCTTTATTATCACGGGGACGCCGCTGCTGGGGACGGATCAAGTCGCCGGGAACTTTGAGAATTTTAAATATATCTTTCGCGCGGGCCTCGTCAGCGCTAGCGCACAAGCTTTCGATGGCGGCGAGTTCAGCCGGGAGTTTTTGGTCGGGCATCTGATTAAAGACAAGGTGCTTCGATCAAACGCTGTCGCTATCGTTGGTGATACATCCAAGCAGAGCGCGGACTTTCGCGCCGCATTGCTGCCCAGGCTCACGCGAGCAGGCTTAGACGTCGTGGGCAATCTCGCCGACGGTCAGGCTGGAGTGCTCTTAGAGCGCTTGCAGAAGATCAACGTGCCCACGGCGATCACGGCGTTCTTTGATGCCAAGATTGGAACGGAATTCGCGCAGGGCTGGTCCGCAAACAAAGTGAAAGTCGCGCTCTTTGGGTGGAACGAAGCGCTACTTTATGACGATCTGAAGGGCGCAGCCACAGGGTATGTCGTCACGGACTTCGTGGCGGAGACTGAAAGAGTGGGCCCCAAAACGCTCGAGTTCTATAAGAAATATCAAGCGCAGTTCAAAGTGCGGCCGGTCTTCACAGCGGCGACCACCTATGATGCTGTTTATGCGCTCGCTGATGCGCTCGGGCGCGCCCGCACCACCGAAGCTGAAGCCCTGGTCAAGGCCTTGGAAGGGACTCGCATGAACGGGGTTGTGGGCTTGATCCGATTCTATACAGTAGAAGAGCAGCAGCGCGACCCGCTGAAGTTAGCTGTCGCCCACGATCAGGTCTATGGGATCAACAAGACAGCTCCAGCACCAGTGCCAGGAGCAGCGTCGGCATTTGACGGAGTCCGGCCCTTCTATACCCAGCTAGCTTCTGACGGCCGACGGGTCGTGCTCTATCCCGCTGAATACGCGACCGGCTCGTATACGCTGCCGCCACATTTCGGATAGCACCAAAACTTTAAGGAGGTTGAACGATGAGGCGCAGGGGGAATAATAGCATAGGTCGAGCGTTCGTGCTCACGCTGCTGTTGGTTATAGTCGGTCTGAACACCCCAGGGTTGCTCTCGCAGTCCCAGATCGAGAGTCCAGAAGCCCCGCGCGTGATATACGTGCTCCTGCCCACGGGCCGATGCGTCATCGCGCCACCAGGTTTGCCCGCAGATAATTGCCCCTCAGGGACTCTCCCCCCGAAAGAGACTTTTATCAATTGGATCGCAGCCGATGGGAGTGACTTTGAGGGAGCTATCGGGTACAAAGATATCAATAAAGACATAATCAAAGTGACATTTCGCGTCATCGAAGCGACCGAAGTGAAGGACGCCCCGCCAGGGACGTTTCGAGCGGGGCAGATCTTCAGCTTTGAGCCCCCAGCCCAGACAAGCGAGACAGGGGAATTTGGCTTTCGCATCTTCACGACCGTGCCGCAAGATGTCACCCTCGAAGTGACGCTCGAAGATGCCAAGAAGAACGTCAGCCAACCCAAGATATTTTCTTTTAAAGCCGTCGGCCCAGAGCCGATCATCAGCAAGATCATCTTCCCTACGGAGATCCCCCTCGGGGCTGAGCAGAAAGTCCTAGTCGGTTTCATAGATCGTGAGGGCCAATTGAGCCGCGTCTACTTTCAGCTGATCAACTTTGATCCCAAGCGTGTGGGGGACTGCTCGCTGCCCATCGACCCCAATGGCATCGATGTGAGCGAGCAAGTCTTGGGCGACAAAGAAGGCGAGCTAAGTTTTTCCATGTCGTGCAACAGCGCGCAGCGGCTCAAGTTCCACGTCGTCTTAGTGGACCGCCAAGGCAATCGGAGCGAGCGGAGCATCCTGCGGCAGCAAAGCACGTTTGAGTTTATCGCAGGGCGCAAAGTCGCTGATGGGCTCTTCTTCCTCGATCAATTTGGGCGAGATGGCAGCGAACTTGGCGCATTCCGGAGCCCCCAGGGAATCGCTGTGGACAGTAAAGGGTTCATCTACGTTGCCGATACGGAGAACCATCGCATTCAAGTCTTTGATCCGAGCACGTTCAAACTCACGGAAAAGCTCCCACGGGCTGTGTGGGGTAGCCGATGTCTGTTGCGGACCGGGGAGGGGTGTCGCGATCCCGATGGCGGGGGGCCGCTTGTTCCAGGCGATGGGCAGTTTGACGGCCCAACAGATGTCGCCGTCGACGCAGCAGGCAATGTCTATGTCGTGGACAGCGGCAATCATAGAATCCAGAAATTTGACGCTAACGGGAAGTTCTTGGCTAAGTGGGGCACACGTGGCAGTGGCCCTGGCCAGTTTGATGCCCCTATCAGCATTGGACTGGACAGCACGGGAAGGTTCGCCTACGTGGCTGATAAAGGGAACCATCGCATTCAGAAATTTGACATTAGTCGGTCCCCAGTGCAATTCATAACCCAATGGGGGAGCGAATGTAATCTCACGATGACACCTCCCACAGGGCGCTGCGTCGATCCCGATGGTGCCGGTCCACGCCAGATTGGCGATGGGCAATTTTTTGAACCGAAGGCAGTGGCTGTCGATAGAGCAGGAAATGTCTATGTCTCAGATACAGGGAATCATCGCATTCAGAAATTCAAAGAGAACGGGGAGTTTCTGCTCAAGTTTGGGCGCAAAGGCTTTGCCCCAGGGCAGTTCGATACCCCTCGCGGTTTAGCCTTCACGGACCAAGGGAACTTGCTCGTCGTTGATCAAGATAATCATCGTGTCCAGGAATTTGACAGCGAAGGCAAATTCGTGCGGCAATGGGGTGTGCAAGGCACGGGGGAAGGGGAGTTCAACGCGCCGCAAGATATTGCTCTCGACAGCGCGGGCAATATCTATATTGTCGAACTGCTCAACAATCGCGTGCAAAAATTAGGGGACCTAAAATAGCTCCAAGGAGGCGACTATGCACCGTATCGCGAGAGTGCTGGCTGTCGCTATCGTATTGGGCGCGCTCAGCACAGTATCAGCGGGGCTAGCGCAGAGCAATCTGCAGTTGGTCTTCAAAGTGCCTGATGGCAGCCCTATTCGTTCTTCGCCCGTGATTGACCTAGCGAAGAACGCCATCTATTTTGGGGCCGATGACGGGAATCTCTACGCGATCCCACTGATCAGTTCTGAGCAACCTCGACGAGCCAAGTGGGTCTTTTCGCCCGACCCTGATCCTGCGAAGCGCCACCCCATGCGTACTTCCCCAGTGATTGACGAAGCGCGCAACAGAATCTATATCGGGGCCGATGACGGCAAGCTCTACGCTGTGGACCGAGACACGGGGCAGCTCGTCGAGGGATTTAACCCTGCTCAGCGGGCTGCTCCCATTCGTGTGCCCCCGGCGCTGGATCAGCCCAGGAGTACACTCTATGTCGCTGGGGATGACCAGCAACTCCTGGCTCTCAACGCCCTGACTGGTGAGCTTGGTGGCCCAACTAACCCTACATTCAATGCGGCAAAAGGGGCCATTCGCACTGCGCCCATCATCGATTTTGTCAAAAGTGCGGTCTATTTTGGCTCCGACGATGGGAAATTCTATGCGATTGATCGCGATAATTTTCAGACGAACGTCTTTAGCCCTGTAGTAATTGGTAGCCCGATCCGAGGCTCGCCACTGTTGGATATCCTTGGAACTGAAGGCGCCGTGATCTATTTCGGTGCAGACAACGGGGTCTTCTACGCAATTGATCGTGAAGGCAAAGAACTCTATACCTTCGAGACCTTCGGGCCAGTCCGCACCAAAGCCGCTGTCGACCCTGTCAAGAACGCCGTCTATTTTGTCTCCGATGACGGCAAGCTCTATGCGCTCTTTCGGAGCGACGAGAAAGATAGCAAGGGCCAGCCCATAAAGGGCAGGGAGCGCGGCAAGCAGAAATTCGCTGTCGCTATCGTGACCGATAACAATCCCAATCCCTTCGACGGGGACCTGCCGCGCTCGTCACCAGTCGTTGACCGTCGTCTGGGAGCCACCGGAACAGGGACGATCATCGTTGGGTCTGTGGACGGCAGACTCTACGGGATCAGTCCTGATAGCGGGCGCGCTCAGTTTATTCTCGCTGTGCCAGGTGCCGGCATCGATCCCCGCGCGGCGATCCGTACTACCCCAGCGCTCTACGTCAGCGGCCCCAGTGCGTCTATAGATATCTATGTCGGCGCAGACGACGGTGGGCTCTACGTTGCACGACGATAAGGGATTGGACTTTGCAAATATTACGAGCTAGAATGATCTTAGAAAAAGATCTGGCATACACCATCAAGGAGGTGGCATTCATGGATCGCTGGGCGCGGTGCACCGGGGAAATATCGCGAACGTGGGTGCGTAGTCTTGGAGTAATTCTGATTGTTCTCTTTACTGTTATGGTGTGGGGAGGGGGGTCAAGCCGTTGGACGGTGTGGAGCCAAGCGGGTGCTCCTGCTTTGCCGGAGCTGCATCCTATCAGTCTTGTGCTCAGCCCTGCCTCCCCAGTCGATAAGGGTTTTGCGGTGGTCGCACGCGCGAAGATCGTCAATACTGGCGGCAGCCCCGCGCCGCGCTTTGCTGTCGAATTTTTCTATAGATTGAAGAGCGACCCCACCCGCCCGTGGGTGAGCTTCCCCGACGGCAAGGGACTTGTTCTTCTGTCACAAGGGCTGAGCCCCCGTGACCAAGCGATCACTGTTGAGGGAACGCTCGACACATCGAAGGCCGAAATCGAGCCGGGAAACTACGAGATCAAAGTCTTAGTCGATTCTACCAATCAGATCTCCGAGGAAGACGAGACAAATAACGAATTAATCGTGGGCTTGCAGATTCGCCCGTCACGGCTTAACAAGCCCGATCTCATTCCCATCGCGCTCGCGTTCGATCCGGCGTCCCCGTTGGATATTAACGGCAGGACAACAGTAACGGTGACGATTCGCAACAGCGGCCCTGTCGATGCCGGTACGTTCGATGTGCAGTATCTCTTCTGTAAGCTTCCAACGCCGCGCAGCACTTGCCCACCCGATCAGTTAGTCGAATTCGCCCGAGCAACTATCTCTGAAGGGCTGAGGGCAGGCGAGGAGCGCTCTGAAAAGTCTGAATTCCCCAACCCCCGTGACCCTCGTATGGCTCAGCTCGAGCCTGGGACGTATCTCATCCACGTGCGAGTTGACCCGGTAACTAAAGAACAACCGAATGGTGCTGTCGAGGAACAGGACGAAGCGAACAATGCTTTGACAGCATATCTCATGGTCAAAGGGCCGGAGCTTTACCCTGAAAGCCTTGTGCTCACACCAACACCAGTTCGTGCTGGTGATGAAGTGCTCGTCACGGCTCAGATCGCGAATGCTGGGACAGCCCCAGCTGAAGGGGTCCTAGTGGCGTTCTTCGTGAACGAGCGCCGTTTTGCGACCGTAACTGTACCAAAGATAGCTGAAGCTTCCAGGCAAACAGCTCAGGTCTCCTTAAAGACAGGAGAACTCTCCTTGCAGCCGGGTATTCATGAGCTGCGCGTTGTCGTAGACCCCGACGATCGTATCAGTGAACTCGATGAGTCCAATAATATTCTGACGACAGCGCTGACTTTACAGCCTCCTCTGCCCCGATTGCCGGAGCTTGCTCCAAAGAGCTTATTCGTGACGCCGGCATCGCCTATTGAGCAAGGGAAGGGCACAGTCACCGCGGAGATCATCAACAATGGGATGAAAGTCGCCGAGGGGTTTGACGTCGAATTCTCCGTGCGCGAGGCGGGACGCCTGCGCTGGAACCCCATCCCGTGCACGGCCAACTGCACGAACAATAAGCTCAATCCCAATGCCGAGCTGACCGCGCAGGCGCAACTGCCCTCGCTCACCCCAGGGGCTTATGAAGTGCGCATTGTTATAGACCCCCAAGGGCGCGTCGCAGAACTAGACGAGACGAACAACGAGATGGTCATCGGCTTTCGCGTGATTCTCCCGCGCCGGCCCGATCTGGCGATCACAGCGTTCGCATTTGACCCGCCATCGCTGGCCGCGCATCGTGGGCAGCCCGTGCGCATACTCTTCACGGTCGAAAACATCGGTGACGCTCCCGCTGAAAGCTCCGAAGCGCAATGCGCGTATCGTCGTCTGGAGGACGTGACAGCTACGCCGGTCCCCTTCGCACGGGTTGCTGTGCCTCCTCTTGTGCCGGGCGGAAAGTTCGCTGCCGAGTGTCGGTTGGAGACAGGCCCGCCAGTGCGCCCAGGCTTCTATGAGCTGACAGTAACTCTTGACCCGCAGAACCGTATCGAAGAACAGAACGAAGCCAATAATATCGTTACCAGTGGCACGGGTATTCCAGGCCAGCCAGGCCAAGGGCAAGCCTTGCTCATCTTCGGGCCGGATCTCTTCCCCGATCGTGCTACGCTCAAAGTCAAGCGCGCGAACACTCCAGAGACCCCCGTAGCGCCGATCAGCTTGGACATCACCCAAGGCGAGATGCTCGATCTTGAAGTGACGGTCAGAAACACTGGGCAAGTCGCTGCCGGAGGCTTCGACGTCGCCTTCTGCATCCGTGAGTATTTCTCCCAGCAGCCGTGCACGGAGATCGGGACACGATCCCGCACGACAGGCCTCGGGCTGACTGACGAATTCATCGCGAAGACCCAAGTGAGCACGGAGCCCTTCGCGCCAGGAGTCTATGAGATCGGGGTCATCGTCGATCCGCCGACAGCGGACCAGCCCTACGGGCGCGTCGAAGAAGTCAGCGAGCTCAATAATTACATTGGTGGGCCTCGCGCCGCCCGCGGCCTCCAAGTGATCATCGTTGGGAAGCCAGATTTGACTTTCCGTGAGCCGCTGGTCTTCCAACCCAGCGGGCCCGTGCCCATCGGCACGCCCTTGGGGGTCTTCGCCGATGTACAAAACATTGGAGCCGGGCGGACGACCCGTGACTTCAAAGTAGAATTCGCTTTCCGCCGTGTGGACGATCCCGCCCAGCCTAGCCCAGAGTTTAAGGTCTTCGGCACGGCGATCATCACCGAGCTTGAGGTGGGACCGGACAAAGCCAAACAAGTCAAAGTCGAGCTGGATACGAGCAATCTCGTCCCGGGTCTTTACGAGATCCGCGTCACGCTCGACCCGGAGAACGTGATCCCAGAGCTCAATGAGACCAATAACATGCAAACAGCACGAGTGGCCATCGGCGGCGCAGTCGGGCTGGTCGACCTCGCCGTGACCAGCTTGACCCTCACGCCGAATCAGCCAACCGTATCACGCGGGCAGATCGTTCGGTTCTCCGCTGTGATTGCGAACTTAGGAGCTGTGCCCTCGGGGCCGTTCTCCGTCGAATTTAGCTATCGCAATCTGCTCGGCTCCTCAGGAACCGATCCGGTCTTCAGCCGCCAGACCGTGACGAACTTAGATGGCGGTGCCCGGACGACTCTCGTCGCGCAGTTGAACACGATCTCGCTCAACCCAGGAACGTATGAGATCGCCGTGACGGTGGACCCGGAGAATCGCATCTCCGAATCAGATGAGACTAATAATCGTCTGGTGATCTTTCTCACTGTGAACTGAATGGACAAGCTCAACACAATAGAGTAAGATGAGAACGGGCCTTAACCCGGTGATCGAACCGCGTCCTTCGGAGGCTGCTAAGGGAGACCCCGCCCAGGCCCTGAGGGAAGGATGCATCAGCCTGTGGTTAAGGCCCCTTCTCTTTCAAGGAGGACACATGAAGCGTACCCTCGTCTTTATAGTGTTTTTGGGAATCGCTGGAGGAGTGCTCGCTCAACAAGGCGGTTTCTTTCAGAACTATCCCGGCGGCACCAGCAGATCCGTCTATAAGATCACCCAAGAGAAGTCAGTCTATCCCATTCTCTTGACCATGGAGATCCAGCCCATAACAAGCGATACGTTCACGGTGAAGACGACCAACGAAGTTACGGGCACCCGGACGGATCTCGAGCGCGGCGTGCTGGAGGGCTTAGCGCGTGCCCAGTTGGAAGTCAACAGCGAATCGCTTCTCGCTTTGCGCAAGTTCCTCCCGGATATTCAGCCCAATACTGTCTATGTGCTGCCCAACGGGGCACGCTTTGAGGCAGGCGAACGCGACAAGGTCGCTGGCGTCGACGTAATCCGGGGCGTGCTGACTGATCCCAAGAAGCCCAATCAGCGTACAGTGTTGGCGCTGACGCTCAATAAAGCTGTGCCGTTTCCCCCGCTCTTGCAGATTGACGAGCGCCGTGGGCTGCTCTTTGTGACGGTGTTCACGTTAGAGTTGACAGAGTTCTCGATGCGTCCATAATTATTATAATGCTGCGCGACTTGACACTTCTAGCCCTGCGGAACCTGGGAGCACGTAAGGCCCGCAGTGCCCTCACACTCATTGGGATCGCTATCGGTATGACTGCGGTCGTAGCGCTGATCTCGCTGAGCTTGGGGGCGCAGCGCGCGATCGAGCGACAATTTGCAAAACTAGGCGCTGATGTCATTCTCGTCGTGCCTGCGGGGAGCTTAGGAGAGCCACGACCAGCGCCGCTCGATCTCTCGTTGCTGAAGAATATCGCTGGGGTCAGGAGCGTTGGAGCGGTGCGGCGCGAGATCCTCCCCGTCAAGAGTGCCGCGACCCCGGGGTTTCTCACTGTCGTGGGGGTTCGATCTTTTGACGATGGTGAAAAACTCTTCGGTGGGCTGGAGCTTGCTGGAGGGCGGCTCTTTCTCTCGGGAGAAGACGAAGTTGTGCTCGGTGCGGGTGCGGCGCGCGATCTGAAAGTCGCGCTCGGTGACAGTATTACTATTCAGAATCGTGCGTTTCGCGTCGTCGGGCTCTTGAAGCCCACAAGAAACGACCAAGACGACTACGCGCTCTACTTATCGCTTGCTAAGCTAGAAGAGTTCGTAGACGAGAAGGGCTTCGTTTCAATTGTGTTTGTGCGTGCAGCGCCCGGCATAGATACGACGGCGCTCGCCCAAGAGATTCAAAAAACCCTGAGAGAATCCGTAACCGAGCGCGAGTTTCTCGTGCAGTCGTCAAAACAGCTCAGTGACTTGGTCAGCGGCGTGCTGACCGTGCTGCGCTGGACGTTGGGAGCGATTGCTGGGGTCTCTTTGCTCGTCGGAGGGATTGGGCTGACCAATACCATGCTCATGGCTATCTTAGAGCGCACGCACGAGATCGGGATTCTCAGGGCCATTGGAGCCGGACGCGAACATATCATTATGCTCTTTCTTCTCGAATCAAGCTTACTAGGGTTACTGGGAGGGCTTATAGGCCTCATAATAGGGGGAGCCATCGCGCAATCTGTTGCCATGGCAGCACAACAATTTCTACGAACAGATCTGTTCAGTGTGGCATTCGACGGAACGCTAATAGCAGGTTCTTTAGGCTTTTCGGTCGTGTTAGGGGCGATAGCGGGGCTCTGGCCGGCGTGGCGAGCGGCACAGCTCTCCCCCATAGAAGCCTTGCGCTATGAATAAATCACCCTAAGGCCAAGGACACTCGTCCCATCCCATCAAGACAAACCCCCAGAGAGGCCTCGACAGCAGTCCTTCAGAAGCCTCTTCCCATCGCGTATAACAGAGGACGCTCACCAGGCTTCGCCTGGATCGTACATCGTGCCGTCTGCGGCGGCACGGTGAACAGTCCAGACGAAGTCTAGGGCGAAGCCTGGAAGGGGAGGTGCGCACGTGGGCACGTCACAGCTGGTCATGGTGGTTCTCGCGCTCTCTCTGCTAGGCGTGGTCATGGTCGCCAGTGCCAGCTTGCCCATCGCTGCCCTTCGCTACGAGCAGCCCTCGTATCTTCTCGTCAAGCATCTCATCGCTCTTGCGCTGGGGCTCATCGCCTTCTGGGTCTGCTCCAAGATAGAGTATCACGTCTTTTTCAGAATAGATCATATACTTTTGCTGACAGCCCTGGGGTTGACCCTCCTGACGCTCATTCCCGGCTTGAGCGTGCGCGGCAGTTGGCTGCGCCTCCCTGGGCCCTTCCAGCTTCAGCCCACGGAGTTCTTGAAATTCGCTCTGATTATCTCGTTCGCGGCGTTCTCTGTGCGGAAAGGGGAGCGCATCAAAGCATTCTCCGAAGGGGTCTTGCCCGTGCTCATTCTCACGACTTTTGCAGCCCTCATCGCGCTCAAGCAATCCGACTTCGCCATGGCGCTGATCTTTCTGCTCATAGCCCTCTATATGCTGTTTATTGGAGGTGCACGACTGACCCATCTCTGCGGGGTCGTCTTGGCTGCTACGCCCGCCTTGGCTCTGTTGTTGATCACCGCTCCGTATCGCTTCGGCCGACTCTTAGCATTCTTAGACCCGTTTAAATACAGCACGACCGAGGGCTATCAGCTCATTCAGTCGCTTACTGCTCTTGGGTCCGGAGGGATCTTCGGGCGCGGCTTGGGCGAGAGTCGAGCAAAGCTGCTCTTTCTCCCAGAACCGTATAACGATTTTATCTTTGCCATCATTGGAGAGGAGCTCGGCTTGCTCGGTGGGCTCCTCGTCCTAGGGCTCTTCGCGTATCTCTTATGGGTAGGCTATAGCATAGCATACCGCGCGCCAGATCAATTTGGGATGCTGCTCGCTTCGGGGATAACGTTCACTATTGTAACCCAAGCTGCGATCAACGTAGGTGTTGCTTCGGGGATACTGCCCGTGACGGGCTTGACGTTGCCGTTCATCAGCTATGGCGGCTCGTCGCTTGTCGTTTCGTTGGCCATGGCCGGAACTTTGCTGAACATTGCGCGAAAGGGATCAGATGAAGACGTTTCTCGTCTGTGGGGGCGGGACGGGAGGCCATCTCTATCCCGCTCTCGCTACGCTAGAAGGGTTACGGCGCACTGAGCCAAGCTCTCGACTCGTGTATGTAGGCAGCCGCTACGGGCTCGAGACGCACGTGCTGCCGCGATACCCTTGGATTGAATTTTATCAGCTCCCTATTCGCGGGATTGCTCGGCCGGGCCAGCGCAAACTTTGGGCGCTCTGGGCGCTCCTGGCGATCGCACAGCTTCCGATCGCGCTCGTCAAAGCTCTCGTGATTCTCTTCAAAGTGCGTCCCACAGTAATTATCGGTTTTGGAGGATATGGGGCATTTGCCCCGCTTGCGTGGGGAACTCTCTTGGGGATTCCGCTCTTTCTCCATGAGCAGAATCTCATTCCCGGGATGGTGACGCGACTCTTTGCCCCCTGGGCAAGAGGGGTCTTTCTCACGTATCCCCAAACGGCCCGCTATCTGCGGGCACGGCGCGTCATCGTGACCGGACTGCCCGTCCGCCCAGAGATTCTCTCCGCTTGCCCCGCCCATAAACAGTTCGGCTTGCACTCTGAGAGAAAGACCGTCCTGGTCTTTGGGGGCAGCAGAGGATCACAAGTTCTGATAGACGTTGCGCTCGCAGCACAACAATATCTGAGTGATGTCCAGTTTCTGATCGTTACGGGATCTCACTCTTCAGTTTCCTTCTCTCAAGGGGAGAGGTCAGTTCTCGTCCCCTATATTCACGAGATGGGCAGAGCTTTCGCAACAGCTGATGTCGTCATCTGTCGCGCTGGCGCCGCAACACTAGCAGAACTCGCGGCCGTGGGCAAGCCGGCAATAGTTGTCCCTTGGCCAGGCGCTGCAAACGATCATCAGACAGCGAACGCGAGGGCTTACGCCCATCTTGGAACTTTTTCCGTAGTCCCAGAGTCTGAACTCACCCCTCAACGGCTCGTTGAGGAGATCCAGAAAGCTCTCACCCAGAGCCCTACTTCTCGTCGCGCAGGGCATGGCGAGGGAGCACTGAACTCTATCTTGCGCGAGGTGCTTTCTGATGCGACCAAAGAGCACGACACAGCTCCACTTTCTTGGGATCGGCGGCGACGGCATGAGTGGGTTGGCCAAAGTCTATTCTGAGCTGGGATGGCGCGTCACCGGCTGCAATATCGAAGAGAACCGACGCACCCAGCAGCTCCGCGCCTTGGGCATCCCTATAGCTATTGGGCATGAGCGCGCTCATCTCCAACACGCTACCCATCTCATCGTCTCCTCAGCCATCCCTTCAGATAATGTTGAGCTGCTCGAAGCGCAGCGTCTTGGGTTGCCCATCCTCCATCGGCTCGACCTGTTAAACGAGCTTACGAAGCACCGCTACACTATTGGGATAGCAGGCACACACGGCAAGACTACCACGACAGCCATGATCGCAACACTTCTAGAGCGTGCCTGGCTCGACCCGACGTTCGTGATTGGCGCAGCTTCCCCCACATTGGGCACCCATGCCCGTCTGGGCTTGGGACGATATCTTGTCGCTGAAATCTGCGAGAGCGACGGGCGCTTCGTGCAGATTCGTCCTAACATCGCTGTCATCACGAATATCGGGCGGGATCATCTCAATTTCTATGGGAGCGAAGCAGCTCTCTTCGAGAGCTTCACGCGCTTTGCCCGCCAAAGCGAGCTGTGCATCGCGTGTGCCGATGACCCTGGGGCACGCCGTGCTATCATCGAGCGCATTCCTACAGCGCTCACCTATAGCATCGAACGCCCCGCAGACTTAGTCGCCCACGATATAGCGTTCTCTCAATTCCATACGACATTTGAGATCTCCTGGCACGGACGCCGTACCGGGAGAGTCGAGTTGCTCCACACCCCTGGTATCCATAACGTCTACAATGCCCTCGCAGCAATGTTAGCCGGTCATACCCTGGGGCTGGACTTCGATGAGATGGCAGCACACCTGAGAGATTTTCAGCTTCCGGAGAGACGCTTCCAAGTCCTTGTCAATAACGGCATCACGATTATTGACGATTACGCGCACTTGCCCGAGCAGATCCAACGCAACCTCCAAGCGATCCGCCAGAGCTGGCATCCGCCACGGATCATCGCGCTCTTCCAGCCCCACCGTTTTACACGCACGTACTATCTGGGACAAGAATTCAGCACCGCGTTCGATCTCGCTGATAGAGTCATTCTCACTGATATCTATCCGGCGTTTGAGCGCCCTATTCCGGGGGTAGGGATCGGGCTTATTATTGAAGCTCTGAAACGCCGCCACAGAGACGTCACCTACGTGCCTCGTGGGGAAGACTTCGCCCCCCGCGTGCAGAAGCTCTTACGCCCTGGGGACTTTGTCATCGGCTTTGGCGCGGGTGATCTGGGTACAGAGCTCTCTCGTCTGGCTCAAGTCTGGAACGCCCAGAAAGGGGAAGGCCATGGAAAAGCTCTCTAAAGAACTCCAAAGCCGAGTGCGTGGCGTGGTCAAGACCCATGAGCCCCTGGCACGACATACGTCGCTGCGTATTGGCGGTCCGGCAGATTACTTTGTCATCCCCGTCTGCGTAGAAGATATCTTAGAAACGTTAGAGTTCATCCGTGAGCACGGCTTACCCTGGATAGCTTTAGGCAACGGCACCAATGTGCTCTTCCTCGATGAGGGCTACCGCGGGGTGATTATCAAGCTTGGGCCAAGTCTTGGGCACATAGAGACCCTCCAGAACAGCGTGCGCGCCCAAGCAGGGGCGAGCTTGGCGGCTCTCATCTCCCATGTCCGTTCCCTGGGCTTGCGTGATCTCGACTTTCTTGTGGGAATCCCCGGAAGCGTTGGAGGAGCTCTGGTGATGAACGCGGGCATCCCCGAAGGAACCATCTCCGACGCGGTCATCCAGGTAGGGGCATTGACTTTTGACGGAAAATTCATTACGCTTAAGGGTGACGAATGTCGGTTCGGCTACCGGTCGAGCCGGTTCCAGCAAGAACGACTCATCGTGATTGAGGGAGAATTTGCCTTGGGAAGAGGGAAATCGTGGGATGGTGAAGAGTTGCTCAGACGGCGCAAGGAGCGCCAACCCCTCGGGGTGCCCAGCCCAGGCTGTGTCTTTCGCAACCCAGTGGGGGTGGGGGTTACAGCAGGACAGCTCATTGACCAAGCGGGACTGAAGGGCTACCGCGTGGGAGGAGCGCGAATATCCCCAAAGCATGCGAACTTTATCGTCAACGAAGGGGGGGCGACCAGCCGCGACGTCCTCCAGCTAATTGACATCGCCCGGTCGGTTGTGCTTAAATACTGGGGGGTGGAGTTGAAGCTGGAGCTCGCCGTCGTTGGAACGTGCGGCGCGCAGTATTCTTTATAGTAGCGGTCATCGGGCTTGTGCTGGCACTGCCGTGGCACAAGTACTTAGCAATACGAGAGATCACCGTCGAGGGTGGTGAGAGGATCCAAGCCGAGACGGTCCTACAGAGCTTGCCCATTACCGTGGGAATGAATTGGCTGACGGCCGATACCCAGGCCGCCAGAGCAGCTCTCTTGCGCCTCCCCGACGTTCGTGATGCTCGGATCAAAAAGAGACTATGGGCACAGATAGAGATTCGCGTACACGAGCGAGAGCCGTTGATCCTGGCCCGCTTGGGCCAAAAGCTCTTCTGGGTCGACACCGAGGGGTTCCTTTATGCCCCCTCTCAAGGGGGTTTCGGCCCGATCCTCGTCGAACCCCAGACCGTCGAGACCGAGCGTGGCCGACGCCTCGCCGAGCTCTTCTATCTCGTCCCGTTGAAAGCCCTGATGACCAGCCCTGGAAATCTTCTCAACTCGATTACAGCAATCCGATTCGAAGGGAGCACTATGATTCTGTCTTTGCGGGATGGCCCGGATGTAGCCGTATATATCTATGATGTCCGGTGGGAATTGGCACGACTTCAGCGGGTCCTGAGCGCCCTGGCAGGGCGCCACCTGCGGCGGATCGATCTGCGGTTTGAGCGCGCAGTGATTCTTCAAGCTCATCCGTGAATGGGGTGATGAGGGAATGGGGGAGATCATTGTCGGTCTAGACATAGGCACCACCAAGGTGGTCGCCCTAGTCTGTAATGTCGAGGACGGCCAGATCGAGATCATCGGCATGGGGAAGGCCCCCTCTCATGGCCTTGAAAAAGGGGTCGTCGTCGACATCGGCGAGACGACGGCTTCTATCAAGCGCGCCATCGAAGAAGCTGAGAACATGGCCGATGTCAAGATCGAGCGCGTCTACGCCGGTATCGCCGGGAAACACATCTCTTCAATTAACAATTCTGGCACAGTCTCGATCTCCCGCGAGAATCGCATCATCACTGTAGAAGACGTCCAGCGGGTGATCGACACGGCTCAAGCGGTGCAGATTGCTCCAGATAGTCAGCTTATTCACGTTATCCCACGCCAGTATATCGTCGACGGCCAAGAGGGGATCACCGACCCAGTAGGCATGATCGGGACACGCCTTGAGGTCGATGTGCACATCGTGACCGGCTCGATCACCGCAGTACACAATATCCGTCGCTGCGTGGAAAACTTAGGGATCGAGGTCGAACAGATCGTGCTCCAGCCATTGGCTTCGTCCTATGCCGTGCTCAGCGAAGCCGAGAAGGAGCTTGGGGTCGCGCTCATGGACATCGGGGGCGGCACAACAGATATTGCGATCTTCCGCGATGGCGATATCTGGTTCAGTAAGATCCTGCCCATAGCCGGCGAGCATATCACCAACGATATCACGGTAGGATTGCGAGTCAGCTACGAAGAGGCCGAGCGCATCAAGATTCAAGAGGGGCTTCCTCGGATCACCGACGAGGCCGCGGAAGAAGAGCGCATCGAGGTCACGACCATCAGCGAGGAGAAGAAACTCATCTCCAAGAGGAAGCTCGCCAAGATCATCGAGCCCAGATTAGAAGAGCTCTTCGATTTAGCGATGGGCGAGATCGAGGACGTCGGCTATCGCGATCTCATCCCTGCGGGGATCGTTCTGACGGGAGGCACATCGCTCTTGAAAGGGTTGCCGGAGTTCGTCTCCGAGCGTTATGACATCTCGGTGCGACGCGGTCTTCCCCCTCAAGGGATTCACGGGTTGCGCGATATTGTCGAAAGTCCCATCTATTCGACAGTCATTGGCTTAGTGAAGTACGCTGTGGAGTCAAAGGAGTATCGCTACCGAGAGCCATCGCGTCGCTACTGGAGCGTCGCGCGTCCTCAGAACAAAGGGTTCAGTGGATTATTTGGGAGGCTGTTGCGCTGGCTCAACCGGTTCTTCCGGGGTTAGGGGGTTTTATGAGCCGAGGCGGATTGGCACGGATTAAAGTGATCGGCGTTGGGGGTGGCGGGGGCAACGCCGTTGACCGCATGAAGAAGGCCAAAGTCAAAGATGTCGAACTGATCGCGGTCAACACCGATGCCCAGGTGCTCTCGATCATCGAAGCGGACCGCACTGTTCAGATTGGGGCGAAGCTCACCGCGGGATTGGGGGCTGGGGGAAACCCAGAGATCGGGCGCAAGGCCGCCGAGGAGTCCGAAGCCGAGCTTGCAGCACTCTTAGAAGACACCGATATGGTCTTCTTAACCGCAGGGATGGGCGGGGGCACCGGTACTGGGGCTGCGCCGGTTATTGCGCGCTTGGCTCGCGAAGCCGGCGTGCTCACCGTCGCTATTGTGACTAAGCCGTTCTCGTTCGAAGGGCGGCTGCGAGCCGAGCGCGCCAAGAAGGGCATCGAAGAGCTCAAACAATATGTCGACACGCTCATCGCCATCCCCAACGATAGACTTTTGAAAGTCGCCCCGCCGGAGATGCCCTTAGTTAAAGCGTTCGAGCTCGCCGATGAGATATTGCGTCAGGGCATCCAGGGGATCTCCGATCTCATCACGACCCCAGGGATGATCAATCTCGACTTCGCTGATATCGAGTCGACGATGCGCAACGCCGGGACGGCGCTTATGGGCATCGGCGAAGGCGAGGGCGAGAACCGCACTCGTGACGCCGCACGCAACGCGATCACCAGCCCACTCTTGGAAGGCTCCATCGAGGGCGCTCAGAAGCTCATCTTAAACATCACCGGTGGGCCAGATCTCTCCCTTGAAGAAGTCACTGAAGCGGCTTCACTCATCCGGGATACGCTCTCCGATCAAGCTGATATCTTCTTTGGTGCCGTGGTGCGCGAGGGCTTCGAGCGCGTGCGCATCACTGTGATCGCCACGGGGTTCAAGGAGCGCGAAGAACTCTCCAAGGAAGAGAAGCTCGAGCGTGGCATCGAGATACTCGACGAAGAGGACGAAGAAGAGCTGATCGAGAAGGTCGAGCGCAGCATCCGCAAGGATCGCGCCCGCTCCGACGATTGGGATATCCCGACATTCTTACGCAAGCGCAAGAACGACTAAAAGTCCATTCTAATGGGCATACAGACGTATAAGAAGCCCTGATCGGCCTCGCTATCTCCTGGCTCGAGCAACCCCGCACTCTCCGCATCCGCCAGCCATAACGTGACTTCATCGCTCTCCAGACGCTTGAGCGCATCTATCAGATACTCGGCGCGAAAGCTGATCTTGATGGGCTTGGCCTTCTTCTTCAAGGGGAGCTCTTCGTGAGTCTCCCCCTTCTCCGCTGCTTGCGAACTCACGCGCAAGAGAGAATTCTCGACACTCAAGATCACAGCGTCGGACTCTTCAGCGGCCGTGATCTGCGCACGCTGCAGCGCCTCTAAAAAGCGCTTTCTCTCTAAAGATACTCCGATGGGGTTCTCTTTCGGGATGACCTTCTCAAAATCGGGGTACGCTTCTTCAATCAGCCGCCCGACGAACACCACAGAACCCGCTTTGAAGAAGAGATAATTCTCAGACTGATAGAGCTCGACGGTTTCCGCGTCTAGTTGAGCTAAGATACCCGCCAGATCGCGCAGGGAGTCTGCCGCCACAAGAAACTCCCCTTCCCGAGAGGCTTTCTGCGCTAACGGCTCGGCTTTCAATGCCAACCGATAGCCGTTGGTCGCCACCACTTTGAGGGTCTCTCGCTCGAGGACCATATTGACACCCGTCAGGCTCAAGCGAGACGTCTCGCGCGCGGGAAGCGCCGCGTAGGCCACAAGCTCTAAGCTACGCTCGAGCTGAGACTTCTCCAGCACACAGATGGGTTTGTCGGGCAGGGACGGCACCTCAGGATAGTCTTCTAACGAGAGCCGAAAGAGATCGAACGTCGCCCCACCAGAGGTGATCTCGACTTTGCCTGTGCCGGGAATTGTCTTGAGCTCAACCGTATCAGCAGGCAGAGTGCTCGCGATCTTCACTAAGAGTTCGCCGTTGAGCACCAGGGCTTCATCGCCGCCGCGGTTCTCTATCGGGACAGAGCACCAGATAGCCCGTTCTAAGTCGGTCGCATAGAGCGTCAATTGATTCTTCTTTGTCTCGAGCTTGAGCCCGGCCAAGATGGGCATACTCGTGGCTCTCCCCATGGCGCGACTGACGGTCTTCACCCCTGCGAGAAACTCGGTCCGTCCGCACGAAAATTCCATACTCTATCCTCCTCCTTGAAAGAGCGATTGCACTGCCGTCCAGATTTGCTCCGCCAGCTCCGCTGGGGGGCGCGTTCCGTCTAATAATAAACTTCGTGGGGTCTGGTGCGCCAGCTCGCGATAGCCCTGGCGCACCCGCTCGTGAAACTGCGGACCCGCGCGCTCCAGCCGATCAAATGCTCTTCTCTTGCGCGCAAACGCAATCTCCACGGGGACATCGAGTATGATCGTCAGTGACGGCTCGATCCCGTCCGTCGCTATTCTATTGAATCTCTGCACCAGAGTGAAGTCGAGGCCCCGGCCATAGCTCTGATACGCCAAGCTGGCCATGGCGAAGCGATCCGCCAGCACTACCTGCCCCGCAGCCAGGGCGGGACGGATGATAGTGCGGGTCAGCTCGCTGCGCGACGCTTCATATAAGAAAAGCTCCGTCAGCGGTTCCATCTCGAACGGACGATCCAATAGAATCTGACGAATCTGCTCCCCCACGGGGGTGCCTCCAGGCTCGCGAACGACAACGGGCTCTATCCCGTATGACTGCAAGCGCTCTGAGAGGGCCTGCAGCTGCGTGGACTTCCCGCACCCGTCGATGCCCTCAAAGACGATAAAGACTCCTTTCATCGGGGCTCACGAGCGCTCTGGCGCTCAGAGATCAAGAGAGCAAACAGCACCAAGCCCGTCCCTATAACAATCGCCGTGTCAGCGAGATTGAAGACAGGCCAACTGAAGTTGTGCCAACGGAGTTCGAGAAAATCAATGACTGCGCCTCGGGCGAAGCGATCTATCAGATTGCCCAAAGCTCCCCCGGCGATGCAGATCAGCCCAATGGTCATAGATCGGCGCTGCGGCGGGCCCCATAGCAACAGCCCAAGAATTCCCAAACTGACCAGAGCCGCGAGAACCGCGATGACACCGCCAAAGCCCTGAAAGAGCCCAAATGCTCCACCATCATTAGACGTCAGCATCACGCGCAAGAACCCATCGATGATCTCAACAGGCTGGCCAGGCTCCAAAACCATGAGAGCAAGCGCCTTGCTCACTTGATCGAGCGCGATTATCCCTGCAATGGCTAAGAGTACCTTCATTGGGTTCAGTATAGCACGCGAGGGATTGAAGTTCAAAGCCATCTTGCACCAAGAGCGCTGTTTGTGGTATTATTCACAAGGTGAAACCCTATGACCGCGAAGCCCTGGCTCCGACACTACCCTGAAGATATCCCCCACACTCTGAATTACCCAGATAAGCCACTCTATGACTTCTTGGATCGCTCGGCAGAGCAGTACGAGAAAGCACCGGCACTGATCTTCTTCGGGCAGCGAATCTCGTACGGGCAGTTGCGTGAACTCACTGATCGCTTTGCGGCAGCACTCGTGCAGATCGGGGCCAAGCCCGGCGAAAAGATCTCGCTGATGCTCCCCAATATCCCGCAGTTTGTCATCGCGTTCTACGGCGCGCTCAAGGCAGGCCTCACCGTCATCCAGACCAACCCCCTCTACACAGAAGACGAACTCCAAGTCATCTTGGGAGACTCCCAAGCTGAGACGCTCATCACTCTAGATCGCTTCTATGAAAAAGTCTTGCACATTCGAGGGCAGACGAACCTCAAGCGCATCATTGTTACGGGGGTGCACGAGTTCTTCCCTGGGCTGCTGCGATTGGGATATCTGCTCAAGGAGCGCCCAAAGAGAATAAGACCCGCTCCCCCCAATGTCTATCTCTTCTCCGAGCTGATTCGTAGCGCTCCCGCGCATCCCCCAGAGATCCCTGTACGTCCCAGTGATATCGCGCTCTTTCAGTATACGGGAGGGACGACAGGGATTCCAAAGGGCGCGATGCTCACCCATAGAAACTTAGTGGCGAACACGCTGCAATCGTGCTCGTGGTTCCCGCGCGCCCGCATGGCTCAAGAGACATGTCTGTGCGTGCTGCCCCTCTTCCACGTCTATGCTATGACCGTCGCGCTCAATCTCTCCATGGCGCTCGCTGCGGCGCTCATCTTGGTCCCGCGCTTCCAGATAGACGAACTCTTAAAGATTATAGATCGTGAGCGTCCGTCGCTCTTCCCCGGCGCGCCGACGCTGTACGCCGCTATTGCGAATCATCCTCGAGTAAAAGAGTATCACGTCAGCTCGATCAAAGCATGTCTGAGCGGCTCAGCGCCGCTTCCGTTAGAAGTCAAACGGCGCTTTGAGGAGCTGACCGGCGCGTCGCTCGTTGAGGGCTATGGGCTTTCAGAAGCTTCTCCCGTGACCCACTGCAACCCGCTCTATGGGCGACAAGTTCCGGGAAGCATCGGCATTCCCTTCCCCGACACCGATGCCAAGATCGTGGACCCCACGTCAGGTCAGGAGTTGCTCGTCGGGGAGATCGGGGAACTCGTCATCCAAGGCCCCCAGGTGATGGCCGGCTATTGGAACCGTCCCGAAGAGACAGCGATGGCACTGCGCGGCGGCTGGCTGCACACGGGCGATCTGGCTCGCATGGACGAAGACGGCTATTTCTATATCGTTGACCGTCTCAAAGAGATGATCATCTGTTCGGGGTTAAAAGTCTACCCGCGCGAGGTCGAAGAAGTCTTATATAAGCATCCCAAAGTGCTCGAAGCAGCCGTGATTGGGGTGCCCGATGCCTATCGTGGCGAGACGGTGAAAGCATTGATTGTTCCCAAGCCCGGGACAAGCCCGACTGCTGATGAGATCAAAGCATTTTGCGCGGAGCACCTGGCGAAGTACAAAGTGCCCACGATCGTCGAGTTTCGTGACTCACTGCCCAAGAGCATCGTGGGGAAGATATTGAAGAGAGATCTGCGATGAGAGAGTGCGTTGAGGAGGCCCTCACCCCCTTCCCCTCTCACCCTCACCCTTGTAGGGGCAGGTCTGAGACCTGCCCCTACCCCCTCCGAGGGAGAGGGGAAGGGGTGAGGGGGCAAGAGGGGTGGCGCAGCCGCCGGGGTGAGGGCCCTCCCCTCGACACAAGGTGAAGCCCCATGACTGCGAAGCCCTGGCTCCAACTTGCGACAGAGCGTTCCTTCCCAGAACCCTCTCAATGGTTGACTGCAGAAGAGCTTCGTACGTTTCAGAGAATCAAAGCATGGCAACGCCGTCAAGACTGGCTGGCGGGGCGCTGGGCCGCTAAAGGGCTTGTACGAGAATATCTTCGTGAGAGAGCGAATCTTGCGCTTGATCCTGCCCAGATTGAGATCGGGAACGCTCCTACAGGAGCACCATTGCTCCAGCGGCCGCTCTGCAGCGAGATCCATATCTCGATTGCTCACAGTGCGGGGTATGGATTAGCGGGGCTGGCGCTGGGCGCCCCCATTGGTGTGGATTTACAACATATCCGTGCGGTGCGTCTTGATTTCCACGAGCGCGTGCTCAGCGAGCACGAGCGCGCGCAGCTTGCGCATCATTTCTCTGGGCGGGAGGGCGTGCTCGTCTTCTGGGCGCTCAAAGAAGCAGCGATCAAAGCCCAACGAACTCGTCCGACCCCGGCCCTCCGTGAGATCAGCGTCACGCTGACAGAGCCGGGGCAGGCTGAGATCTCTCTGGGCACGCAGAGACTGAAAGCTCAGTGGGGTCGGTGGGGAGAGTTCATCTGGGCGTGGGCACTGACACCCCTCACCTCCTCATCAGATCGCTGATCTCCCAGATCGCGTGGCAGCTTCATACGGCGATAAGCTCATCCTTGACCAGGTGGAGCCGGATGAGGCGCGGCCGCTGGGGCTCCTCAAAATGACACAGCACGGCATCACGGACTTGGGCCTTGAGCTCTTCGAGCGTGTCTGCTTCGGTGAAGATCGCGTGGCCCAGGGCATGGGCCTCATAGCCGCCTTCGGCAGACTCCTCCACAATGAAGATGATCTCTTGCATACAGTTCATCACCCTCTCTATAGCGCAAACGAGAGAAAAGTCAGCTCGCAAGTTCGACGATCGTCACACCGTCTCCGCCTTGGTTTGGCGGAGCTGAATCAAAGCTCTTCACAATGGGCAGCGTCGCCAGGTGCTTTCTGATCTCACGGCGCAAGACCCCTGCCCCCTTCCCGTGCACAATATACCCGCGCGTCAGCCTCGCTAACACTAAGCGATCTAAATAGAGATCAAGCTCTCGAATAGCTTCACTGACGGTCATGCCCCGCACGTTGAGCTCCAACTGAGGAGCCGGAGCAGAAGCCGCATCGAAATGAACGGAGATCCTGCGTCGCTCCGACTCGCTCAGCTGCGAAACACTAGGCTGTACGAGATCAGAGAGCTGCGCCCACAGGCGCAGCCCACCCACGTCAACTTCGATGCGCCCAGCGTTGACAATCTTCCGGATGGTGCCGACCTTCTTAGAGCCGCGAAATTGCACAGCCAGCCCCTCCCGAAGCTGCTCTAATGGGATAGGGACTTCTGCGGGCTCTTGGCGGAGTTGCTGCGCTGCCTCGGCAAGACGACCCCCAAGTTCTTGGACTTCTTTGAGCCTCTCGCGCAGGCGCTCCTCGCCCGCGCGCTGCTTGGCCTCGTGCAGGGCCTCTTCTAGCCTCCCGCGGGCTTGCTTAAACAGCTGCTCAAGACGACGCAATTCTTCAGTCAAGGCTTGCTCCTTGCGATGGCGCAGCTCGTCGAGCTTGGCGAGATATTCAGCTTTGAGGGCTTCTAGCTCGCGAGCGCGTTGGCTCACCTCGAAGCGTTCGTGTGCGAGTTCACTGCGCTCTTGCTGGAGCTTGTGAATAATATCTTCGACCCGAACTTGCCCTTCCGTCAGGTGCGTCTTGGCCAGCGCGATAACGTCTGACGGCAACCCTAAGCGCTCCGCGATAATAAACGCATTGCTTGCGCCAACGCCTTCAACGATCTTGTAGGTCGGGGCGAGGGTCTCGACGTCAAACGCCACAGAACACGTCTTGAGCTTGGGATGCTGATAAGCAAAGTGCTTGATCGTGCTGAAATGCGTAGTGATGATGACTGTGGCGCCGCAGTCGAGCAGCGTTTGCAGCAGGGCGATCCCCAGCGCTGCGCCTTCCGTGGGGTCGGTGCCGGCGCCCAGCTCATCGATGAGCACAAGCGTCTGATGATCAGCGTGTTGCAAAACCCCGATGAGATTCTTCATGTGTGCCGAGAATGTGCTCAGATTCTGGTGAATAGACTGCTCGTCGCCGATATCAGAGAAGACTTTCTGAAAGAGCACAACAGTGCTGTCAGGCGCGGCGGGGATGGGGATGCCCGATTGGGCCATGAGCGTCAACAGCCCGATGGTCTTGAGCGAGACGGTCTTGCCTCCGGTGTTCGGCCCAGTGATGACCATCCCTTGGAAAGGGGCTCCCAGACGAATATCAATGGGCACGACGGTCGTCTGATCGAGCAAAGGATGTCGCGCTTCGATGAGCTGGAGTTCGCCGTCGGTCGTGAGTTTGGGGCGGCTGCAGCGCAAGTGAATCGTAAGCTGCGCCTTGGCGTAGAGCATATCAAAGTAGGCGAATGCCTTGAGGGTCTCTTCGATCTTGCGGGTCTCCGCTTGGAGCTTGGCGGTCAACTCCCGTAAGATCGCGAGCTGCTCATCGCGGATCTCCCCGTCAAGCTCGCGAATGGCGTTGTTATCGTTCACGACGGAGGTCGGCTCCACATAGAGCGTCTGGCCCGAATCGGAGCTGTCGTGGACGACGGCATCCAGTTCATGGCGTGCACTGCTCTTGATGGGGATGACGAAGCGTCCGGAGCGCCGCGTGATCACTGTATCTTGCAGGACCCCCGCGAGCTGACCCGATTGGATGAGCGCTTGGAGATAGCGTTGCACACGTTCTTCTAAGATGCGTTTCTGAGCGGTAAGCTCGCGCAAGCGCGGCGAGGCCGTGGGGCGTATCTCGCCCTTGTCGTCGAAGACCCGAGAGATATTCTCTTCCAGCTCGCGGAAGACTTGCATGCGCTCGCCCAGCTCGCGCAGAGCAGGGAAACGCTCAAGCTTGAGGAGTCGCTCACGCAGCCGCCGCACCTGAAAGAGGCCTTTAGCGATAGCGAGAAACTCCGTGCCATTAAGAGCTGTCGTCTGATGCGCTCGCTGGAGCAACGGACGGATATCCTCAAAGAAGCCGACAGAGAGATCCGTCTCGAGCAACGCGGCACGCAGCTCTTCGACTCGATCGAGCTCACGCTGAACGGCTTGCAAATCAGCGGACGGGCGCAAGTTATGAATAAGCTCGCGCCCAAGCTCCGAGCACGCAAAGCTCTTTAGAATATCTTTGAGCTTATCGTACTCTAAATCTTTGAGGGTCTTGGCGTTGGTGATGACGTTCACTTCAGTAACCCCAACGTGATGCCGCCATCAACGATGATGCTCTGCCCACGGATCATCTCAGCGTCGTCGCTACAGAGAAACGCGACGACTTTCGCGATATCTTCGGGTTTGACCATCCGTCCTGCAGGGGTCAATCTCACAATGCGCTGCTTCTCTTCATGGGGCATCATCTCGCTGAAGCCCGTCTCGTCCACAAGCCCCCCGCAGACGGCGTTCACTCTGATCGCTGGGGCTAGCTCAACAGCGTAGCTGCGCGTGAGCGATTCGATAGCTGCCTTGGCTGCACCAAGCGCCCCATAGTTGGGCAAGTATTTGATACTGCCCAAGCTCGTGATGTTGACGATCGCGCCTATAGACATCAACGGGACTGCGTGCTTAATACAGAGAGTGATCGCCCTTACATTCACGTCCCAGACGTATTCCCAGTGCTTCTCTTCTAACTGTAAGAGTGGGCGGAAGACAGCCGAAGCCGCGTTATTCACTAAGATGTCGAGCTTGCCGAACTCGCTCCGAATAACAGAGAACATCTGGGCGACGTCTTGTGGGTCAGCGACGTCGGCTTTGATAACGAAAGTGCGTCGTCCCAACTGAGAGATCTCGTGGGCGACAGCTTCAGCTAGAGCGCGCGTGCTGTTGCGCCTGTGATTAATAATAACATCAGCGCCGCGACGACCCAGCTCTAACGCGATAGCGCGCCCGATCCCACGACTGGAGCCGGTCACCAACGCGACTTTGTTCCGAAGATCCATAGCACAGCCAAGCATAAATCATCCCCCTGAGCTTTGCAAATCCCGCGTCTCGTTGACAGAACGACCTTGATTTGGTAAGATTACAAGACCCATTTCGGCATCTATCTCACGATGTGCTGAGCCCTCACCCCCAGCCCCTCTCCCGTAGGTACCTACGGGAGAGGAGTGCCGTCAGGCAGGGTGAGGGCCTCAGAGAGGAGTGATATCCATGAAGCGTGTTCTTATTATGGGCGCCGCCGGACGCGATTTCCATAACTTCAACGTCTACTTCCGCGATAACCCCAATTACAAAGTCATCTCATTCACAGCAACACAAATCCCAGATATTGACGACCGACGTTACCCCGCGAAGCTCGCGGGAAAGCTCTATCCCAAGGGTATCCCCATCGAGTCCGAAGAGAATTTAGTGAACTTAATTGCTAAACACAACGTCGATCTGGTCGTCTTCTCATATAGCGACGTTTCGCATCAGTACGTGATGGAGCGGGCGAGCTGGGCCATGGCCGCGGGCGCAGACTTTATGCTCCTTGGCCCAAAATCGACTCAGCTTAAATCGAAGAAGCCCGTTATTTCAGTAACAGCGGTGCGCACCGGCTCCGGCAAGAGCCAGACCACCCGTCGCGTCACAGATATTCTGCGCCAGCACGGCAAGCGCGTCGTCGTCGTGCGGCACCCTATGCCCTACGGGGATTTAGTGAAGCAAGAGTGCCAACGCTTCGCGAGCTTCAAAGACCTAGACAGATATGACTGCACTATCGAAGAGCGCGAAGAGTACGAGCCCCATCTGGAGCGGGGCACGGTCGTCTACGCCGGGGTGGACTACGAAAAGATTCTGCGCATGGCCGAGCGCGAAGCCGACGTCATCGTTTGGGACGGAGGAAATAACGATTTCTCGTTCTTTGTTCCGGATATAGATATCGTCGTCGCCGACCCGCTGCGCGCCGGGCACGAAGTCAGCTATTATCCTGGGCATATCAATCTCTTACTCGCTGACGTCGTAGTCATTAACAAAGTCGATACAGCCTCACGAGCTCAAGTGGAGCAGGTGCGGGAGAACATCAGAAAATTCAATCCTAAAGCGAAAATTATTGAAGCAGCCTCGCCGATCTTTGTCGAGGATCCTTCGGTGATCGAGGGCAAGCGCGTCTTAGCTATCGAAGACGGGCCGAC
This sequence comes from Candidatus Bipolaricaulota bacterium, assembly GCA_938091745.1. Lineage (GTDB taxonomy): Bacteria > Bipolaricaulota > Bipolaricaulia > RBG-16-55-9 > DRXL01 > JANXCC01. The sequence continues at coordinate 95,487 of CALLJK010000002.1, forward strand.
GCTCACCCACGGCGAGATGGCCTACGGCGCTGCGACACTTGCTGCCGAAAAATACGGCGCGAAAGAGCTCGTTGACCCGCGCCCCTATGCCGTCAACTCCATCGTCGAGACATTTAAGAAGTACCCCCATATTGGAAAACTCCTACCGGCGATGGGCTACGGCGAAGAACAGATCCGAGATCTCGCCAAGACGATCAAGCGCACCGACTGCGACGCTGTTATTATCGGCACGCCGATAGATCTCAAGAGACTCATAAAATTCGACGTGCCCACGACGCGCGTGCTCTATGAGCTCCAAGAGATCGGCCATCCCACGCTGGAGGAAGTCTTACGGCCATTATTAGACTGAGACAATCGTCACTTTTCCGCCAAACCGAAGCCAGATGCATCTCGCCCAGGCTTCCTTGGTAACTCACACTGCCCCGTATAGAGTCTATGCTGTATGAACCAGATACAGCGCAGCATCGTTTGTGGGGTGTGTGTTCTCGTTCTCATCGCTTCCTTAGGGCAAATAACGTTCGCTCAGTCTGTGCTGGGGCGCTTCATCAGCGAGCTGAGCTTCAACAACGTCGCCCCATACTTTCTCAACGCTGAGTTTCGCATCCTCTCGCGCATCAGCGTCGCTGAAGCTGCCTTCGCGACCGATACGAAGTTCGATATCGGTCTCTTGCGCTGGCAGAAGTTCATCGCTTCGGTGAACGTTAACCCCCTCTCAGCCCGCAATCGATTGACGTTCATCGATGGGTTTACGTTTGACAGAAACGAGCTGGTCGCGGCACTCAGCTTTGGCGGGATCTCCATGGGCGTTGAGCTGATCTTAGAGAACCAAAGCCCATCTTTAGAAATCGGCTTGGTCGTCGAAGCCGCAGTGAAAACAGAATGGTTCACCATTGCGAGCTATACCGGGTTTGGCGTCACCCAAGTCGTCGAAGATTTAGACTTAGATCAACTCCCCATTGTGAACGAGCCTTTTGGGTTCGAACCGAGAATCGTGAAACTCGACACGTTCAGCGAGCGCGAGCCGGATCGCGTCGTCACCGCGCCGTTCGTCTTCACTGAAGAGATCGTCGCCGCAGAGTTCTATGCTCTTGATATCGCTTCGTTCAGTGTGATGACGCTCTTTACGCCAAGTGGGCTAAGAAAGCTTATCCCCGCGTTCGCGGTCAAAGTGAACGTCCCGACAGCCGATCTGCGCCTGCGTATAACCGTTAGCTCGACGTTCGAATTTGTCCCGCCTTCGGTGTATTTGACATTCTTGCCCATCGAACTGTACTTGAGCTGGGGTTTCTTCCAATGGCGCAGCCTCACGCTCTTGGCCGATCCCCCTCCCCCAGGCCCAGCAGGCGGGACATTCTCCTTCCGGAAACAGGTCTTTCAATCGCTCTTCGAGCTCGCGTTCTTCCGGGCGTTCACGGAAATTTGTTTTGGGCCGGACTGTCCCGGCGGCTCAGGGCTAGAGTGGCGCTTCGGGGTTGAGCTACGCTTTCTTTTTGGCGGACCATAAATTCATTCTGTCCCTTCAAGATACTTTCCATACTTGACAGGACTCTTACATTCGGGTACATTATATACCAAGAGCGATATCATATGAGAAACACAACAAGGGGGTTCGACTATGCAAATTACTATCTATTACACGAAGGAGGACATCCCGCTCATCAAGCAAATCGAGGCGAAAGCCGAACGGGAGCGCCGCAGCAAGAGCGCGGTTATTCTCTCCATCGTAGAGCAGTACTTCGAGCGCAACAAGCGTATTGGAGAGATCCTCTGTGATTTGGGAAAGCTCACGCCAGACAAGCTGAACCAAGCCTTGGAGATTCAGAAGAAGGAAGGGGGCTCACGCCCGCTTGGGGAGATCTTGCTTGCCAAGAAATGGATCACCGAAGCGGACCTCGTGCGCGCCCTCATGCTCCAAGGCAAGCCTATTGAGGCCCCTTAATTAAAGACAAAGAAGAAGACACTGCAGGGGGTTAGAGGGAATCTAACCCCCTGCTTCTCTTGTTCAAGGCTTAGCCGCGCTTGACGGAGAGCTTGCCGCCGACCTCCACAACCTTGAGTTTCTTGCGCACCATCTCTTTCAGCTCGCGCCCGGCGCGAAAGCCCGGAACGGCCTTCGAAGCGACCATGATGCGCTGGCGCGTCTGCGGGTTGATGCGCATCGAGCTCTTGCGCGGGCGGGCCTCAAACGTCCCAAAGCCCGTGATCCGCACCGGCTCCCCATCACAGATCGTCTTGGTAATGGTGTTAAACATCGTGTCCACGGCCTCTTTAGCCGCCTTCTTGCTTAGACCCGTCTGCTTGGCTACCAATTCCGCCAACTCCGCCTTGTTCATGGCAATACCCCCCTTATTGAAAGTTCTATTGTGAACTGCTTAACTTCCCCCAGGGTCCGATGAGGGTCGTCAAGCCAGTTCTTGAATGCCCATATTCTAGAGCCTCACCCCCCTCGAAGGCAAATCGAACTTACGAGATCCGCCCCAACAACTTGCGAAAGCGATAGAAATATTCTATCCCGGAGATCACCGTGATGGCAACGACAAGGGGGATGAGAATAGCCTTGACGCCGTCAGCGTCCCAGTGAAACGCCCCTCGGCTGAGCAGCACAAACACAAGCCCCATCTGTGAGAGCGTCTTGAGCTTGCCCCACAGACTCGCCCCTAGCACCACCCCCTGAGTGCCGATCACCGTGCGCAGTCCGGTCACTAAGAACTCTCGCGCAACGATGATAATAACCGGCACCGCGGAGATCTCTTGAAGCTGCACGAACGCCAAGAGCACGGAGATAATTAAAATTTTGTCGGCGATGGGGTCAGCAAATCTCCCCAAATTCGTCTCGTCTCGCTGACGCCGCGCAAGATACCCATCTACAGCGTCAGTTATGGCTGCCAGGACAAAGAGCCCCAGCGCAATGAGCTCATAATGCGAGCCGGAAATGAGCACAAAATAGAGAATAGCAGGGATGAGCGCGACACGCAGCAGCGTGATCCCATTGGGCCAATTCATGGAGCTATTGTAAAGTGACTACAAACTTAGAGCAAGCGCGTACAAAACTCCCTCAGGGCACTATTCACAGCATGAGGTTGTTCCAGCATCACCATGTGTCCCGCGCGCTCGATGACGCGAAGCTGCGCGTTTGGGATATTTTTGTGCAGATATTCAGAATATTTTACAGGCGTGAGCTTGTCCTCGCTCCCACAAATCACTACCGTGGGCACGGAGATCTCGCTCAGTCGGCTCATCACGTCGAACGTCGAACAGCTCAGAAAATCCCGAGAGAGCGCAGCTTGGCCGTTTCGGAGCATTTGCTCGCGAGATCGATCTTTGAGCAATGGGTCAGCTTGTTCCGAAAACGCCCAACTCACGACCAGCTCGACGGCTTTCTCAAAATCAGACTGACACAGCTCTAAGATCTGGGGGTGGACCTTGAGTTTGGCTCCCGTGCCGACTAAGCCCAAGCCAAGAAGATTTTTCAGGCGCTGGAGCGCCACGGTGAGCGCGATCGCCCCGCCCATCGAGTGCCCAATGACGACGGTCGGCTCAGATACAGCGTGAAGCACCGCGAGCACGTCCTCGACGTATGTCTGAAGCCCGTCGCCTTCGCGGGCGGGGCTGCGCCCGTGCCCGTTCAGATCGAGCGCAATGACTGAAAAATCTTGAGCAAGCTCGCGCAGCTGCTCCCCCCAGATCGTGTGATCTCCTCCAGCCCCATGAATAAAGAGCAGCGCCGGCCGGCCTTGCCCTGCCCGCGCACAATAGAGCTCACTGTGGGAAACTTTGATCGTCGGCACTACAGATGCGCTTTCGCCGCTTCGACGAGCGAGTCGAACGTCTTGGGGTCGTGAATAGCGATCTCGGCGAGCATCTTGCGATTGAGCTGAACGCCGGCTTTCGCCAGCCCGTTGATGAACCGCGAGTACGGCAGCCCGCGCGCCCGTGTGGCCGCGTTGATTCTTATATTCCAGAGCCGACGGAAATCGCGCTTGCGCAGTTTTCTGCTGATATACGCGTTGCGCAGCGCGTGCATCACGCGCTCCTTCGCGATGCGGAAGCACGTGCGGCGCTTGCCCTTGAAGCCTTTCGCAAGTTCCAAGATCTTTTTTCGTCGTAGAAGTCTCTTATTGCCACCTTTGACACGCATAGATCCTCCGTTCTAGCTGGAGAGCAGCTCGATATATTCCTTGGCCAAGGCCTGTGGGACCTGGATGCCCTGGCGGGCTTGGCGCTTGCGATTGGGGCTGCGCTTCACCAATTTGTGATGATACCCCGAGGTGGCGCCAAGCACTTTCTTATTTCGCGTCACTTTAAAGCGCTTGGCGATCCCCTTGTGTGTCTTCTTCTTCGGCATCGCTATAACCTCCTGAGAGTTGCCCTTGAAAGATCTCCTTGGGAATAGTTGTTACCGTGCCCTTCCCCGGCACCAGGAGCATCTGTAAAGATCTGCCGCGTTCCTTGGGCCATTGTTCCACCTTGCCGACATCGACTACGCCCTCGATGATACGCTGTAAAAGGTCGCGACCTCGATTCATATGCTGGATCTCGCGGCCGCGAAAGATCACCGTCACGCGGACTTTATTCTCGTCTTGTAAGAACTCACGAATATGGCGCAATTTTGTCTCAAAGTCGTGCTTTTCGATCTGGGTCGTCAGCCGAATCTCTTTGAGCTTCCCGCCTTTGGCGCGCTTCTTCTCGCGCTTCTCTTGACGATATATATACTTCCCAAAGTCGACGATCTTACAGACAACTGGGTTGGCTTGCGGAGCAACTTCAACAAGATCTAAATTACGACTCCGCGCCGTCTTGATCGCCTCTGCCAGGGGCATGATCCCTAGCTGTTTTCCATGTTCATCGATGACACGAACTTCGCGAGCTCGTATCTCTTCGTTCTTACGGATGCGGCTATGCGGTCCAGCGATACGTGACCTCCTCCATTGCTCTTCAGGTGCGCTAAGATACCATATTCTCTGGGTTCTGTCAAGAGATCTCTACGCTCCCAAGGGGATTCGAACCCCTGTTTCCGGCTTGAGAGACCAGCGTCCTGGGCCGCTAGACGATGGGAGCGGAATGTGCCTTGAGTGTAACACATTCGGGGAAAGCCGTCAAGGTGCTCCCTCTGGCCGCTCGTGACGCCGTTTCATATAATTGGGCCATGGCACTGAGCAATCCCTACGGCCCCACGCGCAGCCCAGTGATCGCCCGTCGGGGCGTAGTCGCGACAAGTCATCCATTAGCCGTCCAAGCCGGGATCGAGATGCTCCGGCGCGGGGGCAATGCTGTCGACGCTGCCATTGCGACAGCGATCACGCTGACGGTCGTCGAGCCGACTTCCAACGGCATCGGTGCCGACGCGTTCGCGCTCGTGTGGGACGGAGAGAGACTCTACGGGCTGAACGGCTCCGGGCGCGCTCCTAAAGCTCTTACGCTCGAAGCCGTTAAAGCTTTAGGGCACGAGACGATGCCCACGCGGGGGTGGCTGCCCGTCACCGTGCCTGGGGCACCAGCAGCTTGGCGAGATCTGCACAAACGTTTCGGAAGACTGCGTTTTGAAGAACTCTTCGAGCCAGCGATCTTGTATGCTGAGCATGGTCATCCTGTTGCGCCCATCGTCGCGCAGTATTGGGGGTATGCCGTCCAAGCGTATGCCCAGCTCACAAGCCAAGAGTTTGCAGGCTGGCACAAGACTTTTACGCGCAACGGTCGTGCCCCTCAAGCTGGGGAGATCTGGGCCAGCCCCAATCACGCTCAGACGCTGCGACGGCTCGCCCAGTCATACTGCGAAGACTTCTATCAGGGCGCGCTCGCTCAGCAGATCGTGCGCTTCTCTCAAGAGACCGGTGGCTTGCTTACCGAGAGCGATCTCAGAGAGCACTCAAGCACGTGGGTCGAGCCAATTCGGACTTCGTATCGAGAGTATGACGTTTGGGAGATCCCTCCCAACGGGCAAGGGCTCGTAGCACTTATCGGGCTCAATATCTTAGAGGGCTTCGAGCTTGCCCGATACCCTAGAGATTCTGTAGAGTCGTTTCATCTCCAGATTGAAGCGCTCAAGCTCGCGTTCACTGATGGGCTACGCTATATTGCCGACCCAGAGTATGTGGCTGTACCTACAGAGAAGCTTTTGAGCAAAGCGTATGCGGCAAAGCGCCGCGCGCTCATCACAGATCGCGCTCTCGATCCCGTTCCCGGAGACCCCTGCGCTGGCGGGACGGTCTATCTCTGCACAGCAGACGCTGACGGCATGATGGTCAGCTTCATTCAATCAAATTATATGGGCTTTGGGTCCGGGATTGTCGTTCCCGGCACGGGAATCGCCCTGCACAATCGTGGGGCGTGCTTCTCGCTCGACCCCATACACCCTAATGCTCTTGCGCCGGGCAAGCGTCCGTATCACACGATCATCCCCGGGTTTTTGACAAAAGACGGCAAAGCTGTGGGGCCGTTTGGGGTGATGGGGGGCTTCATGCAGCCTCAAGGGCATATTCAAGTGATCGTCACCATGATAGATTATCAGCTAAACCCGCAAGCGAGTTTAGATGCGCCACGCTGGCAATGGCTCAAAAACAGAGAGATCGAGATCGAGTCTGATGCTGACCTCAGAATCATTGAGGGCTTGCGGGCGCGGGGCCATGAAGTCAAGAGAGCTGAGCCCAGCGGGCGCTTTGGACGCGGGCAGATCATCTGGAGATTGCCGTCAGGGGCATACATTGCGGGGAGCGACAAGCGCGCAGACGGATACGCTGCGGGGATTTGACAGGGGAGCTTTTCTCTGTTATCCTACAAACCGACCAGTCGGTCGGTTATGAGGGATAAAGAGCTGACGCGCGAACGAATCTTAGATGCCGCCGAGAAGCTCTTTGCTGAAAAAGGCTTCCACGAGACGGCTATGGACGAGATCGTCCACGCTGCGAAAATTTCCAAAGGCGGCGTCTACTTTCACTTCCCCAGCAAAGAAAAGCTCTTCTTCGCGCTACTCGATAAGCTCGCCGACGCTCTTCAATACGAAGTCCAAGAAGAGATCGCGCGTCGCCGCGGCGCAGTGAACAAAATCCAAGGGGCCCTCGGAGTCGTCTTGAAGAGCCTAGCCAGCAAGCGTCGGCTCGCTCAAATTCTCTTGCGCCAAGGGTATGGGCTGGGACCGGCATTCGAACGCAAGCGATTAGAGATCTACTCACGGTTTGCCCAGCTCATCAAAGAGCACTTAGACGAAGCTATCGCCGAAGGCTCGATCCCGCCCATCAATACAGAAATAACGGCGTATGTGTGGCTAGGCGCGATCAATGAGCTCGTGCTGCGCTGGATCTACACGGGAAAACCAGACCCGCTCACCGAAGCGCTTCCTACTCTGCTAGAAATATTTCTTCGCGGCATCGGCTATAAAAAGAAGACTAAGAAAGGAGCCCCATGATCACACGACGAGATTTCTTACGCACCAGCCTTGGAGCGACTGTCGGTCTTTGGTTTTGGGGAAGGGCGAGCTGTGCGCAAGCCCAGCCCATCCGCATCGGGCATCAATTAGACAGAACGGGCGCGGTGGCGCTCTTTGGCAAGTGGCACAACCGCGCTCTTGATGCAGCTATAAAACTCGTGAACGAGCAGCGCGGCATCAATGGGCGCCCCGTCGAATTAGTGAATTCTGACGACGCCCAGACCAAGCCCGACGTCGGCAAAGACGAGTTCGAGAAGCTCGTGACCCAGAAGAGAGCCAACTTTGTGATCGGCTCGGTCTTCTCCGGGACGAACATCGCCACGGCTCCATTAGCGAAGACCCTGAAGACCATCTACTTCCCCCAGGGGATCGCCACCGACATCACCGAAAAATTTGGGAATCGCTATGTGTTCAAGAGCTATCACACAGTCAGAGCGGCGATCGAAGCGGCACACGCGTGGGTCTTTGCCAACTTAGGGAGGCGCTTCACCATCGTGCACTCCGTGATAGACTTCGGGCGCTCTCAAGCTGAAGACTGGGCCGAGAAGATCCGCGCTGCCGGCGGCGAAGTGCAGCTTATCCCTGTGCCCTTCCCCGCTCCAAGCGATCTCTTCTCGATCATCCAAAAGATTGACCTCGCCAAGACCGACGTGCTCTATCACGCGTTTACAGCTGTGGAGACCGCGCGCTTCTTGCAAGCTGCGTTCGATCAGGGTCTCCAGAGCCGCGTGAAGATCCTCGGTCTTATCGAAGGGATAGATGTGCTGAGCACGGCCGAGCCATGGCTGGAGGGGGCGTATTTTATCTCCGGGTATCCACGGAGGGCCGATCAAATCTCAGAAGAGCTGCGCGACTTTGACCGAGAGTACCGGCGCCGTGTAGGAATCAGCGCCGAGGGCTTCTCGCTGGAGAACCCCAAGGAAGTCGTGCCCATTGCGGATCTCTTCGGCTCGTGGCAGGCGGTCTTCTTAATTAAGCAAGCCGCAGAGTTAGTGAACTGGCGCAGCAAAGCTGATACCCCGGCGCTCATCAGGGCTTTAGAAGGGCTGACGATGCCGGCGAGCGTCGGCTTCCCACAGGGGGCGCAGTCTCTGAGAGCGCAAGATCATCTAGTCTTTCACGATCACTATATCGAGCGTGTCGAGAACGGGCAGCTCAAGGTCTTAGCGCGCATCCCCCGTGAGAAATCGCTCTACAAGACGGGCGCGGATTACACAAAAGAAGAGTTTTGATGGAACTGTGGGCGCTCACGCTGCTCAACGCTCTTGTCTGGGGCGTGCTTTGGGCGCTCTTGGCTGTGGGGCTGAGCGTGATTTACGGGGCGCTGGGCGTGCTCAATCTCGCCCACGGCGCGCTCTATATGCTCGGTGCGCTGCTGAGCTGGGCGCTGACCCCAACGTTGAGCTTCTGGGGAGCTGTCGTGGTCGCCCCCGTACTTGTTGGGCTTGTGGGCTTTGGGCTAGCTTGGCTCTTGCTGATCAAGCACGAGCAAGACCCCTTGACAGCCCTGCTCATGACTTTTGGAGTGATGCTGATTCTCCAGCAGCTCGCAACGATATTGTTACAGATGACGACGGGCGAGCTGAGACACGCTCTTTCTCCCTCAGTGCGCTGGCCCATTGCTATGGGGACGCGCTTCTACGAGGGCTATCGTGTCGTCGCTGCAGTGATAGCGAGCGCCGTGCTGCTGGGGTTATGGGGACTGTGGAGCGGCACGCGCTGGGGCTGCTCTGTGCGCGCCGTGCGCGATAACCGCAAGTTAGCACGCATAGTAGGGATTCCGGTCTCATGGGTGCGAGCGAGCGTCTTCGGGCTAGGGACAGCGTTAGCAGCACTGGCGGGTGCGCTCGTTGGGCCGATCACCCGCGAAGTCTCTCCGACGATGGGCATCGAGATCTTGCTTGTGAGCGTCTTGATCGCTGTTGCCGGTGGTCTGGGCAGCTTAGGCGGGTCGCTCGTTGTCGCGTTTCTCTATAGCTTTGCTGAAAATCTCTTGACGATGTTGACAGATCCCATGCTCGCCCGCGCTGGAGCCTTGCTCGCTATCGGGCTGATCTTGCTCGTGCGCCCGCAGGGGCTGGGAGGGTCCTCATGAAGCGCTGGGCTGCGCTCATAGTTTTTGTAAGTGCTATGGTGCTGCCGTGGCTGTGGGGTAGTGCGACGCTCTGGGCGATGAATCTCTTCATTTGGGGGCTGATGGCACTCTCGCTCAATCTCTTATATGGGTATACGGGGCTGCTCAGCTTAGGGCAAGGAGTCTATTTCGCGCTTGGGGCCTACGGCGCAGCCTGGGCTGTCATCTACGCGCACGCGAATTTCTGGGTCGCCGTGGGTGCAGGGCTGCTCTGCGCTCTTGTAGGAGCGTTTCTCGTCGGTTGGGTGAGCGTGCGCGCGTCGGGGTTTGGGTTTGTCGTCGTCACGCTCGTCACAGCGTTAATCTGTTATTTGATAGCGTTGAGTGCGGACAGCATCACGGGCGGGGAAGACGGGATGCCCTTCCGGGCGCCGGCTCTGACACTGCTGGGGCTTGTGCTCTCGGTTCGGGATCTTTGGGTGCGGTATTATCTCGCACTGGGGGCGTTGCTTGCGGGCTTGGGGATCGTGTACTTAGTCAGTAAGAGTCTTTTGGGCTTGGCGTTCCGAGCGGTGCGGGACGATGAGATCGCCGCGGCGGCGCTGGGGTATGACGTCTTTAAGATACGGCTCTTTTCGTTTGTGCTCGCGGGGGTATTAGCGGGGCTTGCCGGGGCTGTGTGGGCCATCTCGAAAGAATTTGTGCGCGCCGGGCTGTTTCAGCCATTTGGCGCGTTTCTCTCGGCTCAGCCTGACCCCGATCCCCTTATTGCCGTTCTCTTAGGTGGAGTGGGAAGACTGCTGGGGCCGCTCGTGGGAATGGGGGGTCTGTTGGTGCTACGGGAGCTTCTCGTGAGCATTTGGCCGCAAGGGTACGCGCTCCTTATGGGAGCTTTGATTCTCGCCTTGGTATTCTTCAGAAACGCTTCAAGGTGCGCCGCAGCTCGCGTTCTGATTCTCTCTTCTTAATCTTCTCGCGCTTGTCGTATTTCGCTAATCCCTTGGCCAGAGCAAGCTCTACCTTGGCCCAGCTGTTCTTAAAATAGATTCTCAATGGAATGAGCGTGTAGCCCCTCTCTTTGACTTTGGACTGCAAGCGAAAGATCTCTTGTTTTTTGAGCAAGAGTTTGCGCTTGCGCAGCGGATCGGGATTGTAGCGATTGCCCTCTTGATAGGGGGCAATATAGACGTTCATGAGAAAGACTTCGCCGTTGCGGATGAGCGCAAATCCGTCTTGTAAGCTCGCGCTGCCACGCCGCAGAGACTTCACTTCGGTGCCCTTGAGCTCGATTCCGGCCTCGATCGTCTCTTCGATCTGATACTCATGGCGGGCTTTGCGGTTGGTCGCGACGACTCTCTCGCTCATAGAGTAGCTCTAACGTTACGCGTGGGCTTCCTCTTCGCCAGCCAGAGGCTGGCGAAGGCAAACATCAAGCGAAGCTTGTCCAGACGCAGTCTAGTGGCGGGGGAGGGACTCGAACCCTCTACCTGCCGCTTATGAGACGGCCGCTCTAGCCAGATGAGCTACCCCGCCGCACTTGGTAGTCTAACACGTCTTAGCTCCCTTGGCAACCCTGCCTAGAGAAAAAAATTCGTGCCGCCAGAGGCGGCACGGTGCACAGTCCAAACGGGTTCTGGTTGCGGGGGCTGGATTCGAACCAGCAACCTCCGGGTTATGAGCCCGACGAGCTTCCTGTTGCTCCACCCCGCGATGTCGCCTTAATTATAATACACAGAGGTCAACCGTGCAAGTGGATTTGCCTCTCACACCCCAGGGACGCTACACTATCACGGAGAAAGGGATCTACTACTATGCTGTGCGTGCGATCTCTTAAGGCTCTGGGTGTCTTAACTCTCTCCTTGGCAGTCTGCGGCATTGCCCAGACCCCTTGCACGATGACCGTGTCACCGTGGCAGTCTCTGCAGAGCGTTCTCGATCTTGCTCCATCAGGGTCGGTGGTCTGTCTTACTACTGGGGTTTGGACCCAGGGCATCTCTATCAGGGATAAGATCCTCACGCTCTGGGGAGCCGGGAGAGACCAGACGATCCTTGTAGGCACCGCAGGCACGGATGGTATCTCGGTTTCCGGGCAAAGTATTGTCACGATCAAGGGGCTAGGAATCCATAACTTTCGCGATGGAATCGTTGTGAATGGCTATAGTCACACTGCCGTTCATGATACACAAATTTCGGGAAATACTCGGTATGGCTTGCATGCTCTGGGCCTAGGCCAAGCGACCCTAGAGAATTCAGTGATATCTTATAATCGCGGGGGGATCCTCACTGAAGATAGCGCCCACGTCACCGCGCAGTACTCGCAGATTCTTAACAACCAAGAAGACGGGATCTGGCTGGATTTTGCCAGCTGGGCTTGGCTGGCTCATAACATCGTTATGGGCAATGGACGCTACGGGATTCGCTTGTATTCGTTAGAGGGTCTCTTTGTCTGTTGGCGCAACGTGGTGGCCAACAACAGGGCAGGGGATTTCTACCCGGAGATCGCTGCGCAAAAATGTCAGTAATGGAAGCAGTGCCGAGGGCGGGACTCGAACCCGCACGGAGGGGTCACCTCCAACGGATTTTAAGTCCGTTGCGTCTGCCACTTCCGCCACCTCGGCTCAGAGCTCCTAAAGGCGGCACGCTTTATTCTAATAGCTTTCCCCCCCGTGTGCAACTCTGTGATGTGCGAACAGTTCACGGAGCGCGCCGCTGGCCGCACTGGGGACAGAACTGCTCATCGGCGCGGAAGCGATAGCCGCAGCGCACGCAGAATTGGGCCAGGTGTTCTTGCGCAGTCGCCCTAGAACCTCGTCGCCTTTGCCAAAACCATATAAAGCTTGCAACGCCAAGGGCTGCGACGGCAAGCCCTGCACCTATTGCTATCCACCAAGAACCCTGTGCCGCAGGGCGCAGCGACGGCAGAGTGTCGGTCTTTCTATAGCTGACGCGCTGCTCGATGAGAGTCCCAGCAGGGACGGCTCCGACTCTGCGGCCAAAGTAGCTGAAGCCGCGGGTGTCGACTCCTTGCGGGTCGAGCGTCGGGCTCGTTTGAAATCCCGTCGCCCGCAGCGGCTGCTGCACTTCGATCTCTAGGTTTTTGATCTCGTAGCGCTCCGAGCGAAACCGAAAGACGAACGATCTCTGTGGGGCAGTGCCGAGCACGTCGTCATAGTACTCTAACTGAAAGCGGCGGCTGCCGGGGGTGAAGAGCACGATCTGATCGTTCCCATCGGAAAGAAGCTGCCAATCGTCAGCGAGCAGGGTGCCGGCAGGGCCAACGTGGGCGACGGCGTGGATCTGCGCTGTGCTGGGAATAGTGAACACCAGAGGGCTGTTGGGGTCCTCAGCAAGCTCCCCACGATAGATCACGAGCAGTCTGGGATCGTCGTACTCCGGCCAGAGTGAAATCTCTAGGCGCTCAAGCACTATTAAGTTTTGCTGAGAGAATCCCAGCACCCCTATGATCAGCAACACGATACCTATGTGACGCATTAAGCCTCAGTCTACTTTATGTATAGTGCGGGCTGCAACTTAGAATTTAGTGTGGCACTTGGAGCAAGCGTCTGCTCTATCAGTAGGGTGGCAGGTGGCGCAGAAGTCATGTCCGGGCTTGGGTAGGCCTTGGCCCAAGAACTCTAGGTGTCCCATCTGCGTGACTCCTTCATGACACGCCTCACAGCGTACCCACAGGGCAATATGGGTTTCGTGAGGGAATCTTGCTTTTTCAGGGCGTGCAGGGAGTTTCGCTTCGTGACACTGCAAGCAGTCTTGGGGTTCTAAGTGAGCCATGCGCTCGGCAGGGGGATGGCACTGCGTGCAGTC
>CALLJK010000003.1 GCA_938091745.1 Candidatus Bipolaricaulota bacterium
GGAGGGAGCGGGAGCTCCTTGAGAGGAGCCCCCGCTTGGGGCGAGAGGGAGTGGGCTCAATATCCCAAACGACGATACGACGCGATATAGACTGTATCATAGTTGGAGACGCGCTCATACAACGAGTCGTTCTCCGCCAAGGGCTGCCATCCCGAAAGGGTGACCAGACTGCGCGGATCAATCCCTAACAGCAGCTTGAGCTGGGAGACGGTCAACCCCAACGGGATACAGACCATCGCGAAGCCCAGTCCGCCTAGCATCTGCACGTAGATCCACTTGTTCATGGCCACTCCTTTCGCGTCATAGGATTTGGGCAGATAACCTACCTGTGACCCGACACAGAAGTTTCAGGAGCGCTCCTTGTCAAAGACGACGCGACTGTTTATGATGACAATGCTATGGCTCTGCTCGCGACCGAAGATCTCATGCATCGCTACGGCGATGAGCTCGTCTTCGAGAAAGTCTCAGTAGAGGTGCACCAAGGCGATCGTATTGGGCTTGTGGGGCTCAACGGCAGCGGGAAGTCGACACTGTTACGAATTCTCGCGGGCTTGCAAGAACCCACAAACGGACGCGTCACGCGTGCCCGCTCTGTTCGAATCGGGTATCTTGCTCAGGAGCCCTGCTTGGACAGCACGGTGACGCTCTTTGACGAGATGCTCAAAGTTTTCGAGAAGCTTCGGGAGCAAGAGCGCGAGTTGCAGAGATTAGAACACGAGCTTGCTCGCTCTACCCCCGACGAGGGCTTATTGAGACACTATGACGAAGTGCTTGAAGATTTTCGGCGCGGCGGGGGCTATGAGTACCAAAGTCGGATTCACCAAGTGCTCGTGGGCGTGGGGTTCACTCCCGATGACGAACAAAAGTTGATCGTTCACTTGAGCGGAGGGCAGCGGGCGCGAGCGGCCCTCGCGCGCTTGCTCCTTGAAGAGCCTGATATACTCTTGCTCGATGAGCCAACAAATCACTTAGATATCGAAGCCCTGGAATGGCTCGAAGAGTATTTGACACATTGGAGGGGCGCGTTTATCATCGTCTCGCATGATCGCTACTTTCTCGATAAGTTAGTCCAGAAGATTTGGGAGCTCGAGTTTGGGCGGCTCTATGAGTACCCCGGGAATTACTCGCACTATCGGGCGTTGCGCCAGGAGCGCCTCGAGCGCCAGTGGAAGCTCTACGAAGAGCAACAGGAGCTCATCACAAAGACTGAAGAGTTTATTCGAAGAAATATCGCTGGGGGGGATTTCCGCGCGAGCCAAGCCCAGGCCCGCCAAAAGATGCTCGACAAGCTCGAGCGCATCCCCAAGCCCATCGTCCCCAAAAAGATTCACTTATGGATGGACGTCAAACGCCCCAGCGGTGAACGGGTGCTACGCGCTCGCGATCTCGTTATCGGCTATCCCGATGCCCCGCTCTTTCACTGTAAGCAACTTGCACTCCAGCGAGGAGAACGCGTTGCGCTCATCGGGCCAAATGGCTCGGGCAAGAGCACGTTTCTCAAAACCCTCGCTGGAGAGCTTCGGCCATTAGAAGGGTCGCTCGAGCTGGGCTCTAACGTGGAGATCGCGTACTTCCGCCAAAGCCAGACCGAGCTTGATGCTCTCGATAAGACCGTCCTTGACATGGTCACGGCCAACACGGACAAGACGATCAGCGAGGCACGCAGCTTCTTAGGGCAGTTTCTCTTCTCCGGAGATGACGTCTTTAAGAAGATCTCCGAACTTTCCGGCGGGGAGCGCAGCCGCCTCGCCCTCGCCATGCTCGCCCAATTAGGCGGCAACCTCCTTCTCTTGGACGAGCCAACAAATCACTTAGATATAGACTCCCGCGAAGTTCTTCAAGAAGCTATGCGAGAATACAAGGGCACGATCATCTTCGTCTCCCATGACCGCTATCTCATCCAAGCGATTGCTACACAAATTTGGGAGATCGCCGACGGGGAGCTCAAGATCTATCGTGGGGATTACGAGTATTATCGAACCCAGCGCGCCCTACTCGCTCAATCACCCTCTCTACAGCCAGAGAAGGACGCAAAGAGCAAGGGCAAAGACAAGCCCAAGCGCCTCTCTCCTGGGAAGGAGCAGCGCCTGCGGGAGCGGCAGCGCGCAAAACTTGCCGCCCGCGAAGCCGAACTAATGAACGCCGTCACAAATCTCGAGAACGAGATCGCCCAGATCGAAAAAGAGATGGAAGCCGCCAGCTACGCCGGCGACCACCAAAGATTACGAGAGCTGACGGCCCTCTATCGGCAGAAGCGCCAAGAATTAGAGAGCATTTCAGAGCAGTGGGCTCAAGCGGCCGAGGACCTCGCGAGCTTTCAGATTGATACTCAAGGCTTATAGAATTTGGCTTGATATGTGCTTTGTGCCGGCTTTGAGTTCGCGAATATATTCAGCTAGGGCTTCTGGGGAGGCTCCCTCAGCCACCCGCACGGCTAAAGCGCTGGCCACGATCACTCCATCCGCACCGGCTCGCACGACCAGCTCAATCTGAGTTCGCGTGGAAAACCCAAACCCCACGGCGAGCTTCAGATCACCGGGCAAGAGCGGCTTCACCCGCTCCAGCAACGGCAAGACGGTGGGCGCAAGCGTCTCGCTCGGTCCGGTCGTACCGTACCGCGAGACGAGATACACAAATCCCGAAGCATATTCACAAATCTTCTGGACACGTTCGTTATCAGTCTCCGGGGTGACAAAGAAAACCCGCGCCAGGCCATACTTGCGCGCCTGATTGACCCATGACACTGCTTCTTCAATAGGCAGATCGGGGATGATTACGCCGTCCACACCAGCCTCGCTGCACCGCCGCGCAAACGGCTCTTCACCTAGTCGACAAATCGGGTTATAGTATGTCACCAAGAGAATGGGGATCTCGGAACTCTTGCGCAGCTCGCGTACAACCTGAAACACCGTGTGAATATTCACGCCCTGACCCAGCGCACGGCTGTGAGCAGCTTGCAAGATCGGGCCGTCCGCAATCGGGTCTGTGAAGGGCACGCCCAGCTCGACTATATCTACTCCTCCGGACTCTAACGCCCGAATATAGTCGAGCGTGCGAGAGAGCTCCGGCTCCCCAACCATAAGGTAACCGATCAGCGCCGCCTCACGCCGACTATGAACCTCCTCAAAACGCTTACTCAAGCGCTGCGTGAGTATCATGATGCACCACCGTCTCTAAGTCTTTTTCTCCCCGCCCAGAGAGCGTAATCACGACGATCTGATCGCGCTTCATCCGTTGAGCGTGCTGCACCCCCGCATAGAGGGCATGGGCAGCTTCTAAGGACGGCAGAATTCCCTCAAAGCGCGCAAGCAACCGAAAGCCCTCTAAAGCTTCTTGGTCACTCACAGTGATGTACTCAGCACGACCGAGCTTCTTATAGAAGGCATGTTCCGGGCCTACGGCGGGGTAGTTGAGCCCCGCAGCAACGCTGTACGTCTCGCTAATAGAGCCGTGCTCATCTTGCAAGACAAAAGTCTTCGCGCCATGAAGCACACCGATGGAGCCATGACATAGCGCTGCTGCTCCACCCGATTCCACCCCAAGAAACCGCACTTTCTCATCGTTGACGAACGGGTAGAACGTCCCTATGGCGTTGCTGCCCCCACCCACGCACGCCACCAACAGATCCGGCAAGCGCTGCTCCCTGCGCAAGAGTTGGCCCTTGATCTCATCCCCGATTACTCTTTGAAAGTCCCGCACGATCATGGGGTACGGGTGCGGGCCGACCGCTGACCCGATGAGATAATACGTCGTAGGCACATTGGTCACCCAATCGCGAAGAGCCTCGTTCATGGCGTCTTTAAGGGTCTGGGAACCAGTGGTGACGGGATGCACGGTCGCGCCTAATAATTGAATGCGCTGGACGTTCATCTTCTGACGCTCGATATCCCGCACGCCCATATAGATTTCCGCGTGAAGCCCAAGCACAGCGCACGCCATAGCGACGGCCACGCCATGCTGCCCCGAGCCTGTCTCCGCGATCACGCGCCGCTTGCCCATAGCACGCGCGAGCAGCGCCTGCCCGAGAGCGTTATTCAGGGCGTGGGCCCCACCGTGCACTAAGTCTTCTCGCTTGAGAAAGATGCGCGCACCGTTCGCGTACTCTGTGAGGCGCTTCGCAAAGTAGAGCGGGGTAGGGCGTCCGCCGTAGTCCGCACGCAGCGCCTTGAGCTCGCTCTGAAAGTCAAAGCGCACGCTCATCTCTTTATAGACTCGCTCCAGCTCTTTGAGAGCCGGGACTAAGATCTCCGGCACGAACTGCCCGCCAAACTCGCCAAAGTGTCCATCCACAGGCAGCTCACTAAGCCTGGGGGTGCTCGGTTTTGCCGGCATTTTCACTGCCATAGGTTCACCCTGCTCTAAGACTTGATTTGTCATTATACTCGATAGCGGCGCAGCTTGTCGTATCGCCCTTAAGTATAGTAAAATCTTCTTGTGAGAGAACTCGTTGAGCGCCTCGCCCGGATGCTGCGTGAAGCTCGCTATGCGATTGCTCTAACCGGCGCAGGGGTGAGTACTGATTCGGGCATCCCAGATTTTCGTAGCCCTCATACGGGGCTCTGGGCGCAGTATAATCCGATGGAAGTCGCTTCTATCGGGGGCTTCCGCAGCAACCCCGTGCGCTTCTATGAGTTTTGGCGCCAGCGCTTCGCCAAATTAGCCGATGCCCAGCCCAACATCACCCATCAGACACTTGCTGAGTTAGAAGCCCGCGGCTACGTCAAATGCGTCATCACGCAGAATATCGATAGTCTGCACCAAAAAGCCGGTTCCAAACGGGTCTTAGAAGTGCACGGCACCTACACACGCGGCGTCTGCCTCGGCTGCAAGAAGACTTATTCGATCCAAGAGATCTTTAAGAAAGTCGAGCGCCATCGCGTCCCGTTGTGCGATGACTGCAATAATCTGCTCAAACCCGATGTCGTGCTCTTCGGAGAGCTGCTTACCCCCGATTTCGACCAAGCTCTCGACGAGATCGAGCGCTGTGATCTTCTCTTTGTCCTGGGCACATCGTTGGAAGTCTATCCCATTGCGGGGCTTGTGCCCCATGCGAAGCGCCGTGGTGCTCAGCTTGCTATCGTCAATCGCGATGCAACACCCTTTGATCGTATTGCTGATATCGTTATTCAAAGCGAGCTTAGGCCAGTGATGGCCGAATTGCACCGGCTGCTCTGCGCTTAGCTCATCTTGGGCGTTTGCATCGAGATGACTTTCTCTGCTAAACTTACCATGCGCTCTTTATGGACACGGTGCTTATTATCGATTTTGGCTCACAATACACAAAGCTCATCGCGAGGGCTGTACGCGAGCTGGGGGTCTATGCTGAAATTGTTCCCCCGGAGATCTCTCCCGAAGAGATTCAGCGCCGCGCCCCCAAGGGAGTGATTCTCTCCGGAGGCCCAGCGAGCGTCTATGCCCCCGATGCCCCTCGCATAGATAAACGTATCTATGAGCTGAAGATCCCAATCTTGGGGATCTGCTACGGGATGCAGCTGATAGCGCACGATTTAGGCGGGCAGGTGCTGCGAAGCGACAAACGCGAATACGGCCCCAGCACCCTCCAGATCGTCCAGACCGACACTCTGTTTGATGGGCTGAACTCGTGTGAAGAAGTTTGGATGAGCCATGGCGACGAGATCAAGACGTTGCCCAAGGATTTTGTCTGCCTGGCAAGGACTGCCAATGTCGCCCACGCGGCGATGAGGAGCCGCGACGGACTTTTCTACGGGATTCAGTTCCATCCCGAAGTCGCTCACACGCCCAAGGGCAAAGAGATTCTGAAGAATTTTCTCTTCAAAGTCTGTCACATTCAGAGGCTCTGGCACCCTAAAGACCACGTGCAAGAGATTATCGAAAAACTCAAAGAAGAGCTCTCGGGCGCACGCCATGTGCTCATTGGGGTCTCCGGGGGAGTCGATAGCAGCACAGCCGCGGTGCTCGTCCATCGTGCTATTGGAGAGAGATTGATCCCGATCTTCATTGACACGGGGCTGCTTCGCTTGGGCGAAGCTGAACGCACACGAGCGATCTTTGAGAAGCTGGGCTTGCGCTTGCGCGTCGTCGATGCGAGCGCGCGCTTCTTCGCGCAACTGCGGGGAGTGACTGACCCCGAAGAGAAGCGCAAGCGCATCGGCGCGGAATTTATCAAGGTCTTTGAAGAAGAAGCACAGAAGCTCGCCCGTGAGGTCGGTGGCATTGACGTCTTAGTTCAAGGGACGATCTACTCTGATGTCATCGAGAGCGCGGGGGCGCGCGGCGCCGATAGAATCAAGAGCCATCACAACGTCGGTGGGCTTCCCGAACGAGTACAGTTCAGGATCATCGAGCCGTTGCGAAATTTCTTCAAAGACGAAGTACGCCAGATTGGGCTGAGTTTAGGGATTCCCGAAGAGATTATCTGGGAGCAGCCGTTCCCTGGGCCAGGGTTGGCCGTAAGAATTCTGGGGGAAGTGACCCCGGAACGGGTGAAAGTATTGCAGAGGGTAGACGCGATTGTGCGCGAGGAGATTCACAAAGCTGGGCTGGCTCGCGCCATCTGGCAGTATTTCGCCGTACTGCTGCCTGTCAGAAGCGTCGGAGTCTTAGGGGATGGGCGAGCATATGGCCATGTCGTTGCGGTGCGCGCCGTCGAAAGCCGCGACGGCATGACCGCCGACTGGTTCCCTATCCCCTATGGCGTATTGGAAAAAATCTCGAGCCGCATCACTAACGAGATCGAAGGGGTCACCCGGGTGGTCTACGACATTACGTCCAAGCCCCCGGCGACTATCGAATGGGAGTAGCGCTGGCGGAGATGAGAGTCTGTCTCTATCTTGAGGCAGAGAACGTCGTGGCGCGTTCGGGGTTCCGCACGGCGTTTGCACGCCATCTCCAAGCACTCCACAAGATGGGCATTCCCGTGACAACCGATCCCTCAGATTCTTCTTTTGATATCCTCCATGTCCATTGGTTTGGCCCGCGCTCGCTCTATTATCTGAAGCGCGCTAAGCAACAGGGCAAGATTGTGATCGCCCACGCCCACAGCATTGGGGCCTACGATTTCAGGGATAGCTTCACGCTCTCGAACACATTTGCGCCGTTATATGAGAAATATCTGAATTATTTCTATGAACTGAGCGACGCCATCTGTACCCCCTCAGAGCACGCGAAGAGATTATTACAAGCCCAAGGGATCACTAAGCCCATCTATGTCGTCAGCAACGGCGTCGATTTGGAAAGATTCAAGTTCGACGCCCAAGCGCGCGAGAAGTATCGTCAGCGCTTAGGGCTGAAGCACTTTACGGTCTTCTGTGCAGGCAATGTCATCCCGCGCAAGGGGGTTCTAGACTTTCTTGAGGTCGCGCGACGGCTCCCACACTTCGATTTCGTCTGGTTTGGGCATGTGTGGAGCCGCTTGTTAGCATTCGATATCGAGATGCACCAAGCGCTCGATGAGCGGCCGCCAAACGTCAAGCTCCCAGGATTTATCGAAGATGCCCCCGGAGCGTTCTCCGCAGGGGATCTGCTCTTTTATCCGTCCTATGGAGAGACCCATGGCTTGGTGCTCTTTGAGGCTGCAGCGTTATTCCGTCCTTTGGTCTTGCGAGATCTCCCAGAATACTCTCTTGCTGGATTCCGTGATGGGGAGAACTGTCTCATGGGCAAGAGCGTTGACGACTTTTGCCAAAAGATCCTATACTTAGCCAATGACGCCGCGCTGCGCGAGCGCCTCATTCAAGAAGCGTATCGCCTAGCAGAAGCTAACTCCCTTGAGAGAGTTGGCCATCAACTTCGCAGACTATACCAGGCGCTGCTGGAAGGGAGGACGCTATGAAGATCTGTCTCTATCTAGAAGCCGCAGATCTTGTGGCGAAATCCGGATTCAAGACGGCCTATGAGCAGCAACGGAGAGCCCTGGAGCAAGTCGGCGTCTCAGTCACCGACGATCCCGACTCAGACTATGATGTGCTGCATCTGCACTTCTTCGGGCCCAAGTCGCTCTTGTATTTGAAACGCGCCAAGCGCCTGAAAATCCCCGTAGTCGTCCACGCCCACAGCATAGGCGCCCATGACTTTGAAGACAGCTTTACGCTCTTCAATTCCATCGCGCCGCTCTACGAAAAGTATCTCTATTATTTTTATGAGTCGAGCGACGCGATCTTCACGTGTTCCCGCTACGCTCGCGAGTTTCTCCAAGCTCAAGGGATCACGCGGCCCATCTATGTTGTCAGCAATACTGTTGACCGGGAGCGTTTTCGCTTCCGTGAAGAAAACCGTCAGCTCTGGCGAGCGCGCTTGGGGCTGAAAAATTTTACGGTCTTCTGTGCAGGCAATGTCATCCCGCGCAAGGGGATCTTAGACTTTCTCGAAGTCGCGCGACAGCTCCCACAGATGGACTTCGTCTGGTTCGGGCACGTCTGGCCCAAGCTCCTGACGTTCTACCCGGAGATGCACAAAGCCATCGAAAACAGAACCCCGAATGTGCAAATGCCCGGCTTTGTTGAAGATACCCCAGCAGCGTTCTCCGCAGGGGATTTGTTATTTTTGCCGTCGTTCCGCGAGAACCAGCCGATGGTCTTGCTCGAAGCGGCGTCGCTGGGACGTCCGTTGGTCGTGCGGGATATTCCCGAATATCGCGGCTGGCTCATAGACAAAGTCAATGCGCGCACTGGCTCGTCTGTCGAGGACTTCGTGCGGATTATCTCCGAACTGGCGCAAAACCCTCACGAATGGCAGCGGCTCTCTCATGCTGCCGAAGACATAGCGCATGCGAGCAGCCTGCCCGTCGTGGGGCAGCAACTCAAAGAGCTATATCAGCGACTACTGGAAAGAGCCGAGGCCACTACCCTATCCCTATGAAAATTTGCATATACTTGGAGTCAAAAGAGATGCTGAAAAGAACCGGCATCATGAGCGCGTATCGCAATCATCGCCAAGCGTTGGATACAGCTGGATTATTCTACACCGAGGACCCTACCGATGAGCACGATGTGTTACATCTGCACTGGATTGGACCAAGATCTTATTATCATCTCCAGCAAGCTAAGCGAGCCGGCAAGCCGGTTATCATAACTGCCCACAGCACAGCTGGAACATGCAGGGGCAGTGTAACTCTCTCAGAAGTGATTAATCCTATAGCGCGAGCGTATCTTCGGCACATCTATAATAGCGCGGATTTATTGATTGCTCCTACACCCTACACCAAAAGCCTCCTTCGGGAGCAAGGGGTCACTACGCCGATGCAAGTGATCAGCAATGGTGTGGACGTGAGTCGCTTCTCTCTAAACTCTCTTGCCTGCGAATGCTTGCGGCAGAAGTTTGGCCTTTCTCGTTTTACGGTGCTGTCAGTTGGGCAAGTCATCCCTCGCAAGGGCGTGCTGGATTTTTTGGACGTGGCTGAGTCCTTACCAGAATTCGAGTTCCTGTGGGTGGGGGAACGCCTAAGTCCATGGTTAAGTTTCTATCCCTTGATGCATTACCGCGTCGAACATGCTCCTCGGAATGTTCGCTTCCTTGGTTTTATTGAGCATATAGAAGAGATCTACGCTGCAGCCGATGTTTTCTTCTTCCCTTCCTATGAAGAGACGCAGGGGCTGGTACTTCTCGAAGCTGCAGCAATGGGGCTGCCAATAGTGTTACGTGATATTCCCATTTACCACCAGGGCTTTGTACATGGGATGAACTGCTTAAAAGGCCGCACGATCTCTGAATTTATAGATTCGATAAAGCGACTAGCTACCAGCGAGGAGCTCCGCCGATGTCTAGGAAGTGAAGCTTTAAAGCTGGCTCATTCTCATCGGTTAGACCAAATCAGCAATCAGTATAAAGTTCTGTATGAGACACTGCTGGAAAGAAAAAAAAGCCAAGATAAGTGCAGTAGTAGATGACTGGAAAGGGGAACCATGGGCATTCCAAGAGTCATGGTGATTGCTCTCGACGGAGCAACACTTGATCTGATCGAGCCGTGGGCGGCAGCGGGGCATCTGCCCACCTTAAAACAGCTCATAGATCACGGCGCTGTAGCGCGCTTGGAGAGCACGCAGCCGCCTATTACGGGGGCAGCGTGGACGAGCTTCCAAACCGGGGTGCAGCCTGGACGGCATGGGATCTTCGATTGGTTATCGCGCAAAGACGGGAGCTACCAGCTTGCGCCGATCAGCTCCCAAAGTATCAAGAGAGAAGTCTTGTGGGAGTATCTGAGTCGCTACGGCAAGCGTGTCGGCGTGATGGGCGTGCCCGTCAGCTACCCCGCTCGCCCCGTTAACGGCTTTCTGCTTACGGATCTGTTGACACCTGAGGGGGCAAACTATGCCTTCCCTCCAAAACTCAAAGATGAGATCGAGCAGAAGATCGGGCCCTATCCCGTCATGCCGGAGCACTGGCGCGGCCGCTATGCTGCGCAGCAATGGCTCAAAAATCTGAAAGACTCTCTCTCTCGTCGCGTGGAGATCGCCCTCTATCTCATGCGAAAAAAGCCTTGGGACTTCTTCATGGTGCACGTCATGGAGACCGATTCCGTGCAGCACCAGATGTGGCATTTATTAGATCATATCAAGCGCCCGCGTTATCACGGGGGAGACTATCAGGGAAATCCAATCTTGGAGATCTATCAACTCGCCGACAGAGCTATCGGTCAGATTCGCGAGACGCTCGACGACGACACGACTCTCTTTGTCATTTCTGATCACGGCTTTGGCCCGCTCTTTTATAATATCTATCTGAACTGCTGGCTCTACGAGCACGGCTATTTAGCCTTGAAGAAGAACGTGACGACGCTGCTTAAAAGACTCGCATGGCGTGCGGGGCTAACCCCAGAGAACCTCTATGTCTTAGCTGAGCGTTTGAGATTGCTTGACGTTGGAGCGCGCTTACGCCACGGCAATCTACACGATCTCTTGGGGCATATCTTTCTATCGACTCAGAATATAGATTGGCCGAGAACCCGCGCATACTCCCACGGCAATGTTGGGCAAATCTATCTCAATCTCAAAGGGCGCGAGCCTCACGGTTGCGTCGCCCCCGAAGAGGCCCCAGCGCTCATCGCTGAGCTCATCGCTGAGCTCAAAAAATTTACCAACCCCTACACAGGCAGCCCAATCTTCGAGAGAATCTATCGCAAAGAAGAGATCTACTGGGGTGAAGCGATAAGTCGCGCTCCAGAGATTCTCCTGGTCCCTGCAGACAGCATCATGGCTGTAGGCACGACGGAGTTTCTCTCAAACACAGCGATCTCGCTGACGTACGCAGGGTCAGGCTGGCATCGCCTGGAGGGGATCTTTATAGCGTATGGGCCGCAGATTCTGCCTGGACGCAAACGAAAACTTCAGATCATTGATCTCTTTCCAATCTTAACGACGGCACTTGGTGTACCACCTCCGTTAGATATAGATGGGCGCGTTCCGGATGACCTACTTCGCGACCACAAGCCCTCTTCCCGCTCTACAGGCGCTCCTCTCCCATCCGCAAAGGCAGGAGAGGGGCCAGGGGTGAAGACCACTGACGAAAAGTGGGAGAAGGAGATCCGCGAGCGCCTGAAAGGGCTAGGGTACGTCTAGTATGCTGCGACGCCATCTATTACTGGGCTTTTCGGTGATCTTAGGGATAGGGATCCTCTGCGGGGTTCTGATCTATTTGGGCTGGAATTCTGCGACATCGCTCGGGGCACGATTTTGGGCTGGGGTAAGCATCGTCGTGAACCAGATCACCATGCTGGGATGGTGGGGGTTCTTCTCACTCACAGGGGTTGTCGTAGCGACGCTGCTCTGTTGGTCGCTCAGTTGGTGGATCATCTTGAGGGCGTATGGAGTGCGCGTCGGGTGGGGAGCCACGTGGCGTGCGCGGATCTGCGGCTTTGCGATCACGTACTTGACACCCTCACTGTATTTGGGGGGGGAGCCAGCGAGCGTCTATCTGATTGCTCGGGAGCAGCAAGGGTCTTCGCCAGCGACGCGCATCGTCGCGACGATCTTGGTTGCCAAACTCCTAGAGGGGTTGTGCTTGCTCGCGTTTATCTATTTAGGGGTCTACTATGCGCTGGCGACAAGATTGTTGCCCCTGGACGACACCGGGGCCATCGTGACGGGAATGATACTTTTTGGGATCTTCTTGGCGCTCTTAATGATTAATCTGGCTGGGCATCGGTTGTGGGGGACTCGTCTGTTGGGATGGCTCAAAGATCGTTTGCCGTGGAAGCGCGCATTAGAAGTCGCCGAGTGCAAGGTCCGCGAAGTTGAAGAGGACGTTTTCATTGCATTTCGGGAGCACAAGCGGGCGACGCTGCTCGCGTTTATGCTGAACTTATGTGCGACGTTCTTTGTCTTCTTGCGCCCTCAAGTCTTCTTCATCTTTGCGCTGCGTGCGTTCTTTCCGGTGTCACACTTGGCGATGATCTACACGCTCTTTATCTTTTTGGGGGCATTCTTTTGGTTAACGCCTGGGGGCACGGGGGTCTTCGAAGTGGGGAGCTGGGGAATCTTCAGCTTGTTTTCGCTGATATCGCTCGTCACGCACACGCCTATTGCTGTCCCCCAAGAGAGCGCCGTGGCATTTGCGCTCACGCTCAAGACCATAGAGTTCCCGCTAGTTGGGCTGGGGCTGTTCTATCTAATTCGCG
The DNA here is from genome assembly GCA_938091745.1 of Candidatus Bipolaricaulota bacterium. Classification (GTDB taxonomy): domain Bacteria; phylum Bipolaricaulota; class Bipolaricaulia; order RBG-16-55-9; family DRXL01; genus JANXCC01. The sequence goes on from CALLJK010000003.1 coordinate 12,593, forward strand.
TGGGGTTTTTGAAGATCCCCAAGCCGACGATTCATCGTTAGATCATCTTAGATTCCCCTTGAAGCCAGATTTTTGCAAAAAAAAAGTGACGAGTATAATATGCTCGCCGGAGGTGGTGCTATGCCGTGTGAGCGCTGCCGCTGTCTTCTAGCCAGGTAGGGGATAAATTTGCTGAAGAAGCTATGGTGATAAACTCTGCGGAAAGGAGGTGTGATCATGCCGGAAGAAAAGCAGGAAACCATACAGGAACCAAAGTTAACCCGGCGCGCCCTATTATCCCTAATTGCGGCTACTGTCATAGAAGGTGCGCTGATCACTAAAGGTCACAGCTTCAGATCATGAAGAGAAAGCTAGGACTCTTGGAGACCAGTGGGATCCCTGCGCGCCACAAGAAGATAAGTGCCGTCCGTGGAAGTTCACCTAGACCGGTAACCTAGGAGGACTAGAGAACCAAAAGGGCCAGAGGGTCATATGAATAGAGATGTTAGGTCGCTTCTTCAAAGATATGTCGTAGGGCTAGACTCTATCGTCTCCGACCGAGTCCGGCACGCCTTCCTCAAGGTCGAGCGTCATCGCTTTGTAGAGGGCTTTTATCGTCGCGACCAAAACGGGGAATTCATTTGGCAGCCGCTCGACCCTCTGGCCCTTGATCCAAACCTCCTAGAGTATATCTATGCCGATAATTCCATAGTGACTAGTATTTCGCCGTGGAGTTCGAGTACCCAGCCGTGGCTTATGGCCCGTATGCTCGAGCTCCTTGAATTAGAGGAGGGAATGCGCGTTCTAGAGATCGGAGCTGGTACAGGCTACAACGCTGCGCTCCTGGCTGAGATCGTAGGTATAGACGGTCAAGTAACGACAATAGAGCTCTATCCTGAAATTGCGGCGCGCACGCGCCGACTTCTAGACACAGCGGGCTATAGCCAGATTCACTTGAAGGTTGGAGATGGCTACCTCGGATGTGCAGAAGATGCCCCTTACGACCGGATTGTAGCGACAACAGCCTGTGCCGACCTCTCACCATATTGGTTCGAGCAACTTCAACCAGATGGCTGGATGCTTATTCCCCTTCGTCACGGTGGAACGTACACCGCCCCGCTTATAGTGGTCCAGAAAAGCGGTCAAGCCAGAGTGATTGAATACTCATGGTTTGGAGAGGCCCAGGGGTGCTTAGGGGCACTCAGTCTTTGGCCAAATATAAGTGAAGATGAAATAGCAGCTCGTCTTACAGGGCCTGAGACAATAGAAAAAGCTCATCTGAAGGGGGTGGAGTGGCAAGAGAAATGCTTTGATCTTCACTATTTTGTGGCCTTAAACGATCCACGCACTTATGATGGGCCAAGTCGAGCTAGCGGTGTTGGCCTCTGTGAGCAAGCTCATGTAGCTGCTCTGCTTCCATCAGGAGTAATCAGATTATGTGGCGATGAGGCACTATATGAGTGCTTTATCCAACTATACGATGAATACATGGCCCTCGGTCAGCCGTGCATACAAGACTACCAGATACATTTCATACAGCAAGCCAAGCCGGTGTCAGCACAGTTGCGGCGCGTCGGCTTGAGGGAGTGGGTTATAGAAAGACCTTATACCCGGCAGTATATCTCTTTGGAAGGGAGCACTTAAAATGCATCTTCCTCTTCGTATAGCGGGGTTAGTAGGAGTTAGCCTCACGTTGCTAGCAGTTGCATCAAGCAATGCGGATGTACTTACTGTTTGCGCGAGGGGCTGTAACTTCGCTACGATCCAAGCGGCAATAGATGTGGCGAAGCCAGGAGACATAATTGAAGTTAAGGCGGGAAGCTACAAAGAGAATGTAGTTATTCGTAAAACCATAACATTGCAAGGTGAAGATACAAGCAAAGTGACGTTAATCTCGAAAACAGAAGGCAAGCCAGTGATCCTAGTTGAAGGAGATCAGCTTATTAACGTCGTTGTGAGTGGTTTCACCATTACCGAGGCTAAAGGCCCTTGTGTAGCAGCGATTAAGGTTTGTCCTTTTGGGGTCAGTATCTTTGGCAAGGCGATTGTTGCCCTCCAACGAAATCGTTTGTTAGTGAATAAATATGGCACTGTCGCGAGTGAGGAAAGTCAGATTACGCTTGTTAGCAACACGTTTGCTAGCAACGAGACAGCGATCATGCTCAGAGATCAAGTACGTGCGGCTATCCAAGGCAACCGCCTTGAACGAAATCAATTTGGTATTCTAATAGGACATCGTGCCCAAGCAACCATAAGGGAGAACAATGTTTCAGGGAGCGATAGGCCAATCCGCGTCTGGAATCAAAGCCAAGCAGTTATCGAGAATAATATAATCTCAAACAATATGACAGGCTTGGTTGTAAAAGATCAATCCCAGGCCAGCATCCTTTCGAATGTTATTACCGACAATGGCTCAGAGGGTATCTGGGTCAGCGGGCAAGCATCAGTCAGCATTCAAAGGAATATGATCTCAGGCCATAAGATGATGGGGGTAGGCATCGCCCAGCAAGCCACAGTAGATATTGTGCAGAATCAGATTGTGAATAATTTAGGGTGGGGTGTCTCGCTCTGGATAAAAGCATGTGAAAGGCAAGCTGCAGAAGAGAGCTTCACCGGGAAGATCACTGGCAAGTTGAATAAAATCCCTGGTTTGGGTGAGCCTCAAGAGAATCAAAAAGGTGATGTTTGCCCTGCCGCTTTACGTTTTCTCAAAGAAAATCAAGGAGGGCAATATCCTTAGGAGCGCACAGAGCAGCATTAATAATTTATTTCACATTCAGATTACTCGCCGCAAACGGCCCATTCGGATTGGGCACAAGCCAAATCGTCAGCACGAACGCTGCGCCAACTTTAGGCCAGCTCTCCACGCTGAACCCGAAGAGCCGTCCTTCGTCAGACTTAAATGCAACATAGCGAACCCCGACTAATTTCTGGGTGCTATCATAGAGTAGGATCGGCGGCGTCGCCAGCGCCAACGGCGCATTCAGAACCTTCTCGTTCAGATAGACCTGCCCAAGCCCCGTAACAAAAGACCCCACCGGACGATACCCCTCAGCTTGTGCTGCACTGATATCGCGATAGCGCGAGAAATTCTTATAGCTATAATTGAGATGATTGAGCATCTCCAAGTCTTGTTGAGTGAGCAGATACCGTGTTCCTGGCACGTAGACCCCAATGCCAAAGCGCGTCGCTGCGTCTTTCAGTTCTTCGTCTGTGACACGCCCATCACGGGTGTAGTACTGCAACCAACTTGGGAAAGCGATCTCTCCCGTCAGCGATGTCGTCGCTAAAGTATTTATATCAAATCCCAAGGGAACACGCCCAATCACTGTCACAATTGCTGAAAACTCAGCAGTGCGCCCCTGGCTATTTGTGACGCGCAGCTTCACTTCCCGCGGCCCAGAGTCGCTGAACGTGTGCTGCACTGTGGGCGTCGTCACGGTCTCGTCAAAGATTCCGTCACCGTTCCAGTCCCACTCGTATTGAGTAATCTCGCCGTTGCCAGACTGCGACGCTGAAGCATCGAACGTTACGGGGTCTCCGGCGTTGGGCACAGCGGGCGAGAACGTAAAGCGTGCGATGGGGATCGCCGCTCGCATTGCCCCAGCGCCGTTGACCGTCACAGTTTTTGTGAACTCTGCTGTCGCGCCGTCTTCGTCAGTAACACGCAGCGTCACGTTGAAATTGCCCGCAAGCTCGAAGACGCGACAGACTTTGGGTTCTGTTGTCGCCTCGTCGAACGTGCCGTCGCCGTCGAAGTCCCACTCGTAGCGCACGATCTTTCCGTCGGGGTCGGAAGATTCAGAAGCGTTGAAGCAGACCTGATCGCCCATCTTTGGGGTTTCAGGGGAGAAGCGAAACGCCGCGACAGGGGGCTTGTTGAGCTTATTCACAGTTAGCGTCACAGTGGGGATGTTCTGTTTTTGAAGTTTATTTTTCGGATCGCGATACTCGATGACGGAAGCTTGTCCAAGCTCAATAGTCCCGCTAGCTCGTGCGCCGATCTGGAACGAGACGGTTCGCGTCTCGCCGGTGACGACGACAGGAAAATTCCATTCGAGCACCGTCGCGCCCTTGGCGCCGCGCCGCACTTGGGCCGGCTCAAACGCGCTCTCGAAGATAATCTGTTCGGGCAGCGTGACGCGCAGTCGCACAAAGCGCGCGACAGCGTGACGGCCGAGCTTCTTCAGAATGCTCTCATAGACTTGGGCATTATAGCCCCCGAAGAACGCGCCCCCGGATTTTTGTGCGATCTGGCTGAGCGCAACGCGATTCATAGCCCCGCTCAGCCCCACGGCATAGATGGGAACCCCGTTCTCCCCGGCCCGCTGCGCCTCGGGCAGAGGCGAGCGCCCTACCAGGCTATTCCCATCTGAAGGGAGCACAATCGCCTTGAGGGCCTCGGGTCGCCCGTGCGCAGTCAATTCGTCGATGGCCAGTGCCAGGGCTTCCCCTATGGCAGTCTTCTTCCCTGGCTGTGCTCCATCAATGATCTGATACGCCTGAGCGCGATCCGGCGAGAGCGGCAGCAGCATCTCGGCTGTCTCGGCAAAGCCGACTACAGCGACTTGGTCATTCTCATTGAGATGGTGCAAAAACTCTTTGCCGATCTTCTTCACCGTTGCGAGATTGACACTGGCAGAGCGATCAAGTAAGAAGACGATGTCCAAGGGCCTTTCTGGTGCGGGCAGCCCGCGCAAGAAAATTTTGACTGCTGCTGCATCTGGGGACTGCCCACTGCTCTTCGTGAAGATCGTGTTTGGGTCTATGATCTGCTCAATCTGGAGCTCGAATGTCTGAGCTCCAATACCAATGTGCGCGGTGAGCACGATCACGCTAAGGGTTATCAAGAATTTCTTCAGGTTCACAGTCGTTCACCATCTTTGAGTCTAGCCGAAAGTGGGGGCAAGAGTCAATACTCCAACGTAATCGGCGCTACGCTCAGAGCATGATCTTCACGACAGAAGATCTCAGCCCAGTGCTCAAGCAGGAGGGGTTTTACTTCTGCTATGGGGATCTCTCTACCCAAAAGCTCGCTCAGCGAAGTCATAATATCGCCATCGAGCCCACAGGGTCGGATCATGCGAAAATAGCTCAAATCGACAGAGACATTGAGCGCAAAGCCATGATAGCTCACCCAACGGCTTAAGGCGATCCCGATAGACGCGATCTTTTTCGGGCCGACCCAGACGCCCGTCAGCCCCGGGCGTCGTTGAGCTTCGAGAGAGAAATCTCTTACAGTGCGTATGAGCACTTCTTCAAGATCACGCAAGAAGCGATGGACGTCCCAGCCGCGATCTTTGAGATCTAGAATAGGATAGCCTATAAGCTGACCCGGCCCGTGAAACGTGATATCCCCACCACGCTCGACGGCGAAGGCCCTCACACCCAACCCCTCTCCCGTCTTCACGGACGGGAGAGGAGTGCCCCAAGGGCGGGGTGAGGGCCTTCCTCCTCGCCCCACGGTGAAGACCGGTGGATGCTCAACGATAATAAGCATATCGGGAATCAGCCCTGCTTGGCGCTGCGCAACCAGCTCCTTCTGCAAGCGCCACACT
>CALLJK010000004.1 GCA_938091745.1 Candidatus Bipolaricaulota bacterium
CTGTGGAGCATCGTCTTGGTGATGTGCTATTATTAAAGACTATGCCCAAGACCGAAGTCTTTGAAGCTCCGTCTCCTACACAAGCCCCTTTAAGTCTAGCGCGTATCGTGCGCGCGTGGTGGCCCTTGGCAGCCAGCTGGATGCTCATGGGCTTAGAACTTCCTGCCGTGAGCGCCGTCGTCGCGCGGCTCGCAGAACCCCAGATCAATCTCGCGGCTTATGGCATCGTCTTCGCGATCTCGATGATCATCGAGTCGCCGATTATTATGCTCTTAGCTGCGTCAACAGCTCTGAGCACAAACTGGGATTCGTATCTCAAAGTGCGGCGCTTCATGATGCAGGCCGGCGCTCTCTTAACAGCCCTGCACGTCGTGATCGCCTTTACACCGTTATATTATTTTGTCATCGTCAATCTCATCGGTGCCCCCAGTGTGATCGTCGAGCCGGCGCGCTGGGGCTTAATGCTTATGACCCCGTGGACGTGGTCTATCGCCTATAGACGTTTCAATCAAGGGGTCTTGATTCGCTTTGGGCACTCTGAAGTGGTGGGCTTGGGCACGGTCGTGCGCCTCAGTGCTAATTTGGTCGTGCTTAGCGTAGGCTATCTGCTTGGGACGGTGCCGGGGATCATAGTCGCGGCCAGCGCTGTCTCGATGGGCGTGATGAGTGAGGCTTTTTTTATTGGGCTGCACGTGCGCCCGATCTTGCAGAGATTGCGTCAGATCAAGCCCGACGGAGACCCGCTCACCCTGCGCTCGTTCTTGCGCTTTTACGTGCCCTTGGCGCTGACGTCTCTGTTGACCCTTCTGGTGCAGCCCATCGGGAGCGCGGCGATCAGCCGCATGCCCAGCGCGTTAGAGTCGCTAGCCGTCTGGCCGGTCGTGTCGGGACTGCTCTTTCTGTTGCGCAGCGTTGGAATTGCATACAACGAAGTTGTCGTGGCGCTCTTGGGCGAGCCAAAAGCCGAAGAGAGCTTGCGGCGCTTCGCACAAGTTCTCTCGCTCTCTCTGACGGCGATTCTGCTTCTTTTTGCTGCGACGCCTCTGGCGGGGTTGTGGTTTCAGGGGCTATCGGGTTTGCCCCCGGCGTTAGCAGATCTAGCGCAAACAAGCTTATGGTGTGCTTTGCTCTTACCGGCGTTCAGCGTCTGGCAGAGCTGGTATCAAGGGTCATTAGTCTATGCTCGAACGACGCGCGGGGTCACCGAAGCAATGGCTCTTTCTTTAGCAGTAAGCAGCGCGATCTTAGGTGCGGGGGTGCTGTGGGGGCAGATCGCGGGTTTGTATGTCGCGCAGGTAGCATTCACAGCTGGGGGTCTTGCGCAGATGCTCCATTTAGCGTATCGCAGTCGCGGGGTGCGGAGCACATGAGCCCTAGGAGCATCTCGCTTTTCTTGTTGTGCATATGCTATGTCGTGCCGCCACCGGCGGCACGGTAAACAGTCCAGACGAAGTCTGGTGGCGGAGGGAGGGGGACTCGAACCCCCAGGGCCTTGTGGGCCGTACCGGTTTTCGAGACCGGCTCCTTAGCCAATTCGGTCATCCCTCCAAGCAACAAAATTATAACAGTAAAGAAAAGCAGCGTCAAAGCCTCACCTGAGCAGCTTGAGGCGCTTGAGATCCTCTTCCGTCCACCGGGCTTCGTTCTCGATGATCTCTTTCAGGGTGCCGATCTTGAGAGTCTGGCCAGGTTTGTGAAAGTGAATAACAACTCTACGACCATCTGGGTGGCGAAAAAGCCGGGTTGCGTCTTTCTGGCGCACGAGATGAAATCCATCTTTGAGGAGTGCCCGCACGAGCTGACGCAGGGTCAAGGAGCGCAGCTGCTGTAGTCGATGGGCATTGTGGACTAGACGGTTATAGTGAGTAAAGGTTCATTACTCACCTTAACGTGGGTAGCAGGTTCTTGAGGGATAGGCTCGCCCCGTTCCAACATGTCTTCGATGAGGAGGTCTACAGCATTTCTAAGGTTTTCCAGTGCTTCTTTGGGGGTATCGCCCCACGCATGGGCCGCGGGCAGGACGGGGATATAAGCGCGCCAGATAGCTTGGCTGTCTGGTTCATCGGGCCATCTGTCTTGCTCCAAGACCACCCTGAAGGTGTAGGACTTCATCGTCATAGCAGAGAGTCGCTACCGTGGTGACTTAGCTTTGGCCATAGTATTCAATTGTGGTACGCCCGGCTGGATTTGAACCAGCGACCTCTGGCTCCGGAGGCCAGCGCTCTCATCCACTGAGCTACGGGCGCACGCTGCGCGTGGGCTTCATCTTCGCAGCCGAAGGCTGCGAAGGTGTACAGTCCAGACAAAGTCTGGCGAAGCCTGCGTAATAATTTTAGTGTGCTGCAGCCACGCGTGCAAGCAAGAGCAGCGTTACCGAGATCGGACTTGGACTGTTGACTCTAACGAGAGCGGCTCCTGCGTGCCCTCGCCTGTCGCCACGATAGCATTGCCCGTGATCGTGAACGACCCGGCTTTCCCGCTAGCTATGACAGTATAGCTGTGCTCTAGCGTTGCTCCGGCAGCCAGCCCAAGCTGTGCTGTTCTTAGGCTTGACCCTTCAGCGAGTTGAAACTCTTCGGGAATGCTCTCGCTGACGAGCACAACCCTGAGATCGACTTTTGCTGTGACTCTCACGGTGACGGTGAGCTCTTGCCCGGGCTTGAGGGGCGTGAGCACGGTGCGGCTGAACTCTATCAGTGCGTTCTCGACGGTGTCGGTGCGCAGCTTGGGCTGAGGTACTGGTGGCGAGAGCAGATCGCAGCCAACGAGCACAAAAGCACTTGTAGCGATAAGCCCTAGAAGAACAAATGTTCGGAGATTGCTCTTCATAAAACCAGACTTCGTCTGGACTATTCGCCGTGCCGCCGCGGGCGGCACGTTGTACGATGCAGGCGAAGCCTGCTGGCGGAGGGGGTGGGATTCGAACCCACGGTAGAGGTTTTGCCCCTACAACGGATTAGCAATCCGTCCTCTTCGACCACTTGAGTACCCCTCCGGGTCTCTGGGTGATATCCTAGCAGAAATTGGCTCTGCAATCAAGCCCTTGACTCGGTTTGCTAAGATTTATATAATCGGGCTTAGCTCTCCGAGCTGCTCCCCCTACGGAGATCCGTCTCTATGAGGGAGCAGCCGTACCGTGGATAGACCACGGAATACCCAGAAGATTCTCTGGGTATTGTGGGTCGGGTGCGGAAACGCCTCGGCCTCCTCGTGCTTGGAAAGGAGGAGCTTATGAGCTCATCGTCTTTTGTTCCCCGGTTTTTCGTCGGTTTGGTCGTCGTCTTCATTCTCTTCGTTGGTGGCGTCTCTCAGCAGCAAGGGATCGAGGTTGTCGACGCTTTGGGGCGGGTGGTGCGCTTCGAGAGACCCCCGGAACGTCTTACTCTTGCGGGCAAGGGCTCGTTCATGCTCCTCGACGCGGCGTATTTGTTCCCCACAGAAGCACGACAGAAGATCGTCGCTTTCGCTGGAGCCGCACAGTTGAGTGTAGAATGGCTAGCCCTTCTTGATCCGACCTTCCGCCAAACAAAGATTCTTCTCGAATCTCAAGTGGGCCCGGAGCAGATCGCCGCGACCAAGCCTGACGCTGTTGTTCTCAGAGCTGTCGAGGCGTCCAAACTTGGCCCAGGCGTCGAACGCCTCAATATCCCTGTTGTCTACGTCGAGCTCGAAACTATAGAGCGATACCCAAACGATCTCCGCATACTCGGACAAGTCTTTGGGAATCCCTCAAGAGCCCAGGAGCTTGAGGCATTCTACGCAGAGCGCCTGGGGCGCGTAGCGCAGCGGACAAGAGAGATTCGCGAGAGACCACGCGTGCTCCTGCTCAATTACAGTGTTCGCGGGGGAACAGTCGCGTTTGAAGTGGCTCCTGCCAGCTGGATGCAGACGCAGATGGTCGAGCGAGCTGGTGGGAATCCCATCTGGGCGAGCACAGCACAACCAGGGGGGTGGACCGTCGTCAACTTCGAGCAGATCGCCGCGTGGAATCCCGATATTATCTTTGTCATTGACTACAGCGGGGACTCGCGTGGTACTGCGTTGAAGCTGCGACAAGACCCGCTGTGGGCCTCGCTCAAGGCTGTCAAAAATAATCAGATCTACGGGTTCCCTGGAGATTTCTACAGTTGGGATCAGCCCAATCCCCGGTGGATCCTGGGACTGAGTTGGCTCGCTACCAAGATCCAGCCCAAGTTCTTCTCAGATATAGACATACTGAGCGAATTGCGCGCGTTCTTTCGCTTGTACGGGCTGAGCGCTGAAACCATCCAGACAAAGATACTTCCTGTGCTCAAGGGTGATCTTCCATAATGGCACCGGCGCGGCGCTGGGGGAAGAGCTTCTGGATCTTTTTGGGGATTGCGGTGCTCACCGGCATGGCGCTGGCGCTCTTCATCGGGCGGTACCCTCGGCCGTACTGGCTCTCCCCAACACTGCTGTATGAAGACGAGCTTGCGCGACAGGTGCTCTTTGGGTTGCGTCTTCCCCGCGTCTTGATGGGAGCGGCTTTAGGAATGGTGCTTGCGGGAGCTGGGCTCGTCTTGCAGATGATCTTTCGCAACCCCTTGGTCGAACCAGGGTTTCTGGGGATCTCGCAGGGGGCGGCCTTCGGCGCCGCGTTCAGCATTCTCTTTCTCTCGAGATGGCCTATCGTCATCGAAGTTCTGGCAACGGCCTTTGGTCTACTCGGCTTAGTCTGTTCGTTTCTGCTAGCGCGCTCGCTGCGCTATGGGGAGTGGCACTTACGGTTGATCCTAGCGGGCCTGGCTGTGTCGGCGCTCTTTGCCGCGGGCGTAGGGTTGCTCAAATATCTCGCTGATCCGTTGCGAGAGCTTCCGGAGATCACGTTCTGGCTGCTAGGGGGGCTGTGGGGAATTACATGGGAAGACTTCCTCTATGTGCTCCCGTTTGTAATTCCCGGGATGACTCTGTGCGTGCTGATGCGCTGGCGCCTCAATATTCTTTCTCTAGAGGACGAGACGGCGTTTTCACTTGGGGCTTCACCGGCGCGCGAGCGCGCTCTTCTCTTAACTGCTGCTGTAGCTGCTGTTGCTGCCGTTATCTCTGCAGCGGGGCTGGTTGGCTGGATCGGGCTGATTACCCCGCATATGGCGCGGCGCCTTGTGGGTGCTGAGGCCCACCGGGCTCTGCCTGCAGCGCTCTTGCTTGGAGCGCTCCTTGCTCTTGGGTGCGATACTATCGCGCGATCTCTCCTTGCTGGAGAGATCCCCTTAGGAATCTTGACGTCGTTCTTTGGTGCTACGGGCTTTGCCGTGTTGATGATCCGAAAACTATGATCGCTCTTGATAGAGTCTCTTTTGGCTATGATAGTATGCTCGTGCTCGACAGGGTCACCGTCGAGATCCCCGCAGGAGTGACAGCCCTGCTAGGTCCCAACGGCGTGGGGAAGACGACGTTACTACGAATCATTCTGGGGATTTTACGCCCCCAAGCCGGCACGGTGTGGATCGCTGGGCGGCCACAGATAAAATATTCGCGCCGTGAGCTCAGCCAGATGATCGGCTTAGTACCCCAGAATGAGACTATCACTTTTGAGCTCTCCGTGAGAGAGTACGTGCTGTTAGGGCGGGCACCCCATCTGCATCCGGTGGAGATCCCCGGTCCGAGAGATCTCGAACTCGTCTCAAGCATCTTGGACTCGTTGGGGATACTCGCCTTACAAGATCGCGCGGTCTCATCGCTGAGCGGTGGGGAACGGCAGTTGGTGATCATCGCGCGGGCGCTCGCCCAGCACCCTCAGATTCTACTGTTCGATGAACCCACAGCCCACTTGGATGTGGCCAACCGAGCCCGTATCGCTTCAGTCATGCGTAGGTTAGCTCAGCACGGGATCACGGTGCTTTTTACCACTCATGATCCGAACTTGGCATTGGCTCTCGCTGACTATACGGTCTTGCTCCCCAAGGGGCAGCCGTGTCTAGCTGGACCGACTCCGTCTTTGTTAAACACGGAAAATCTCTCGGCGGTCTATGGCGTACCGGTCGAGGTCGTCGCTGTAGATGGCAGAGCACTCATTCTGATGCCATGATGGGACGGACTCTATTGATTACAGGTCCAAGAGGCTCGGGCAAGACGACGTTCTGTCGGCGCTTCGTCGAGCGCGCTCGCTCGTGGGGATGGCATGTGACGGGGATTGTAACAGTAGGGGAGTGGCGCAACGGGGAGAAGGTCTCGCTCTACGCTCATGATCTTCGTCGTGGGGAGACTCGCCTTCTCGCGCAGCGCCAGAACGCTCGCTGGAAATTTGTTGAAGAGACACTCGCGTGGGGTAACGGCGTCTTTGCTCATTCTGTCCCAGCAGACGTGCTTGTTGTCGACGAGCTTGGGCCGCTGGAGTGGATAGAGGGCCGAGGCTGGACTGGAGCTTTTGATGCAGTAGATTCAGGGCAGTATCGTGTAGCTCTTGTGGTAGTACGGCCGGAACTGGTGGAGCACGCGCAGAAGCATTGGCCTCATGCTACGCTCATTGATATTACTCAACAAGCTGTGCTTGACGTTCGCCTGCGCCAGCTCTAGGCTGGCGCAGATGAAGCCCACGCGCAGCGTGCGGAGGGAGAGGGATTCGAACCCCCGGCGCTCATCGCGCTACGGTTTTCAAGACCGTCGCCTTCGTCCGCTCGGCCATCCCTCCGGCTCTTTTATTATAACAAACTCAGTTGACGCGCGACAGTATCTGACTTAAGATTGTCCGTGACGATGGCGCGACGAACCTTTACGATCCTCATAGCTGTGATTGCCCTGGCGCTCAGTCTGCCCGCAGCGCTCTGGCTCAGTACTCGCATAGCGCAGGAGCACGAGCGCGAGTTTCTCCGACGCAGCGAATGGGTAGCGAGAAACTTCGCTGACCAGGTCTGGCTCCAGCTGAAGACTCTGGAAGACTCAGCGCGGCTCCGCGCGGCCTTCAGCACGATGGTGGACGAATTCGTCGTCATGGACCCGGTGATCTACGCCCAAATCGTTGTGGATGGTGAGCTTGTGGCGCAGCACCAGCATTTGGGAGATGTGCCAACGGAGCGCGTGCTCGCCTTACCTGAAGGAGGAATTGCTTCTCGCAAGGTCGAGCGCAAGCGATTGGAGAATGGGCTTGAGTATCTCGATCTATGGCGTGCCATCGAACCTGGAGGCGTCAGCGAGCCTGTACAAAGTTATGTGCGGCTTGGGGTCTCGCTCGCGCCGCTTACCGACGCGACAGGGGCGATCTACCGGCTGGCAGTGCTGTGGGCGCTGGGCTTCGTCTTTGTCATCGGTGGGCTTGCGTATCTGTCGTGGCCGTGGTGGGCTCGGAGAGTTCAGAGCTCTAAGTTAAGTCTGAGCACTGAGAACTCAGAACTCTCTTTCGGGCAGCTCATCATTGACGATCACGCCAAAGAAGTTCGTCTCAATGGGGCGACACTCCCCTTGACCCCGCGAGAGTACGCCCTCATAAAGCTCTTAGCTTCCGAGCCAGGGAGGGTCTTCTCTGCCCAAGAGATCATCGAGCGGGCCTGGGCTACGGAGAAATTTGTCTCGACTGAAGACGTCAAGAAATATATCTATCTCCTGCGCCGGAAGCTTGAGAGCGATCCCCAAAACCCCAAAGTTCTTGTCACCGTGCGCGGGTTTGGGTATAAGTTCGTGCCCCCTGAGCAATAAGAGCGTTCTGATCGAGCGCTTGACCTTCCCGGCACCCGCAAGACACCGCCGAAGCATCGCGCTGGCTCCTGCTTTCTATTCCCTTGACAGCCCCACGGTGCTATAGTCTCGCCATAGAGAGGTGAGCCCGGTGTGGTGAGATGGGGAGCAGCTGTTGTACTCATATTGTTTCTGTTTTTGGGGCAAGCCAAGTCGCAGTCGTCTCAAGTCACAGAGCTTTTAGCTTTGGCTGACCGGACGATTGAGCTGACGCAGCTGGCCTTGCAACATGCGTCGTTTGCGTTCTTTGCGCTCACGGTGCGAGACGCGCAATGGCACGCCCAGAGTGCTATCAATCTCTTAGAAGGGCCGTCATCGCCGCGCTATGACCCCAAGTACGGTGCGCAGACGCAGACCCCTGGCGCTATCTCTCAAGCCAAGGAGCTGGTCGAGCGTCTGAAGCAATCCGAGTTCGCTAGCGATCTCGAAGCCGCGGGCAATCACGTGGTCGTCTTTCTCAGCGCCGCTGATGAAAAGATCGTCGGCGGGCGTTCGAGCCAGAACATCGCGCAGATCCGTGCCCAGGTGCAGCTGGGTTTAGGGTTTCTCAAAGCGGCGCTTGGCTGCACTGATGATCCGCTCTCTATCGGCGGAGTACGCGCTATCCAAGAATATTTGCGCAAGCGACGCTAAGGGGGGTGAAACAGAGCTAAGTTCACGAGCTTGGAAGTTCCTAAGTTCAATCTCTCTCAAGGAGGCACAGACGAAATGAACGGATTTACGAAATTCAGTCTATTAGTAACGGTGATCGTTGGGGTGGCGTTAGGGCTTGGCACGAGTGTCGCTCTGCTAGGCCAAGGCGGAACGGTCAGCGTCAGCATTGTAGATTTCGCGTTCAATCCCAAGACGATCACCGTGCCGGTAGGCACGACGGTGCGCTGGACAAATAACGGCAGTGCCCCACACACTGTAACCAGCACGAGCAGCCCTAGGGCGTTCGATTCCGGAACGCTCAATCCGGGCGATTCGTTCGAGTTCACGTTCAAGACCGCGGGGCAGTTCCCCTATTTCTGCGAGATCCATCCGTCCATGAGGGGAATGGTCATCGTCGAGGGGCAGCAAGAAGTTCAAGAGCTCGCGCTCATTCATAGCCTCAAGGAGGGCAAGATTTTCCCGGAGACGATCACGGTGAGCAAGGGCGTGAAGGTGCGGCTCTTCAACACCGCTTTAGACGGAGCACATCCGTCGGTCGTCATCAGCTCCGACGAAGATGGGAAGAACCCGGTCTTCGGAGTGAAGCCCTTTGCTGTCAATCCGGGCCAATTGATGACGATCGAGTTCACTCCCGACAAGGCCGGGACGTTCTTCATCAGTCATCGGCCCCACGGGCACAATATTGTGGGCAAGCTCGTCGTCAAAGAGTGAAGGAGCTGTGAAGCATGAACAAGAGACTTCTCAGTGTGCTCGCAGCGCTCGCAGTAGTGCTCAGCGGGTGCGATCTGTTCAAGGGGCAGCCGCCTGCTGAGCCTGCTGTGCAGGAGATCACAATCGTGCTCAAAGAATGGCAAATTATCTCCGCCCGGCTGACAGTCAAAGCCGGCAAAGTCCGCTTCGTTGTCAAGAACCAAGGGACGACGGACCACGGCTTCGAGGTCGAGGGTCAGGGCATAGAAGAAGAGATAGATCCCTTCCCGCCGGGGCGGACTCGGACGCTCGAGCTGGAGCTGGCCCCTGGCACCTATGAAGTGTACTGTCAGGTCCCAGGGCACGAAGAGCTGGGCATGAAGGGCGAGCTGATCGTCAAGCCATAATAAAGCACAAGAAAGAGAGGTGACTCACGATGCACACGAGAACGCAATGGGTGAGTACAGCCTTGGTTGGACTGTTTGTAGTGCTGGCTGTTGTGTACGTGCTGGGGCAGTATGGCCCGCCGGAGCCGCCCCAGCCTCCGACGCCTCCACAACAACAGACAGGGGTGGCAGTGCTGACGGCAACGCTGACGGTGGCTCAAGAGATACCGCCGCCTGCCATGGCGACCCCACCGACCGCTAAAGGTGCAGCTGTGCTGCTCTTTGACCCAACGACCAATACGCTGAACTTCACGCTCGCGTATGCGGGGCTGAGCGGCGCAGCGGTAGCTGCTCACTTTCACGAAGGAGCCGTCGGCGTTGCTGGCCCGGTCGTCCAGACGATCTGTGGCCCGCAGAACCAGAACCCCTTGCTAGGGGCTTGCTCGACTTCCAACAGCGGTTTCCTGACGGGCACGTGGGCTGTGCCGGCCGGTCTCGTTCCGACGTTGCTCAACGGCGGGCTCTATCTGAACGTGCACACCCAGCTCAACCCCGCAGGCGAGATCCGCGGGCAGATCAATATCCCGTAAGGATGCCCTCCAGCTCCAACCTGATCACGGAAGGTGCGGGGAGACCCATCCCCGTGCCTTCCGTGATTCACATATTTGACAAAGCTCCCCTTGTCAGTTATCTTACTCCCAGGTGATTTGTCTTTATGCAATATGTGTGGATCATTCTTGCTGTAGCGGTGCTCGCGGTAGGGGCTGTGCTGGTCTTAAGTAGTCAGCCGTCGGCTATCGTGGACCAGCAAGTCAAGATCACGCTCGTCGAGTGGAAGATCTCCCCAAACCCTATTGAGCTTGTGGCTGGTCCGGCGCGGTTGGTCGTCTTCAATATGGGCTTTCAGGCCCATGCCTTAGCCATTATGGGGATGGACCGAAAAGTCGTGCGCCAACTGGAAGTTGTGCCCGCTGGCCAGATCCACACGTTCTTGATTGAGCTGCCCAAGGGGGAGTTTCTGCTCTATGACTCTCTGAATTGTCGCGACCCCATCCGAGGAGCCTGCGAGAGGAAGACCATGGTCAGCAAGATCATCGTGCGATGAGAGCGTGGGGCATAGCCATTGGCACTCTACTGGCGCTGTTTCTCAGTGTGAATACTGAACAAAGAGTCTGGGTGCTCTTCCATGGGGTTGGGGGCTCAGGGCGCGATTGGCGCTACGTCGCTCCAGAGCTGAGTCACTCTGGGCAGATGGTGCTGCGGCCATCGCTGCCCAACCGTGCAGGGCTCTTTGCGTGGGCGGAGAACGTCGTGGAATTCTTTGCTCAGAATAGTTTACTGGAGCGTGAGGATCGAAGCGTTTACGTCGTGGCTCACAGCTTCAGTGGGGCGGTCGTGCTCTTTCTGCTGAGAACGGCTTACGATCTGTACCATCAACATCTGGCTTCTCGAGAAGCTCAGCTCGTCTGTGCTCAGGTGCGTGAGCGTGCCGCAAGGGCGTGTCAGCAGATTAAATCGGGCTGGCAGGCTCTGCTAGCAGAGCCTCAGCGGGCACAGCGCTGGGTGCGTGTCGCTTTAAAGATCGAACAGGTCTTTCTCTATCATCCGGCGCTGCGTGGCGCTTGCGGCGCAGACTTAGACCTTCTCGGCCTTGGCGGCGACGCCACGGCCTCGCTCCAGCTCCTCGAGCAACTCGGGGATTTCTTCTATGTGCCCCTTGAGCATATAACATGGGATGGCCAGATCGGTATTACGAATCTCTATGGGGGTAAAGCGTTCATGATCTCGCTCTGCGGCTTTTACACAAACGACTCCATGCTCAGTTACGAACAGCAGCGGCTCTTGCAGAAAGCCCCAGGGTATCGGGAACTCTTCTTTGATCGTCGCTCGCACTTCGACTTTGCCCTCAGCCGCGCTGCAGGGCGGCAGCTCGCGCGAGCTCTGTGCAGATTCGCTCAAACATCATATGGAGGTGTGGTATGACCGTAGATTACTTCAACATTGAGGAGCTCTTCACAGAAGAGCAGAAGCTCATTCGGAACACCGTGCGGCGCTTCGTGGACGAAGAAGTCTTGCCTATCATTAAAGACGCATTCGAAGCTGGGCACTTCCCCAAGGAACTCATTCCTAAGATCGCCCAGCTTGGGCTCTTGGGAGCAACGCTCAAAGAGTACGGGGGCGCGGGCATTGACTCTATTGCGTACGGGCTGGCCATGCAAGAACTCGAACGGGGCGATACAGCGATTCGCAGCTTCTGCTCGGTTCAGAACGGGCTTGTGATCTATCCCATCTACACGTTCGGGAGCACGGAGCAAAAAGAACGATGGCTTCCCAAGCTCATCCGTGGTGAAGCTGTGGGCTGCTTCGGCCTCACTGAACCCGAACACGGCAGCGATCCCAGCGCCATGGACACCATTGCAGAGCGCCACGGAGACTCTTTCGTTCTCAATGGGACGAAAGCGTGGATCACCAACGCCACCCTCGCTGATGTCGCGGTCGTGTGGGCCAAGCTCGATGGGGTCGTGCGCGGCTTTCTCGTGGAGAAGGGCACCCCTGGCTTTACCGCAGTGAAGATCGAGCACAAGATGTCCGCTCGGGCTTCCGACACCGGCGAGCTCTATCTCAATAACTGTCGCATTCCCAAAGAGAATATGCTTCCCGGGGCCGAGGGCCTGAAAGCCCCATTGATGTGTCTCAATCAAGGGCGCTATGCGATTGCGTGGGGAGCTGTTGGGGCAGCGATGGCGTGCTATCAAGAAGTCGTGGAATACGCCAAGCAGCGCGTGCAGTTTGACAAACCCATTGCGTCGTTTCAGTTGGTGCAAGCGAAGCTCGCCGATATGCTGACGGAGATCACGAAGGCGCAATTGCTCTGTCTGCGCTTGGGGCAGCTCAAGGAAGCGGGCAAGGTCAAGCCGGCACAGATCTCCCTCGCGAAACGAAACAACGTCGCGATAGCCCTCAAGATCGCGCGGGCAGCTCGCGATATTCTGGGAGCCAATGGTATCACCCTTGATTATCAGTCCATTCGTCACATGCTCAACTTAGAGAGCGTCTACACGCTCGAGGGCACGCATCATATTCAGACGCTGATCTTGGGGCAGGACATTACCGGGATCTCGGCGTTTAAGTAGGAGCGAACGGCCGTTCGCCTCTACAGGCCCTTATCTCTCTGCTCCCCTCTGTAGGTCACTACGGGAGAGGGGATGGGGGTGAGGGCCTTTTTATCGCAAGAAGTGCAAGAACATCCCGGCAGCGACCATCGTGCCGATCACCCCGGCGACGTTCGGCCCCATCGCGTGCATCAGGAGGAAATTTCTCGGGTTGGCTTGCTGCCCTAAGATCTGAACGACCCGCGCCGACATGGGCACAGCCGAGACCCCCGCCGCGCCGATCATGGGGTTGATCTTCTCTTGAGAGAAGAGATTCATGATCTTGCCCATCACCACGCCGAAAGCTGTGGCCGTCGCAAATGCAACAATACCCAGAACAAAGACTAACACTGTTTGCGGCTTCAAGAAATTATCCGCGGTCATCGAGCCCCCGATAGAGATCCCCAAGAGTATTACTAAGATATCCATAAACGCTTCGGAAGCCGTCTTGGCGAGCCTCTCCGTGACCCCGCACTCCCGCAAGAGATTCCCAAACATGAAGCACCCCACTAACGGCGCGGCCATCGGCACAAGCCAAATAATTACGGTCGCAGCAATGATAGGAAAGAGAATCTTCTCGCGTTGGGAGACCTCACGCAGCTGAGGCTTCATATAGATGGCGCGCTCGCTCTTGGTCGTGAGCGCTCTGATGACCGGAGGTTGAATCAAGGGCACGAGAGCCATATACGAATACGCTGCCGGGGCGGTCGCTGCGAGCAAATGGGGCGCTAATTTTGCCGTGAGATAGACGGTCGTCGGCCCGTCAGCACCCCCGATGATCCCAATGCTGGCGGCCTCGGGAAGGGTGAAGCCTACCAGGAGTGCCATAACAAAGACAAAATAGACCCCAAACTGAGCGGCAGCTCCGAGAAGTAACGTCTTGGGGTTGGCGATCACTGGGCCGAAGTCGGTCATCGCTCCCAGCCCAATAAAGATCAGTAACGGCAAGACTTCGGTCGCGATGCCGACCGCATAGATCTGGGAGAAGAGCCCAGTCGACTCAGCGAAGAGCGGGGGAAAGAGATTGACGGTCATCATGCAGAAGCCGATGGGGACTAGGAGCAAGGGCTCCCATTTCTTGGCTATCCCCATATAGACAAAAAACGCCCCGATTATGAACGCGACGATATAGCTTCCGGGAAATGGCCCTCCAGTCACGAAGCTCAAAAACCCCTCACCAATGATCATGATGACTTCTGCTCCAGCTTACGAATGATGGCGCTTGCTCCCCACAGGATGGCTGCGAGAAGACTCAAAACAAGAAAGACAACCCCAAAGCCGGCAAGCGCAACCTGAGCGACAGTTCCCCACTCGATCATCTCAGTATTCGATGACGGCCATGACGTCAGTGGCCTTGACGGCTTGGCCCGGGGAGACGCGGATCTCCTTGATCGTACCGGAGACCGGCGCGATGATCGCGTTCTCCATCTTCAACGCTTCGAGGGTGCAGATGGTATCTCCTTCGGTGACCCTATCGCCGACTTTCACATGAACATTGAGAACTTTCCCGGCCAACGGAGCTTCTACAATTTCTTGGGCCATAGCTGTGATCCCCCTTTAGAGATTTATGTTAGGATATTTCTTCCAAACTTTCCAGGGGCAGCTGCCTGGAGGAACGAATTTGTTCTCTAACAGATCCAGAGCACGATTGATGTACTTTCTTGTGTCATGGGGCATGATGATATCATCGACGCAGCCGCGCTCTGCCGCACGATAGGGGTTCTCGTAGAGCTCGCTGAACTCTCGGATTCTCTTCTCTCTCACTTCTTCGGGGTTGGGAGCTTCTTTGATCTCGCGGGCGAAGATGACGCTCGCGGCCGTCTCGGCCCCAACGATCGTAATCCGAGCGGTGGGCCAGGCGAAGACAAAGTCTGCCCCGATAGACTTATCGAGCATCCCGTAGTGGGCTCCGGCGTAGGACTTTCTCACGATAATCGAGATGAGGGGCACAGTCGCGTTGGCCCAGGCAAAGAGCAATTTCGCGCCATGACGCAGAATCCCCGCCCACTCCTGTTGGGAGCCGATCATATAGCCTCCGCAGTCCACAAACGTTACGATGGGGATATGAAAGAGATCGCAGAATCGGATGAAGCGTGCTCCCTTATCGGCAGCGTCGATGTCGATGGCGCCCGCGGCCCACAGAGGCTGATTAGCCCAGATTCCTACGGGGCGTCCCCTGAACCGGGCAAATCCCGTGATCACATTCTTGGCGTGGTGCTCCATGATCTCGAAGAAGTACCCGTCGTCGACGACAGCGGTGATGACTCTTTTCATATCGAAGGGTTTGAACGGCTCGTCAGGGACGATCTCATCGAGCTCGGGGATGGTGCGTTCAGGAGGGTCTTGAGTCTGGGTGCGGGGCGGGCGCTCTCTATTATTCGATGGCAGGAACGAAAGTAATTCTTTGGCCTTCTCTATGGCGTCCTTGTCGTCTTGCGCTACTATATGGGTCTGGCCGGATTTGACCGCATGGGCCTTCCAGCCGCACAGCTCTTCAAGAGTTATTTCTTCGCCGATCTGGGTCTTGACGAACGCTGGCCCGGCGATCCCCAAGAACCCCGTATCGCGGGCTTGGATGAGAAAGTCTTGCATGACCGGATGATACGCCTGTCCCCCCAGACATGGGCCAAGCAAGAGCGCGATCTGCGGGATGACCCCAGAAGCGAGCGTTTGTGCTCTGAAGAGCTTGCCGTAGGCCTCGAGGGTGTCTATGCCCTCTTGGAGGCGCGCTCCGGCAGAGTCGTTCAGCCCGATGACGGGAAACCCCTTCTCCATCGCAAACTGGATCGCATAGGTCTCTTTGAAGCCATGATACTCCCCAAACGTCCCAGCCATCGCTGAGTAGTCTTCGGAGAAAGCGACGACGGTGCGCCCGTTCACCTTCCCAAACGCGGTGATGACTCCTTCGGCGGGGATTTGGGCTTTATCCATGCCAAAGTGTACAGTCCTATGCTTGATATGCATCCCGATCTCGGTATATTCTCCGTTATCGAAGAGATACTCTAATCGTTCGCGGGCGTTGAGCTGCCCTGCTTGCTTGCGCTTCTCGAGGACGCTCTGGTCACCCATCTTGAGGATGCGCTCGCGCTCTTGCTGCAATTCCCTGTACAGATCTTCTCTTTTCTTGTAGAATCTCTTCATAGAGAGCCTCCTGAGCTGATCTTACGACATTCGAGTGCTCGACGCAACAGTGTAGTCGGCATTACTGACCAAACGTGCTTCACAGAGTAGACTTTGAACGATAGAAAAGCGAAGGAGGAGATCGTGAGATACCTGTGGGTCAGTGCAGCTCTCTTGGTATTAGTTGGCCCTAGTGTGCTCGCGCAGCAGGTTCCCCGTGGCTTTTGGGGAGAAGGTTTTCTAGGGGCGGAGATAGGAGCGGCGATCGGGGGAGCGATCGGGCTGGGCACGGTGCACACAGCGTGTATGCGCGTGGAGCGCAGTTGTGACCCGCTCTATAAGTTGGTTGTCTTACAACAACGTATTCCTATCGAAGGCGATCCGTTGTCGATCATTAAGCTCAATTCTCCAGGGTTTCACACGGTGAACATGGGACGGGGGTTAGGAGCCTTAGCTGGGGTTGCCCTAGTTGGGGTCATGCGGCGGGTCGAGGGGAACATCTGGGCGGCGTTCATTGCCACGCAAGCATGGGTCGCTGCCAGCCAGCAGATCTTTCTCTTAAAAGCCCCGCTGGTGCCGGCTCTCGTTGCAACGGCAGCGTATAGCTGGGGTGCGAAATCCCAATCTATTCAGCTACAGTCTTCGTGGAGCTTCACAATGATGAATTGGAAGTTCTAGCTGTGAATGTAACGTTCATTACTTTTCTGGTCGGCTTGGGTTTGCTAGAATATCTTGTCACAAAACGACAGCCGAAGGAGGATCTTATGGTGCGTCTTGGGAAGCTATCTCTTCTGTTTGTCCTGGGTGTGTTTGCTATTGGGCTAGGGAGCGTGGCGCTTGAGGGCCGGACGCTTACGGTCTCTCAGATGGTCTTCTTGGGCGATCTGCCCTATGCTGTCTCGTATCGCATAGAGATCGCGCCGGGGTATAGTTCCGGCGGAGCAACGATCTATAAATTTGCAGGTTCGGCATATCTTGCCGGAGATTTGGGCGCGCTCACAGAGATGGGCTATGATCTGGGGCGTCCTGCAGGACGGCTGATCTTTGGAGGGCTTGTCCCCGCTCCTGTGCTCATTGAAGCAGCAGCTTTGGCGTTCGTGCACGGACGCGTGATGGCTGAGGGCCGGTACGATTTAGGCAGTTTTGGCAACGTTGTGCAGCACGTGATGCTCGACCCAGTCCAGAACACAGCTCATGGGCATCTGTACGTTCGAGCTGTCGTCCCGGCGCTCAATATGATCGGGGACATCACCGCGCCGATCTCAATCACCGCGATGTATGAGAAAGATAAGATTACAGGGCTAGTGCAGCATGGGGTGCAGCTGACAGCAGAGCTGAAGCTGAAGCATAAGCAGCATGACCCACGCGACCCCGAGCTCGAAGGCTCCGTCTATGTCCGCAATCTGACGCTGACAGTTCTCAGTCAGACAGCGTGGACGTTTGCAGGGGAGATCGTCGCGGCGCTGCACGTGGATCCATAACCAGGCTTCGCCTGGACCATTCGCCTTCGCCAGCCTCTAGCTGAAGATGGAGGTCAAGCGAAGCTTGTCAGATTCCCATGCGTTTGGCGATGATCTCGTACATCACTTCGGTGGTACCCGCGCCGATCTTCCAGAGACGAATATCTCTGTAAAACCGAGCGATGTCGTACTCCTCGATGTAGCCGTAGCCGCCGTGAATCTGTAAGCACTCATCGGCGACCTCACAGGCGACATCAGCGCAGAACGCTTTACACATTGAGACGACCATCGTGGCGTCCTCGCCGGCCTCCATCAGGCGTGCCGCCTGATAGAGTAACTGTCTGGCGGCTTCGAGCTTCGTCTGGAGCTTGGCCAATTTGTGGCGCGTGATCTGGAACTCCGAGAGCTTTTTGCCAAACAACTCGCGCTCTTGTGCGTACTTTATCGCGTCTTCGAGGGCCTGTTGGGCTGAAGCCGTGAACGCCACGCACGAGACGAAGCGTTCGTTCTGCAGCCCCTCCATGCTGTAATAGAAGCCCTTGTTCTCCTCGCCAATGAGATTCTCGACGGGCACGGGGCAGTTATCGAACGACAATTCGCCTGTATCAGAGGCGTGCATCCCTAGCTTTTTAGGGAGTTTTTGGATCTCAAACCCTGGCGTGCCCTTCTCCACGAGTAGCAGCGAGATCCCGCGATGACCCGCGCTAGGATCAGTCTTGCACGCGACAAAGAAGATATCAGCGTTGATCGCGTTGGTGATGAACGTCTTGCTCCCGTTAAGAATATAGTGATTGCCCTTCTTCTTGGCGGTGGTCTTCATTGCTGCGAGATCTGACCCGCCGCTGGGCTCGGTGAGCGCGATGGCTGCAACTTTCTCCCCACGAATCAGCGCGGGAAGATATTTCTGTTTGAGGGCCTCGGAGCCGTACTTATGCAGATAGGGCGAGCTCATATCTGTATGAACCAAGACGCTCATGGTGAGCCCGCGGGAGCGACAGCGTCCCATCTCCTCGCAGAAGACGACGGTAGACCAGATATCTGCTCCGGCGCCGCCGTATCTTTCGTCAAAGCGAATCCCCAAGAAGCCCAGCTCGCCCATTCTTTTATAAAGCTCTTTGGGGAAGATGCCAGCGGCCTCCCACTCGTCCACGTGGGGGTTGAGCTCCTCTTCGACGAAGCGTCTGACAGCGCGACGGAAGATGCGATGCTCCTCTGAGAACGGGTAGTCCATACTGTTCCTCCTCGTGGCCTATGTTATCGAAAAATCACGGGACCAGCCATGCTGAGCGTGGGATTAGCCCTCACCCCACCCTGCGGGCACCCCTCTCCCGTGGGTGAACCACGGGAGAGGGGTTGGGGGTGAGGGCCTGGGAAAAGCCCTTAGACGTTCTTCACCTCGTTGATGAGCTTGGTGAGCGACTCTTTGGCGTCCCCGAAGAGCATGCGCGTCTTCTCGTTGTAGAAGAGCTCGTTCTCGATCCCCGCAAACCCTGGGTTCATGCTGCGCTTGAGCACTATGATTTGCTTTGCGTGATCAGCGTTGAGAATGGGCATCCCGTAGATGGGACTGCTCTTATCATAGCGAGCTGCGGGATTAACGACGTCGTTGGCCCCGACGATCAGCGCCACGTCAGCATTCTGAAATTCGTCATTGATCTGGTCCATATCGTAGAGCTGATCGTAGGGGACGTTGGCTTCAGCTAACAGAACGTTCATGTGCCCTGGCATACGACCGGCGACAGGGTGGATCGCGTATTTGACAGTCACGCCGCGCTTGGCCAACTCGTCGGCGAGTTGTCTGACGGCATGCTGCGCTTGCGAGACGGCCATGCCGTAGCCGGGAACGATGATCACTAACTGCGCATACGCTAGAAGAATCGCAGCTTCGTCGGCCTGAATAGGTTTGACCGTCTTGGTCGTCGCCGTCGCGGAGCCAGAACCGGCGGTCACCACCGCGCCAAACGCGCCAAAGAGCACGTTGGTGATGGGACGGTTCATGGCCCAGCACATGATCTGGGTGAGAATCACGCCAGAGGCGCCAACAAGCGACCCTGCGATAATAAGAGCGTTGTTCTTAATGACGAACCCCGCCATGGCCGCAGCGATGCCCGAGAGCGCATTCAAAAAGCAGATCACGACGGGCATGTCCGCCCCGCCGATGGGTATAGTGAAGAGCACCCCGAAGATCAACGCTGCAACGGTCATATAGAGAAAGACCCAGGGATGCCCAAAGTTGATGACCAAGAAGACGGCCGCGGCGACAATCGTCAGGAAGAAGATGAGGTTGATGACATTCTGATAAGGGTACGTGATAGGGCGCTCGTTGACGACTCCTTGGAGCTTTCCCGCGGCGATCATGCTCCCGGAGAACGTCACCGCGCCGACGATCATCGCCAGCATGATTGTGATCGAGACGTCGAGAGTGAGCATATTGGGATCAGTAGCATACTTAAAGAACTCTGCGGCCGCGACGAGCGCCGAGGCCCCACCACCAAAGCCGTTGAAGATCCCGACCATCTGCGGCATGGCTGTCATCTTGACGGTGCGGGCCATCACCGCTCCTACAGTCGACCCGATCAGCACCCCAATGATGATCATTGTGTAGTCTTTGATCCCCGAGACGAAGAGCGTCGCGAGAATAGCCAAGAGCATCCCCAGCGATGACACGAGATTTCCCGCGCGTGCTCGCTTGGGCGACTGCAACCACATCAGCCCGATGACAAAGCACGCCGATGCGATCATATATGCTAACGCAATGAGCACATCTCGCAGAGACATTATTTCTCACCCGGCTTTCGCTTGAACATCTGGAGCATGCGGTCTGTGACCAAGTACCCACCGACAACGTTGATCATCGCCAAGATGATCGCGATGAGCCCAAGGATCGTCTGGAGCCAGCCCTCTTGCCGTCCGGCGACGATCAACGCCCCGATAATAGTGATGCCCGAGATCGCGTTGGAGCCGGACATCAGCGGGGTATGGAGCAAGGGGGGGACTTTCGTGATCACCGCGAATCCCAAGAACATCGCAACCACGAAGATATAGAGTGCTGCCAACAGTGCTTCAGTCATAGGGCCTCCTTATTTCTGCAGCATGATCTGACCTTGATGGGTGATGCAGCAGCCCTTGATGATCTCGTCATTGAAATCGAGATTGAGCTGCTTCTCTTTAGTAATTAAGAGACTGAGAAAGCTCGCGATATTGCGCGAGTACATTTGGCTTGCGTGATAGCTCATCGAGCTAGGCAGATTGATTGGCCCGACGATCGTCACGCCGTTCAGCGTGATCTCTTTGCCTGCCTGGGTGAGCTCGCAGTTGCCACCCTGCTCGGCAGCTAAGTCTATAATCACCGAGCCGGGCTTCATCGTAGCGACCATATCTTTAGTGATGAGCAGCGGGGCCTTCTTGCCCGGTACCAGAGCTGTCGTGATGACGACGTCGGATTCTTTTACGTACTTGGCGATGAGCTCGCGCTCTTTCTGCTTGTGCTCTTCGGAGAGCTCCTTGGCGTAGCCCGATTTATCAGCAGCTTCTTCGATGATCAAGCCCACGAACTTCGCCCCTAAGCTCTCGACCTCTTGCTTGACCGCGGGGCGGACGTCAAACGCCGAGACGACAGCGCCGAGGCGTCGCGCCGTCGCGATCGCTTGCAGCCCGGCTACCCCCGCGCCAATGATAAAGACTTTCGCTGGGGTGATCGTGCCCGCGGCGGTCGAGAGCATGGGCAAGAACTTCGGCAGATACTGCGTAGCCATGAGCACGGCCTTATAGCCCGCGACCGTGCTCTGCGACGAGAGCACGTCCATCGGCTGAGCCCGGGTAATTCTGGGGATCATGTCCATGGCGAACGCCGTGATCTTCTTCTGAGCCAACTGTTGGACGAGATCGGGGTTGATGAGTGGCTGCAAGATTCCGATCAGTGCACTGCCCTCTCGCAGCAGCGCGACTTCTTCAGGTGAGGGCTTCTGCACTTTAATTAAGAGATCTGCGGTGCCGAAGAGCGTATGGCGGTCAGGGATGATCTGAGCGCCGGCGGCTTGATACTGGGCATCGGGGTAAGAAGCTTCAACGCCGGCACCAGCTTCGACCTGCACTTCGAGCCCGGATCTCACCAACTTGGCGACGGTCTCTGGGACTAACGCGACGCGTCGCTCATACGGCGCGGTCTCCTTGGGAACTGCAATCTTCATACAACCTCCGTTTCTCTGCTGTGAGCTATCGGATAATCTTACTGAATCTTGTCGAGATTATACCACGAGATATGTCATCTTGGTTTATGAGCTATGTCACATCAGGGGCCAGAGCACAAAGATCACCACATCCCACAGGGCGTGCGAGAGCATCACCGGTATTACGTTGCGCTCGTGCTGATAGAGCCACCCCCAAAACAGCCCCACGACAAAAGCAGCGAGTATTAATATAAGATTGAGCGTCCAGATGTGCACAAGTGCATAGAGCGCCGTCGTCGTAAGCAAAGCCCCAAGGGGGCTGAAGCGCTCGCTGAGCCGGCGCTGCACAAACCCGCGCCAGAAGATCTCCTCGCTGGGGCCCACAAGAAAGAATAATAACAGCCCGATCCAGACGGGATCGAGCTGCTCCTTCTGTGCATAGACGGCGCCGATCTGTTCGGATGCAAATGGCAATATCGTCACGGCGAGCTGCCTGCCTACCCAGAAGACCCCATACAAGACGAGAGCCGACGCGACCCCGATCACGAGATCGCGCCCGCGAACTTGAAAGAGCTTAGCTCGGTCAGACAAGAGCATGAGAGCGCTTGTCGCCAAGGTCGCTGCCGCCAGCGATAACCGTGCCCAGAAGTTCCACAGCTCAACCTGAAAAGCAAAGTACCACAGAGCGAATGCTAATACTATCAGCCCGATAAGCTCAGCGCTTCTGCTCATATTAATGGGAAGATCTTCTGCAGCACCAGCCCGACGATGAGCCAGACCCCAAAGAGCATATCGAGCTGAGAAGTGCGGGCATCAGCGTCATTGGGGATCTGGTGGTGCATAGTCCGGATCAATCTGAGCGCGACTGGGGCCGAGAAGAATACGAGCAAGCCCCAGGGGCTTAAGATTTTCACGGCGATCAAGATGATGACGGCAAGATACGCGAGAATAATAAGCCCTTGATAAAGATAGAGCGTGTTGCGCTGGCCTAGCAGCGTCGCTACAGTTTTGATCCCGACGCTGCCGTCGTAGTTAATATCTCGGATATTATTGGCGAGCAGGACGAGCGCGACGAGCAGCCCGAAGGGCAGCGAGATCAAGACTGCTTCAGGGCTGAGAGAACTCTTTTGCACGAAGTAGGTCCCGCCGACCATCAGCGGCCCCCACATCAAGAAGACCGACAGCTCTCCAAGAGCAATATATTTATATTTGATCGGGCTTGCCGTGTAGAAGAAGCTCGCGAGCGCGCCAATGAGTATGAACCAGAGCAATCCGAGCCCTTTGAGCAAGATCAAATACAGCCCGATGAGCGCGGCGATCCCGTAGAGTCCTAAGCTGACGCCGAGCACCCCGCGAGGGGAGATCAGCCCCTCTACTAACGGGTGTGGACGATAGAGCGTCGTGGGGGCGCCGGGGCGGTCGACCCCGCTCTTGTAGTCAAAATAGTCATTGATGAGGTTGGTCGCGCCGTGCACACAGACCGCGCCAACCAAAGTTAGCAGAAAGAGCCAGATATCGAAAGCGCTATCCAAAGCTGCTATTGCCCCGCCGACCCCAACGGAGATCGCGGTCATAGTGAACGACCAGGGGCGCGTCGCGAGAACCCAGATTTTGAGATTCACACAGCTCCTTTCTGGCCCTCACCCCGCCCTGTGGGCACCCCTCTCCCGTAGTGACCTACGGGAGAGGGGTCGGGGGTGAGGGCCTTCTCGCTCATGTTTTTCTTGCTTGTTCCAAGACTTTTTTCAGATCGATCTTGATGTCGAAGACCTGCAGCTCGATCATGACTAAGTCTTCAGTGCCGGTGTTGACGAAATCGTGCAGCTCGCCGTCAAGCACCCGCACCACCGAGCCGGGCTTTAAGGGGTGTTCGACCCCGTCTAATCGGACGATCCCCGTCCCGGAGATCACATAGAAGATTTGGGGATGGGGGTGGCGATGGGCCGGGGAGGTCCCCCCGGGAGCCATCTTCACCAGCATCACCTGGGCGTGAGAGTTGGAGTCGGAGCGCGTCCACATGGGCTTCTGCTCAATCCCCACAGCGATGCCCTTCTCCCATGGCGTATCGGCTAGCTGTAAAATCTGTGCGTACTCTGCCATAAGCTTTCTCCTCGCGGCCCTCACCCCGCCTGACGGCACCCCTCTCCTGTAGTGACCTACGGGAGAGGGGCCAGGGGTGAGGGCCTCGCCGCTCTATGATATAATCTGCCTACAAGGGCTGTCAATCTATGCTCTATCACAACCCGCAGAGAAGAAGACCGATGGCCGTTCCCCGAAGGCGCATCTCTCGAAGGCCCACGTTCTCTCAAGTGGCGCAGCGCTGGGGCATTCTTGTAGGAGCACTGGGTGTGGGGCTGGTGCTGGGAGGGTGGGCCGTGTATACAATTTATTTTGCCAAGCCGGGTGTGGCTATTCCCATCCAGCAGCCCAGTGACCATAAGCTGCGCCTTGGTGAGACCGCGCAGTATAACTCAATTCCGCCGACGTCGGGGCCTTACGCTGGGGCGACCACCGACTGGGGCATCCATGACCGGCCCATTCCCAACGAGATCCAAGTCCACATGCTGCGGCTCGGCGGAGTCTTGGTGCAGTATCGTCCGGCGGAAAGCCCGGCCATAGATGACCCTATCGCTGAAGGCTTAAAGAGACTGATCGGGCGGTTGCGCACGGAAAATCCTGAAAGATACTGCAAGGTGATCGTTGCCCCCTATCCGGCGCTGCCGAAGAAGATCGCGCTGACGGCATGGGGAAGGCTCGACACGTTCGACGCTGACGAAATCACCCCAGAGATCGAGCGCCGAATCGTTCGCTTTTTAGATAAGCTGATTAACGCGTATAATCCGGAGCGTGCGGGGTGTCCGTGATGCTGCGTGAGCGTGTGCGTGAGAGGCTCTCCGAAGCTGTACACAGGCTCTACGGGCTTGGTGAAGAGATAGAAGTCTCTGTGCCGGAGAAGCCAGAGTTTGGCGATCTTTCCAGCACTGTGGCGTTTGCGCTGAAAGCTCAGCTCAAGAGAGCACCGCGCCAGATCGCCGAGGAGATCGTCACTTATATAAAGAGCGATCAGCAGTCAGCTTTGCTCTTTGAGAAGGTTGAGGTTGTCGGCCCGGGGTTTATCAATTTCTTTCTCAAGCCCGAGACGATCCAGCAAGCCCTGCGCGAGCTGCTTGCGCAAGGGCACGACTACGGAAAGCTCAGTTTCGGGCGAGGCCAGCGCGCCCAAGTCGAGTTTGTCAGCGCCAACCCCACTGGCCCATTAACTATTGGGCACTGCCGCCAAGCCGTTCTGGGTGATGTCATCTCCAGGCTCTTAGAAAACGTCGGCTACGACGTGACGCGAGAATACTACTATAACGACGCGGGGCGGCAAATGAAGCTTCTGGGCGAGTCGGTGCGGGCGCGCTACTTAGAGTTAGGGGGCAAGCCGGCACAATTCCCCCAAGATGGGTATCAAGGCGAGTATATCTCCGAGATTGCCAGAAAGATTCAGCAGCAGTACGGCGAGAACTGGGCCGACGCCAGCATCGAAAAGTTTGTAGAGTTTGCCGAAACTGAACTTTTTGGGGAGATCAAGCGGACGCTCTCACGGCTCTTCCGCCGGCCCCCAGAGCGCGTCTTCGACGTCTACTATAACGAGAGTTGGTTGTATAAGCCAGGCTTCGCCTGGACTGTTCGCCTTCGCCAGCCTTCGGCTGGCGAAGATGAAGCCCACGCGCAGCGTACTAGACAAAGCCTGGTATTCGTAACAAATGAGACGCTCTTGCAGTGGCTGCGCGAGCTGGGATTAGCTTACGAAAAAGACGGCGCGATCTGGTTCAAAGCCACGGCGCTGGGGCGTCCGCAAGACAGGGTGCTGGTAAGAAGTCATACCGGCGAGCCGACATACAGACTCCCAGATATCGCCTATCATGCCAATAAGCTGTTACGTGGCTTCGATCTGATTGTAGATATTTTCGGTGCAGACCATCAAGAGACGTATCAAGACGTGCTGGCGGCGGTGCGGGCGCTGTGGGAGGGCGGAAAGCTCCCCAAGGAGTGTAACCCTGATAAGATTCGCGTGCTCATTCACCAATGGGTGAATCTGCTGCGTGGGGGCCAGCCGGTCAAGATGTCCAAGCGCATGGCTACCTTCGTCACGATAGACGAGCTCATTGACGAGATCAAGAAGACGGTAGAGCTCGACCAAGCGCACGACACAGAGCAAGCTCGCGAGGACTTTGCGGTCAACGTTGTGCGCTATTTTCTGCTCATGCGCAGCGCCGACTCGCACGTCAACTTCGACTTGGACTTAGCTAGGCAGCAGTCCAAAGACAACCCCGTCTACTATGTGATGTACGCGTATACGCGCATACGGAGCATCTTCGACAAGGCCCCGCAAGCGTCGTGGGATTCCCAAGCTGTGCAGAATCTTCAATTGTCAGAGGAGCTGGCGCTTATCAAGAAGCTCGATGAGTTCCCCCAGATCGTGCGCGATGCGACGGAGCATCTTGCGCCGCACTTTCTCGCAACTTACGTGCACGAGCTGGCCGGGCTCTTTCACGATTTTTACGAGAAGCATCGCGTGCTCGATGAGGCAAACCCGGAGTTGATGCAAGCAAGATTAGCGCTCTGTCGAGGTGTCCAGATTGTGCTTGAGAGGGCATTTTATCTGCTGGGGCTGAAGGCCCCGGAGAGGATGTGACATGAGCTGGTTCCAACGCCTCAAGGACGGCCTGAAAAAAACAAAAGAGCAGCTAGTCGGGCAGTTAGCTCAAGTTTTGCAGCCGGGGCGGCGCCTGGACGACGCGCTGCTTGCTGAACTTGAAGAGATTCTCATCACAGCTGACGTCGGCGTGGACGCGACGATGGAGATCGTGCAGACGCTGAAAGCCCGCGCGGCTACGCGCGGCGTGCAGGACTCCTCGGAAGTCACAGGGCTGCTCAAAGAGATTCTCAAAGAGCGTCTGCGCCCTGCTGAAGGGGCTTTGAATCTGCGAACTGATGGCCAGCCCACGGTCTTCTTAATTTTGGGCGTCAACGGCTCAGGCAAGACGACGACCATTGCTAAGCTCGCGCAACACTTGAAAGACGACTTCGGCAAGAGAAAGATCATCTTTGCTGCGGGGGACACATTTCGCGCCGCAGCGATAGAGCAATTGGAGATCTGGGCGGAGCGCGTAGGGGCGCAGCTCGTCAAGCATCACGCTAACGCCGATCCGTCTGCTGTCGCCTTCGATGCCGTCGAGCGCGCGCTTAGAGAACACGCCGATGCGCTCTTCATTGATACGGCAGGACGCTTGCACACCAAGCACAACTTGATGGAAGAGCTCAAGAAGATCAATAGAGTCGTAGAGAAGCGTCTCGGGCGCCCCATTGACGAGCGTCTGTTGGTCTTAGACGGCACGACGGGACAGAACGCGATCTCTCAGGCGAAGCTCTTTCACGAAGCTGTTACAGTGACGGGGATCGTCGTCACAAAGCTTGACGGCACGGCCAAGGGCGGCTCGATCATTCAGATCGCGAGCGCGTTAAAACTCCCAATCAAGCTCATTGGTGTGGGCGAGCGCGCCGACGATTTGAGAGAATTCAAAGCCGACGAGTTCGTCGAGGCGCTGTTATGAGCATTGGCACGCTTGGCGCTGTGATGTATAATGCGATGTATGATCCGCAAGCAGGTCTATGTGGAAGATCGGCAGGAGAAGCGGCTGAAGCAGCTCTCCAAGAAGCTTGGGCGGAGCGAGGCGGAGCTCATTCGGCAGGCCATCGACCAAGCGTTGGCAACTGATACGATATTGGCAACCGATCTGAAGGCCTGGGAGCAGGAGAAGGCCTTTATTCGCGGTCTGATGGCTCAGAAACCTACGCGCCGTGGCCGGCGCTGGACGCGGGAAGAGCTGTACGAGGAAGAACATTGAGATGTCAACAAAGCCGTCTTTTCTTATAGATACGAACGTGTTAGCCTATGCCTATGATCGGTCAGAACCAACGAAGCAAGCGCAAGCCCTTGCCCTGCTCGATCAAGTAATAGGCGTGAGCGCGCTCAGCACCCAAGTCCTCGGTGAGCTTTTCATTGTGTTGACACGCAAGCTCCCTCAGCCGTTTCCACCCAAGATAGCACGAGAGCGCGTGGAGAACTATCTTCGCGCTTGGCCTGTCTTGCCAGTGACTCCTTTGATTGTGCAGGAAGCGATACGCGGGGTGGTAGAGCACAAGTTCAGTTATTGGGACGCGCAGATCTGGGCCACAGCGCGGCTCAACCAAATCCCCATCGTGCTCAGTGAAGATTTCTCACATAGGCGCTTGGTGGAGGGAGTGCGCTTTCTCAACCCCTTCACTCCAGGAGTCGAGCTTCCGTTATGAAAGTCCTCACCGGCACGCAGATGGCCGAACTCGATCGCCAGGCGATCACGGGGCTGGGCATCCCTAGTTTAGTGCTGATGGAGAACGCCGGGCGCGCCGTCGTCGAAGAACTTTGCGCGCGCTTCCCCACTATTGCCCACAAGAAGATCGTCATTGTGATCGGCAAGGGCAACAACGGCGGCGACGGGCTCGTCGTCGCGCGGAAGTTACTCGATCTGGGAGCTTCTGTCGAGGTGCACGCTTTGTGCAGCTCCAAAGAATTCTCTGGGGAGACACGCCACCAAGCTGACATACTGGGAAAACTGGGCTTCACGATCCAGCACTGTACCAAGCCTAAGGACGTTCGGGCATTGGCTCAGGCTCTCGGCAGTGCTGATATTGTGATAGACGGGCTCTTTGGCACGGGGTTTCGCGGCGCGGCACGCGATCTTGCTGCCGAAGCGATTGAGCTGATAAATTTCAGCGCAGCGTTTGTCTGCGCCATAGACATTCCCTCGGGGGTCGAGGCCGACACCGGGCACGTGCTCGGCTCGGCAGTCTGCGCCGACTTAACAGTGACGTTCGAGCTGCCTAAGCTCGGATTATTGCTCTACCCTGGACGCCAGTACGTCGGCGAGCTGGTGATCAAGCCCATTGGGTATCCCCGCGTGCTGCTAGACCAGTATGCCAGCATGATGACGTTAGTCGACGCCGGCTGGGTGCGGGAGCGTCTACCCAAGCGCGAGCCGTACAGTCACAAAGGCGACTACGGCAAAGTTCTAGTCGTCGCCGGCTCACGAGGCTATACAGGCGCAGCGGCGTTAACAGCTGAAGCGGCGCTGCGCGCCGGCGCGG
The DNA here is from genome assembly GCA_938091745.1 of Candidatus Bipolaricaulota bacterium. Lineage (GTDB taxonomy): Bacteria > Bipolaricaulota > Bipolaricaulia > RBG-16-55-9 > DRXL01 > JANXCC01. The sequence continues at coordinate 28,497 of CALLJK010000004.1, forward strand.
GCTTGGTCTATCTCGCTGTCCCTGAGAGTCTGTTGTCCGCGATGGAAGCCAAACTGACAGAAGTGATCAAGCTCGGGTTACCCGACGTAGACGGCGCTGTGGCATCTTCGGCGCTCCCCAAAATCTTAGAGATGCTCGACGATAAAGATGTGCTGATCGTCGGGCCGGGGCTGGGCCGACACCCGCAGACCGTCAAACTGATAAGACAGCTTATCACACAAGCCAGCAAGCCGTTGGTCTTGGATGCCGACGGACTGAACGCCTTGGGAAGAGAAGCCGAAAAGCTTCTTTCTCGGCGCACGGCCCCAACGGTGCTCACGCCCCATCCAGGGGAGCTCTCGCGCTTGATCGCCAAGAGTGTAGATGAGATCGAAGCTGACCGGGTCGGCATCGCCCGCGAGACAGCTCGACAGCTCAACAGCGTGCTGGTGCTCAAGGGCGTCCCCACGGTGACCGCGACCCCTAACGGGGAAGTCTTCATAAATTCGACAGGCAACTCTGGGCTTGCCAGTGGCGGCTCTGGCGACGTGCTGACGGGCTGTCTTGGAGGCTTGCTGGCACAAGGGCTTGACAGCATAACAGCGAGCGTCTGTGCCGTCTATCTACACGGGCGGGCAGCCGATCTTGTAAAGCCCGAGCTGGGCGAGCGCGGGATGATCGCCGGGGATGTGCTGCGCGCGTTGCCCAGGGCGCTGCGGGAGTTCGAGTGAGTCTTATGCTCATTGATAGCCACGCCCACTTGGACAGCTCCCAGTTTGACGCCGATCGTGAGCACGTGGTGCGGCGCGCTCTGGAGGCCAACGTCAAAATTATTTCTATCGCGACGGACATCACATCGAGTCTGAAGACCCTGGAGATCGCGCGCAAGTACGAGCTGCGCTGCACCGTCGGGATTCATCCCCACCAAGCTGAGCAGTTCTCTGAAGAAGAGACTCTAGAGCAGCTGCGGAAGCTCTGCGCCGAGCCTGAAGTCGTCGCCATCGGCGAGATCGGCTTAGATTACTTCAAAGAGTACGCGCCGCGGGAAAGCCAACTGAAAGCATTGCGGGCGCAGCTTGCTCTAGCCCACGAGCTGGGCAAGCCCGTGGTGATCCATCTGCGTGACGCGACAGAAGATCTCCTCCAGATTCTCAAAGAGCATCGTGGGGTTCGCGGGGTGATCCATAGCTTCACTGAAGATTGGGGGCTCGCCCAAGAACTCTTAGCGTTGGGGTTCTCTCTCTCGGTCAACGGGATCGTGACGTTTGAGAGGTCTCAGACGCTGCGCGACGCCGTTGCGCAGATCCCGCTAGAGAGATTATTAGTCGAGACGGACTGCCCGTACTTGGCACCGGTGCCGCTGCGGGGCAAGCGCAACGAGCCGAGCTTGGTGCGCTACGTCGCGCAGGCGGTTGCGCACATCAAAAGAGTCTCGTTTGACGCAGTCGCCCAGGCGACGACGCGCAATACCCGCGAGTTATTTGGCTTTTGACGGGGCGCGCGGGGGAGACTATAATCGCGTGGGTGAGAATTCGAATCACGGGGTTCACAGGATGAGCCACAGAAAGCACGGAAAACGACCAATCTTTTCAGTGTGTTCTGTGCGCTCCTTCTGTGCCTTCCGTGATTCAAACGTTTATGTTGTTAGGCTGTCACTTATCGATCTCCGGCGGGCTTGAGCAAACGGTCGCCCGCGCCCAAGCATTACAGATCAACGCGCTGCAAATATTCTCGCATAATGCCCGCTCGTGGAAGATGGGCGCGCTCAAGCCCGATGAAGCCAAAAGATTCATCGAGCGCCGTCGCCACGCTCACATCGAGTACGTCGTCATCCATACGATTTATCTCATCAATCTTGCTTCGCCCGACCCCAAAAACTTCAAGCTCTCTGTCCAAGCCCTCCAAGATGAGGTCCAGCGCGCGGGAGAGCTGAACATCCCTCACGTCAACACGCACATCGGCGCGCATCTTGGGCAGGGGGTCGAGAAGGGCCTCGAGCGCATTGCTGAAGCGATCAATAGTGTGCTCGCTAGCCCGCAGGCGAAAAACGCCCCCGACGTCAAGATTCTCTTAGAGAATTCTGCCGGCGAGGGCACAGAGTTAGGCGCGACGTTCGCCGAGCTGGGGGCTGTGCTCAATAATATAAAGGATAAGAGCCGGGTCGGGGTCTGCATAGATACGTGTCACGCGTTTGCTGCCGGCTATGAGCTGACGACGCCCCAGGGGCTGGAGAAGACTCTTAAAGAGCTTGATCGCGAGATCGGCTTGGAACACCTTGAGCTGATCCATCTCAACGACTCCAAGTTCCCCCTGGGATCGCGACGAGATCGTCATGAGCATATCGGGCAGGGCCATATTGGCCTAGAAGGCTTTCGGCTGATCGTCAATCACCCGACGTTGCGGGAGAAGCCCTTTATCTTAGAGACCCCCAAGGACGACGAGCAGTCTGATCCAAAGAACTTGGCAGCGATACGCTCTGTGCGGTATGATAGAACCTAACCCCTGACCCCTTCCCTGCAAGGGAAGGGGGAGGCTCCCCTCCCCGTGTCGGGGAGGGGCCGGGGGAGAGGTCAGTATGAAATTCTTTCTCGACACTGCTAATGTGAAAGAGATCGCGCACGCCCACGAGATGGGCCTCTTAGACGGCGTCACCACTAACCCAACTCTGTTAGCCAAAGAAGGGCGCGACCCCGTCCAGGTCATCAAAGAGATCTGCAAGATCGTGGACGGCCCCGTCAACGCCGAAGTGATCAGCACCGACTGCGAGGGGATGGTGCAAGAGGCCCGCCGCTGGGCTGATCTTGACGAGAAGATCGTCGTCAAAATCCCCATGACCCGCGAGGGCATGAAGGCTGTCAGAAAGCTCTCCGACGAAGATATCCCCACGAACGTCACGCTGGTCTTCTCCCCAAGCCAAGCGCTCATCGCCGCCAAAGCCGGGGCGGACTACGTCAGCCCATTTGTGGGGCGGCTCGACGACCGCAGCAGCGACGGCATGGATCTCGTCTCCAAGATCATTCAGATCTTTGACAACTACGGGTTTGAAACCGAAGTGATCGTGGCGAGCATCCGGCATCCGATGCACGTGGTCGAGGCTGCGCTCGTGGGCGCAGATATCGCAACCATGCCCTATAGCGTCTTCGAGAAGCTCTTCGAGCACCCCTTGACAGATTTGGGGTTGCAGCAGTTTTTAGCTGATTGGGAGAAACTGCAGCGATGAGCACAGTCAGTTTAGAGCGTGAGCGCCAACGCTATGCTCAGGCGCTAGTACGCGTCGCTGAGGCCTTGCCCCAAGCGTTCGCTCAGATCCCAGAGGTCGAGTGCGTCTGGCTCTTCGGCTCGTATATGCAGGGCCGGCGCGATCTGTGCACCGATCTGGATCTGCTCGTCGTCATGCGCTCGGCGGAGAATATCGTGGCGCGCACGGCGTGGCTCTATGAGCGCTTGGCAGCGCTGCTGCAGCTGGATGTCGATCTCGATCTTATTGTGTACACGCCGGAAGAATTTGCTTGGGCGCGGGAGCGCGGGTTTGTCAAGCACGTCCTCGCCCAAGGGCGGATCATCTATGAGAGAGCCGACTGAAGAGGGGCGGCGCTGGCTGGAGCAAGCTGAAGAAGACTTAAAATGGGCGCGCCATCTCGCGCGCGAGGGAGCACATCATATCGCGTGCTTTCTCGCGCAGCAGGTTGCCGAGAAGGCCCTCAAAGGGTTCTTATATGCTCAAGGGCGCGAGGTCGTGCTGGGGCACTCAGTCGAGCGGCTCTGCCACGAGGCCGCACGCTATGACACAGCGTTTGCAACTCACGCCCAGCGCTGGGCCATCTTAGACGGCTATTATGTGCCGACGCGCTACCCCAACAGTCTGCCAGGGAGCATCCCCGCAAGGGTCTACACCCGTGAAGCCGCAGAAGAAGCTGTGCGGCTGGCCGAAGAAGTCGTCGTTGCTGTGCGCGCGCGGCTGAAGGGAGAGAGATGAGCGTAAAGTTTCTTGAGACCCGCAATGCCTTCGGCGAGGCCCTTCTGGAATTAGCTGCTCACGATAAAGATATCGTGGCGCTCACGGCGGACCTACCCGGCTCGACACGCTTAAGTTGGTTCAAAGAGAAGTTCCCCGAAAGATTTTTTGATTTCGGCGTCGCCGAAGCGAATATGATGAGCGCCGCGGCGGGCTTAGCGCTGTCGGGCAAAAAGCCCTTCGTCTCGACATTTGCGATCTTCGTCGAGAAAGCGTTTGAACAGATCCGTCAAACGATCGCGTACAATAATCTGCCCGTCAAGATCATTGCGACGCACGGGGGTATTACTGTTGGCGAGGACGGCGCGTCGCATCAAACTGTTGAAGATATTGCCGTTATGAGGGCCTTGCCCAACATGACCGTCATCGTTCCCGCTGATTACTACGAGACAAAGAAAGCGATCTACGCTGTGTACAAGCACCCTGGGCCGGTCTACGTGAGGCTGGCGCGCGCGGCCTTTCCCGCCGTCTTCGACGAGTCTGTGACGTTTGAGATCGGGAGAGCGCAAGTCGTGCGCCCCGGCAGCGACGTCACGATCTTCGCGTGTGGGCTGATGCTCTTCTATAGTCTGCGCGCTGCAGAGCTCCTTGAGCAAGACAAGATCTCTGCGCAGGTCGTCAACGTCTCGACGATCAAGCCGTTAGATCAGAAAGTCATTGACTACGCTCGGGCGACGGGCTGCGCCGTCAGTGTTGAGGAGCACTCTGTTATTGGGGGCTTGGGCGGGGCTGTAGCCGAGCTTCTCTGTGCGCACGCGATCCCGTTGGTGCGCGTCGGGATTTTGGATAAATTCGGGCAGTCGGGAAAGCCTGAGCAGTTATTAGCTCACTACGGCCTGACGGCAGAAGACATAGCTGAAGCGGCGCGGCGGAGCCAGATGCTCAAAGCCCGCTAGAGAGTAATCATCGTCACAACCATGCCCGCCAAGATAATGTGCATAACAGTAAGAAGCGTACCGAGATCATGGTGGGCAAGGGACGGATGTCCTTGGGTGTAGGGAGGAGCTAGAGTAGACTGCTAGCTAAAGCGTATGGAACGACGGCGTGCGTACGACATACAGACACAGCCACGGCTCCCGCTTGACAGGGAGGTCCAGCATATGGTAATATATGGCCAAGTTTTACGAGGGAGGACAGAGACGTGGAGCAGAGCCAAGCTCGCACGGGCTTGGACGGGAACAGGGGCGATCTTCCGGGGCCCCTCTACGACGATGGATATGCGATTTGACAGAGGGGAGAGTGGCTGCTACAATAATATTGAAAACTCACGCCTTGGGAGTGCGTCTGGTGTTTACACGACGGAGCAAACCACAGGCGAATGTTTTTCTCGATCGGGAGGTGGTCGCCACAACGCAAGAACGGATCGTTTTTCGGCACGCGTTCGCAACCGCGCGAGCGTCTTTCTGAGCATGTTGGCTCTATTCTAGACCCTAACCAGAAGGAGGTATAGAAGTGAAGAAGAGCAGAGTACAGTTGGCGAGCCTGGTCGTCGTGATTGTGTTTATTCTTGGGATCACGGCGATGGCTCCAGCAGCGCTGGCCAGTAAGGGCCAGGTTCTTCTCACGGACATCAACGGGACGCCCAAGCAGTACTGGCGTGTGGGCGAGACCGCGTTCATTACCGTCATCGACCCCGATGAGAACCGCGACTCCGATGAGGTCGAGTTTCTCCAGGGGAGCTTGCAGACGCAGTTAGGGGACGACGTCCCCGTGGTGCAGCTCTGTGCCGGGCCGTGTCCGGACTATCCAGGCATGGTCAGTGGGGACTTCGTCAGCAGCTTGAACGGGTTGGTCTTGCAGGAAACTGGGGTGAACACTGGAGTCTTCCGCAGTCAGACCGGCATTCTCATCACCAAGGCGCTGATCGGCCAGCCGGTCAACACCGGGGACCTCCAGCTGCAAGTCTTCGATACCGACACGCTGTTTGTGCGCTATCAAGACCCGACCAATCCCAACGACATCAGCATCTATCTTGGCAAGATTTATACCGGCACCGCGCCGGGCACTCGCGCGCGCGCTATCATCTCTATTACTGATGCTGGTGGGAATCCGGTCAGCGTGACGGACATCGGTCGCACGATCTTCGTCACCGTTATTGACGCGGACGAGAACACCAGCCCCACCACTATCGAGACGGTCAAGGCCACGCTCTTCAACGCCCGCACCAAGCAGGCGCTGGAGCTGACACTGGTCGAGACCGGCCCAGATACAGGCGTCTTCCGCAATGTTGATGGTATCGTCTTGGTTGACTTCAAGAACCGGGGGCGGACGCTCGGCGCCACCGAGTTTGAGGCGCTCGATAAGGACACGATCTTGGCGTTCTATAGCGCCCCGGCAGGAGTTGCTGTCGCGCCGCCACCGGGTCCAGCGACCCGCACCGATGTTGGCGAGAACGCACTGATCAAGTGCGAGCGCATCGTTCCGGTGCGCTTAGCTCCGGGTGCGGAGAGCGAGATCACCGTGCGGTGCACGGCCAAGCAGCCGTTGACCGCGCTCATTATCAGTGACAAACCTGATGCGGCGTTCACCGTCACGGGCGACACCCGCGGCGGCACGATCAGCCCGCTGGCTCCGGGCCAGAAGTTCGAGATCAAATACAGAGTGCGCGCCGGAGCCGCGCCGGGAACGTTCGCGATCACGGGATCTGCGACCCCCGCGACCGCAGCGGGCGCTGATCCAGCTAATACAGTCACCTGGACATCAAACATCCAAGTCGCGGCGGCAAGCGCCTCCAGCGCCTTTGCTGAGCTGAAGGTCACGACCGTGGATTCGAGCTTGGTCAGCGTCAGCCGCGACGTGCCCGACACTGCCGCAGCTGATAAGGAGTTCACCGTCAAGGTCAAGGTGACGGCGAAGACGGCCCTGCGCGCCCTGCTCATCAACGACACCGTTCCGGCAGGGTGCAGCCTGGCCGGCGGGACCGTCTCGCGCGCAGGCTCGATCACCCCGCTCAACCCAGGACAATCATTTGAGCACCAATATAAGCTCATCTGCTCGGCGGGGTCGTTCACGATCACGGGCGTCGTCACCCCGGTGACGAGCGCCGGTGCACAAGCCCCGGTGACAGTGACGTCAACGTTCACCGTTGGGGCCGTCCCTGTGGCGATGCTCGGCATGGGCGACGTCAACGATCCCCATGACTTTGCGGTCGCCCAGGTGAAAGTCGCCCATCGCAACCCCGCGCGCATCTCGTTCATCGATTCCACAGGACGAGAGATCAGCGAGCTGCGCATCGGCGATGACGTCTTCATCCAAGTGGAGGACCGCGACCAGAACGCCGACTCCGACAGGGTCGAGCGCGTCGTGGTCATGATCTTCAACATCAACGGCGGCCAGGAGCTGGAAGTCCTCACCGAAACGGGCGTCAATACGGGTGTGTTTAGAAACACCGGCCCGTTGAAGATCGTCCCCAAGGCCGTGGCTTCTTGTCCCAATCCCGATGACCTGACCGTCTTCGGCCAGGGGCCAGAAGTCGTCTTCACGCCGATTGTCGACGAGTTGAACGACGGCCAGCTCGCTGTGGCTCGTGACGACGTCATCTACGCGACGTACTTCGACGACGACGTCGCGATGATCGAGAGCATCGACGAGATCAAGCGCGCTCTCGACGCGTTCGACGTCATCGCTATCACCGCGACGATCAAGTCTTCAGCGTTCGATCAGTTTGATAAGAAGATCCGATTTGTGGACGACGCTGGTCGGCCGATCTCCGAGTACAAGGTGGGCATGGACGTCTTCGTCCAATTAGAAGACCCCATCTCCAACTTCCGCTCCGATCTGGTGGAGCAGGTCCCGGTGATCGTGCTTGACCGCCACACGGGCGACCGGGAGTGCGTCACGCTGCAGGAGACCGGCCCCAATACGGGCATCTTCAGGAACCAGCAGGGGCTGCCGCTGCGGCGTGGCCTGCCCAGCGACATCAAGCGCGGCGACGGCATCCTGCAGATGCAGGACCGCGATAACATAGAGGCGCACTTCCAAGCCGCAGACAATCCGCAGGACTACGCGGCTACGTCCATCGGGATCATCCCGCTCTTTGAGCCGCCGGTCCCGCCGCCTAGGCCCACGGTCAAGTTCGAGCCCGCTTCGATCGAGATCGGCAAGAGCTTCGTCATCGAAGTGACCGATCCCACCCGTAGCGGCGTGCTGACCGACGCCGTTACGCTGACGCAGCTGCGCGCCGGCACGGTCGTCAAGACCTGGAAGATCACCGTGCGCCAGACTGACGGCGGCGTCTTCCGCAGCGACATGATCGCCACGGGCGAGATCGGCAGCGGCGCGACCATCGAAGCCCAAGACGGCGATACGCTCAAGGCCGAGTACGCCGGCGCTGACCCAGCCACGGCGTCGCTCTTCTCGGTCAAGTTCGAGGTGCGCGAGTTCAAGGCCTCGCCCATGCCGGCGACAACCCGCGTCACCTTCCAAGCCATCGGCTCGGGCATCGAGCGCGTCTCGGTCAGCGTCTACGATCTGTCCGGGAAGCTCGTCTTCTCCGGCAGCAAGGCCGGCGCGTCGCTGGAGTGGGGCGTCGCCCAGATGGGCAACGGCGTCTATCTGTTCATCATGACGGCGTCGGGCAAGGGCCAGTCCAAGACGAGCAAGGTCATGAAGCTCGTCATCTTGAGATAGAGCTGTCTGGGGCGGGGCGACCCGCCTCGCCCCATCAGCCCTGAGCAAGGGTGAATACGAATGCATAAGGAGGTACAGCAAACGATGAATCGAACTACGATCCTGGCGTTGGCGCTCATGCTCTTCGTCGGCCTGATGGCCGCCGCCCAAGAGCCCACGGGGGCCAACCCGGTCTTCAAGAATGGCGTGGACGCGCGCGCGCTCGCTATGGGCGGAGCGTTTGTCGGTGTGGCCGACGGATACTCCGCGTGCTATTGGAACGCCGCGGGCGTCGCCAAGGCCGCTGCCGACCAGTCCATTAAAGTCGGCGGCATGAATACAAATCTCTTCGGAGCAGGGATCAACTACAGCTTTGCCGGGGCGACCTGGACGCTCTTTGGGCTGCCCTGGGGCTTGAGCGTCTCGTTAGTCTCCATTACGGACATCCCGCTGCCTGACGGCAGCATGGGCAGCGACACCGAGCTGCTCGGCGCGTTCTGCGGGGCCTTCCCCGTCCCCATGAACGGGATGAACGTCGTCGTCGGCGCGGCGGGGAAGTTCTACAGCCAGACGCTCCTCGATGAGACGGCCAACGGCATCGGCTTCGATGCGGGGCTGCTCATTGACGGGCTGATCCCGGGCCTGACCATCGGCGCCGCGGCGTATGACCTCGGCGGCACGAAGGTGACCTGGTCCACAGGCTCCTCGGGCATTGTGGATCAGCTCTTCCGCGTCGGCTTCGGGTTTGCGCTCTCGCCGGACTTCACGCTCGCAGCCGGTGTCGATCTCTATGCCGGCGGCGAGATGGCGATCCGTGCCGGTGCGGAGTTCCGGGGGATTGGCCCCTTGGCGGTGCGCGCCGGGGCGGTCCGTCCCGCAGGCAGCGAGCAGTTCGCGCTCACCGTGGGTGCCGGCTTGACGCTGGGCAATCTCGGTGTGGACTTCGCGTGGCTGCAGAACAATATGATCGTGGGCGAGGGCGCGAGCGACACGATCGTGCTCTCGGCTTCGTTCAGCTTCGGTGGCGCAGAAGAGATGGCGCCTCCGTCGCAGTAAGGGGTACGAGACCATGTTCCAAACGGCTATGTTCACATCATTATCGGCGAAGCAACTCGACACCAAAGAGAGAAGGAGGTACGAATTGAAGTTGAGCAAGGCTCCGAACATGCGGACGGCAATTATCGCGCTTATTGCGTTTCTTGTCTTAGCGAGCGGAGTGACGGCGCTGGGCGCGGAGATCAAAGTCACTGATACAGCCAGCTTGCGCGCCTGCGTCTCAGGAAACCCCATCCCTGGTGTTGTCAGCAGCAGCCCTGACGTGGGGCGGACCGCTGGTCCCGGCGATACCTGCGTCATCTTCGACGGTGTCTATGAGCTTGGTAGCACACCCCTAGTCGTGAGCGTGGAGAACCTGATCGTGCGCTCGATGAACGGCGCCACGGCCACGATAATCCAGGGCGAGTACGACGGCGCGCTGATCAGCATCATCGTGCGCGGCGTCACCTTCGGCGGCCCGGCGCCTGACCAGGGCGTGACCGTCACGAACAGAGACACTGCCAACGGCATCGCCCTCTGCGTCACCGACGACCGGACGCCGGCTGCTACTGAGACACCTTGTAATGTGCCGGAAAATGATGGACTGGGAGATGTAGACATCATCCCTGAGACTGGTGCCGATGACGACTTTGTCATCACGCCGGTGGGGGCGCAAGGGGCGAGCGAGAACATCACGATCCAGAACAACCGCTTCGTCAACAACGGCGAAGAGGGCGTGGTCTTCACCTACAACGTCCTGACGGCCATCGACACCATCCGCGTTCTGTATAACGAGTTCCGGCAGAACGGCGGCGAGGGCTTGGTCTTCGGCCACGGTACCGGCGCTATCGGCCGCCGCGGCCTCGACCGCAACGTCGCCATCGAGGGCAACATCTTCGACCGCAACGTCCAAGATAATGATAATAACTTGATAAATAGCTCTCCCGGTCTGCCGGGTTCCCCAGCAGACTGCGATGCTGTCGTCCCCGACGTGCGCCAGGCGGCGATCCGCTTCTGCAACTCCGGCACAATCGAGCAGGTCGCGATTCTCAATAACACGATCCTGCTCACCGGCGGTCCGCAGACGGTAGATACTACCCGGGCCGATGGCATCCTCTTCGACATCGGGATCATCGAGATCCGAGATCTCTTGATTGACAGCAACGTCATCCACCAGAACACTCGCAACGGCATCAAGTTCGACTATGTTGGTCGGTTGGGCGAGAACGTCGTCATCAGCAACAACCGCAAGGGCGCCCAGGGGATCACCCAGAACGGCCCGGCTCCAACGTTGCTCCCCGATGAGGGCAACGGCATCTACATCACCAGCCGGGTCACGGAGGTCCGCGGCGTCCGGTTCGTCAACAACGTCATCAACGGCAACCGCGGCCAGTACCGCGATGAACAAGATACGGATGGTACTCCTGGTGCATACTTGCCCAGTGATGATGATGATGACGGTCTGCGCTACAAGCCGTGCCGCGACGGCAACGGCATCAGCATGGAGAACTCAGGGCGCGTCGAGGACGTCGTCTGGGACAGCAACGACTTCCGCCAGAACTTCAACAACGGCGTCTGCATCTCCAACCGGGGCGACTTCACGCGCTCCCAGGTGCTCAACAACAAGTTCCACAACAACGGCTTCGGCGAGCCGATCGCTTCTGGTGCTAGTCGCCAAGCGCCCTACGGCGACGGCTTCGGGGTCTACCATGACTTCACTATCGTCAACCCTGGCATCGCCGCGGTGACTCTGCCATCGGTGGACGGCTTCCGCATCGAGAACATCACCTTCTCCGGCAACGACTACCGCGAGAACGGCCACTTCTACGAGCAATTCGATATAGACGACGATGGAGACGGCGGCACGTACTTTGGCTTTGGGTTCTGCGTCTTCCTGCGCACTGAGCGCCAGGAGATCTCCAGGATCACCTTCGAGAACGAGATCTGCAAGAAGAACCGGCTGGGCGGCTATCGCCTCGAGACCGACACCGATTCCGTAGGCGTCCGCAGCGGCGACATCCGCGAGATCTCCTACACCAACGTCCAGGCCATCGAGTCCGCCGGTGACCCAACCCGGGGCGGCATCGGCGCAAACGGCGCTGGCGCTGCTGGCCCGACTGTCGAGGTCAACGATAACGGCGACGGCATCGCACACATCACCGATAACGGCGACATCGCCAATATCAGAGTGACCAACGTCGAGGCCAGCAACAACGGCGGCGCCGGGTTGCGCCTCGAGTCCGATGCCACGGGCAAGAGCGCAGCCACCGATATCGGCGATGGCACCACGCTGACCCGCGCGGGCGATCTCAGCGAGATCGCCATCAAGGACAGCACGTTCAACTTCAACGGCGATCGCTCGGCGCTGGGCAGCGGCAACGGCATCACCATCCGCACCGCCCAGGACGGCTCGATCCGCAACGTCACCATCGATCCGACGGAAGCGTCGTCCAACAACGATCACGGCGCTCTCGTCGCGGCCAGCCGCAACGTCAGCAATGTGAAGGTCGAGAACTCTAAGTTCGAGTCCAATGACCGCAACCGCGACACCGTCGGCGACGGCGTCCAAGTGACGGCCAACGAAGATCTCAGCCAGATCGTCGTCAACAGCGTGACCGCCAATAACAACTACGGCGGCATCCGCGTCGGCGCCGCGGGACGCCAGATCGCCCAGAACGTGATGGTCGAGAACTGCACGGCCAACGATAACGTCAAGGAGGGCGTCTCGCTCTTTGCCGGCAGAGACCTGATCACCGGCAAGGTGAACAAGAACAAGCTCTCCGGCAACGGCATCGGCGTCTACATCGAGGCTGTGCAGCGCGGCACCGATCTCTCCGTGACGGACAACAAGATCGTGGGCAAGAACGGCACGGGCACGGGCATCCAGCTCAAGGCCACCAACACCACGATCACCGGCAACGACGTGCGCAACAACGCCGTCGGGATCTTGGTGCACAAGGCCGCCGGCTCCAAGGCCAATAACAACAACATCGCCCGCAACGAGAAATACGGCGTGGATGCCTCGGCGCTCGCTCCGGGCGAGGAGTTCGACGCCACCAACAACTGGTGGGGCGAGCCTTCCGGCCCGAAAGCCGCTGACAATCCGGGCGGCATCGGCGATCGAGTCAGCCAGAAGGTCAGGTATCGGCCGTTCTTGAATGAGCCGGCCGTCGAGACCGCGACCGACTTCGTCGTCGAGTCGTTGACAGCCGATAAGACCGACGTCGCCGTCGGCGATTCCGTGACGTTCGCCTTCTCCATCAAGAACAACGGGCTAGAAGAGGGCACCCAGACGGTGCAGTTCATCATCAGGGACGGCCTGGGCAACGTCGTCCTGCAGACGAGCAAGCAGATCACGGTCAACCCGCAGGGCAGCCGGCAGGATAACTTCAGCTTCATCTTCCAGACGCCCGGCGAGTACACCGTGACCGTGACGGCGCAGCCCTCGGGCAGCACCAGGAGCGTCAAGGTCGCCGTCGCCGGTGCGGCGGCGTGCCTGCCGTTTGCTCTGGACACCAACAAGAACAAGGTCCTCGACGACGCGGAGATCATCACCGCGATCGATCTGTGGGTCAAGAACGGCGACGTCCCCGGCTGCAGCCCACCCATGAAGATCAGCGATACTCAGATCATCCAGCTGATCGACCTGTGGGTCAAGGGCAGCCAGCTGACTGTCCCGTTGGGCGGCAAAGTAACGTCTCTGAGCGCGAACCTGAGCGTGGCGAGCGCTTTCGCCACGCTCGGGGCTTCGGTCCGCACCGTCCGCCCCGGCGAGTCCTTCACCGTCACGGTGAGCGTTGACGCCAAGGACGGCATCAGCGGGCTGCTGCTGGCGCAGAGCCTGCCTGCGGGCTGGACGGTCCGCCCCGTCGAGATGAACGGCGCGTACTTCAAGGCCTCTGAGAACAAGTGGCTCTGGCTCAACGCCAAGGGCACCGTCTCTCTGAGCTATGAAGTGACCGTGCCGGCCAACGCCCAGCCCGGCGTCTACACGATTGCCGGTCGGGCCAAGGCCGCCGTCCCCAGCATCGAGACGGAGCTGGCCCCGATGACCGTCGAAGTGCTCGGTGCGCCAGTAGCGTTGGCTGTGAAGAGCATCACGCTCAGCCAGACGCCGGTGCGCTCCGGCGGCGCGTACTTCGTCGTGGAGGGCGTCGGGATCGCCCAGACGACCGTGCGCGTCTTCAGCCTGACGGGCAAGCTCGTCTTCAACCAGACAGCCCAGGGCAACCTCGTGCCCTTCTCGGTCGCTTCGGAGCTGGCCAACGGCGTCTATCTGTATGTTGTCACAGTCCAGGGTGCCGACGGCCAGACAGTCACGAGCAAGATCGAGAAGTTGGTCGTACTGAGATAGTCATATCAACAAAAGAAGCGGAAGTGGCGCGCCCCTGCGGGAGCGATCCCGCGGGGGCGCTTGTGTTTTTGTTTTTTGACCTAACCCCCGGCCCCTTCCCGACACGGGAAGGGGGGCCTCCCCTCCCGCTTGAGGGGAAGGGCCGGGGGAGAGGTCGAATCACGGAAGGCGCGGAGAAGCTCAGAAAGCACGGAAGATGCTTTCTGTGCCCTCCGTGGCGCTTTCCGTGCCTTCCGTGATTCAGCTTGACCCTCAGGAGCTGAAGGGCTATACTGAAGCCATCATGGAACGCCGTCGCGTGGTCGGGGAGAAGCTCATCGACTTGGGCAATATCACCGCGGGCGCTCTCATCTTCGGGCAAGCCCTCTCCGCGGAGCAGCTCTCCGGCCTCTGGTTGATAGTGGGCGTGCTGGTTATGGCGTGTCTGTATTGGGTAGGAGTAGTGATCATTCCCAAGGAGGCACGATGAATTTCGTCTGGTTCTTGTTGGGAGTATTGGGGGTAGCGTTGTCGGTGGCGCTTTTTGCCTGGCTGAGCACGCGCCCTACTGTGAAGCGTCTCTAGAATCACGGACGGCACGGAATCGCCACAGAAAGCACGGGAGATTTTTCCCGTGGCTTGTTCTGTGCGTTCCGTGATTCAATGCTCTTGCACCGGCGGAGCAAGCAGGGTAGGATAGAGGCGCTATGATCAATTGGATCGCGGAGGCGACCAAGCGTGTGCTTCTGCCGGAGTTGCAGAAGATGAGCGCCCAGCTGGGAGAACTCTCCCAGCGTGTGGGCGACCTCAACGATCATCTGGTGCGGCTCGACCAGCGTGTCGACCAGACCAACGCGCGGATTGACCAGACCAATGCGCGCATCGATGCGGTGCGCAGAGAGCTACTGGACCGGCTGGGCCAAACCGATGCGCGCATCGATCAGACGAATGCGCGGATTGATCAGATGAACGGGCGCATCGATCAGACGAACGCGCGGATCGATGCGGTGCGCGATGAGCTGGTTGGTCGCATAGATGCGGTACATGGTGGGTTGGTCAATCGTATTGATGAGGTGCGGCGGGAGTTGGTCGAGCTGCTCACGAGCACGCGCGCGGAGCTGCGCGCTGAGATCGCCAAGAACACTGAGCGCATCGATAGCACCAACGCGCGCATTGATCAGCTGGACACCCGGCTGAGCGAGCGGATTGACGAGGTAGTGCTTGATCTGGGGAAGATTCACGATGCGTTAGTGCGGCGAGAGGACTACGATCGGCTGCGGGAGCAGGTGCAGGAGCTGGAGAAGAAGGTCGCGACGCTGCTGCGCTAGCCTACTTGTGTTTTTGACCTAACCCCCTGCCCCCTTCCCGACACGGGAAGG
>CALLJK010000005.1 GCA_938091745.1 Candidatus Bipolaricaulota bacterium
ATCGGACCAACCAATCAGACGACCGTCACAACTCAATTCACCGGGACAACAGCGACAACGAACTGCACCCTCACGGTGACGCTCACGACTGCCTCAGGTAAGACCGCGACGGCGAGCATCGTCCGCGATGTGATAGTGCCAGCCAATCCTTTGCCGCAATGCTCCTTGCCAGCTCTGACCGGCCAGGTCGTTCCAGCCGGAGGAGTGAACCATCATCCCACCGGCGGGGCTGCTGGAGATCGCCTCTTCGCTTATGTCGAGCCGGAGACTGGGAGCCCTACCTCGGATTCCATTCTGCACCTTGGCCCTCCGTTGGCTAGTCGCAGCACGTGTCCCTTAACACCCGTACCAGGAGAAGAGTGCGATGACGACGATGGTCCGGGTCTGAGCTCAGTCATAGCTGGGCATCCCTGGGCGAGTGGTTACGCATGGTCCGTGAACCCGTATAGTGCTACTGCTGTGCTTAATTACACGCTCTATCGGCATACTGCGCCTGCGACTTCGCTCGTCGATATGGAAGCGAGCGGGGATGTGCCGGGGAACGCTGCTGGCGCTGTCTCCGTGCCTGATCCTGCAGCTCCATGGATCATCGCTGCGGAGATCAGCCCGTCTGGAGACCAGGACTGGTTCAAGTTCTTCGCCAATGCCGGTGAGAAGATCTGGATTGTCATGGATGGCTCGCCGAACTCGCGGCTCGCTCCACATGATGACGACTCCAGCAGCTTGGATGGCGTTATCGAGCTGCGCACGGATACCGGCGCTTTAATCTGGACTAACGACGGTGGTTATGGCTCGCCTCAGCCCAATGCCGAGACGAGAACCCACACCATTACGAGCTCAGGAGTCTATATCCTTGTCGTAAGAGGCTACGGCACCGAGACGCACGCGTACCATCTTGTGGCGTGTGTCGTGCCCTAAGGACTCGAAAAATGTGCTAAGGAGGATAGGACTATGCTCAAGAAATGTCTGGTGGCTGCCCTGATGACGGTGCTGGTGGGATCTCTCGTCCTGCCCGCTCTGGCACAAGATGAGGAGATTCAGATCGCTCCGGATCGGCAGATTCTCGTCGTTGAGCCGGCACAGAAAGCCGAGATCATGAAGAAGATCGAGGAGGAACTGGGTGGCATAGTGATCTTCGAGTATGAGAAGATCCCTGAGCTTTTGGCCATCAAGATCGATCCGACCAGGGCGGAGAAGCTCAAGGACTTAGTAGGGGTAAAAAACATCTACGTCGACGCTCTGATGCCGCTGCCTAAGCCCATCCGTGAGGGGGCATTCCGGAGGCCCGGCTGGGACCCGCGCCAGCCTAAGCCCAAGGCTTTAGAGATCACCAGCGGGGGCGACTGGGGCTGCGATCGCATCGATTGCGAGGAGGTCTGGTTCTATGGGGTCAACAGGGTCGTGCGCCCGCGCGCCCAAGCGCCCCAACCACAGCAGTTTGCGTGGTTAGCTGGGCTGGGGGTACTCCTAGCTGGAGGGCTGGCACTGCGGCGCTCCCGCAAAGGCCTGCTCATACTCTTAATAGCGGGTATCCCTCTTGCCTTGAATAGCTGCGTAGGGGCAATAAGCCCAATTAAGCTTGGAGATGGGGTCTTAGTCGCAGTCATGGACACCGGCATTGACCCCATGCATCCTGACATCGATAGCAATATCAACGCGGCGCTCAGCACAGCGATCAACGTTGGCCCATACAATAATGACTGTACCACTGATCCCGGCGGCAACCCCTGCGATGCCCCCTGGGATGATTACTATGGGCATGGGACGTTCATCGCTGGGATCATCGCTGCAGAACTCAAGAACCTCGCCGATGCCCCGGAAGGCTTCAAGAAGATCGGCGTAGCCCCCAAGGCGCAGCTCGTCTCGATCAAGGTCTTCCCCAACTCCTATGAGTCGGTGATCATTGCAGGCATCAACTATGCTATCGCCAACGGCATCGACGTCATCAACATGAGCTTCGGCTATGGCCCACGGCCGCGTGCTGACTTGGATGACTCTGGGACTTGGCCGTTCTTCCGATGCGATCTGAAGGGGACGCCGGACGACCCGGTTGATCCGCCGTTGGAGGTTGCGATAGATGCGGCCTTAGCAGCAGGCATCGTTCTGGTCGCTGCTGCGGGCAACAGCGGGGCCAACATCGGCGCTGGGGGTCAGGCCGTCACGCCAGCCTCTTGCAAGGGGGTTATCGCCGTTGGCGCTATAGACTCCAGCGACAGAAGGGCGTTCTTCAGCAACTATGGCACCGACGTCGATATCACGGCGCCGGGGGAGTTCGTCTGGTCTCTGTGCGAGACCTCGGGCTTTGGAAGTATCTGCTGGAATGCCTATCTCTGGGGCGAGGCGAACCCCCTCTATCAACCGGACTTAGGGACCTCCTTCTCCACGCCGTATGTCGTCGGTGCGGCCGCGCTCTTGCTGAGCAATGGCGTGGCTCCCGCTTCGGTGCTCCCACGACTCCAGAGCACCGCAGACTGCGTAGTGCACCCGAACCCTGGACTGGACGCCTTCCCAGGGCCAGGGACCGTGCCGGAATGCTTGCTGGACGTGGAAGAAGCTGTCCTAGGTACACAGAACGGGGATAACTGATGAGCGCAATCCCGAGGGGGTGACTGAAGAAGAGTCACCCCCTTGGGGGCTTTTATGCAAAAGGAGGTAAAGAATGAGAGCGTTAGCTTCCGGTATCAAGCTCTGTGCCCTTCTAATTGTAGTAGCTGGGCTCGCCGGATGTATGACAACGGCGCCCACGGTGACGCTCTCTGGGCCTGCAGGACCCTATCTCGTCGGAACGCCGGTGACCCTGACAGCTACAGGCAACCCTGGCAGTGCTGCGGGCCTATGGACCTATAGCTTCAGCGCCAGCCCAGCTTGTGGAACATTCACCCCAGCAACTATCGGCCCGACGAATCAGACGACTGTTACTACAGATTTCACCCCGTCGGTCACAACGCCAAGCTGCACCCTCACAGTGACCCTGACGACGGCTTCGGGGAAGACGGCTCAGGCTTCTATCACCCGGGCCATGGGAAGCCCCCCGATTGTCGTGAACACCGTGCCGGCTAACAGCACCAGCGGCGTCTCAGTCACCACTGATATCACTGTAACGTTTGACCAACCTATGGACCCGGCGACGTTGTCGCTGACATGCACTGGTGAAGCTTCCGGTCCAGGGCATGGCGGACCATTCGGGCCGTGCAACATGACGATCGGCGCTCCTACGGGTGGGCCAACGACCTTCACCTGGGTAGTGGGCGATCCCGATGCGCCTGATCCTAATAATCTTGAGTTCACCCGCGCCTACCAGCTCCAAGTGACAGGCACAAGCGCTATTGGGTTCCCTATGGCCGCACCGTATGTCTGGGCCTTCGACACCCAGTCTGGTCTGCAGCAAACCCAGACCTACAGCAGCGGCAATATCAGCGTCCCTATACCTGATAATGGCACCGTGGAACACACTATAAACGTCCCGGACACTGGGACGATAGTCGACGTTGATGTGAAGATCCGGATCAATCACACCTGGGATGCAGATCTAGATATCTATCTGATTCATCCCGATGGTACGATGGTTGAACTTTCAACCGACAATGGGGGTTCGGGCGACGACTACGGCAGCGGTCCAACCGACTGCACCGGGACCTTCACCGTCTTCGACGATGAGGCCACAACGCCCATCACTAGCGGAACTCCGCCCTTTGCCGGGTCGTACCAGCCTGAGCAGCCATTGTCCACCCTCGACGGCAAGCCCATAAATGGGGCCTGGAGACTAAGGATCACAGACGATTCACCTTTGGACACTGGGACGTTATACTGCTGGCAGCTGGTGATCACTTATCAGTAGAGGAGAGGAGCGCAAAACTGAAAAGGAGGTTAGTGTATGGTTACCAGGACAAGACTCGGTATAGCTCTCTTGGCGCTCGTGGGTCTTGTCGGGGGATGTATGACGACGGCGCCCACGGTGACGCTCTCTGGGCCTCCGGGACCCTATCTCATTGGGAATTCGTACACGCTGACCGCTACAGGCAACCCCGGCAGCTCCGCGGGCCTGTGGACCTATAGCTTCAGCGCTAGCCCAGCGTGCGGAACATTCAACCCAGCTACGATTGGGCCAACCGATCAGAAGACCGTCACGACAGAGTTCAGTCCAACAGTGGAGACGCCCAGCTGCACGCTCGAGGTAACGCTCACGACCGCCTCGGGCAGGACAGCAAAGGCGTCTATTAGTCGCGCTATCGGCGGGGCTAGAATCGTCATCATTAAGGACGCCGTCCCCGATGACCCACAAGACTTCTCGTTCTCGACCACGGGCGGCCTGGTCCCCGCGACCTTCGATCTCGATGACGATAACGATCCCACCCTGCCCAACACCCAGACCTATACGGGCCTGGCCCCCGGCACCTACACCGTGACCGAGGCTGATCCCTCACCTGGGTTCTTGTTGACAGCGATCACCTGCACGGCGGGCGGCACCGGCGACGTCCCCTCCCGCACCGCGACCATCACCTTGACTCCAGGGGCCACAGTCACCTGCACCTTTGTCAACGAGAAGCAGTTGGGCACAATCGTGATAGAGAAGACAGCCGTGGGTGGAGACGATACGTTCGACTACACCGCGACGGGGGCTGGCCTGCCGGGGAGCTTCCAGATCACGACTTCGGGCGGCTCCGGCAGCCAGACCTTCACCAACTTAAATCCCGGTTCCTACACCGTGACGGAGTCTGCGCCGCCATCGGGCTGGGATTTCACCAGCTTGGTCTGTGTCGATCCCGACGGCGGGACGACAGTCGTCGGTCAGACAGCCACCATCGACCTTGACGCCGGCGAGACCGTCACCTGTACATACACCAACACCAAGCGCGGCACGATCGTCATTAACAAGAACGCCGTAGGTGGCGATGATACGTTCAATTTCACTACCAGTGGAACCGGTGGCCTGCCGGGGAGCTTCCAGATCACGACTTCGGGCGGCTCCGGCAGCCAGACCTTCACCAATATCGTCCCTGGCAGCCATACCGTGACAGAAGACGTAGCCACGCTGCCACCAAATTGGAGCTTCACCAGCTTGGTCTGCGTTGACCCCGACGGCGGGACGACAGTCGTCGGTCAGACGGCCACCATCGACCTTGACGCCGGCGAGACCGTCACCTGTACATACACCGATACTTACGTGCCCCCACCAGCACCGCAGTGTCCAGCCAATCTCATAGCCGAGAGTGAGCCAAACGATTCTAACGCTACGGCTCAAGCACTGGACCTGACCCCGGGCCAAGGAGTGGCCATCGTCCAGGGGAATATCTCGCCTGCAGGCGACTTGGACTACTATCAGATCACGGTGAGCGTACCGTCGCTGGTCTTCGCCTACGTCCGCACCGATGCCTCGACGACTAGCACGGACTCGACCCTCTTCATCGGGACAGCCCCGGTGACGACCGGGTCCGGCTGCACCGGCTCTGGGTATATCGAGTGCGACGACGATGACGGCGGCCAAGGCGGTAACTCGTCTTCGATCGCCGGCCTCAACTTGAGCCCAGGGACCTATAACATCTTGGTGAAGCAGTACGGCAACACAGGTGCTCCGGGCTCAGGAGCTCAAATCACGCCGTACCGGCTCTATGTGGCCGTCGTGCCGACAGCAAACGTGATCGCCGAGAGCGAGCCCAATGACTCACCGTCAGGCGGCCAGGTCATTAATGTCTGCCCGGCGGTCATCTCCGGCACGGGCGGCGGGGCAGGGGCCAGCGATTACTATCGCTTCTATGTCCCGGCGGGGAATGCAGTGCTCTGGGCCAGCGCCGCTCAGCCGAACATCGGAGAATGGAACTCTCGGCTCGAGCTGTGGCGAGTCTCCACTGGAGCCAAGGTCCCATTCATCGGCGCTGAAGGCTCTCCTAACTGCAATAGCGCTGGGCCTGGATCGTCGGGGAATCCAGCCTCGGAGTCCTGCTCCAAGCACTACGAGTATAACTCCAATGACACCTGGCAAGCTACACCCGAAGATTACGCCGTCAACATCCGGCGCAGCGCAGACCCCGACACCGGCGCAGGTGGGGCGTACTATCTGCTCATCGTCGTCATGGAGAATATCGGCTCGCCACCGCCACCACCGCCTCCCAGTCTACCGGCGATCTTCGCCTATGCTAAGCGCGGCGCTACGGGCAACGACACCGTGATGCGCCTGAGAACGACGACGACTGGTGTGCCTGTCTACTCTAACTGTGCGGCAGCCACACCGCCGGACCTCGAGTGCGGTGATGATGAAGGTGCTACCTACACAAGCCCGGCAGGCGTGGTCTACCCGCCCACCGGCGGCGGCGGAGGATTGAACTCGGCTATCGCCGGACATCCGTTCGAGAACATCGGCGAGCTGATCTTCATCCAGGGCTACAGCTCGGGGACGACCATCGGCCCGTTCGATCTCTACATCCATGTGCCTGATGGCTCGATGGGCCAGCTGATGGAGAGCGATGATGTCGGAAACAACTCGATCGCTGGCGCTGAAAGCGTCCCGGCGCTGCCAACGTGTACGGCTGTCTACAGCGAGGCGACCGGGAATCAGCGGCCGGGCTTTGGCGCGGGTGGCTCAGACTTCGTGAGCGTGCCAGATCCTTCCGCCGGCTGGACGATGGACGGCTCCTTCTCCAGCGACACAGACGTGGACTACTTCGGGCCGATCTCCATCGGGGCGAACGAGCGCGTCTTCATCGCCATTGACGGCAGCCTCGACTTCTTTGGAGCGCCCCACGATCACAACGGCTATAACGCCGATATCTCGTTCAGCTTGAGGACCCCAACTGATGCAGTCATCATCACCATTGATGGTGAGACTGGCACCAGCCAAGGTGCTTTGGCTGAGGTCTTCAGCGGGACGCCGGGGGCCTATCCCACCACTCAGTTCTACATCCGTGTGGCGGCCAAGACCGGCGATGCCTACAAGGGCTATCGGCTGACGGCCTGTAAGTTCTAAGGACGGAGCAGAAAAACCTGAAGCGGGCCCCAGGGGCGAGCACCCCCTGGGGCTCATAATTTTTTTACTCTGGCAGACCAGTCAGCTTCCAAGTAAACTCTGAGCTATGCAACGCTATGACGTGATCGTCGTCGGGGCGGGCCCGGCGGGCACCACAGCTGCAGCTGCTGCAGCTCGTCACGGCGCTAAAGTGCTCTTGCTCGAAGAGCACTCTATCATTGGGCGCCCCATTCAGTGCACTGGGCTTTTAAGTCTTCGTGGCTGGCGGCTCGCCCGCGTCTCAGATTCGATCATCGTCCGAGCGATCACGGGCGTGCGGGTGCACTCCCCCGACGGCGCAGTCTATGAGCTTGGCGGCGACCGCGTCCGCGCTTACGTGATTGACCGAGATCGCTTCGATCAAAGCTTAGTCGAGCGCGCTGCGAAAGTCGGCGTCGCTGTCCAAGCTGGGGTACGTGCCGTTGAGCTTGGCCCTTATGAGAAGGGTGAGCGCACCCTCGTCACTCGAACTTCCAGTGGCGCTCGGCAGTCTCTGAGAGCTTCGGTCATCATTGGGGCCGATGGGCCTCATAGTTTGCTTGCCCAGCAGGCTGGTCTGCCGCGCCCGAAGAAGATTCTTTTGGGGCTGCAAGCGCTCATCGCGACACCCTCACCCCCAGCCCCTCTCCCCTCCGAGGGAGAGGGGGAAGGGGAGAGGGGGGACTTCGTCGAGGTCTTCTTCGGAAGGCGCTGGGCCGCGAATTTCTTCGCCTGGTCTGTCCCAGCTGCTGAGGGCACCGCGCGCGTCGGCATAGCGACAGATCTCTTCTCCGAAGCCAAGAAGTGCTTTGAGCGCCTGCGCAAAGAATTTCATAACTCTGGGAAGATTCTCGGGTATCAATCAGGGATGATCCCCATCGGCCCGGTGGAGCGCACCGTGACTGATGGGTTTCTCATCGTCGGTGACGCTGCGGGCCAAGCCAAGCCCACCAGCGGCGGGGGAATCTATACGGGAATGCTCTGCGGGAAGATCGCTGGAGAAGTAGCTGCCCGCTGCGCGCTCTCTGGCAAGACTCAAGCGCGGTTTCTGAGAGAGTATGAAAGCCGATGGCGCGCCAAGCTGGAGCGCGAGCTTTCGTTGGGCTTCAAAGCCCATCAGATATTGACTCAGCTCAGCGACGACCAGATCGCCCACGCGCTCAAGCTCTTAGCTCTTCCGGCGTTACGCAGGCTGATCGAGCGCGTTGGGGATATAGACTACCCCAGCAAGATCGCGCACGAATTGCTGAAGCGCCCGCGATTGTGGAGCGCGATCTGGCCCGTCGTCCCAGCAAGGCTGGCCGAGTACGTTAAAAGCGTCTATCGAGCGACGACAGCGAGAATGTGATATAATTAAAGACCTAACCCCCTGGCCCCCTTCCCGACACGGGAAGGGGGAACCTCCCCTCTCCGTTTCGGGGAGGGGCAGGGGAGGGGTCGGAGAGGGGCTAGGGGAGAGGTTACATAAAGAGGGGGAATGCACTCATTATGCATGATCTGTCTTCGTGGACGTTAGCCGAGCGCGAGCAGAAGAGCTTAGAGATTTTGCGTCAAGCGCTTGCGGAGTTCGGTTCGGCAATGGCCGTGGCCTTCACTGGCGGGAAGGACTCTCTCGTCGTGCTCGACTTGGTCCGACGAGCTGGGAACGGCCACGTCTCTATCCCCGTCTTGCACATCGACACGACTGTAGACTTCCCCGAGGTCTACGAGTATCGCGACCGGCTAGCTCGCGAGTGGGGTTTTCAGCTCGTTATATATCAGAATCGCGAAGCCCTCGCCGAAGCTCCACTAACTGACGACCCAAAGTTTTGCATCTTCTGCACCAAGCGCCTCAAGACCGAAGCGCTCAATCAAGCGATTCAAAGATATCAATGGCGCGCGCTCATCACGGGAGTCCGGTGGGATGAACACCAAGCCCGCTCGCAAGAGACGTACTTCTCGCCGCGGCCCGATCACGTGCGGGTGCATCCGATCTTGCACTTCCGCGAGCGCGATGTCTGGGAGTATATCAAAAAATATGAGCTTCCCTACTGCCCGCTCTACGACAAGGGCTATCGAAGCTTAGGGTGTGTGCCGTGCACCAAGCCCGTCTCTGACAGAAGTGTGCCGGAGCGGGCCGGGCGCGGCACTGACAAAGAGGGGCTGATGGAGCGCCTAAGGGCGTTAGGGTACTTTTGAATCACAGAAGACACGGAGAGCATGAGAGCAAAAGAGGCGCAGAGACAGCCTCAACCTAAGCGCCCCAGCGTTGGACAAGGGCAGCTGGAGCGTGCTTTCGCACGCTTTCATCTGCTGATCCAACGACTTCCGTCGTCGGTCTCCTTGAGGCGTTTGCGCTTCTGGCTATTGGTCGTTTTGGTCTTTTCTATCCCCATCGTGATCTATCTGCCCAACACCGAGTACGGGTACACCAAAAGCGCCGTGCTCTACTGGGGAATCTCGCTCTTAATTGCTCTCTGGGCCATCGAGCTCTTTGTCCGCCCGCAGATGCAGATCGAGGTGACGCGACTAGCCTGGCCGGCGCTGGGGGTGCTGGGCGCCGCTGCGCTCTCTCTGATCAACGCTGAGAATCTCGCGCTCAGTCTCATAAGCTTCGTCGGGCTGATCTACTTTGGGCTGCTGGGCTTGCTCATCGTGAATACTACCGAGAGCGAGTGCGATA
This sequence comes from Candidatus Bipolaricaulota bacterium, assembly GCA_938091745.1. Classification (GTDB taxonomy): domain Bacteria; phylum Bipolaricaulota; class Bipolaricaulia; order RBG-16-55-9; family DRXL01; genus JANXCC01. Next base: position 9,642 of record CALLJK010000005.1, read on the forward strand.
TAAAGATTCTCTTGGGCGCGCTCGTGCTGTCGGCGAGCATTGCCTCTGGGTATGGGCTGTTGCAGTATTACGGAAGGCTTCCTGGGCCGCCGGGATTTGTCGGGGGCAGCTCGGCGATGATCGCGACCTTTGGAAATCCCAATTATCTTGCGGGGTTTCTCGCGCACCTGATCGTGCCGGGGGTCTTTCTCTCATTTGTCACTCAGAATCGTTGGATGCGGGTTGGTCTCTTAGTTATTTTGATATTGATGACGGCAGCGCTTGTCGCAGCCAATTCTGTTGGGGCGTGGCTGGCTGCGCTCTTCTCTGTGCTTTTCTTCTTTGCAGGGATGCTCATCTTTCGCTTGGGAAGGGCGCTTCACGCCCAACGTCGCTGGGTGCTCGCTGCTCTGATTCTGTTGGGGGTGACGGTCTGGCTGCAAGCGCCGCCGGGGCCGCTCAATGCGCTCATCGGTCGCGCTGCCTCCGCCCAAGAATCTGCGAATCCCATTGATCAGATCGCTCGGTTCTTTCAGCGCCTGTGGGAGGAGAATTCGGGGATCGCGCGCAGCTGGAACTGGTGGATCGCTTATGAGATGCTCAAAGCGCACCCGTTTATCGGCGTGGGGCTGGGAGACTACAAAGTCGAGTTTTTAGAGTACAAAGCGCGCTTCAAAGAGACCCCCCTGGGGCAACAGTATAACTTCTATCTGCCCAGGGCGATCCAAGCCCATAACGATTACGTGCAATTGATCGCCGAGTTGGGGCTGATTGGGCTTATCGCTGTTGGATTTTTTGTCAGCACGCTGCTCAGAAGTGCTCATAGTTTTGTGCGCTCGCCAGAGAGCCCTGAACGACGCCTCTGGGTTGTCGCGCTATGTGCTGGTTTAGCCGCGTTTGCGACGGACGCGCTGGTGAGCTTCCCGTTGCACCTGCCAGCATCAGAGCTCAATCTCGTGCTTCTGATAAGCTTGCTCTACGCGCGCCCGCTGCTCGGCTCAGAACCAACGGTCGCGCTCATCTCGAAGACGAAGATTACTATTGGCGCAGTGGCCTTTGTGTTGGCTCTAGTTGTCTCGTTCTTCACATATCGTGATTGGCAAGCGGATATCGCTCTTGACCAAGGGGAAGCCGAAATCAAGAGCTTACGCTACGAGACGGCGCGTCTTGCTCTGGAGCGCAGCGTCGCGTTAGGGATCGCGCCGGGGAAGGCGCTGTACTATCTCGGCGTGGTCTATGCTCAACGCGGGGAACTCCAGCGTGCCCGCGAATACTTTGAGCGCTCGCTCAAGACCTATCCCACGGAGAACGCGTACTTTCAGTTGGCTGAGCTCGATCTGCGTCTAGGGGAGACGCGGCGCGCTCGGGAGCATCTGAAGATGCTCTTACGTCTTGATCCAGAGCCAACGATTCGTTTAGAAGCCGAATTTATGCAACGCGTGCTCATATTGATTGCAGAAGGGGATCGCACTCTCGTATGGGCGGAGCTTGCGAAATTTTTGCAAGAGCATCCGGACTACCCGCGCGGGTATTTGGTACGCGGGGTGCTGCACCGCGAGCGCGGCGAAAAAGAAGCAGCTCGCGCGGAGTTCGAGCGCGGGCTTCAGGTGATCGCAAAACTCAAAGAGGGCATTCTCAGGCGCTTAGATCAGATTCAGCGCAGCCGACGCCTCACCGACCCTGATGAGCTCACTCAGCTGCGCGCGCGCGCCGCAGCGCTCGTCCAGATGGAAGCCCAATTCGAAGAGCTGCTCGCCCAGCTGCGCTAGCTCTCTTGCCCCACGCCCAAATCTCGCTTACAATAGAGTGCTATGGAATTCCTCAAACACGCCGTCGAGTGGATCTTCGGCGAGACCAATGAACAGCGCCTGCGCAAGCTCCAGCCCATTGTCGATGAGATCAACAGACTCGAGCCGGAGATCCAAAAGCTCTCCGACGATCAGTTGCGTGCCAAGACAGACGAATTCAGAGACAGGCTCGCCCACGGCGAGACGCTCGACGATATTCTCCCCGAGGCGTTCGCAGTAGTGCGCGAGACAGCCCGACGCACTATAGGGCTGCGCCCCTTCGACGTGCAGCTCATCGGTGGGATCGTCATTCACAAAGCTAAGATCGCCGAGATGAAGACCGGCGAGGGCAAGACCCTCGTCGCGACGATGCCGGCGTATCTGAACGCGCTCGTCGGGAAAGTCCATATCGTCACGGTGAACGACTACTTGGCCAAGCGCGACCGCGAGTGGATGGGCCCAATCTATGAAGCCCTAGGGCTCAAAGTCGGGCTTCTCCAAGAAACGAGTTCGCAAGAGGAGCGCAAGCAAGCCTATCAGTGCGATATCATCTACGGGACGAATGCTCAATTTGGCTTTGACTATCTGCGAGATAACTTGGTCATCTCGCGCGATCAGCGGGTTCAGACGGGGCTCGACTTCGCGATTGTAGACGAAATAGATAATATCTTGATTGACGAGGCGCGCACCCCGTTAATCATCTCCGGGAGCACTTCAGAGACGATCAAGCTCTACAAGAAGTTTGCAGCGATCGCACCGCGCTTCCAGAAGGGTATCGATTTCGAGATCGACGAGAAGACACGCCGCGTGCACCTCACCCCAGAGGCCGGGGTCAAAAAAGCTGAAGAGATCTTACATATAGACAATCTCTACGCTCCAGAACACGTTGATCTGTTAAAACACTTGGAGACGGCCCTGCGCGCGCTCCATCTGTATAAGAGAGAGCGCGATTATATTGTCAAAGACGGGCGCGTCATCATCGTTGACGAGTTCACTGGGCGCTTGATGCCTGACCGTCGTTGGAGCGACGGGCTCCACCAAGCCATCGAAGCCAAAGAAGGGCTCGAGATCAGAAAAGAACAACAGACGCTCGCGACGATCACGCTCCAGCACTACTTTAAGCTCTACAAGAAGCTTGCGGGCATGACCGGGACGGCCAAGACCGAAGAAGAAGAGTTTCAGCAGATCTACGGGCTGAGCGTCATCGTCATCCCCACCCATAAGCCCATGATCCGTCAAGACCTGCCCGACCGGCTCTTCACTACTGAGAAGGCGAAATTCAACGCGATCGTTGAAGAAGTTGCGCGGCTGCACGAGATCGGGCGCCCCGTGCTCATCGGCACGACGTCTATAGAAAAATCTGAGTATTTGAGCACACTGCTCAGCCGCCGTGGGCTGCCTCATAATGTCTTAAATGCCAAGCACCACGAGCGCGAAGCTGAAATTATCAAAGACGCGGGGCAGAAGGGGGCAATTACTGTTGCCACGAACATGGCCGGGCGCGGCGTCGATATTAAGCTTGGCCCAGGGGTCGCCGAGCTTGGCGGGCTCCATATCATTGGGGCGCAGCGCCACGAGAGCCGGCGCATCGACGACCAGCTTCGTGGGCGCGCGGGCCGCCAGGGCGACCCCGGCAGCTCCCAGTTCTACGTCTCTCTCGAAGACGATCTTATAAGACTCTTTGGCGACAGCAAGCTGCTGTCGTTCGTGAAGAAGGGCATGGCCGAAGGCGAAGCTTTAGAGCACCCTATGCTGACCAAGGCGATCCGCAACGCGCAAAAACGCGTCGAAGTCTACTACTTTGGCATTCGCAAGAGACTGCTCGAATATGATCTCGTCATGGCGCGCCAGCGCGAGGCAATCTATAGCCTGCGTGACCGGTTCCTGATCGGCGGCGAGCAAACCCTTGAAGAGAGCGCCCAAGATTTAGATAACTATCTGACAAGCGTGATCGAAGGGTACACCGACACGCTGATCGCACGCTATCTCTCTGGTGATGAGCGCGACGACGAAGCGCTTCAGAAAGAACTCGCGAGCTTTCAGAACGCTCCCTTGGACTTCACAGTCATAGGGCTCACTCCAGATACGGCACGCACGAAGATCTTAGATTTTCTGCTCAAGAACTATCACGCTCAGGCAGCGCGCCTAGGCGGAGCCTTCCCCCACTTAGCTCGGTATATGATCTTGAATCTCATCGATGAAAACTGGCGCCAGCATCTCTTTGCCCTTGATGAATTGCAAGACGTGATTGGCTGGCGGGCCTATGCCGGGCGTGACCCATTGATAGAGTTCAAGCGCGAGTCCTTTGAGCTCTTCCAAGAACTCCTGGGGCGGATCGAGGAGCAGATCGTGAGCTATCTCATTAAGCCACAACTGAAGATCGTGGCAGCGCAGCCGGGGCGACCCGCGCGCATCGAGCGCGTCGAGTCATTGACCTATCGCCATGAAGAGATCACAGCCACAGCGGGAAATACCCAGCCTGAAAAACCCAAAGCCCAACCGCGCCGGGTGCAGCAGAAGGTCGGACGCAACGATCCGTGTCCCTGCGGCTCCGGAAAGAAATACAAGCACTGCTGCGGCGCCCGCAAACCAGAATGAGAGCTCCCCCCTCACATATGAATCCCAAAGCCGGTGAACTCGTCGAGGTAGTCCGACCAGATCACTTCCATATGCTCGATCTGTCCTGGGCCTTCAGTCTTCAGGATCTCTAAGAGCTTCTCGATCTGATCGCGCTCACCCTCGATCTCGGCGCGCACGCTCCCGTCCCGAAGATTCTGCACATACCCCGACAGCCCTAGCGGCCGCGCCTTGCGCACCGTGAAGTTCCGGAACCCAACCCCTTGGACTTCCCCGGTGATACGGACAATCGCTCGTGCCTTGGCCATACGCTACTTTGCCGTCTCGATGAATTTCGTCTCCCGGATCACGTGGACTTTGATCTCCCCAGGATACTGCATCTTCTCTTCAATACAGCGCGCGATGTCATAGGAGAGCTTTGCGGCCATGTCGTCGTCAACTTCGTCGGGCCGGACCATGATGCGCACCTCACGGCCTGCTTGAATCGCATAGGCTTCTTCGACCCCGGGGAAGCTATGGCAGATCTCCTCAAGTGCCTGGAGACGCTGCACATACGCTTCGAACGTCTCTTGGCGTGCCCCGGGGCGAGCCGCCGACAAGGCGTCAGCCGTCTGCACGATCACGGCTAAGATCGTGCGAGCTTCCACGTCTTCATTGTGCGCGGCAATAGCGTGGACGACCTCTTCGGGCTCGCCGTAGCGCCGCGCCATCTCTGCACTGATCAGCCCGTGCGAGCCCTCTACCTTGTGATCGACGACCTTCCCAATATCGTGCAATAATCCCGCGCGCTTGGCAAGCTTTTGCATAGTGACATCCAGGCCGAGCTCGGCAGCCAGAGCCCCCGCAAGATACGCGACTTCTATGCTATGGCGCAGCTGGTTCTGCCCATAGCTCGTGCGAAAGCTCAGTCGCCCCACAAGCTCAACGAGCGCGGGGTGCATATTGTCAAGCCCCAGCTCAAAGAGAGCCTTCTGGCCCTCTTCTTTGATGCGCTGCGCGATGCGCTCTTTGGCTTTATCGACTTGCTTTTTAATTTGAGCTGGGTGAATCCGCCCATCTTCTAAGAGCTTCTCCATGGCCAGCCGTGCGATCTCTCGCCGTACCGGATGGAAACAGCTCAGCGAGATCGCATCGGGGGTATCGTCGACCAAGACTTCGACTCCTGTCAGCGCTTCGAACGCTCGGATGTTGCGCCCCTCCTTGCCAATGACGCGTCCCTTGTACTCTTCATTGGGCAGCGGCACATGGCTCATCGTCGTCGACTCGACCTCGTCCGCGGCGTAGCGTTGGATTGCTGTGGCGATGATTTTGCGCGCTTCACGCTCGGCTTCGGCTTCGACACGCTCTTTAATCTGTCTGATTCTCTTGGCAAAAAAGCGCTCGGCTTCTTCCTCGACCTGCTGGACGAGCAATTCTTTCACTTGCTCTGCTGAAAGCCCTGAGAGCTCTTCTAATCGTTTGCGCTCCCCAGCGAGCAAGGCCTCACCTTGAGCGATGAGCTCGCCCAACCTCTGCAGGTCGTCCTTAAGCAGCTTCTCGGCGCGCAGCAGCTCAACGCCCTTCTGTTCGAGACGCTCCTCTTTCTTGAGCAGGCGCGCTTCGAGACGTTCAAATTTCTCTTCTTGGCGCTTGAGGCGCCGCTCCAGTTCCTCCTCACGAGCTTTGAGGACCTTCTCGACCTCGGCGAGCTTGGCCGCCTTGAGAGCCTCGGCCTCGTGGCGTGCCGCCTCTAAGATCGCTTCCGCACGCTGGTGGGTCCGCGCGAACTCCCGTCGCATCTGCCAGCGCCCCACCAGCCACCCCACAGCTAATGCAGCTATTATTCCAGATCCCAACACAAGCACCATGGCCATCGTCATACGAACGCCACCTCTTCTCAATGGAGAAATAGAGAACGAGCGCAAGGAGCATCGCGAGCCCATACAGCACTGCGTGTAACATACTCGTTGGCCTCCTCTGCGCTTGTGGGTTGAAATATTCTGTGCCCACTAACGTGCTATTATAGCTGGGGACGCGAAGGGAATCAATAGCTCTGGCGACGCAAGAAGGAGAGCACCGCGGGAAGGAAAGAGAGCGTGAAGAACGTCGTAAAACCAATGCCGTAGAGCGCCGACTGCCCGAAGACGCGCAGCCCCGGCGTCGCCGCAAAGAGCAAGCTCCCAAAACTGACCATCGTCGTCAAGGCTGACCCTAAGATGGGTAAGGCCGTCTTTCGCCAGGCGACCCCAACGTCGCGGTCCTCCAAAAAACTGTGTAAGAGATAGACGGCGTAGTCCACACCATTGCCGATCAATAACGACGAGATGAGAATATTCGCGAAATTGAAGGTGAGCCCTGACAGCCGCATCGCTCCGAGCATCCACAGAAAACCCAACCCTACAGGGATAATCCCAAAGAGAGCCCATCGCCAGCTCAACCCAATCCCCAAGATCACAAGAATAATCAGGGCAGCGAGCACAGTCGAGATCTGAAAGTCCCGCTTCATCTTGCGCTCGAGATGGTCTTGGATCATGCGATAGCCGAGGAAATCGTGACTAAACGATTGAATCGTTGTGATGAATTCCCGATAGCGCTGCGGATCGTTGAGGGTCATGTGGTTGATATGTGCATACAGGACGAACTCACGCTCTTCAGTGACGAAGCGCTCTTGGAGGTCTTTGGGGAGGGCTTTGAGCAGCCCCTGGACTTGCTGCAGTTCAGCGATCTTCTGGAGCAGGGTGCCCACCTGATCGTTCAGTTCGGCGAAGTGATCGCGGAGCTCACGCAAGCGCTCTTGCATTACTTCAAGGCTCTGAATGCTGGCCTCGATGCTCTCCAGTTGAACGATCTGTTTTTGGATCTCCGGGGCGACGGTCTCGCTCCCGGCCCCGGTCAGGGCCACTTGGTCGAGAATGCGCGTGAGGTTGTTTTTCAGTCGAGCCAGCTGCACCGTGAGGTCTTGGAGTTGCTGCAGCTCTCTGCTGTAGAGCTCGATCTCGGAGGCAGCACGCTGAAGGTCACGCTCGAGATTGAGCGAAAACCCTTGGAAGAACTGTTGAGCTTCTGCAGGATCGGATGGCAGAAACATCAGCAACGACAAGGCGGCGTCCACATGGCCTTGCGCTTTGAGCTCTTCTAGCCCCGCGTTGATCTGCCGCAGCTCTTCAAGAGTTGAGGCGAAGAACAAAAAGTATTCAGCCAAGCCGGACGTCCCGACGTCGAAGTCACGTCGTTCTATCTGTTGCATCAGTCTTGTCGGGAGGTCTGTGGGGGTGAGCTCTTCATCGGCAAAACGGAAGCGGACATGGGTCGCTTGAGTCAGCATAAAGAGACTCCCGAGGATCGTCAGGGGCACGATGGGCCACCGGGCCCAACGCCAGAAAGTCTCATGAGATGAGGCCTCTCGACGAGGTGGGGACGGCACCGGGCGGGCGGGCGCGCGCAAGCGCCGCCGCACCATAATATGCGAAACGATCACCAATGCGGGCAAGATCAGCAGTGTGGCAAAGAGCGCGATGAGCACCCCCACCCCAGCAATAATCCCCATCTCGTAGAGCCCCGGGGAGCTAGCCACCATCAAACTGAAGAGCACGAGCGCCGTGGCAAGCGACGCGGTGATCAAAGCAGAGCCCTTATGGAGCAGTGCAGCTTTGAGAGCGGCCTCAAGACGATGTCCAGCACGGCGCTCCGCAAGAAAATGGGCGAGAAAATTGATCCCGTAGTCTATCCCCAGCCCCAAGATCAGCGGAGGCAGAAATGACGTCACCAAGTTCAGCCCATTCACGGCAAACTTCGCCCACGCCAGTGTCACGATCAACGCGAGAAAGAGCACGATCAAAGCTAAAATGGGATAGAAGAATTGGCGGAGGATCATGACGATGATGACGGTGACGCCGACAGCAGAGATGATCGTGGTATTGCGCATGTCGACGTTTAATTGATAATTGATCTCGGCAGCGATGGCATAAGGGCCGGTGAGGCCCCACTTGATCCCTTGGGCTTCTAAGTTAAGGTCGTGGAGCGCGTTCTGGACAGCACGGGTGATCGCGCGATTGTACTCCAAGCCGCGCTGGGAGCTGTAGCGTGGGCGCGCCCTCACGAGCAATTTCGTCCCGTCGTGAGAGAGATAGAGCTCTTGTGGCCAAGCCAAGAGCTTGTCGATTGTTTCGCTGATCTCGCTGACAGTCTGCAAGAGATCTGTTACTACGTGATCGGCATCGGTGATGAGCTTTGGGACACGGTCGAACTCGTTTTTGACGCGCTGATTGAGATTTTTGAGCTCGTCGAAGCGCTTGACGAGCTCCAAGGGATTAAGAGCCAAGCGGCGCCAGTCGAGCTCACCCAAAAAGATGCGCTCGAGTTCGGTATTAATCTGAGAGTATATCGTGACGAGCTCGCGCACCCCTGGAACGGATGCCTGGGGCTGTCCTGGAGGCAGGACGCTGCGAAGACGCTCTTGGTATTGGCGCAGCTTCAGTAGTATCTCATCGCGCAAGGAGAGCAGTTCATCGCCGCGGCGGGTCTGGATGTCCTTCGTAAAACTCACGGAGACGATCTCAGGGTTTTGGCTGAGGGAGCGCACGATCTGAATAGCTGCTGCGTGGAGGCGCTCAGCGTCGCGCGGGGTATGTTCCGGATCCTGCAGCGTTAAGATAATATCGACGGCATCGCTCTTGGTGATGATCTCCTCGCGCTCTTGGAACTTCGTCAGCAAGGGATCGCCGGGGGGAAGAAGATCCAAAAATGAGCTGCGCATGGGAAGATTGAGAATATAGAAGAGTGCAGCGCTGCTCAAGACTGCTGACAAGAGCAGCACAATCCAGGCCCGTCGGCGTACGAGCCGATAGACCCAATGCAAGAGCGCAGCGCGCATAGGAAGTTACGGAGTCGGCGTAGTCTTCTTGAGCTCTTCAGGGCTCGTGACGTCGATCTTATATCCCGTGAGTTTCGCTGTGAGGCGGACGTTCTGGCCGCCCTTCCCAATAGCTAACGAGAGTTCTGCATCGGGGACGAGCACGCGAGCTTCTCTCTTCGCTTCGTCAAGGTCGATCTGTGAGACCTTGGCGGGCTCGAGGCTGTTTTTGATGAGTTCGCGCACATCGGAGCTCCAGCGAATAATATCGATCTTTTCGCCGCCGAGCTCGCGGACGATCTCTCTGATGCGGCTGCCGCCAGCACCGACACACGTGCCCACAGGATCGAGCTCTGCTACTAATGACCGCACCGCGACTTTGGTGCGCACCCCTGGCTCGCGCGCAATCGCTTCAATGCGAATCAGCCCTTGCTCGATCTCCGGCACCTGCAGCTCAAGCATCTTTTGGACAAATTCTTTTGCGGCCCGCGAGACGATAATCCTCGGATCTCCCGAGGTGCGCTCCACTCGCATCAGATACGCTTTGAGCACCGCTCCGACGCGATAGCGCTCTCCGGGAATGCGCTCCTCCTCAGGAAGCAATGCTTCGGCTTGCCCTAAATTGATCCAGACGTCAGCCCCGGCAAAACGATGAACATGCCCGCTGATGATCTGGCCCACCCGACTCTGATAGCGCTCTAAGATCTTCTGGCGCCGCTTGGCGATGATCTCGTTTTTGATAGTCTCTTCGGCTTTACGAGTGGCAATGCGACCGAAGTCCGTCAGCTGAATATCTCTGGCTTGGCCATCAACAATGACGTGAATATCTCCCGAGGTGCGGTCGATCTCGATCTCCAAGTTAGTCACTGGGCCAAATTGTTCAAGGTACGCGACACGCAGGCCCTTCTTGACCGCCTCGTAAATATCGTCGCGCTCCAGCCCTTCTTCCTTGGCCATCTCTTCGAGCGCCTCGAGAAATTCAACGTTCACACACGATCACCAAGCTCTTCGCTCATAGTTAAAGCGATCTCTCGCGAGGAATCGCGAGAAATCGCCTGTATTCTCTGAACTTAGAGAAACCGGCTCTCGATGACCTGGGCAGAACGCACTGCCCCAAAGGGCACGGGGATCATCGCACCAGATTCATCTTCGAGCCAGAGCTCTTCATCGGAGAGCCCCTGCAGCCATCCCACAAGAACAGTAGGGGCGTCCCATAACCGCACTTCGATGGGCTTGCCCACCGCAAGCTCATAGTGTCTCTTTGTATATAAGGGCCGATCCATCCCCGGGGAGGAGACCTCCAGCTCATAACTGTGATCGATGAGCGCATCCAAGGGCTCTTCTAAAGCGCGGCTGACGCGCTCGCAGTCGTCAATCGTTACTCCCCCGGCACGCTCAATATAGACGGTGACTTGCCAGCGCGGCCCAGAGGTTTTCATATCAAGCCAATAGAGCTCTACCCCCTGTTCGAGGGCGACTCGCTCGGCAATGGCCTGTACGGCCCCTTCCAACTGAGCATTCATCACGGTTTGATTATACTCATAAGGCTTTTTCAGTGCAATAGGGTTGTCGCTTTGAGAAGAGCCGGATACTCTAGAGAGACTATGCGCCAGGTCTTTTCCGTCCCTGAAGACGAAGCGGGGCAGCGGCTCGACCGCTGGCTTTCCCTGAAGCTGAACGATCCAACTCTGACGCGCTCACGCGTGCAAGAGCTTATACGAGCTGGGGCAGTCCAGCTCAATGGGCAGCCCGCGCGCGCTGGGCTGCGCCTGCGTCCCAATGACTTTATAACCGTCGAGCTTCCGGAGAGCGCGCCTGCAGAGTCGCTCGAACCTGAGCCGTTTACTCTCCCCGTGCTGTACGAAGACGAGCACATTATTGCTATAGACAAGCCCTCGGGGATGGTCGTCTACCCCGCGGCGGGGCATCCCCACGGCACAGTGATCAATCAGTTAGTGAGTCATTGTAGTCTGGCAAGCTTCGGTGCGCCGTTGCGGCCGGGGATCGTCCATCGCTTAGACGAAGGGACAAGTGGGGTCTTAATAGTCGCGAAGACAGATCTAGCGTATCTGAAGCTCGTCGAGCAGTTTAAGCATCGCGAGATAGAGAAGCGCTATCTTGCTTTAGTACGCGGGCGCATTGCCGAAGACGAAGGGCGGATCGAAGGTCCCATCGGGCGCGACCCCGCTCAGCGGCAGCGCATGAGAATCCTTCCCCAGGGAAAGCCAGCGATCACGGAGTTTCGCGTGCTGAGAAGATTCGAGGACACAACGCTTCTAGAAATTCACCCGCTGACGGGAAGAACTCATCAAATTCGGGTGCACTTGAGCGCTATTGGGCATCCCGTTGTGGGTGATGCAGTCTATGGGAGCAGCCGCAGTGAGAGCCGTCTCATGCTGCACGCATGGAGGATGAAGCTCACACATCCGATAACGGGGGAGCGTCTAGAGCTTGTGGCCCCGCTCCCTCCGGAGTTCCTTCAGGTGCTTGAGGGCAATGACAATATAATCGCCCAACGCAGCATAGGAGAGCGCGATGCCGAGGGCAAGCACAGCGAGAGCGATCTTCGCGAAGAAATCTCCCAGAACAGGCTCCAGCAGAACCCCCACGAGCCCCGTTGAGAGCAACGTTGAAGAAGTTTTGCCCAGCGCACGCGCTTCAATAATCACCCAGCGGGAGGTCTTCCAGCGCAGCCACAGGGCTCCCACGGCCAAGACGCTCGGGGGTAGAGCGAATGCTCCAACGGCCCACCAGGGCAGACGACCCTGAACCGTGAGAGCAACAAACAAACTAAGAAAGAGCGCTTTATCAGCTACGGGGTCAAGGAGCTTGCCCAACCCTGTGATCTGGCGTCCTGCTCGTGCCAGTGCGCCATCAACGAGATCGCTGGCGAGCACGAGAGCAAGCACAGCGTAGAAAAGCCATAGCGGGCCGGAGAGCAAAAGCACTATCACCAAAGGAATAGCGATGATGCGAGAGAGCGTGATGACGTTGGGGAGAGTGAGAGCGTCTTTCATAGCCCTAACTGCGATGCGATCCCCTGCATCGCTTTGATGACCATATCGATATGCTCATCGAGGGGAACGCCGAGCTCCCGTGCGCCCTGCTCGATCTCCTCGCGATTGACCCCGCGCGCGAATGCTTTGTCCTTCCATTTCTTTTTGACTGCCTCAACGTCGACTTCAGCTAAGCTCTTATTGGGACGCACGAGCGCCGTCGCGACGATCAACCCTGTCAGCTCATCGCAGGCGAAGAGCGCCTTGGCCATCAATGACGTTCTTGAGATGCCCGTGTACGAAGCGTGCCCTAAGATCGCTTGGCAGATCTCTTCAGGGACGCCGCGCTCGCGCAAGATTTGAACACCAACGGATGGATGCCCTTGTGTCGGGTGGTGCTCGTTATTAGGGTATCTTTCGTAGTCGAAGTCATGCAGCAATCCAGCAAGCCCCCAGCTCTCCTCGTCTTGTCCAAATCTCTTCGCATAAGCGCGCATGGCGGCTTCGACCGCGAGCATGTGCTTTATCAGATTCTGATTCTTCGTGTACTCCTGCACCAGGGCGAGTGCTTCCTCGCGTGTCATAACCATCCCCTCTTGTGTAAGCGCTGGAGCGTATTGTACGCGATGGGTCAGGATTTGTCGAATAAGCCTAACTGTTGGGTCTTTGATGCAGGCCGTTGTTTGAGTGCCTGAGCGGCATGGCGACTGGCGTTATGTGCGTGCTGGATCGGCTCTGGGAGAGTTGACTCGCTTGTGAGCGCACGGATGGTCAGCTCTAGAGCCGTCTCTAAGTCTATGCGATGCCCCGGTGAGATGAAGAACGGCTCTGCGTCTTCTGTGGGGCGCAGTGCCGCGCCAGCGCGTTCCCCAGCGATGCGAATGTAACAAATCTCTCGTGGGGCTAAAGTCTTTAAGTCTCGTTCAGGCTCGCCGTGCAGGAGCGATTTCGTGATCCCAATTGTCGGAATGTCGAGCACCACGCCAAGCTGCGAGGCAATCCCTGCTTGACGATGGTGCAGCGTCCCCGTGCCGTCGACGAACGTGATCTCTGCTAAGGAGTTCTGATCTTTAAGCTTCTGCAAGAGCGCAAGCATAACGGGGAGCTCTCGAAACGCCAAGTAGCTCGGAATATACGGGAAGCGCACTTCTTGTGCGAGCGTCTGCGTGTCGAGCACTTTCAACGAGTCGAGCTCGCAGCGCACATACGCGGCGACGCCTTGCGTCCCAGCGTACGAGAGATCAACCCCGCCTACCGTGTGATACTCTGTTCTGTCGGGAACTAAGCGCATCTGTGCCCGGATGGCATTCTGAATCTGTTGGAGCTTCTGGAGGGGCTTATCGCTGCGAAACTCGCGAAAGAGAAATTTACTGAGCGAGAGCACGCGCCCCTCTTTGACGGGTACGCCCTCAGCTTGCAAGAGCTGGGCTTGCTCTTCAGTAACGGTGCCGTCAAAGCTGATAACGCGATAGCTCGGGCAGTCGTGCTTGTGCTGGGCCAAAATAGACCCCACGGCGCGCGCGGCGATGGGGTCTCCCAGAGCGAGAGCGATCTCGCGGAAGGTCGCAACTTTGCCCTTGGGGATCTGCGCCACGAGCTCTAGGGTGATCCTCTCGATGTCGGGCAGCGCGAACATGGGCGCCTCCGCGCCCATCTTATCACTTGGAGTACTCTTTGACCAAGAGCGCAATGGCCTCGCGCATCAGTTCAGATTTATTAGCCTTGCGCCCGGTGCGCTTGCGAATCTGAAGCTGAAGCTCTTCGAGAGCGATCACGTCGTCGGGCGCAAGATAGAATGTCGCTTTCACCAACCCTGGCGCGGACTCGGCGGAGCCCTTCGACGAGGGCTTGTAGAAGTCTTTCATGATCTCGCTCTCGGCGAGCGGATCATGAGCGATAGAGCGACGCGGCTTCATCGAGAGATCACCTGCGCTTCGCGAGACTCATAGCTATTGGGGCTTGGAGACTCGCTAAGCACGCGTTCAGCCAAGCGCATATAGTCTCTTGCACCATAGGAGCTTGAGTCGTACTCAAAGATAGTTTTGTGATGGCTCGCCGCTTCAGCAAGACGCACATTGGCGCGGATCGGTTCAGTCACTTTGCCATCGAAGTGCAGTTCTAATCTCTCTAAAACTTCGCGGCTCTTGCGGTTGCGCCCGTCGTAGAACGTTGGGATGACGAGCGACACTTCAATGGGATGCTCCAAGATCTCACGTACCATCTTGAGGTTCTCTAAAATCTGCTTGACGCCCACAAGCGCGAGATAGTCCATACTCACAGGGATGAACGCTTCGTCAGCGTAGACGATAGCATTTTGATTTAAGAGATTCAAGCTGGGCGGGCAGTCTAAGAACACAAAATCATATCCAGAGATAGAGGCGAGCTTCCGGCTAAGAACGCGCTCGCGCCCCGGAAGCCCAGTTAAGATAAGCTCGGCTTGAGCAGCGGTCTTAGTGCTTGGTAGGATGTCTATCTTCTCGCGCACGGGCAGAATACACTCGTGAGGTGTCGTCATCTCTTCGACAAGCAGATGATAGAGCGACTTGCGCGGGACGACGTCGAACCATGTAGCGATGTTGCCCTGTGGGTCCATATCGATAAGCAAGACTCTACAGTTATGCAGAGCCAAGGCTGCCGCGAGATTGACAGCAGTCGTCGTCTTGGCCGTGCCCCCCTTCTGATTGATAATCGCGATCTTGCGCATCCTCTCACCTTCTTCTTTCAGTTTATGACGGTACGCCAGCACGATGGCTTGGCGCTATCTTGGCAAAAGACCGACAGAATTCCAAGGACGGCTGTCCCGTCAAGATGGGGACGACGCTCAGGCTGCTCGACGAGCCGCTTCTAGCGCTGTGTAGTAAATCTCCTTGAGCGCCACGCCCCTCTCATCGGCGAGCTTCTTGCAGTCTTCATATTCTGGGGCAATGTTGATGATCTCAGAACCCAGCAGCCCGAGCTTCACGCGCACTTTTCCGTACCGCGTCTCAACTTCTATAATGTTTCGTGCGAGCTTCTTGCGCTGCACAGGGTAGTAAATAGCTCCCAGCGTCGTCGTCTCACGAAAGAGAATCTCGCAGAGCTTGTCTACTAAGACGGCCTCGCAGAGCACACGAACTAACAGACCGGGGCGCCCTTTTTTCATCAGAATGTTCTGAGCGCTGACGCTCTTCGCTCCATGCTCGAAGAGCTTCTGCTGCACATACGGGAAGAGCTCAGGGTTCATGTCGTCAATCTCGGTTTCAATAACGACGGTCTCGTCGCTCTCCAAAGCAGCGACGCTTTCACCTACGAGAACACGGAGCACGTTGGGCTGCTGGGGGAGGTCTGTGCTGCCAGCGCCGTAGCCGATGTGAGAGAAGCGCGCTGCTGGGAGGCTGAAGGCCCTTACCCCGGCTACGCCACCCCTCTCCCGTAGGTCACCTACGGGAGAGGGGGTAGGGGTGAGGGCCAAGAGATTCTTCAGAATAGCTGCCCCTGTTGGCGTAACTAGCTCTGCCTCAATCCCTGACGAGTAAATGGGAAGATCTTTGAGCAGTTCCAGCGTTGCAGGCGCAGGCACAGGAAGCCGTCCATGCGCTGTGTTGACCATCCCCGATCCAACGTTAATGTTCGAAGCATACCAACGATCTATCTTGAGGGCTTCAACAGCGACCGCCGCGCCGACAATATCGAGAATCGAATCGAGAGCGCCCAGCTCGTGAAAGTGCACGTCGTCTACAGAGACGCTATGAATCTTCGCTTCGGCCTCGGCGAGCGCGCTGAAGATCGAGATCGCCCGTGCCTTCTCGTGGGGAGCTAAAGAGCTCTGCTCGATCAGAGCGCGGATCTCCGACCAGCGTCGGTGCTCTTTTGAGTGAGAGCTCGTCTCGAAGCGCAGGTGCGTCGCAGCGATGCCCTGACGCGTGACTTTTTCTGTACAGATGCGCACCGGCCCCAAGCCCAGCTGCGAGAGTTTCTCGCTCAAAAGTTGAGCCGTGACCAGCTCAGCGTCGAGCAAGGCTGCGAGGAACATATCCCCGGCAATTCCGGAAAAGCAGTCTAAGTATGCGATTTTCATAGTCTGTTGATTTTCGTGGCTAAGACCGCTGCACCAAAGCCGTTATCTATATTGACCACAGCGACCCCCGGCGCGCAACTGTTGAGCATCGTCAGGAGCGCTGATAACCCCTCAAAGCTTGCGCCATAGCCGACGCTCGTTGGCACAGCGATCACAGGCTTGTCCACTAAGCCTGCTACAACACTGGGCAGCACCCCGTCCATCCCGGCAACGACTATTAAGACGTGTGCAGCGTTGAGCTGCTCCCGATGAGCCAAGAGCCTATGCATCCCTGCAACCCCAACATCGTAGAGTCGCTCAATCGTATTGCCCAGATATTGCGCTGTGACGGCAGCTTCTTCAGCGACTGATATATCCGAAGTCCCCGCGGTGACGACAAGCACTGTGCCGCCCTTGGGCTCTTTGGGCTCTCCAAGCGTCAGCAGGCGCGCTTGGTCGTGATAGACGACTTCGGGAAGGAGCTTTTGCACAGCACGAGCTTGCTCAATCGTCGCGCGCGTCGCCAGCACCGGCTCGGTTTGCTTTCTCAGCTCGCTCATGATGGCTGCAATCTGCTCAGGGGTCTTGCCGGGGCAGAAGACGGCTTCGGCGATCCCGCAGCGGCGCTCGCGCTCCGTGTCGAGCTGTGCGAACGAGTCTACTTTTGTGAGGGCCTCGTTCATGCTCCCACTGCGATACCCCGCGAGATCAAGTGTCACATAGCGAAATCCGAGCTTTTTCAGCTGAGTTGTGATAGCGTCGCGATGCGCCAAAAGCTTTGGCATCTCATCACCAGGGACTTCAAGGCGCGCCAGCTCGTCGTAGTGGCGCACGCGTACCTGGCTGAAACCTAGCTCAAAGAGAAACTCTTCAGCGCGTTCGACCTGTCTGAGCTTTTCAAGGGTAATCGCGCTTCCGTAGGGGAACCGCGAGGCCAAACATGCCATCGCGGGCTTCTCTGCGGTGGGCAAGCCGAGTTCTCTCGCGATCTCACGAACTTCTGGCTTAGTGAGTCCCACTTCCAGTAATGGGCTTCGGATATTATATTCTCTGAGGGCGCGCATCCCTGGACGAAAGTCGCTCATATCTGAAGCGTTCGTCCCATCGAGCACGACGGCGAAGCCGCGGGTTTGCGCAAGCTTGCTGAGCTTGCTGAAAAGCTCTTGCTTGCAGTGAAAGCATCGAGTGGGGGGATTATTCACGTAGCGCGGGTCGTCCAGCTCGCGGGTAAAAATAATCTCGTGCGCGACGCCAAGCTGCTGCGCGAGCTTCTGGGCTGCTGCAAGTTCGCGCTGGGCATAGACGGGCGAGTGCGCCGTCACGGCTAAGATGCGATCTCCGAGCTCTTGCTTGGCGATAGCGAGCACGACAGAGCTGTCCACTCCTCCAGAAAACGCGACGACGGCGCTGCCGTAGCTGCGCACAAGAGCACGGAGGCTCAAGAGCTTCTGATGAAGATCCATATGAGACGTTATATCGAGTTTCTTGGGCACGAGCAAGTGCGTGACGGTTGCACCTCAAGAGTGTGAAAACTATAATTGCAGTGCACCTATGGAAGGAACTCAGGGGATCACGCCAGAGCTCTATCGAGCTGTCATCGCGATAGTAGATGACCGTCTCAAAGAGATCCGGGTCACCCGCGAAGATTTTGATCGGCTTACGCAGACGGTAGCCCAGCTCGCGCAAGCCCAGGCGCGTACAGATGCCGCAGTACGGGAGTTAGCTGAGGCCCAACGACGGACTGACCAACGCCTAGAGGAACTCGCCCAGGCCCAAGCACGCACAGAGCAACGGCTTGAAGAGCTGGCCCAGGCCCAGGCTCGCACCGACACCGCGGTGCAGCAGCTTGCCGCGCGTGTCGACCAACTGGCCCAAGCCCAAGCCCGCACTGATGCTGCAGTGCAGCAGCTTGCCGCGCGTGTCGACCAGCTGGCCCAAGCCCAAGCCCGCACTGATGCTGCAGTGCAGCAACTGGCAACCAGAGTCGATCAGCTCGCTCAAGCCCAGACACGCACCGAACAAGCCCTGCAGCAGCTTGCGACCCAGGTCGGTGCCCTCAGCGACAACGTCGGCTATGGGCTAGAGGATATCGCGCGCGTCGTGCTCCCTGGGTATCTCAAACATCGCCACGGCGTTCACGTCGAGCACTTAGAGCGTCGTATCTTCACGGTAGACGGCCAGCGGTTTGACGTCGACCTATACGCTGAGGGTCGACGCGGAAGACGCCGCGTGGTTGTAGTGGGCGAGGTGAAATCACGCATCTATGCCCGCGAGGTCCACCAATTTCAGCAACTTCTTGCGGCTGTGCAGCCCCAGTTGCCCGCCGAGCCGCTGCCCGTGATGTTCGGCTACTTCATTGATCTTTCTGCGACGGAGGCCGCCCGCGAGAAGATCGTGCTGATCGCGGCGTACCAGCCGACCCTCGAAGGCCTCTCGCCCAGCCGCAAGCGCCGGAGCCGCTAGAGTCCTTGCGCCTTGCTGCCCTCTCAGTATAATGGGGATGGGAAATCAGTGAGAGAGGAGGTTTGTATGGAACGACTGACGGGGACTTTTAAAGTGAAGTCCGGGCTCGCTGAGATGCTCAAGGGCGGCGTCATCATGGACGTCGTCAACGCCGAACAAGCGAAGATCGCAGAAAAAGCCGGTGCAGTCGCGGTGATGGCACTGGAGCGCGTTCCCGCAGACATTCGCGCCGCTGGGGGCGTCGCTCGTATGGCTGACCCGAAGAAGATCAAAGAGATCATGGACGCCGTTACGATCCCCGTGATGGCGAAGTGTCGTATCGGGCACTTTGTCGAAGCCCAAATTCTCGAAGCGCTGGGGGTAGACTACATCGACGAGTCGGAGGTGCTCACACCCGCTGATCCCGAGAATCACATTGACAAATGGCAATTCAAGGTGCCGTTCGTCTGTGGTGCGCGTGATCTCCCTGAAGCATGTAGAAGGATCGCCGAGGGCGCAGCGATGATTCGCACGAAGGGCGAAGCGGGCACCGGTGACGTCATCGAAGCTGTGCGCCATATGCGCCTGATGAACAAGCAGATTCGCATCGTGCGCCAGGCTTCTGATGAAGAGTTGGTGACGTTGGGCAAGGAGTGGGGCGCGCCCGTCGAGGTCTTAAGATTGATCAAAGAGCTGGGCAGGCTCCCTGTGGTGAACTTCGCTGCGGGCGGGATCGCCACGCCCGCTGATGCAGCGCTCATGATGCAGCTAGGCTGTGATGGGATCTTCGTCGGCTCAGGGATCTTCAAGTCCCAAGATCCCGAAAGGCGTGCGAAAGCGATCGTCATGGCCACGACGTACTACAACGATCCCAAGGTCCTCGCCGAGGTTTCCGAAGACTTGGGTGAGCCTATGCCTAGCATCAGCGCGGCGCAGCTCCCCGAGAGAGAGCTCTTGCAAGTGCGTGGGAACTGATGCCATGCGCATTGGAGTGCTTGGGCTGCAAGGCGACTTTCGCGAACATTTAGAGATGCTGCGTGCCCTGGGCGTAGACGCCCGCGACGTGCGCACGAAAGAGCAGCTCCATGAAGTTGAGGGTTTGATCATCCCCGGCGGGGAGAGCACAACGATGGCGTATCTGTTAGAAAAGATGGGGCTACTCTCCATCTTGCGTGAGCGCGGCGCCCAGGGTTTTCCCATCTACGGGACGTGCGCGGGAATGATTCTGTTAGCGCGTGAGCTGAACGATTCCTATCCGGAGAATCGCTTAGCCTTGATGGACATCTCTGTGAAACGTAATGCGTACGGGCGGCAGCGCGATAGCTTTGAAGCCGATCTGCACATCAAAGATATTGGGGAGTTTCACGCGGTCTTCATTCGCGCTCCGAAGATCGTAGGGGTGGGACCCAGCGTCGAGATCTTAGCCGAGCACGACGGCGCCCCGGTGCTGGTGAGACAGAAGCATCTCTTAGCAAGCAGCTTTCATCCGGAACTCACGGGTGACCCTCGGGTACACAAATATTTTCTGGAGATGGTCACGAGGGGGTGAGCGCATGGCCCATACGGAAGCGCCAACGAAGAAGATGACCTACGAAGAGTTTCTCGCGTGGTGTGACGAAGACACGTGGGCAGAGTGGGTAGACGGGGAGGTGGTTATGGTCTCACCAGCGTCGTTGCCGCATCAAGAGATCAAGAGACTCCTTGTCGCTATACTGCAGGCTTACGTTGAGCAACGCGATTTAGGAGAAGTGCTTGATGCTCCCTTCCAGATGCGCCTGGTAGAGCTACAGCGTGGACGGGAGCCAGACGTGCTCTTCATCGCTAAAGAGCATTTAGACAGACTGACAGAGACCTATCTTGACGGCCCAGCGGATCTCGTGATCGAGATCGTCTCCCCAGAGAGCAGGCCGCGCGACCGCGGCGAAAAATACTACGAATACGAGGCTGCCGGCGTTCGTGAATACTGGCTCATTGATCCCGACCGCCAGCACGCCGAGTTCTATCGCTTGAACGTGCAGAAACGCTATGATTTGATCCTTCCTGATGCTCAAGACATCTATCGTTCCGAAGTGATCCCCGGATTCTGGCTCAAGGTCGGTTGGCTCTGGCAAAGACCTCTGCCCCGTCTGCTTGATGTGCTCAAAGAGCTGAAGCTCATATAAAAATCCCAAGGAGGCTTTATGATCCGTGTTGCTCTCAACGGCTTTGGGCGCACCGCGCGCACGTTCTTTCGCATCGTCCAAAAAGATCCCCAGATCGAAGTTGTCGCGATCAACGTCCGGTCGCAGACCCCAGAGCAAGCTGCGTATCTCTGTAAGTACGACTCTGTTTACGGGCGCTTCGACGGCGAAGTGAGCTTCGGCGAAGATTATATCACCGTGAACGGCAAGAAGATCCCGCTCATGCAGATCGACGATCCCGCTAAGCTTCCCTGGGGCGAACTCAAGGTCGACATCGCTGTTGAAGCGACCGGGGCCTTTCGTGACGCCCAGAAAGCTGGAAAGCATCTGCAAGCCGGAGCCAAGAAAGTCTTAATAACCGCCCCAGCCAAGGGCGACATCCCCACAATTGTTTGGGGAGTCAACGAGAAGATCTACGACCGAGCGAAGCACCAGATCATCTCAGCAGCGTCATGTACGACCAACTGCCTTGCGCCCGTTGCGTACATTCTGCACAAGGAATTTGGGATTAAGAAGGGCTTGATGACGACGGTGCACGCCTACACCGCCAGCCAAAACTTAGTAGACGGCAGCAACAAAGACATGGTCGAGGGCCGCGCTGCGGCTATCAATATCATCCCGACGACGACCGGCGCGGCGAGCGCCATTGGATTAGTCATTCCCGAGCTCAACGGAAAGCTCGACGGCATGGCTTTTCGTGTTCCGGTCGCAACGGGATCAGTGACTGATCTTGTCGCTGAGTTAGAGAAACCCGTTACCATTGAGCACATCAACGAGACTTTTACACGCTACGCCAACGGACCAATGAAGCATATTCTCGCTGTCTCAGAATGGCCGTTAGTTTCAAGCGATTGCATCGGGGATTCCCACTCGGCCATCGTCGATCTCAGCTCGACAAAAGTGATCGAGAAGAGCTTAGTCAAAGTCGTGGCTTTTTACGACAACGAGTGGGGCTACTCGGCGCGGCTCGCTGATTTAGTGAAGTATCTATGACCGGCCTAGAGATTTTAGTTAAGGCCCACGCGGGGCTGCGCTGGGTGGTGCTCGTTTTTTTCGCTATAGGGATTGGGCGAGCAGCGTGGGGCTGGCTTAGCTCGCCATCGTACACGAAGTTTGATCGCACCTGGGGAGCGCTCTCCAGCGCGCTGATAGACTTACAAATTCTTTTGGGCGTCGTGATCTTCTTTCTTCTGGACTTGGAGCTCCGCCCAAGTCTCTGGCATCCCGCGCTGATGCTCGCAGCAGCTGTGAGCAGCCATCTTGGGACAATCTTGGCGCGACGCCTCGCAGAAGACCGTCGCAGGCACTACGCGCATCTGTTGGCATATCTTGTGGGTCTGCTCTTGGTGTTGCTGGGCATTCGCGTCGTGCGCGGCTCGCTCTTCTAAGTATGCGCTTGCTAAGCAGTACTATCTACGCTGTTCTTGATCTCTTCTATCCCCCGCATTGCGCAGTGTGCGATCATCCGTTCGGTGACGGCCAACGAGCATTTCTCTGTGACGAATGCGACGCGAAGATCGAGCGCATCGAGCAGAGCCATGTCTGTCGCTGTGGGATTCCCTTGCCCGACGTGCTCGATCTCTGCCCCACATGCGCCCAGAGCGAAAGAGTGCTTGAGCAGATTCGTTCGTTCGGTTGGTACGAAGAGCGTGAAGACCCACACCACGTGCTGAGTGTGCTCATAAAGATCTTTAAGTACGGAGGCGAGCGCGCGCTCGCACCGCTGTTAGCACGCTATCTCGCTGAAGCTGGAGAGCCGCTGCGCCCACTCACTGAGCAGATCACGTTCGTCCCCATGTACTACAAGAAGGAGCGTGAACGCGGGTTCAACCAAGCAGAGCTTTTAGCTCGTGAGCTGGGAAGGCTCTGGGGAACCCCAGTCGTGCGTGCTCTAGAGAAAGTCAAAGACACCGAACCCCAGGCGAGCCTCCCGCACGAAGCACGGCGGGAGAACATCCGCGGGGCTTTCCGACTTGCAAAATTCACTCCATGCGCTAGTATTCTCATAGTAGATGATGTCTGCACTACTGGCGCGACACTGAGTGAGTGCGCACGGGTGCTCATAGAAAGCGGGGTCGAAAGAGTCTACGGCCTGACCATCGCGCGGGTAGCTCAGACCAATATCGAGCGTGCGGAGGACGCATGAACGTCCAGAGCCTCGTGCTCAGCGAGTATCAGTCTAATTGTTATGTCGTCACTGTGGGCAATGTCGGTGTCGTCATCGACCCTGGAGAAGAAGACCCTGCTCTCCTAGACGTGATTGGCAACTCAAAGATTCTCTATGTTCTGAATACACACTGTCATCCGGATCACATCGGTGGCGATGACTTTGTGCGGCGGCACTGTGGGGCAAAAGTGCTCTTCCATCCTGATGATCGACCGATCTTCGAATTCTTTATGGGCAAGAGAGTCGAACCCGATGGGTTCTTGTACGACGGGCAGGTTCTGGAAGTCAACGGCTTGGCTTTTGAAGTCCTGCACACTCCAGGGCACTCGCCAGGCAGCGTTGTCTTCAAGGTCGAGAGCGAGAAAGCTCTCTTTACGGGGGATCTGATCTTTGCCGGCAGCATCGGCCGGGTAGATTTCCCCGGCAGCGATCCGCACCAGATGGTGCGTTCACTCAAGAGAATCTTAGCACTTCCAGGAGACTACACGATCTACTCTGGGCACGGCCCCGTGACAAAACTCTCTGTTGAGCGTTGGACGAACCCGTTCCTCCAAGACGTAGAGAGCGTGGTAGGAGGGCTGTGATGGCTCATCGAGACGAGATCGAGCTCATCCGCGAGCGTGCTGATATGTTAGAAATCGTGTCACGCTATGTCAATCTCAAAAAAGCTGGGAAAAACTATATTGGCTTGTGTCCCTTCCATCACGACAAGACTCCAAGCTTCACGGTAAACCCTGATAAAAAGCTCTTTCACTGCTTTGGCTGCAACGAGGGCGGCGATATCTTTCAGTTCTTGATGAAGATCGAACGGATCGATTTTTCAGAGGCGCTGGCGCGTCTAGCAGCCCAAACGGGGGTCCCCATCCGACGCGAACGCGCTTCCCCGTTACAGAAACTGAAAGAGCTCAACGAACGCGTCTGCGTCTATTTTCAAACGAACTTAGTCAGCCCCGCTGGCCAACACGCGCGAGAATATCTGAAGCAGCGCGGGTTTTCTAAAGCAATCATAGAAAAATTCAGACTTGGCTATGCCCTGCCCCGCTGGGATGATCTCGTCAAGAGATTTTCGGATAGCACAGAAGCCCTTGAGACCCTCGGCTTGGCACTGCGCAACAAAGACGGCTCACTCTATGATCGCTTCCGAGATCGCGTGATCTTCCCCATCTGGTCGCCTGTGGGAGAGATCATCGGCTTTGCCGGACGGGCTTTAGGCGAGGAAGACCCGAAATATCTAAATATCCCTAATACTCCGCTCTTTGAGAAGGGCTCCGTGCTCTACGGGCTGAACTTCGCACGGCACGCCGCCCGCGACTCCCAAACGCTCGTCATCGTCGAGGGGTACACCGACGTCATCAGTGCGCATCAAGCTGGAATTGAGAACGTCGTTGCGGGCATGGGAACAGCTCTTACTGTCAATCAAGCGCAGCTGCTCAGACGCTACGCCTCCCATGTGATCTTAGCATATGACCGCGATGCGGCAGGACGAGCCGCGACCCTGCGCGGCATGGCCAACCTCCGCAACGTCGAGCTCGATGTTTCTGTCGCGCTCTTGCCCATTGACCATGACCCCGATAGCTTCTTGCGCGCCCAGGGGCGCGAGGCGTTTCTCCAGATTCTTCAAAGAGTTATCCCGTTCCATGAGTTCTATCTCCAGAGTCTCCTGGAGGACTACCCAATAGAGACAGCAGCTGGCAAAGAGAAGATCTTGCAAAATGTGAAAGAGTTCTTGTCGACGTTAGCCAGCGTGGCTGTGCGCTATGAGATCATTCGGGAACTTGGACGGGTGCTCAACTTACCGGAGGAAGAGGTCGCACGGGCCGTGAAATCAGGGAAGCGAGTGGGTATAATGGCCGCGCCTGGTGGGGAAGAATCCGCTTGGGGACCGGAAGAGCATCTGCTCTACTTCGTGCTCCAAGGGGATCTGCCCCTGAGCCAGCTGCGCGCTCAGCTGGACATCCAGGACTTTACGCGGTATCCTGAGATCGCTCGGGTGCTGTGGGAACTAGGTGATGCGTGGACGGTTGACCAGGTACTCGACCGCTTGTCGGCTGAGGACCAAGGAGTAGTTCGGCGGCTTCTGCTCAGTCAGCCACCGTGGCGCGAGAGCGATCGAGTGCAGGCTTTGGAGGAAGCCCTGGCGCGGATGCGCCGGGAACAGATCGCAAGGCGGTTAGCGCGGTTGCGGGAGGAGGTGCGAGCAGCCGAGCAAGCCGGGGATCGCGAGCGGGTATGGCAGCTCCAAGAAGAGCTCGTGCAACTTCTCCATGGGGGAAGGAGGTAGTGTGAGCACCAGAGGGTTGGAGCAGGAATTCGGGTCCAACGGCATGCCGGACGATGCGACTATCTATGACATCCCCGAGCTCACTGAAGAGGAGCTCGAGGAGCAGTTCGAAGAGGAAGTCGACGACGAGCTCGAAGAAGAGGGTGAGACGCTCGAGGGGGAAGCCGAGCACGATCCGGTCAAGATGTATCTGCAAGAGATCGGTCGAGTCAGCTTGCTCTCTCGCGAGCAAGAGGTCGAGCTCGCCAGTCGGGTCATGGCTGGGGAGAAGTGGGCACGCGACCAACTGATCGTCGCGAACCTGCGCTTAGTCGTCTCGATCGCCAAACGATACATGGGGCGTGGGCTCTCATTCCTAGATCTCATTCAAGAGGGCAATCTGGGACTGATGCGTGCCGTCGAGAAGTTCGATCACACCAAGGGCTATAAGTTCAGTACATACGCGACGTGGTGGATCCGCCAAGCGATCACCCGCGCGATTGCTGATCAGTCACGGACGATTCGCATTCCCGTGCACATGATCGAGACGGTGCGCGAGCTCCAGCGTCTTAAGAAAGAGCACGTGCAAGAACACGGAGCGGCCCCGGATCTCGAAGCGCTCTCCACAGAGTTGGGTATACCCCAAGAGAAGATCAAGCAAGTCGAGAATGTCTCCCAGTACACGACGTCCCTGGAGCGCCCCATCGGCGAGGACGAAGAAGATACTCTCGGCGACTTTATAGAAGACAAGAAAGCCCTCTCCCCGACAAAAGAGACCTATCGGATGTTCTTGGTCGAAGAACTTGATAAAGCTCTCAACCAATTGACCGACCGCGAGAAGGAGATCTTAAAGCTGCGCTATGGGCTTGAAGATGGGCATCCGCGCACGCTCAAGGACGTCGCAAGAGTCTTTAATATCACCCGCGAGCGGGTGCGCCAGATCGAGATCAAAGCGTTAGAGAAACTCAAGCACCCCACGCGCAAGGAAGAGCTACAAAAATTCCGACAGCTCCTGCTGAGTGAAGAATGAGCGCTCTGTGCTGATCTTAGGGCCGACGGCGGTCGGCAAATCGGAGCTTGCCGTTGCGCTCGCTGTGCGCCTTAACGGCGAGATCATCTCTGCTGATGCCCGCGCCATCTATAAAGAGTTAAATATCGGGACGGCTAAGCCCCCTGCACACCTTCGTGAAAAAGTCCCACACCATCTCATAGATTTTTTAGATCCCACCCAGCATTACGACGTGATGCGATTCCGGCGTGACGTGCTCACAGCGATAGAAGAGATTCGCGTTCGCGGGAAGGTGCCCATCGTCGTAGGAGGCAGCACGCTCTATATCTCAGCGCTCACGGGGACTTTTTTCGCTGGGCCTAAAGCCGACCCCCAGATCCGTCAACGCTTAGAAGCTGAGCCCCAAGAGAAATTGCGCAAACGATTAGAAGAGCTCGATCCCGAAGCTGCCCAGCGCATCCACCCCAACGATAAAGTGCGCACGGTGCGAGCATTGGAAGTCTATGAACTGACAGGAGTCCCCATCTCGCGGTGGCACAAAGAATCGAAAGTCCCATTTCCATACGAATTTATCAAGATCGGGCTGACGCTCGACAGAAAAATTCTCTATGAGCGCATCAACGCCAGAGTCGATCGGATGCTCGCCATGGGGCTTCTAGAAGAAGCCAAAGCATTGAGAGCCAAGCTCACGCCAGAGATGCCTGCATATAGAACTATCGGCTATGAAGAGTTTTTCGAGTATCTTGACGGGAAGATCTCGTATACGGAAGCCGTAAGATTAATAAAAAAGCACACGCGGGAGTACGCCAAGCGCCAAATGATTTATTTTAAGCGCGAGCCCGATGTCCATTGGATCGAGGTGACGGGCAAATCCCCCCAAGAAGTGCTCGATGAAGTTTTACATCTCTTACAGAAGCTGGGCTACTCGACGTAGAATCTCTTTGGCGACCTCGTGCTTGGGCAAGCACGGCAGCGTCTCGCTCTTCCCATCGCGATAGAGCAACGTCACGATATTCGTCTCGACTTCTGGGCCGGCCCCCGGCGCCGTGATATCGTTGACGACGACGATATCGAGATTCTTCTCTTTGAGCTTCTCGCGCGCGTGCTCCAAGAGCTTTTCAGTCTCGGCGGCAAAGCCCACTAAGATTTGGGATTTCTTCTTGCGCCTCCCCAGCTCTGCTAGGATATCTGGGGTCTTCTCTAAGACGAGCGCCAGCTCACGCGCTCCAGACTTCTTGAGCTTCTGCGAGAAGACTTTTTTCGGGCGCCAGTCGGCGACCGCCGCGGCCATCAGAATCAGATCGAACTGTGCAAAGCGCTCCAGCACAGCGTTCTTCATCTCCTCGGCGCTCTCGACTCGGACATACTCGACCCCTGCAGGGGGCTCTAGCTGCGTTGGCCCACTGATCAGATGGACCGAATCTGCACCGAAATTGCGCGCTTGCTCGGCGAGCGCGTAGCCCATCTTCCCCGAACTTTTATTAGTAATGCAGCGCATGGGGTCGAGCATCTCGCGCGTCGGCCCTGCCGTCACCAAGACGCGATGCCCTTTCAAAAGCGCATGCTCAGTGAGAATCTCTTCAATCGCTGTGAGAATCTTCTCCTCAGAGGGAAAGCGCCCGATGCCCTCCCGTCCACTGGCCAAACGCCCCTTCTCCGGCTCGAGAAAGCGATAGCCCAGCTCTGTGAGCTTTTTCTTGTTCTCTTGCAGGATCGGATTGCTGTACATCTGCGATTCCATCGCGGGGATCACCAAGACAGGAGCACGGGTTGCCGCGAGCGTCGTCGTCAGGAGATCGTCGGCGATCCCGTGCGCCAGCTTCCCGATAATATTATACGTCGCGGGCATCAGCACAAAGAGATCAGCACTATACGCGAGTTCGACATGCGCCAACGGCTCGTCCCAAAGGTCCGTGAGCACCCTGTGATGCGAGAGCGTCTCGAACGTCATGGGCGCGATAAACTCGCACGCGGCGCGGGTCATGATGACTCTGACATCGGCGCCGGCTTGGACGAGCTTGCTCACAACAGACGCAGCTTTGTACACAGCGATCCCGCCACAAATGCCCGCGACGATCCTCTTGCCTGCAAGCGTGCCCATTTCAGAAGCGCCGAGTACGCCACAGATTGCGCATTCCCGTCAAGAACGCCGGCACGATCTGCCGCGAAAACCTCGGCCAGATAACTATTACGACGAAGAGCAGCCAGCCGATCAGCAGCGCCCCATACCGGGGAACCTGTGTTACAGCTACAAGCAGCATCCCGAAATACGGAGGCACCTGCACAGCCCAGCGCAGATGTAATCCCTTGAAATACCATAACGACAGCGCTACCAGAGCAATATAACCAAGTGCAACTGCAGGCGAGATAAAACCTGTCAACGCCAGATAGCACCAACACCCGAATGAGAGCGTCATGTCTGCTGTCAGGTCATGATCGCTCATGAACGTATGAATCTGGCGCGGATCACGACGCGCTATCGCCCCGTCAATTAAGTCTGTCACCCACGCCAACCAGAGCGTGAGCATTGCTGCTTCCAAGCTATTTTTCTGCAACCCCAGCCAGATCAGATAAAGCCCGCAGAAGAACCGCGAGGCCGTGAGCAAGTCGGCCAACGTCTTGGCGTGCAGCATACCATACCACCTCCTCACGGATACTATAGCTCAGCTCGGTTTTTTTGGCAAATCGCGCAGGGCGAGCTTGAGCGTGCTGAGCGCTAAGAGGGCACAGCGCGGCCGGGAGAGCATCACTTCTCGACCCACCCAGCTCATGACGTCATCAACTGTGAGATTTTCAGCGTAGGAGAGAGGCTGCCCTTTGAGCTTCTCGGTGAGGATCGACGCTGAGGCTTGGCTGACGGTGCAGCCCTCGCCCTCAAACGCAATATCGGTGATCTGGCCGTCATCGCTGACTTTGAGATAGAGCGTAATGACATCGCCGCAGCCGGGGTTGCCCCAGCTCACGTGCGCGTCGGGGTTTTCGAGTCTTCCCCGGTTGCGCGGGTTCTCATAGTGATCTAAGAGAAGCTCGATCTGGGCTTGGCGGTCCACTACTACGGCTTGGCTCCCTTCGTGATCGGCACGTTGACTAAGTTGCCCCACTCCGTCCACGACCCGTCGTAGTTTTTGACTCTCGCATAGCCCAAGAGATACGTGAGCACGAACCACGTGTGCGAGCTGCGTTCTCCGATGCGACAATAGGCAATGACGTCTTTGGCAGGCGTGATCCCATAGCTTTCGTAGAGCTTCTTCAGTTCTTCTGCAGGCTTAAAAGTGCTGTCATCGGGGTTGACGGCTTGCGCCCACGGGATATTCAGCGCGCCGGGGATGTGCCCTCCTCGTTGGGCGCCCTCTTGTGGGTAGTCAGGCATGTGGATCAGCTCGCCCGTATATTCTTGCGGCGTGCGCACGTCGATTAAGACGCGATCTGAACGATCCAAGCTTGCCAAGACTTCGTCGCGGAACGCGCGGATAGACAAATCTGGGTCTTTGGCGCGATAGACAGTCTTGGGATAACTGGGAACTTCTTGAGTGAGTGGGCGTTTCTCATCAATCCATTTTTTACGCCCGCCGTTCATAATTTTGAGCTTTCTGTCGTCGTGTCCAAAGTATCGAAAGAGCCAGAACGAGTACGCCGCGTACCAGTTGTGCTTGTCGCCGTAGAAGACAACGGTCGTGTCGTTGGCGATGCCGCGCTCGCTCATGAGCGCTTCAAACTGCTCTTTGGTGAGGAAGTCACGCTTGAGGGGATGTTGCAAATCCGTGAACCAATCTATCTTGACGGCGCCGGGGATGTGGCCTTGCTCGTAGAGCAACACGTCTTCGTCGGACTCGACGATGCGCACACTGGGATCGCTTAAGTGCTCTGCGACCCAGCTGGTCTCGACCACGACATCGGGGCGTGCGTAGCCCATACGATTGCCTCCTGTCATACAGCACGAGATTAAGTATAAAAAATCGGACTAATTTTGTCAAGTTTTAGAAGATGCCCTTCACGAGGCCGCCATCGACTTGAATCACCGTCCCGGTGATGTAGCGCGCGTTCTCAGAAGCCAAGAATGCGACCAAGTCAGCGAGCTCTTCGGGCTTTCCCATCCGCCCCATCGGGATATCTTTGGTCCAGAAGCGCCGAGCTTCTTCGATATCCCCAGAAGCCCGCAGCAGCTGCTCCATGCGCTCGGTCTGGGTTGGTCCAGGACAGACGGTGTTCACCGTGATCTTCCACGGGGCAAGTTCATTAGCTAGACTCTTGGCCAGCCCAACAACCGCTAAGCGCAGCGAGTTCGAGAGTATGAGGTTCTCAATGGGCTGCTTCACCGAGACCGACGCGATGTTGATGATCCGCCCGGCTCCCCGCTTTTGCATATGGGGGATCGCTTCGCGGCAGAGCCGCACGACGCTCATAAACGTCAAGTAAAAAGCTTGCTCCCATGCTGAGTCGTCAAACGCAAAGAAATTCCCTGGCGGCGGCCCCCCAGCGTTGGTCACTAAGACGTCTATTCCCCCAAATCTCTTTACGGTCTCGGCGACAAGATTCTTGATGTCGTCAGAGCGCGTGACATCAGCGCGTATGGGGAGAACCTCCGTATGCGTCAGCGAACTGATCTCCTGAGCCGTAGCCCGCAGCACACTTTCATCGCGAGCGCAGATCGCTACTCTCATGCCCTCACGAGCGAATCTGAACGCGACAGCTTTTCCTAAGCCCTTGCTAGCTGCAACGACAATCCCGATCTTGTTTGCAAGCCCTAGATCCATCATCTATCTACCTCCAGAAACTGTGAAGCTATTTTACCCCATAGGTCACGTGTCCCCACCTAAGGCTTGCTGTCTCCTCAAACCTCCTGCTACAATACAGCTATTGCGAGTGGGGGGCAATGAAGCCATCGTCGGTGTTGATCTGGGGTGTATTGGGCTGCGCGCTCATTGTTATCTCATTCGCCTCGATCTGGATTCGCTGGGCTGATGCCCCTTCGATCTCTATAGCCGTCTATCGCGTCGGCCTCGCCGCGCTCATTCTTACCCCCATCACGTTGAGCACACGACGAGATCAGCTTCACGCCCTCACAGGGGGTGATCTGCGCTATGCGCTGCTCGGTGGGGTTTGCTTAGCATTGCACTTTATCTTTTGGATCAGCTCCCTGGAGTTCACTTCGGTTGCCAGCTCTGTAGTTCTCGTGACGACCAACCCGATCTTCGTGGCCCTAGGGTCGCGTTTTTTGCTGAAGGAATCTGTCCCAGTGGGCTTAATCATAGGGATTGCGATCTCGCTCATGGGCGGGGTGTTGATTGGCTACGGGGATTTTCTGGCCGGGCCGAATGTGCTCTTGGGCGATGGGCTGGCGCTTTTGGGAGCCGTGATGGCGTCTGCGTATTTATTAGTAGGGCGGCGCCTGCGGGCGCATACCGATCTGTTAACGTATGTCTTTTTGGTCTACAGCGCTGCAGCGATCGTTCTGCTTGCGACGGCGCTGTTGTTCAGGCAGCCCTTGGTCGGCTTCCCTCACGAGACGTATCTGTGGCTGGTGCTCTTAGCTATCGGCCCACAACTCATCGGGCATACGAGCTTCAACTGGGCATTAAAGCATTTGCCTGCCAGCACCGTCGCTGTGATTATCTTAGGCGAACCCGTGGGCTCGACGGTGCTCGCGTATTTTCTGCTCGGTGAGCCGGTCACAGCGCTGAAAGCCGTCGGCGGTATCTTGATCCTAGCTGGGATCTACTTGAGCAGCCGCCGTCAGTGACTACGCAGAAACTTTAGAATCTCTTCGGTTGTCGGGTCGTTGGGTCCCCCAATATTGGCGATGACCGTCACGTGATCTCGATTGGGGATCTCAACGAGCGTAGCTTCGTTCTCGTATTCTCGCAACAGAGAGAGCAACTGTCGCGCCTGGGCATCGAAGCCGGGGAAGTCAAATTGGGCGTACATAATAAGAAACGGCGGCTTGTTTGGGCCCGCGTGCGTGATGGGCGACGCGTCGCGGCGCACCTGTGGGTCAGTCCCAAAAACGATCTGATAGAGATTAAACGGCCCAGGAGGCTCGATACTCAGATCGTAAATCCCGCTGATGGGGATTGCGCCCTTGATCGCTGACAGCGCCAGCTCGTGCACTTGGAGATACTTTTCGTCCAGTGCTAACAGCGCTGTGAGGTGTCCGCCGGCCGAGTGCCCCATCACGAAGATCTTTTCGGCGTTGCCTCCGTACTGAGCGATATTTCTATAGACCCACGCAAACGCGCGTGCGACGTCTTCAATGTGTGCGGGGTGCTGGACTTGCGGGCTTAACCGATAATTGATGACAGCCGTCACAAAGCCTTGCTGGGCAAACGTGCGTCCAACGAACGCGTAGAGGTTCTTGTCGCCCGAACTCCAGCCGCCGCCATGCACGAAGATCAGCACTGGGGCGTCCTTCAGTCCGTCGGGAACGAAGAGATCGAGTCGGTGCTTGATGGGATGAGCATCTGGGCCGTCATAGTATGCTAAATCCGTGTAGACACGAAACGAATATGGCGGTGACGGCTGGGAGAACCCCACGCTGACTCCTGCAAGCATCGTGGCAACAAGTGCGTACAGCATTGTGCGCATAGTCTCCTCCCTCTATGAGATTACTCGGTTTTGACAGCTTCGGCTTCAGCAAATTGCAGTGTGTAGAGCGCGTGATACAGCCCTTTGCGAGCTAAGAGCTCTTCGTGCGTGCCCTGCTCGACCACGACACCCTTATGCAACACGATGATCTTATCAGACTCGCGAATCGTCGAAAGCCTGTGAGCGATAGTAATGGAAGTGCGCCCGCGCAAGATCTTCTTCAGTGATTCTTGAATAAGACTCTCCGTTTGGGAGTCGATATTCGCTGTCGCTTCGTCGAGAATAAGAATCTTCGGATCGAATGCGACCGCGCGGGCGAACGCCAACAATTGGCGCTGCCCGACCGAGAGCGTCGCGCCGCGCTCCTTCACTTCCGAATAATAGCTCTCAGGAAGCTGCTCAATGAACGAACTAGCTTGCACGAAGCGCGCGGCTTCGATAGCCCGTTCTTTGGGGATTCTCTCGCTCTGCAGTGTGATGTTGCCCAGTATATCCCCGGAGAAGAGAAAGACGTCTTGCAGGACAACAGCGAGCTGAGAGCGTAAGAAGTGTATATCAAGCTCGCGAATATCGACGCCGTCTAAGAGTATCTGGCCCTTCTGGATGTCATAGAGTCTCGTCAGCAGACTAATAATCGTCGTCTTGCCCGACCCTGTGGGGCCGACGATGGCCACGCGCTCGCCGGGTCTTACACTGAATGAGACCCCTTTCAAGACCCAGTCTTCGTCTTCATAGGCAAACCAGACGTCGCGAAATTCTATGGCGCCTTCGATCTTGGGTAGTACACGGCCCTGGCCACGATCTTCGGGCTTCTCGTCCAAGAGCATAAAGATTCTCTCTGCTGACGCCATCGCGCTCTGCAGAATATTATATTTCTCTGCGAGATCTCTGATCGGGGCAAAGAGCATCTCGACGTAGTTCAAGAACGCGACCAAGCTCCCCAAGGTGAAGACGCCCCGCACGACCCCCCCGCCACCGTACCAGATAATTAAAGCGACAGCGATAGCGCTCATCATGTGAATGATCGGCTGATAGATAGCGAAGACCATGAGCTGGCGCATGTTCGCTTCGTACTCTTCTTGGTTGATGGACTGAAATGTTTTGTAACTGCGCGACTCTTGGGCGAAGAGCTGAATAATTCTTATCCCGGAGATGCTCTCTTGCATATACGCGTTGAGCTTCGCCAACTTGCGGCGAAAATCGCGATACGCGTCTCTGGCGCGCTTGCGGAACTCCCAGGTCGCATACGCGATCACAGGCGCCAGCACTAAGATAAGCAAGCCCAAGCGCCAATTGAGCTGCAGCATAATAATAAAGATCCCCAGCACTAAGAAGACGTCTTTGAAGAGATAGACGAGCACTGAGGCGTACATCTCGTTGATGGCAGCGACGTCGTTGGTCGCACGTGTCACGAGGCGCCCCACGGGGTTTTTATCGAAGAACTTAGTGGGCAGCTTCATCAAATGATCGAAGATCTGGGTGCGCATGTCCTGCATGATCTTCTGCCCACTGAGCTGCAACAGATAGACTTGGGCGAAGCTCGCGAAGAGCCTGACTACAAGAATGCCCACAAAGAGCGCAGCCAGCGGATAGAGTCCGCTAAGCAGCCCCGGACGGATGTAGCGATCTATAGCGATCTTGGTGATGTACGGCAGAGCCAGCTCGCACAGCGTGATGACCCCAATCAACCCCAAACAGATCGCGAAGAGTTTTTTGTACGGCTTCACATAGACAAGCAGGCGGCGCATCAGTGCCGAGTCATACGCTGCTCCGAGTTTCTCTTCTTCCCAATGATAAGTCATAGCTGGCCCTCACCCCGGCCTGGGGCCCCCCCTCTCCCGTAGTGACCTACGGGAGAGGGGCCAGGGATGAGGGCCTCCTCCGTTTGTTGTAGCTCATAGAGCCGCGCATAGATGCCGTCGAGCGCTAAGAGCTCTTCGTGGCGTCCGCGCTCCACGATCCGCCCCTGATCGAAGACTAAAATGAGATCAGCATCTTTGACAGCAGAGATGCGATGCGCAATCACGATCGCTGTCTTGGAACGCATAAGATCGCTGAGATTGCGCAAGATCTCTTCTTCTTTCTCAGCGTCTACGGCCGAGAGCGCGTCGTCTAAGATCAAGATTCGCGGGTTCATCAAGAGCGCGCGGGCGAGCGCTACACGCTGCTTCTGGCCCCCAGAGAGACTGACGCCGCGCTCGCCGACAATCGTCTCCAAGCCGTTGGGAAACTCTACAATTTCATCATAGATGCCAGCAAGCCGAGCAGCTTCGACGATCTCGCGCTCAGAAGCCGTCGGCTTTCCAAACGCGATATTCTCCCGAATCGTTGTAGAGAAGAGAAATGGGTCTTGCGGGACGAGCGCAATCTCTCTGCGCAGCTCACTGAGACGAATCCTGCGCACATCGACGCCCCCGATAAAGAGCGTCTGTTCTGGAGGATCGAAGACCCGTAATAATAAATGCACGAGGGTGCTCTTGCCGGAGCCGGTCAGCCCGATAATCCCTAATCTTTGCCCTTCTTCGAGAGAGAACGAGACGTCGCGCAAGACGGGATGCCCGTTGGCGCTCGGCTCAGCAACGGGATAGCTGAACGTCAAGCGCTTACACTCGATAGAAGAGCGCTTTGGGAAGGGCACAGCGTTGGGAGCGTCGACAATCTCTGGTTCAGTTTTGAGAATCTTCTCGATGCGCTCCATAGATGCCGCGCCGCGTTGCATTAAATTAATCACAAACCCCAAGGCCATCATGGGCCAGGTGAGCATTCCCAGATACGACGTGAACGCCACAAAATCCCCTAAGCTGATCGCCCCGGAGATCACTTTTTGCCCGCCCACGAGCAAGACAATCGCGCTGGAGAGCCCAGCCAACAGCGCGATCATCGGCTCAAAAAACCCCTGCACCCGCACTAAGCTCAAGTTCTTTTGAATAAATAGCTCGTTGGTGCGCCCAAAGTCCTTCGAGAACCCAGCTTCTTGGGCGAAGCTCTTGATGACGCGCACGCCGGAGATCGCCTCGCGCACTTTTTCGGTCAAGACTGAAAACGCCTCTTGCACAGCCATGAAACGCTTATGGATCATCCGCCCGACAATGACGACGAAGACCGTCACGAATGGCAAGGGCGTGAATGCGTACAAGACGAGCTGCCAATTGATAGAGAGCATCGCGGCCAGCGAGAACGAGACCATGATGATCGCGTCAGCTAACGCTAAGATGCCCATCCCACACGCAAATTGTACGGCTTCGACGTCATTGGTCGCGTGGGCCATGAGATCGCCGGTCTTAGTATTGGCGAAGAAGTTCGCGGAGAGTTTTACTAAATGCGCGTAGAGCCGGTCGCGCAGATCTCGGCGGATCATGCGCGATGCCCCAAAGATAAAATATCTCCAGAAGAAGCGAAAGATCGCAACGACGAGCGCGATGCCTAAAATATAGCCAGCAAAGAGCGCGAGCTGGGCTGTGCCCGTCTGCGCGAGCTGGTCAACCGCTGCGCGAATGATCAAGGGCACGATGAGCTGAGCGCCGTCAACAATGAAGAGCGCGACTAGCCCTAAGAAGATGCGCACTCTATAACGCCAAAGATACTGCAAGATTCCGCGCATGGTGGTTCAAAGCTACACCAGCTCCAGAAAGAGCATCTTGGGGTTCTCCAGATAGCTAATAATCTTCTTGCAGAAGCGTGCGCCCACATCCCCGTCTATCAGCCTGTGATCGAACGAGAGCGACACGTACATAATGTCGCGAATGACGATCTGATCGTCTCTGACAACTGGGCGCTTCTTGATCTCGTGGATGCCCAAGATCGCCACTTCGGGGTAGTTAATGATCGGGGTAGCGAAAAGCCCACCCAAAGCGCCTAAGCTCGTGATGGTGAACGTGCCCCCTTGGATGTCGTGAAGGGCGATCTTGCCCTCGCGCGCGGCTTTAGCCAAGCGCTCGATCTCAAGAGCGATCTCTAATAAGCTCTTTCTGTCAGCGTCCTTGATCACTGGGACGATGAGGCCATCATCGGTTGCTGTAGCAATCCCGATGTTATAGTACTTTTTGATGACGATTTCGCCCTTGGCTTCGTCAAGCGACGCATTGAGCAGGGGCATCTCTTTGAGCGCTGCGACGCTTGCTTTGACGATGAACGGCAGATATGTGAGCTTGACGCCCTTCTGCTCTGCTAACGGTTTCATCTGCTCACGCAGCTGAATTAACTCGGTCATATCGACTTCGTCGACATATGTAAAGTGCGCCGCGGTCGTCTTGGATTGGTGCATGTGCTCGACGATTCTCTTACGGATGCCTCGCAAGGGGATGCGCTCTTCGCGTCGGTCGGCGACGACAGCGCTGGGCGCGAACGCCGGAGCTGTTGGCTTGGGAGCAGGAGCAGGCGTAGGCGTGGGCGGTGGAGGCGCAGTGCGCGCCGCAGCAAAGCGACGCACGTCTTCGTCGGTGACGCGCCCGCCAGGGCCGGTCCCTTGAATTTGCGAGATATCTACTCCAAGCTCGCGGGCAAGCTTGCGCGTCGCGGGGGTTGCGAGCACTCGTTGCGCTGGGGGCGCTGCTGGAGCTTGAGGCGGAGGCGGCGCCGCGACAGCCGCTGCTGTTGCTACAGGCTCCGGTTCAGGCTTGGGCTGGGGCGCTGCGACCGTGATGGCTTCACGCTTGGGTTCAAACTTGGCTTCGCTGACCTCTTCGATAGTGACCAAGACCGAGCCGACCTTGACGACTTCGCCCTCTTGGGCATGAAGCTTTAGGATCTTTCCGGCGCGCGGCGCAGGAATTTCAACAGTTGCTTTATCGGTCATCACCTCGACCATAGGCTGGTCTTCGCGGACGAAGTCCCCTTCTTTGACGAGCCATTTGACGATTTCGCCTTCGTGAATGCCTTCACCGATATCGGGCAGTTTAAACTCAAAAGGCATCGCGACACTCCTTGGTGTAGAGATATTGCTCTAGATTGTAAAGGGTCGGCGAGCGTTCTGCCAGCTTTGGGAGTTTAGGCAACTTCTATCACAATCCAAGCCAGATGCCCACGGTCACCGCCGGTTGCAGCCAGTACCATTCCCCAAGCGTTAGATTGATCTGCATATAGATCGGGAGCGAGAGTAGGTTCAGCTCCTGCCCGAACAAGAGCTTCAGATAGACTTGCGACCAAACCCCACGATCTGTTCCAGCAGTATCCTCCCAACGCGCCCAGCCCACCCCTGCCCCCACGTACGAATTCTCTAGGTGAAAGACCAGCGCCCCATCCAGATAGAGC
>CALLJK010000006.1 GCA_938091745.1 Candidatus Bipolaricaulota bacterium
AGGTAGGTCCCATCATTGCTGATCCCCTTGCTCTGTTGAGATAACACCTCTATTGTACAAACCCAAGAAGCATCATCAAGTACCTCATACAAGCTCGGAGGTTGACCTGGCTGTCACTTGAGCTTGAGGCTCTGCATACTCCTCGGGCTCGTCGTCCTTATCTGCCTTGATCTCGATCCGCACCTGATGGGCAATTCTCTCGTCATTCCCCTCAGCAGCTATCCCCAAGATCGCGATCTTGTTCGTCTCATCGAACAGGGCTCGCACCTTACCTACTCGCTTGCCCTTCTGCGCCAGCTTCCCCTCAAACTCTTGGAACTTCGGCTTCTTGCAGCTGGGAGTCTGCTAACGCCTCTTGAGAGAAAGACAGAGCGATCTGGCTCAAGAATCGGATTGGAGCAACTGTCAGCAGAAGCACTTAGATTAGGCGTTTGATTTGCTCACGGCTGAGAAGCCTGATACCAAGACCATTATGTTGCAGTGGTTGACGAGATCTCTGGCAGCAGCTATAATGAGCGAGTGCGGGGGTGTGGTGTAGTGGCCTAACACGCTGCCCTGTCAAGGCAGAGATCGCGGGTTCAAATCCCGTCATCCCCGCCAGGCTTCGCCTGGACCGTATATCGTGCCGCCTGCGGCGGCACGGTGAACAGTCCAGACGAAGTCTGGCCGAGGTAGCTCAGTTGGTAGAGCACAGGACTGAAAATCCTGGTGTCGGCGGTTCGAGTCCGCCCCTCGGCACTATGGGATGCTTGTGCAAGCTCTCAACGAGGAGATCAGGTATGGGATTTATCCCATCCTTTGGTGATTTGCTCCGTTAAGAACTTGATGATAAAATCAAAGGGTATTCCTAATTGGCTAAATATCTGACCACAAATTCCTAGCAAGGCAAAAAAGCCCAAGCTTTTTATATCTTGCATGGTATGTGGCAATAAGTCTGTTTCAAGCCTGTCCATATGACAAACTGGCACACCATAACTCTGAACATGCTGTATATAATCTTTAGACTCGATGAAAAGCACGCTTCGCCAGGAATTTGATATCCGAAATTTAGCTAGCAACTGTCCATCCCAATCTTGCTCTTCAAGGAGTTTGACATAAGCCATTATAAGTGCTACACAAGCGTTGAAAAGCTGCTGACCATCAATGAAACGAAATAGATTTAAGTCTTCTTGATCTATATGTTCAAGAAAACTAGTAAATAAAGGTCGGTTGATTTGCTGTTGAGCAATCAACGGAACAGAGATGAAGATCTTGGCCGCCCCATTATGATAGAACTCAAAAGTAGGGGGTAACAGTGATAGAGTTTTCTTCGTCGTTTGACGCATTGAGATCGATTGAGAGGTAATGAAAAAATTGTTAAATTCGATGATATTCTCTAACGTGAAGACAGCATCTTGTGGGATTTCCGTACTTGCTTCAGCTTCTGTAGGCAAGGGTATTGGTACACTCAAAGGCTTTTCGAATCTTTCTTTCAGGTGTTTAGCATAATCCGGCCAATCCGCTATGTCTAATTGATCAAGAGGATAAGGTAGAAAATACATTTCAAGCCAAGGCTGTTGGGCCTTAGCCTGCCACTCAGACATAATCATCTCTCTCTGACAAAATTTCTCTACCCGCTGACGAAATTGCTTACCCTTCTCATAAAGCTTATCAATAGAGAAGCGATCTTTTTCTGGAACAGGGTCTGAACCTTCTGCGTTCCTGCGATAGATTCTGCCATCACTAGTAACGTGGGGAGTCTCATCACTCTCCGGTATCTGTATAAGAAGGACTCCTCGATCAGGCGAAACTTCAACTAATTGAGTGTAATATCGAGGGAAAGGGTCGACGTGCGATAATATCATGTTGCGAAGGTCTTCTTTGGGTTTTGGCCGTGTGTTAAGATCAAAACCAGGGAAAGCTATGGGTAAGTTATTATTATCGGTTTGCGCACCGACTATGAGCCATCCCCCATAAGTATTAGCAAAAGAGGCAACACTCCGAGCAATTTTCAGAGGATTCACAAAATCTTGTTTGTATTCCACGAATACCCCCTCGACAACGCCTTTTGATACCAATAAATTAAGATCATCTTTCTCAATTTCTCTTAAAGGTTTTTCAAAAGGATTAAACATAACACCCCCATATCGAGGTTAGTATAACACTCAGCCAACAGTCAATCAACTGAGAATCAAATCTTCCATCCTAGCCCCAAGCGCCCGCGCAACCTTCTCTAGTGTCTTCGTGCGCGCGTAGAGCTTGCCGTTCTCGATCCGGCTCAGCGTAATGCGACCAATTTTGGCCTTGCGCGCGAGCTGTTCCTGCGATAGGCCAGATTGCTCTCGTAACTGACGTATCCGTTTCCCAAGCGCTTTCAGCGAGAGCTGGCCCTTCTCACGTTCGGAACGATTAAACTCTTCATCTGCATAAACACGCACGAAATCCCAAGGGATCTCCTCTGTCTCGCCCTTGACGCTTTTCATCATGATTACGTAAGGATCAGAGAGCTTCACCGTACTCAAATCGAGCGTAGTAAGTCCGCCAGCCTGCTCAATCTCTGACACTGGAACAACAGCCACAGCCCCATCAGCAAACCAGACACGTAACAGTCGCCGGCTATGATCAATATCTACGCGCGTCATCAGCTTATATGCTTGAGATAACTCAACCGTCTGTATCATCTCTGATCACGCTCCTCGAGGATGATACCGATCCTACGCTTCTCGGATCGCTTTCACATGTTTGCGCAATGCTTTCACTATAGCGCTCTTCTTTCCAGAAGGCGGTTCATCCATGAACGAGCCATCATTCAAGTTGATTCGCACCTCCTGTCCGTCTGCACAAATCACGTGGACATGGGGTGGTGGATGCTCACGCGTGTTCACCACAAAGCGAAATCCTCTAGGCATGGCTTATTGTATCATTAACGATACAGGTGGACAAGCATCAGCTGTATCTGCATACTTTCTAACTCACTTGCACCATTCCCTTTCTTCACGCTAAACTGTAAGCACTATACTTTAGAGAAGGAGAGAGCGTATGCCTTACCCCAAAGAGTATCGCTACACGAAAGAGCACGAATGGGTCAAGCTCGAAAACGGGAAAGCGCGCATCGGCATCACCGATCACGCCCAACACCAACTGGGAGATATCGTCTACGTCGAGCTGCCCAAGATCGGCACCAAAGTCAAACAGATGCAAGAGTTTGCTACGGTCGAGTCCGTCAAGGCCGTCTCGCCCATCTATGCCCCCCTCAGCGGCGAGGTCATCGATGTCAATAGGGAGCTCGAAGCGAAACCCGAACTGATCAATCAGTCCCCCCACGAGCAAGGCTGGATCGCGATCATCGCCCCGAGCAATCTCGCAGAGCTCGAGACCCTCTTGACAGCCGAGCAGTATGAGCAGCATATCGGGACCTAAGCCCCAAGCGGTCGTTTGAGAATCTTAAGGAGGAATGAATGGCTGCGTTTGAGTTCATCCCGAATACGCCAGAAGACCAGCGCAAGATGCTTGCGGAGATCGGGCTCTCAGATATCGAAGAGCTCTTCGCTGATATCCCCGCTGAAGTTCTGAAAAAATTCAAGCCTGTGGGGCTCGATCCCCTCAGTGAGCTGGAAGTCTCTCAGCTAGTCAGCCAAATGGCCGCGGAGAACGCACATACAGGGCAGTACGTGAGCTTCCTCGGCGCGGGGATTTACGATCACTATATCCCTGCG
This sequence comes from Candidatus Bipolaricaulota bacterium, assembly GCA_938091745.1. GTDB lineage: Bacteria > Bipolaricaulota > Bipolaricaulia > RBG-16-55-9 > DRXL01 > JANXCC01. Next base: position 3,696 of record CALLJK010000006.1, read on the forward strand.
ATTATTCCGCATCTCATCTCGCGCGGGGAATTCTTGACGTGCTACACCCCGTATCAAGCCGAGCTCTCCCAAGGGACGCTGACATGGATGTTCGAGTTCCAGACGATGATTTGCGAACTGACAGCGATGGAAGTCGCTAACTCTTCCATGTACGACGGGGGCTCGGCCCTCGCCGAAGCGATGCTCATGGCTAAGAACGTCACGGGAAAAACGAAATTCTTAGTCCCCAAGAACCTTAATCCCCACTATAGACAGTGCTTAGAGACCTACGCGTGGGGCGCGGGCTTAGAACTCATCCATGTGCCCTTCACAGAGACAGGACAGATTGATCGCGCAGCGCTGCAGCCCAACGAACTTGACGGGCTGGCTGGGCTTATCGTGCAGACCCCCAATTTCTTTGGGATCATCGAAGATCTCGCGGGACTGAAAGATCTGATTAAAGACGCGTTCTTGATCGTGAGCGCCAATCCCATTGCGCTAGGGATTTTAGCGCCGCCGGGGCTCTTCGGCGCGGATATTGTCGTCGGTGAGGGACAGCCCCTGGGCATCCCGCAAAGTTTTGGGGGGCCATTGCTTGGGATCTTCGCAACCCGAATGAACTACGTGCGCCGGATGCCAGGGCGCATGGCCGGACGCACCGTCGACGCTGACGGCCGCGTTGGCTACGTCATGGCCTTGCAGACCCGCGAGCAACATATCAGAAGAGAGAAAGCAACATCGAATATCTGCACGAACCAAGCCCTGATGGCCTTGTGTGCGACTATCTATATGGCGACCTTGGGACGGCGGGGCTTACGAAAATTAGCTGAGCTCAATCTCCAGAAAGCTCATTATCTTGCAGAGAAGATCTCCGCGCTGCCAGGGTTTGCCTTGAGATTTTCCGGGCCGTTCTTCAATGAATTTGTCGTTCGGACACGCAAGAAGCCGTCACGATTACTGAAAGTCTTACGCGATGAAGGCTTCCTAGGCGGCCTTGATCTTACACCGTACGGTCTTTTGGATGGCAATAATCTCTTAGTTGCTGTCACGGAAAAGCGCACGCGCGACGAGATGGATCGCTTCGTCAAGATCTTGAAAGGAGCTTAAGATGGGAACGACGATCTTTGATATCGGCGAGGAGAACCGCAGCGGGCTTCGACTTCCCGCTCTCGATCTCCCAGAGAGAAATCTCACTGAGCTGATCCCTGCAGAGCTTATTCGGAGAGAAGATCCGAAGCTCCCTCAGGTCTCTCAAGTTGAGGTCGTCCGCCATTACACCAAGCTGTCGCGAATGAATTACGGTGTGGACAGCGGCATCTATCCGTTGGGCAGCTGCACCATGAAGTACAATCCCAGAATTAACGAAGATCTGGCGCGGCTGCCGGGATTTGCTTACGCTCATCCCTTGCAGGGGGATGAGCTCTCGCAAGGGGCGCTCAGACTGATGTACGAGCTGGGGGAGTATCTCTGTGTAATTGGGGGCATGGACGCGATCACGCTCCAGCCTGCCGCCGGTGCTCACGGGGAACTCACGGGAATGCTTCTAATCAAAAAGCACTTCGAGCGCACCAAAGAACTCCATAAGCGCACGAAGATTCTGCTCCCAGACTCGGCTCATGGGACAAACCCCGCTTCTGCGGCAATTGTGGGCTTTGAAGTCGTGCCCATCCCTTCAGATTCCCGGGGGCTTGTTGATCTTGACGCTTTGAAAGCCCATCTCGATGAGTCTGTCGCTGGGATCATGCTCACCAACCCCAATACACTTGGGCTGTTCGAGACCGAGATCTTAGAGATCACAAGGCTCATTCATGACGTGGGTGGCTTGGTTTACTACGATGGGGCCAATCTCAACGCCATCGTTGGGCGAGCGCGCCCCGGCGACATGGGTGTCGATATCGTCCATTATAATCTGCACAAGACGTTCAGCACGCCGCATGGCGGCGGCGGCCCCGGCTCTGGCCCCGTAGCTGTTATTAAGAAGCTCGAGCCGTACTTGCCCGTGCCCCGTGTCGTGAAACACAAAGATCGATATTCGCTGGACTACGAGCACCCGCACTCCATCGGGAAGATCCACTCGTTCTATGGGAACTTCGGAGTCCTAGTACGCGCCTATGCGTACATCCGCATGATGGGGGATGAGGGCCTCAAAGCCGTCAGCACCAACGCCGTGCTCAATGCCAATTATCTGCGAGCACGACTCAGCAAAGTCTACAAAGCCCCCTATGACAGACTCTGCATGCACGAATTTGTGCTGACAACCAAGGGCATGTCCGAAGAGCTTCGCACGCTCGACGTCGCCAAGAGACTGATAGACTACGGCGTACACCCGTCGTCAATTTACTTCCCATTAATAGTCCCCGAAGTGATGATGATCGAGCCGACGGAGACCGTCAGCAAAGAAGAATTAGATTACTTTGCGGACGCGCTCATCAAGGTCGCTCAAGAGATGCAAGAGAATCCCCAGATACTGAAAGAAGCGCCGCACGCCGTGCCCGTCTATGGGGCGTCAGTGCGGCGGTTAGACGAAGTGCGCGCAGCCAAGGAGCCGATCTTGCGAGGGTGATCTGTTGACTCCGGCTCGCAAACGTGCTACACTCTCAGCATGGTGGTGATGAGGAGCTTCTCTGCTGTGCTGATTGGGGTTGCTCTTGTCATAGCTAGCAGTCTCGCGCAGCCTCACCCCAAGAATTTTAATGATTTTGCGCCAGACTGGTCCCCCGACGGCACTCAGATCGTCTTCGTCTCTGATCGCGACGGGAACTCTAAAATTTACCTGCTCACGCTCGCGCCCACCATAAATCTCAAACGACTCACCAGTCATTCGGGGAGCGATCTGCGCCCACGCTTCTCCCCAGACGGCTCCAAGATCGCCTTCTACTCCAGCCGCGACGGCAATTATGAGATCTATATGATGAACACCGATGGCTCCGGCGTCACCCGCTTGACTCAGCACGGTGCTACCGACTGGGACCCCGCCTGGACCCCCGACGGCAAGATCGTCTTTGAGTCGTTCCGAGACGGCTGGCCCGATCTCTATCTCATCAATCCCCTCACGGGCATGACAGAGAGACTGACCCAAGACGACCTCCGTGAGGCTTTTCCAGCTTGGTCTCCCAACAACGATAAGATCGTCTTCGCTTCGTATCGTGAAGGCAGTTGGGACCTCTATGCGATGAGACCCAACGGCTTAGTCAGACAAAAGCTGACCGACAGCGCGGGGATCTATTGGTATCCGGCATGGTCGCGCGACGGGAGATTTGTAGCATTCGAAGCCGTCCGCGGCGATGAATCAGACATTGCGCGGCTCGATGCTGACGGACAGAATTTCACCTGGCTCACGAGAGATATCTACCGCGATTCGCATCCGTCATTCTCGCCGGACGGCAAGCGGATTGTCTACACGAGCACGCGCAACGGCTACCAGCGACTGGTCATCCGCGACGTTCTCCCGTAGAATTAAGAAGGCCCTCACCCCGCCCTACGGGCACCCCTCTTCCGTCTGTGAAGGCGGGAGAGGGGCTAGGGGTGAGGGCCTCAGAAAGGTCTTCAGAAATGATCAGCGAAGTCAAGGCCGTCATCCGCGCTCATGCGCGATTTGGCATTCTCTCCCATATTGGCCCAGAGGGCGATGCCATCGGCAGCGAGCTCGCTCTCAAGTTCATGCTCGAGCAGCTCGGCAAAGAAGCTTGGGCCGCCAATCGCGATCTTGTGCCGCCCAGCTTGCAGTTCCTACCCGGCGCCGACGCCATGCTCCACCCGACGCAACTGCGCAGCGACGAGATCGAAGTCTGGTGCATTGTTGATTGTGGCGATCTCAATCGTATCGGGGAGGACGCGCTCAAGCTCCTCCACGAAGGACAGATTATTATCAATATAGACCATCATCATCGGGATAACCCGAGATTCGGTCATATTAATTTCGTCAAGGAAGCTGCCTCAACCACACAGCTGCTCTACGAGTTAGCGCCTCATCTGGGAGTGACGATCACCCCGCAGATCGCGACGTGCCTGTACACGGGGATCGTCGCTGACACCGATTCGTTTCGCAATTCCAACGTCACTCGTGAAGTGCTGGAGATGGCCGCTCAGCTCTTATCGTATGGGGTAGACACCCGCGAGATCGCGATCAATCTCTACGAGCGCCGCAGCTTGTCTGAATTACAGCTTTTGGGGTATGTGCTGCAGAACGCCCAGATTAGTGATGGGATCATCTGGAGCACTATCCCCAAGACGGTCTTCCATCAGACGAATACATCGGTCACGGATACAGAGCGCTTGGTTGAAGAGTTGCGCAGCGTCGCAGGCATTGAAGTCGCTGTGCTGTTTAAAGAATTAGACAATGGGAAGATCAAAGTGAGCTTGCGCTCCAAAGGGCGCGCAACGGTCAATAGCGTAGCGCGTCTCTTCGGTGGGGGCGGGCATGAGCAAGCCGCCGGGTGTGTCATTCCTGGCGATTTAGCAGAAGTGGAAGAGCGCGTGCTCGCCGAGCTGCAGCGCCATCTCTCGCGCAACCTATGAATATCAGCAGACTGAGAGATTTTCATCCCCAGCAGCGCACAGCTCTGACGCTGGGGACGTTCGACGGGGTGCATCGCGGCCACCGTGCTCTCTTAGAGCGTACGGATTCATGGGCGCGGGAGCATGGCGCGCTCAGCGTGGCGTTCGTCTTCACTCAGCCACCCTCAAACTCTTTGGGGGTTCCCAAACCGTTGCTCCTCCCTGTTCGCAAGAAGCTTGAGAAGATCTCTCAGTTCGTAGAGCATGTTCTCGCTGTGGAGTTCCCTGAGGTCGGCGAGATGGCTGCTGAAGAGTTTGTCAGGAAAATCTTAGTAGAGCAGCTCCACATGGCTCATATGGTGATCGGGCCGGACGCACGCTTTGGCAAGAATCGTCGAGGGAACAGCGCCCTGCTGGAAGAGCTTGGTGCTCGCTTCGGATTCTCTGTCGAGGTCGTCCCCCCAGTTACAGTGGGACAAAGAATTGTCAGCTCGACGGCGATCCGTGAGAGCTTGCTCGCTGGGCGTTTTGAAGAAGCTCACCAGATGCTCGGCTATGCGCCCACGCTGTGGGGCACAGTCGTGCACGGCGATGGACGCGGACGGCAATTGGGCTACCCTACGGCGAACTTGGCGCTAGAGCACAATGTGCTTGTGCCGGCAGCAGGGGTCTATGCGGTGCGCGTGCTCATACAAGACTCTTGGCGTGAGGGCGTGCTCTATATCGGGAACCGATCTACATTTGCCAACGCCAGCCCAAGCATCGAAGTTCATATTTTCGATACTGACGAAGAGCTGTACGGTCTCGAGCTTGAAGTCACTTTGCTGCACCGTCTGCGGGGCGATCAGCGTTTTGATTCTCTAGACGCGCTCAGAGAGCAAATTAAACGCGATATTGACGCCGCGCAGGCGGTTTTTGAAGGCTTAGCACGAGAGCGGCGTTTCAGCCAGTTTTGACAAGGGCTTTAACCTCTCTTGAGATTTGGTCTCCCAATTCCTCCTTTGTGATCTCAAGATCATAACGTGCCTGCAGATTCAGCCAGAAACGCTCGGATGTCCCGAAATAGCGGGCTAGCCGCAGGGCTATGTCCGCTGTGATAGCTCTTTTCCCCCGTATGATCTCGTTAATCCTCCTATAATCAATATTGATGTCCTTAGCGAGGCGATGTTGGCTGATACCCATCGGTACGAGGAATTCTTCTAGCAAAATCTCTCCAGGGTGGATGGGGCCTAGTTCTCTCTTGCTCATATTGACTCCTCCTTATGAATGATAGTCTGTGATCTCCACATCATAAGCATTGCCATTGCGCCACCGAAAGCAGATTCGCCATTGCTCATTGATTCGGATACTGTACTGTCCCTCTCGATCCCCTTTCAGCTTCTCTAGCCGGTTCCCTGGCGGAATTCTCAGGTCTTGAAGTGATTCAGCAGCATCCAAGATCAAAAGCTTCCGCAGCGCCAATCGTAGCACTTGTGTAGGTAGCCTTCGAGGCTTTTCTCCTCGAAAGAGTTTCTCCGTATCTGGATCAGCGAAATGCCTGATCAATCAAGTCAATAATAGCACGGAGCGACAGAAGGGTCAAGCGTTATAGAGTCCAATCTCAAGCGGCCAACCTATACACCGTAATACTTGATGGACTGGGTGAATTAGCCCTTTTCTCCTCTCTTCGACCCTTTGCCCCAAAGGAATCTGTAACACATTTCTTGCTATTAGTTCAAACGAAAAGTATTAGCGGGTCTAGGCTGATCTTTATTACGATCAAGCCTTTTTGATCAAAATTCTCTAAGTTAATTAGCTTGATAGCATCTCCTAAGAGGCTCACATGGCCAGGGTACGGATGTAGCATATTCACAGACCAATTTTCTGCTTCTTTGCCATTGTCTCCAAACGGGCGCACAATCTTAAACTCGATTGCGAGCTTGCCCTGCCCATTTGTGAACCACCAAGTCCGGGGTACGGTGCGTACTAGCCTGGATACCCTCTTGCACCAGTCGCTTCGATATTTCTTTAACAAGCTGAGGTTCGCCGAAGGGACCTATACCAGGCTTAAAAGATTTATGAACCGGCTTTTGGCTGTCAAATTCCTTCAAAATATCAGCAATCCTTTTGACAACCTTGGGATAGTCCATATCCTCCTAATGACGCTATCGTCTTGGAAATTCAACTCCGTCAAGTGAGCAGTAAGCCGTGTTGGAGTCCGTCGCAACTAGGATCCCAACAAGCTTGCCCGTTACATCCCGAGCTTCCTCGCTAAGCGATGCTTGTCGAACCCGACAATAAATTCCCCGTCAATCTCGATGACCGGGACGCTTGCCCGCCCCGTCCGACTCACAATCTCTGCCATCTTGTTGTGGTCTTTTGACAGATCATACTCAATGAAGCCGATCCCCCGCTCGGCAAGAAATTGCTTGGCTACGCCACAATACTGGCACATCGGCATTGTATAGATAATCACGTGCATCATCCCACACCCCTATCCCGAAAAGTTTGGCGATAGTCACCGACCACCGGCTGGTAAGTCTACACGCTAGGCCAGGGGGTTGTCAAAAATTTTTCTCACACTTGCACAAATCTCGATTTTCCTGTATTATTTCAGCAAATCTTATGACTGTACTGGGCATCGAGACGAGCCACGAGCAAGGGAGTATCGGTCTGTGCTGCAATGGGCGTCTTCTGGGTGATATGCTCTTCTCTACGGAGCTTGGCCCCGGTGAACGTCTCCTGCCTGCTCTGGAGAGCTTGCTCGCGCTCAACGAGATCAAACAAGAGCAGATCGAACTGATCGCTATTGCCCTTGGGCCGGGGTCATTCACAAGCCTGAGGATTGGCATGGCCGTGGGGAAGGGGCTCGCGCACGCCTTGGGCATCCCCATCGTGGGCGTTCCCAGCGCGGCTGCGTACGCTGAAAAAGTCTCGTTTCTCTCCGGAAAGATCTGTGTCGTGCTGCCGGATCGGCGCGATTTCGTTTATTATGCCCTCTATGAAGGTACTACTCTGACCACGCCAGAGACGTCAAGCACAATCGGGGCTCTGCAAGAGAAGCTCGAGCGAATGAGTGATTTAGCACTCTGTATCGGGCCTGGAGCGGAGCGCCATCGTTTAGCCCTGGAGCGTATCGTGACAATCGCTCCAGCTGCGCTCAATCAGCCCTCCGGGGCGGTCATCGCTCAGCTGGGTGCGCTCAAATACAGTCAATTCCAACAGAACGAGCTATGGACATTAGAGCCGCTCTACGTACACCATCTATTAGCAAAAATTTCGTAGCGAGAAAGGAGCTTCTATGAAGGTACTTGTCTGCGTCAAGCGCGTCCCAGACACCGGCGGCGGCTTCAAGCTGACCGCCGACGGGATGCGCGTGGACACCACGAACTTGGGCTTCACCGTCAGCCCACACGAAGAGTGTGCCATCGAAGAAGCGATCAGGATCATCGAGAAGCACGGGGGCAGCTCGACAGTGTTGACGCTTGGGCCCCAAGCCGCCCAAGAGCAGCTTCGGGAAGCAATCGCCAAGGGGATCACTAGCGCTATCTTATTAGAAGCTGAAGATTATGAGTTTTGGGACCCCGCGGCGACTGCCCAAGCGATCGCTGAGACTGTTAAGTCCCTGGGATTCGATATACTGCTCTTTGGGAACGAATCTGCTGATACGTGTAATTATCAAGTAGGGCTGCGCGTAGCTCATCTTTTAGATCTGCCGTGCGTGACAGGGATCAAAGCCCTCGAGATCCAGAACAATACAGCCATCGCCAAGCGCGAGACCAAGGACGGCTGGGAAGTCTACGAAGTCCCACTTCCTGCGGTGTTCACCGTGAGAGAGGGCATCAACACCCCGCGCCATCCCAGCTTGCGCGGGATCATGAGCGCGAAAAAAGTGCCCATCGAGCAGAAGAAAGTGACCAAACCCGCATCACAGATAGTGCGCAAGGCTCTCAAGAAGCCACAAGAGGGCCGACAGCTCGAGATCTTGGGCCAAGGGGTCGACGCCGTGCCCAAGATTGTCGAGAAACTTCGCGAAGTGGGGGCGATCTAACATGATCTTAGCTATTCTTGAGATAGTCAAGGGTTCTCTCACAGAGACGTCGTTGGAGACTGTCACGGCAGCGCGGGATCTTGCGCAAAAGAGCAACGATTCTGTTGCCGCCTTACTGATGGGCAAGGGGGTGAGCACACTCGCGCCAACACTCAAGGGAATTCACACTGTGCTCGTCGCAGAAGATCCCCACCTTGAAGGGTATCTCCCCGACGCGTTGGCCGAGATCGCAGCTTATGCTATTCGTCAGAAATCCCCGAAGATCGCGCTGGCACCGGGCACCGAAACGGGCAATGATCTCATGGCGCGCGTAGCTGCGCGACTCAATCTGGGCTTGGCCACAAACTGCGTCGAGTTCTCTGTCGAGGGAGGCTCGCTGAAGAGGGTGACGCGCCTCAACTGGGGCGGCAGCTTATTAGAAGAAGTCGAAATCTTCAGCAGCCCCATCTTGCTGACGCTTGCGCCCCACGCTCTAGCCGCGCAGAGCGCCGACGGCGCTACTCCCACCGTCGAGACGCTCTCGCTCACTTTGACTGAGAAGGCCCTGCGCGTACGAATGAAAGAGCTCATCCCCACGGAGAAGAAGGGGATCTCGCTCACAGACGCCAAGATCGTCATTGGCGGGGGCCGAGGCATGGGCAGTGCCGAAGCGTTCAAGATGCTCGAAGAGCTCGCGAGCTTGCTCCATAACGCGGCGGTCGGGGCAACGCGCGTCGCGACAAATAACAATTGGCGTCCGCACTCCGATCAGATCGGCCAGACGGGTGCCCAGATCGCCCCAGATCTCTATATCGCGTGCGGGATCTCTGGGGCTATCCAGCATATGGTCGGCTGCAAGAACTCAAAGAAAATCTTGGCGATCAACAAAGACCCTGAAGCGCCGATCTTCCAGCGAGCTGACTACGGCGTCATCGGTGATCTCCATCAGGTTGTCCCAGCGCTTATCGCCGAGCTGAAGAAGCTGAAAGGGGCTTGAACCAAAATTTCACCTCCGTTCCATTGACAGCGCCCGAGACTGTTCAGTATAGTAGAACAGAGAAAGAAAACCTCGGGAGGTTTAAAGTCATGCGCATTGGGGCACTTATTCTTGTTGGGATCGTTCTCGCGGGACTGGGAGTTGCAGGGCAGTCGGGGCTGCCCGATCTCATAGTGAAGTCGGTGCGGGTCTCACCCAGCAACCTTGAAGAGGGGCAAGCAGCTCTCATTCGTGCGGTTATCGCCAATGTGGGGCAAGGCGATGCCGCCGGAGCCTTCGATGTCATCATCGAGCTCAATGGGCAAGAGCTGGCGACCCGCTCATTCTTTGAGCTCAGAAAAGAGAGAGCTACCGAGATTCAGATCCCTTGGAAAGCCACGGTGGGCACCCATACCCTGACAGTCTCTGTGGACGCGCCCTTCAGCAGAATCCGCGAGTCCAATGAGTCTAATAATAAGCTCTCTCTGCAGTTTACGGTCTCGCCCGTCATGGGCGTGCGCTCGTTCAGCTTAGATATTATTAAGCTCTTTGGGCGCATCCTTGACGAAACTGGGATAGCCCTCCACTTTAAGCTTACTGACAGCGTCTTTACTTCTCTTGACAACGCGGTGCGCGCTATCAATGATGCAGCCGCAGCCCTGCGCAATGCCTCCCTTGAGCTTGGACTGGTGCGCCAACTCGTGCCTCCCGCTTTTGCTACTGATACTCTCTATAAAGACGCGGAGGCGCTCGTCACCCTCTATGAGGGCATGGCCGAATCGTTTGAACGCATCGCCGCGATGCTTGAAATCGGGAATTTCGACGCTGTGCTGGAAAACGCATATCTATTGCGCCAAAAGCTCGTGGCGCTCTCGCAAAAGACCATTGCCGACACGAGCTTTGCCCCACTACAATCAGCTATAGCTCAGTTTGATCGCGTGATCGCGTTGGCGAAGGAGCTGCGCGATCTGCTCAAAGGGGCACAGGGGCGTTCCCAATACGAGGTCGCCGTGGAGTTATTTAATGCGTTCATGGCCTTTGGAGACGAGCTGAGTGCGTGCTCACGGGCTATTGTAAAACAAGCAGAGGCCTATGCCGCACAATTCTACCAAGGCGAGCAAGCCCTCAACGGCGCGTATAACTCCAAGCGTTCTTTGGAGATCCGATGGCCTGGAACTATTCTCATGCGCTTGGAGCTCTACGATCTCAAGAGCGGTGAGCTCGTGCTCTGCAGCGAGGAGATGGGCCCATGGTTAGGGATGGTCACGAACGGCTCGCTCTCCACGGGAATGTATGGATACAGATTAGTAGGGATGACGAAGTATGGGGTGCGCCGGATCGAGCTAGGTCGTTTACAGATCAAGCAATCCGGCAGCGTTCCCCCTTTGGTGAGGCAGAATGTGCCTGTGGGCATGTCTGGCGGGCATTAGCCTCGCGATCAGCGTTCAGCTCTCAGCTGTAGATTTTCAGGTGCAGAGCCAGATACCCATAGCAAGCGTGCGCCTTGAAGTCTTCGATCTTTCGGGGAGAAAGATCTTCTCGAGCGGGCCGGTGCCAGGAGCAACTTACAAATGGTATCTACAGCGCGATGATGGCCATCCCGTTGCCAACGGCGTCTATCTGTATATCTTTTTCACCAAAACAACAGATGGCAAAGAACTTCGCAGCTCCGTAGGCAAGATCGCCGTGCGGCGCTAGCTCAGATGCGGCTCGATCTTGCTCAAAAGTTTGCTCTTGCTCATGTAGCCGATCAGGCGCTCGACCTCCTTGCCGTTCTTGAAGATGAGCAGCGTCGGGATGCTCTGCACCCCGTACTGCATGGCGGTCTCTGGGTTCTGGTCTACGTCGAGCTTGACGACCTTGAGTTTCGTATTGAGTTCGTGGGCGATCTCCTCGACAATGGGGGCGATGGCGCGACAGGGGCCGCACCAGTCCGCGTAAAAGTCTACCAAGACCGGCTGGGGCGACTGGAGAACTTCCTGCGCAAACGTCTTATCAGAGACGTACATAAGCTTGGACATGCTCGTGACTCCTTCCCGTTGAATAACTCAACTGTCAGTGTAGCTTGTAAAGTTGGACCATGCAACCGCCGAGTGAACCTACGGCCGAGCCACGCGCACCGCCGTCGGTAATGGAAGCCGAAGCGCCACCGCGAGCGCTTGAGCCTCTTCAAGAGACGCTTTGAACGCGTCTTCAAACTGTATATCGAAGACGCTCCCCGGCTGAGCCAGCAGTTCCCTCAGCGCTGCTCCTATCATCACCGTTCCGTAGACGACGTTATCTATCACGATAGCAAGCATTTGATCAGTCTGGCCAAGGGCTTTCGCTAAGCTTTGCGTGGTGCGTGCGCTCAGGCGTATTCTGAGCATCGGGCCAGCGGGTCGCCCCGCTGGGTTCGTCTGTACTGAGATCTCTTTGATCTCCAAAGAGTCTATCGGTGGAGTTTCAGAGACGAGATAATAGCGTCCAGAGCCGGGTTTTTCAGATTCAGCACGATCTTTGAGAGCTTGCTCCCCAAGGCCGGTCGCTTGTAATCTCTCCCCAACAGCTCCTTCACGCAAGACGCGCTTCAGCTCAAGCTTACCCTGAACGCTCACCAAGCGCTCCAGAGCGTTCGCTGTATCAGTGCGCGCCCAGATCGCGATCTGTTCATTATCCGCAGCGAGCACGACGCTCTCGTGAACGCCGTATTCCTTCAGACGCTTCTGAAGCACTTGTATCGTCTCATCGTGGACGCCCGCGCCGACGGTGATCTGGAAGAACGCCTGTCCCGGCAGCTCGTTGGGCTTGAGCGCGATGATCTGCGAAAGAGCGTAGCTTCTCTCAGAACGGTTGGGCCACGCCGCCATCTGCACGAGCCATAAGCGCACAATCTCTTCTTTCAGAGCAAGCACCAACTCTGGGGCAGCGTTCTCTCCTAAAGCGTCGAGTTGCTTGCGCAGCACCCGCGCAATGTGAAGCTTCTGATTGGGGTCTTTGAGCTTGGCGTACTCACGCCGCGCTTCGTCAAACCGTTCGGCGTACTCGTAGAGATAGAAGACTCTCAAGATGAGATCAGCGATGAAGATCTTGGCGCGAGCTTTCAGGTCGTTATAAAATTCGTTGAAGCGTCTGTCGCGCTCGGCCTCGATATAGTCTTTGAGCACTCTCTCGCGAACCTGAGCAAGCTCTGGGTGCTGGGCGGGCTTCTTTTCTTCGACTTTTATGAGATGAAACCCAAACTGCGTGCGCACGGGATCGCTGATCTGTCCAGGTTCGAGCGCGAACGCTGCGTCTTCAAATTCTTGGACCATCTGGCCGCGACTGAAAAATCCCAGATCGCCGCCGTTAGGAGCACTGCCGGGGTCTTGTGAGTATTTTTTCGCAAGCTCAGCAAAATCCGCGCCATTCTCAAGTTCTTTTTTAATATCTTCAATCTGCTTTTTCGCTTGTGCGATCTCCGTCTCAGAGGCGTTCTCTGCAACTCTTATAAGAATGTGTCGGGCGTGGACTTGCTCTGGGGTATCGTATTCGTCACGGTGCTCTTCGAGATACGCGGCGAGCTCCTGGTCTGTCGGCTCGATGGGGCCGATAACGCTCTCGCGCAGGCGCTCCGTCTGCATATTCAGCTCGACGGCCTGGCGCAGTTCTTTCTTAAAGCTCTCAAGCGTGCGCCCTTGCTGCTTGAGAATCTGCTCTGCTTGCTCTTCGGTGAGATTGTTCTGCTTCAGAATACGTTCAAACGCGATCTCCGTCTGATCGTCAATGTCTGTCTGAGATATGACAATGCGACGGCGCTTGATCTCTTGGGTGATCAAACGTCGTCGCAGAAGCTCGTCGATGACGCGGCTTTGTAACTCAAGCCGATATTCGATGCCTCCCGGGCCCTGTAAGAGCTTTGAGAAATCCTGACCGTACTGAGCATAGAATCTCCGATATTGCGCAACCAAGTTCTCATAGAACTTACTGAACTCGTGCTGCGAGATCTTCTGGCCCTCCAGAATGAGCGCCGGGCCACCTGATTCTACTCCCTGCCAGACGAAGAACAGCCCTATAGCTACTAATCCGACGACGACCCACGTCACCCATGAAGGCATAAAACCCCCTTTGAAAGTCTCTCATTATATCGAAAGATTTACAGGCTCTCCCCTCGGCTTAAATTATAGTAATAATCGGGATCAAGTCCGCACGCACGGATGAGCGCCTCGCGCTCCTCTTGAGTGATACGGGCGCGGCTGTCAGCTTTACGAATCACATTGGGCACGCCCTTGCCCCGCGCAATCTCCGCTAACACAATCTTTTGCAGACGCTCCGGGTCACAGAACTGAAAGACCGCACGCGGGGTCTCAATCTTCAAGACGCTGCGCACCCGCGGATCATACACATAGAAGAACGCCACGTGATAAAGACTCGATTCTAACGTGAGCGCAAAGTCACTCACAGCTTTCGGTAAGTCGATCTCAGATCCTTTCTCCTCCCACGACGGATAGGCGTGTTGAACGAACCAATTGGTGTAGCCCAAAGAGTCTCTGGGGGTGTCGCTCAGCACGGCGGTCATAAATTGGCGATCACTGGCCCAGCGACGTTCTGGATAGTCAAGACAGAATCGCAACAGCCAACTCGTCTCGGGGGTCTTGTTCAGGGCTACTATGGGGAGCTTTCTCGCCACGCACGCCTCGACTAAACGCACCGGGCTTGCGAGCAATGCGACAATATCTTCGCGATCCGAAAGCCGTACTCCCCAGCGATAGCCCCACTCTCCCTTCAGCTCCCCCAACAGATAATAATACAGCCCAATGGGGTAGAGCGCGCCGTCTACGATGAGTAGGCCTTCTCGAATATCGAGAGCTTCAAGCATCTCTTGGGCATGGGTCGGCTCGCTGGTCACATCAGCTAGGCCCTTAACGATATGCTCGACCTCGCGCTCGACAAAATCTTTTGTCAAGTGAATCCGCCAGTGATGGACGTGTTCGTTCTGAATGTGAGTCACACGAGCTTCTCCGACGTTCTGAAACGAATGGGACACGAGCGCGATGGTGCGCCATGTCTCGAGGGGAAGCCCGCGATGGCGCAGCGGAGGATCGGCGATGAAGACGGCTTGATTAGCGCAGAGTGTCGTGCCGTCTTCGAAGTGCATAGGGCGGGTGCTGCCGCCGTCCACACCGTAGATCACCGAAAGAGCTGAAGCTTGGGCGAGCTTGAGAATCGGCTCAGTGCGGCGCTCGAGGGGCGTCAGCGTTTTAATAGCGCCGTCGAGCTGGAGTTTTGCGAAGAGCCGACGGGCCTCATCACGATGGCTTGTGACCCGCTGGGCGCGCTCGCCCAGGGCCTTCAGCTCCTCCAGAAAGAGTCGGCGCACATCAGAAGAGAGCATTAGCGCACCTTATAGATCGTACTAATATTATCGCTGCCCTTCTCGGTGCGGTACTCGTGATCGGCCCCTTCGACCAAGCCCACTTCGTGCGACACGACAATGACTTGCCCGACACGTCTGCCCAAGTCCTCTAATAAGAATTGTAATCTATGAATGCGATCTCGGTCTAAATAGATCGTTGGCTCATCTAATATGAGGGGCATGCGGCGCACAGCTTTCGCGAGCACTTGGTGAATAGCGCAGCGCAGCGCGATATTAATCAGGGCGCGTTCGCCCCCGGACATCAACGAGGGGCTGATCGTCCGCCCGTTCTTTAGCTCAACTTCGATCTCATAGTCATCGCGGACTGTTACGCGACTATACGAATCCCCAGAGTCCATCAGCGAGAAGAACGCATTGAAATAGTAATTGAGCGCCTCTAAGTTCCTCTTGCGCAGCTCGACTTTCGTCATCTGATAGACTGAGACGATCTCGTCAAGCTCAGCTTTCAGCTTGGCGAGCTCTTCTTGTTCGCTCAGGAGCTGAGCGAGCTCTCCGCGTAAGCGCTCTAAGTAGTCAAGCTGGCCCTGCACAATGCCCCGTTTGTGCACATAGTCATCATAGCGAGCTTGCAGGGCAGTGCGCTGCTCTTCAAGTGATCGAATGAGCTCTTGGACGTGAGCGCGCTTGCGCTCGACCTCGCTCTGATCCTGCAGGCGCGCCTGCAGTTGCCCACGACGCTCCAAAAGCCGCGCGATGTCGCCACGCAGTTCATTGAGGCTCTCTAAGAGCGTCTTGCGCGCCGCTTGCTTGGTGCGCCATTGCTCCCGCATCCGCAAGAGATTCTCAATCTCGCTCCTGATCTCCTCCAGGCGCTCGTCCTCCTCAAGAGCTTGAGCCAGAAGCGCATTGGCTTCGTTCATCGATTGCTCCACGCGCTGTTGCTCTGCTTGCTGAGCACGAGCGATCTCTATCTCCTCCGTGATCTGGCGCTCTACCTGAGCGAGTTGTTCACCGAGAGTCACGTGGCGCTGGTGAGCTTCTTCAAGAACGCTGCGATGAGCCGTGAGCTCTGCACGACGTGCTGCTAACCGCTCAATTTCTAGCACCACCCGATCAAGCGCGCTCTGGGTCTTCTTCCACAGTGCTATCTTCTCTTCGATGCGCTGCAGCTCCGCTTCTTCGTGCTGGACGAGCTTCTCCAGCTCTGCAAGCTTCTCTCTGATTTCAGCGAGTGCCTCAGCAAGCTGCTCGGTAGGAACAGCTTGCCCACAGGTGGGACAGCGCCCAGCTTTTAACAGTTCTTCTTTCTGGGTGAGCTCGTGACGCAGCGCTTCGTAGTGGGTCTTCGCGTGAAGCACGGCGCGCTTGGCTTCATCATAGTATTCCTCGAGGCGGTGCAGCTCACGCGTCCACGAGGTCTGTACCTGGGAGATCTTTTGAGCATCCCAATCTGATAGCGCTGAAGAGAATGGTACCCCCAACGCATGAGCGCCTGCAGCGACATCACGCAAGGAAGCCGTGACAGCTTGCTCATGCTGGGTGAGCGCTTCAGTGAGCGCTTCGAGCTTGCGCTCTCCTTGAGCGATCTGCTCCCCAAGACGCTCCCGCTCACGTTCGAGATCATCACGCTGTTGACGTAGCTTTTCAAGAGCGCGCTCGCGCTGTGTGCGCTCAGCTATAAGTCGTGCGAGCTGCTCGCGGAGCTCCCCTACCCGCACACGGTGATTCTCTATATGAGTCTTGTGCGCCGCGATACGCTCGGCGATCACCGTCACTTCTTCAAACATTGTAGCACTCTCGAGTGCGTCTAAGACGCGGGCGTCGTCGATCCCTAATTGCTGTAAGCTCGCCTTCACCGAAGAGAGAGCTCGCTGATGCCGTACGCTCAGACGCTCTAATTCCTTCTCGCACTCGTGGCGCTCGGCCTCCCGTTCTGATAAACGCTTGTGCTTCTCTGCAAGCTCTCGCTCAGCCTGAGAGAGTTCTTTAGCTATTTGAGCAAACTGCTGCAGGGCTTCGTCATAGCTCTGCAAGAGTTTATAGGCGTTAGTGCGTTGCTCATCTACAGCAGCGAGCTCGCTCTGGGTGCGCTCCATCTGCTCAGTGAGCTGGGCCTTTTGAGTGAAGAGCTCTTGGCGCTCTAAAGCGTCGATCTCTTGGCGCAGGCGTGCTAAGCGCTCCGCGAGCGCGTCAGCCTTGCGATGGAGAGCCCGTAGAGCTTCCTTAGAGCGCGGATTGACATAGAGATCAATCTTATAAAGCCCCAAGAGCCCGTCGAGCATCTGCTCGCGGTCTTTTCTGTCAGCGCGAATTAATCTATCGATCTCCCCTTGGCGGACGTAAACACAGTTCGTAAAGCCCTCGCGGTCCATGCCAAAGAGCCGTTCGATCTCGGCCACGACGTTCTCCGTGCCACTCCAGACGGAGCCGTCGTCACACGTCAGTTGACAGCCACTGCGCTCGCTCTTTATCGTGCCGCCTTGGCGTCGGAGCGCGATCTGCGCGGTATAGCGCTTGCCTCCATAGAAAAAACTGAGTTTAACCGAGCCCGCGCCCTCACCAAGGCGCACGATCTCATCTAAGCTGCGCCCGATGACGTGTCGAGCTTCGCTCCCGTAGAGCGCAAAGAAGATACTTTCTAAGAGCGAAGACTTCCCGCTGCCGTTGGGCCCAGCAATAACAGTGATCCCCGGCTCAAAGCGCAAAGAAGCTTTCTTGTAGCTCCACAGGTTCTCAATCTCTAAGCTGTCCAGCTGAAGCTGATTGTGAGCGAGCCGGTCGGGCAGGGCCGGACCGAGCTCTCTGGGCTCTTGCTGCACTGTGCTCAGCAAATCGAGCAAATCCTTCTGCTCTTTTAGGCCTTTGCGCGCCATGCTCGCTCCAAGAGCGCTGTCACTTCATGGTCGACATTAGAGTCGGCGATCTTGAGGTCACGGATGATCTGATCGATCTCACGCGCCAAGGGCGAAAGGCTCTTGCGAGAGATCGCTTCCGTGACGGCGTGCTCCACATCCCCAAACTCGATCTCGATAGAGGGCTCAGCTTCTTGGGCTGGGCTTTCACGGAGGTCCCGCACGCGCACAGCTAACGCGCCGCGTTCGTAGCCGAGCTTCTCGATCTCCGCGATAGTCCACTGCGACGACGCAAGGTAGACCACGACGACAGCGTTTTGGATATTGGAGTTCTCAAGGCGCTGGATGGGATCCTCATCGGCGCGAACGTAGAAGAACGGGCGAGTCTTGAGGCGACGTCGATCCAGCCGCCCACTCTTCAGATCGATAATGTTGACGCCGCGCTCGGAGACTTCGTCGAGCGCCCAGCGCTCCGTGCTCCCACAGTACGTGATGAGTATCTCGCGGTTTTTGTATCGTTCGCGCCACTCACGATATTCATGATAGTCTCCCAACAGCACGATGCGGGTCCCACAGCTGGCAAGCTTCTCTAAAGGGAGCTCGCCATCAAGATCGACGGCGTCAAGCAATTGATGACAAACTAAGACCCCGTCAGCGTACGTTGGAGGAGTGATCTCGCGTCGCCCGGAAAAATCGAGCCCATAGACGGGTATGCCCTCAAGTTCAAAGGCTCGATCCGGGCGCAAATGCACTGCCAGGCCCAGCTCTTCAAAGAAGTCCAGCCACTGGACGCCCCGACGCTGCTCGTGATTGCCCACGATCCCCAGAAAGTGAATCCCTGCGTCTTTCAGCGTGAAGAGCCCTTGCAGCGTCGCCAAGAGATCTTCAGCGCCGGGGGTACGGTCTTCGAAGAGATCACCAGCGTGAATAACTGCAGCGACAGATTCATCGAGAGCGAGCTGGACAACTTGGAGAAATGCTTTGGCAAAATCATCGCGGCGCTCTTCCAAGCCGTACTGGCGAAAGCCGATATGGGTGTCCCCAGTGTGCAAGACCTTAGCCATGTGCTTTTATACTAACACGATTGGCGAAAAAAGCAAGGACAGGCGTCTACGAAAAGAGCCGCTCCGCCGTAGGGCACGCGGCGGAGCGACGTTCCCCTCAAGCAGCGGGGTCTTGAGGGGCTCTCTGTCATCCCCTCTGGTTGCTTCCCTCACTCCGTGGGGCTTTCGCCCCCTTCCCCCCTCTCCCGCGGTCAGCTTTGGGCATAGAAGGGATGACAGAGTTCAGGAGGGCCTGGGCCTTCCGGTTCGGTCGAACCGCGTCGGCGACTGGGGAAAAATCCCGCCCTGCTGGGGGCCTGGTCCAGAGGAGGCGGGCAAAACCCTGGTCGCCGAACAACCGAAGCGCCGCTTCGGCGAAGGGTCTCCGGCCCTCTGGTCTAAGGAGGTTGTGTTGGGGTCATCACCAATCCTTTCCTCATCCCTGGTTTCGTTGTATCCCATCTCTTCACATGATTTACTTTAGGATACATCGTTAAGATATTATATACCATATTTTTCGACTGTTGTCAAGTAGGAACACACGTCAAAGGTGATCCCCTCAAAAAGGCCATTCCAAGACGCTTCGCGTTCGAGCATGCCCGTGAGATCCCCTAACGAAGAGCTCTGCTATGATCGGCGCAAAGGTTCTCTTCGAATTGGACTGCAAGAGCGTAACTCTGCAATGCGCATTACATACTCTTCGCAAAGATCGCTCTATAACTATTCTGAGACGGAGGTTTCGCGGGAAGGAGGGTCTATCTATGAGAGAGCAGGGCCAGTGGAAGTGGGTCTATGTGCGAATGCGTGGCGGCTTGGGCTTCGCCTTGATCTCTGTGCCAAGTGACTTGACCGTCTCTCAACTCAAACTGCTCCTTGGGGCTGACCCCCGCAGCCTTGTTACCGTGCGCTCGGCCTTCCGGCCCCTTGCGGAGAACGAACCCCTCTACCGACGCGTCAGTAACTACGATACCGTCTATATCGAACCCCATCGTCGTACCCTGTAATCACCCCCTCT
This sequence comes from Candidatus Bipolaricaulota bacterium, assembly GCA_938091745.1. Lineage (GTDB taxonomy): Bacteria > Bipolaricaulota > Bipolaricaulia > RBG-16-55-9 > DRXL01 > JANXCC01. Next base: position 23,402 of record CALLJK010000006.1, read on the forward strand.
CCCTCTCTTCTTTGGCGGAGGTTGCCTGGGCCCCCCACGGCAGCCCCGCTTATTTACCGAAAATCCCTCCCCCCTTGACAAGCATACAAAAGTATGCTATACTTTTGACTGCTATGAGGGCGGAACTGACAGAGAAGCAGCGACAGATTTTAGACTTTATCGTCGAGCGGGTCTCGGAGCAGGGGCTGCCCCCGACACTCCGGGAGATCGCCGAAAGATTTGGACTTCAGTCGGTGCGCAGCGTCCAGACCCATCTGGACGCTTTAGCGAAGAAAGGGTTCATTCGTCGTCTTGCGGGAAAGTCGCGGGGCATAGAACTTGTCCGTGAGCGAGTGCGCCGCCCGGGCATTCCCATTATCGGGCATATCTCTGCAGGGCGCCCCATCCCCGCTATAGAAGATATTCAAGGCACATTAGACTTAGATGTCTTGTTCGGAAAAGATGAGCGTCCTTTTGCGCTGCGGGTTCAAGGGGATAGCATGATCGAGGCTGGAATATTCGCGGGCGATTTGGTGATCGTCCAGCCACGGCAGACCGCCGAGCCGGGCGATATCGTCGTCGCGCTTAAGGACGACGAAGCGACCGTGAAGTACTTTGCGTTCGTTGACGGAAGACCCATGCTCGTCCCAGCGAATTCTCGGTATGCTCCGGTCCCGTTAGGAGAAGGGCAGATCGTAGGGAAGGTCGTAGGCGTGCTGCGCCAAGTGAAGCGCAATATCCGAGAGATTCAGAGATTTCTCAATCAATGACAAAGGAGGTCGTGCGATGGGCAAGCAAGAAGTCTTAAACAGCGTGTTGGAGGGTCTGCGTAAGAAATACGGCGAAGGCGCGATCATGTGGCTTGGAGAGCAAGCTACCCTGCAAGTCGAGACGATCCCGACGGGGTCGCTCTCACTGGACATGGCGCTTGGGATCGGCGGGGTCCCACGGGGCAGGATTGTTGAGATCTTTGGGCCGGAGTCTTCGGGAAAGACGACGCTCGCGCTCCATCTCATCGCGCAAGCGCAGAAGCGCGGCGGCATAGCAGCGTTCATAGACGCCGAGCACGCGCTCGATCCCAACTATGCGCGAGCGATTGGCGTGAACCTAGATGCGCTGTTGCTGAGCCAACCCAACTCCGGCGAGCAAGCGTTAGAGATCATGGACGCGCTGGTGCGCAGCGGCGCTGTCGATATTATCGTCGTTGACTCGGTCGCGGCGCTCGTTCCAGAAGCCGAGATCGCTGGAGCGATGGGCGACGCCCAAGTGGGGCTGCAAGCGCGCCTGATGAGCCAGGCTATGCGAAAGCTCGCGTCGTCTATCTCGCAATCGAAGACGACCGTTGTCTTTGTCAATCAGATCCGCCAGACGATCTCTGGGATGAGCTGGGGGCCGACGACCACGACGACCGGCGGCTTAGCCCTCAAATTCTATGCTTCCGTGCGCATGGAGATCAAGCGTTTGGGCAGCATTGACGAGGGCGACAATCGTGTAGGGAGCGAGACAGTCGTAAAAGTTGTCAAAAACAAGCTTGCCCCCCCGTTCAAAGAGGCCAAGTTCGATATTATCTACGGCAAGGGGATCTCTTATGAGCGCGAACTCATCAAGACGGGCGAGCAGTTGGGATTGATAAAGAAGAGCGGCTCGTGGTTTAATTTTGGTGACGTTCGTCTCGGCCAAGGGATGAGCAATGCTGCTGCGTTCTTAGAAACGAATAAAGAGATCGCACAGCAATTAGAGAACGCGATCCGCGAGAAGGTTGGACTAAAGCCTGCTGCTGCTGCGTCGTCACCAGCTGAGGATGAACAGGGGTTGCTAAGCGAATCGGAGAAGCCAGCGCGTCGTGCGTCCCGCAGAGCGACTGCCCTGATGACACCAGAGTCAGCCAACGGAGCTGAAAGCTAAGCAAGAGAGAGGGCGAGCGCTGCGAAAGGAGGGGGAGCCTGAAATTGCGCTTGCCCTCTCTTCTCCTCTCTGAGAATACAAAAGTTGCGTTCTCCCGGGGGCTTCTCAGTACAATAGAAGCCCTATGAAAACGATTCTCATTACAGGTGCTAACGGAGAAATCGGCCACGGCTTGATCTCCCGACTCGCTGAACGTAACTATGTGCGCATCGTCGCACTCGATCTCCAAGAACTCGATGAGTCCCTTAAGCCCAAAGTCCACCGCGCCATCACTGGGGATATCTTAGATACAGCCCTGCTCGAGAGCTTGTCAGCAACGTATAACTTCGACACAATCTATCACTTGGCAGCATTGCTCTCGACCAAGGCCGAGCGCCAACCCGTCTTGGCCCATAAAGTCAACGTCGACGGCACGCTCAATCTCTTGGAGATGGCCGTGGGACAATCGCGATTGCAAGGGCGCGAGATCAAATTCTTATATCCCAGCTCGATTGCAGTCTACGGCCTGCCCGATCTCCAGACAAAAGCGCGCGCGGGAAAAGTCAAAGAGCACGAATGGCTCACCCCACGAACAATGTACGGCATCAATAAACTCTACTGTGAGCAACTTGGGATCTACTACGCACGGTATTATCGCCAACTCGACGCCGAAGCGACTCAGGGGCTCATCGACTTCCGCGCGCTGCGCTTCCCAGGGCTGATTAGTGCCGTTACTGTCCCGACCGGGGGCACGAGCGACTACGCCCCAGAGATGCTCCATGCTGCTGCTCAGGGCAAGCCTTATGCCTGTTTTGTCCGCGAAGATACACGGATCCCCTTCATGGCTATGCCCGACGCCGTTGAAGCCCTCTTACAGCTTGAAGCCGCGCCACGCCAGAAGCTCACGCGCTTCGTGTATAACGTCACAGCGTTCAATCCCTCAGCACAAGAGATCTTCAATCTCGTGCGCCACGCCTTCCCCAAGGCCCAGGTGACGTTTACGCCGGACCTGAAGCGCCAGAAGATCGTAGACAGCTGGCCCGCGGACGTCGACGATAGTGCCGCACGAGCTGACTGGAGCTGGCAGCCTGCCTATGATCTGAGGCGCGCCTTTGAGGAGTATCTGGTGCCGGGAGTCTTGCAGCGATACCAGACCTAACTTATAATGTGAACCTATGACCCCCATCGCCCTCATCACTGGGAGCAACAGCGGCATTGGCTTGGCGACTGCTCTCTATCTGGCCCGGCGGGGCTTCACCGTCTGGGCGACCATGCGCAACCTAGAAAAAGCGCACGAGCTGCGCACGATCATCGAGTCTGAGAAGCTGCCCATCGAGATCGCTTGGCTTGACGTCTGCGATGACGACTCCCTCAAGAGCGCTGTAGCGCGGATCTTACAGAAGAGCGGACGCATCGATGTCTTAGTCAATAACGCTGGGTACGGGCTGCGCGGCGCCGTAGAAGAAGTCGCGCTCGACGAATGGAGAAGACAATTCGAGACGAATTTTTTCGGTGTGATTCGGGTCACCCAAGCTGTGCTCCCTCAGATGCGCGCGCAGCGCTCCGGCGCGATTGTGAACATCAGCTCGGTGCTGGGGAGGTTTGCTATTCCGTTCTCCGGGCCGTACACGGCGAGCAAGTTCGCGCTCGAGGGGCTGACCGAGACGCTGCGCTACGAGCTTGCACCATGGAACATCAAAGTCATTCTTATTGAGCCAGGGTTTATCGCCACGAGATTTCAAGAGAACGCGCAACTCGCTCAGGCTGCCCAGCACGAAGACTCTCCCTATGCGATCTTCAAGAAGGCCAGCGGGCGGCGCGTCCAGAGAAATATCTACCGTGCAGCCCCTCCTGAGAGGGTCGCCGAGACGATCTACCGAGCGATCATGCATCCTCATCCCAAGCTGCGCTATGCTGTGGGGCGCGACGCGCGCCTTGTGCTTCCCCTCCGAAGATTTCTGCCTGAGGGGCTGTTTGAGCGCGTTCTCAAGAAGCAGCTGGGGCTTTAGGCCCCACTCCCTTCGGGAGCGAGCCGGCGGCCAGCAGCCCCCATCGGGGCTGATTAAACTTTCTCAATCTCCTGCAAGATGCGCTGCATGGCTTGACGCAGCGAGGGAAGCTCTTGCCTCACCGTCTCAAAGACGCGGCGCAAGTCCACCCCGAAGTAATCATGCGTAACTTTATCCCGCATCCCGGCGATCTGCCGCCACGGCACCCCAGGATAACGCTCGCGCACGGAGCTGGGAATCTTCTTCGCCGCCTCCCCGATGATCGTCAAAGCCCGCACGACAGCGAAGTTCGTCTTATCATCCTTGAGGAAGCTCTCGACGTCCATGCCGGCTATAAAGCGCTCGGCTTTCTCCGCCGCCTCGAGAATATCCCTGAGATAGTCCGTGACCTCGCGCTTAGATCTCATACGGGGATCAGCTCTTGCACCACGTGGCGCCCGATGGCCGGCTTTAACGTGTGCCTCTCCACAAGATCCACCTTAACCCCCAAAAGATCGCTGAGCTCCTGCTCTAAGGCGATGAACTGGAGCAGGGTCAGGGGGCGATCATCAAATTCTACTAAGATGTCGAGATCGCTGGAGCGGCGCTGCTCGCCGCGGGCATAGGAGCCAAAGAGGGCCAAGCTCTTTACCCCGTAGCGCTCTTGCAGGGTGGGCAAGGCAGCCCGCAACTTTTCCAGGAGGACCTCACGGTCCAGGCGGGGTCGCCTGCGTTGTTGGGTCTTCATGGTCTCACCAACGCCATTATACAAGAAAAAAGAGCGAGCCGGCGGCTCGGCCCGCTCCCCGCGCTTTTACCTCCCCACCAGATCGCTGATGTCCCACAGCTTGATGGTATTGTCAGAGGAGCCGGAGGCCAGCAGCTGCCTTAGGGGCGCGTCCGCTTCCGATACTTGCCGGTATTTACAATGAAAAGAGTCTGCTCAAACTGCCTCTCTTTCTAGAGTAATCCCTTCAGCACCCAGTGAACTGCTTCCACCTTTGTTGGGTCGGGCTCCATCTTCAGCAGGATTATGCCATGATGAGCCGAAGGCGGGTAGACCCGCACATCGCCGAAGCCATGATCGTTGGTGACCAAGACAGCTTGCAGCTCTTGGGCCTTGCGAAAGATCGTGGGATCGTCTGCTCCTGTCAGCCCCAGCTCCTGAGCCCGTTGGACCTGAAGCCCCAGATCTCTGAGCAGGCGCACTGTGGTCGTGAACACGTTCTCATCGGCGAAGAAGTGGGCCATGAGCTAGACAGCGTGGACTTCCTCTTCCTCCACGAGGGCTTGAGCGTAGCGAATGCAGGCGAGAATGTCCTCCTTGGTGATATGGTCGTAATAGTCGCGGATGATCTCCTCGGGGGAGAGGCCGCTGGCCAAAAGCCCCAGCACCATATGGACCGGCACCCTAGTGCCGGCGATGCGTGGCTTGCCATGACAGATGTTGGGATCGACTTCGATGCGCTCGGCGATCTTCATGGTCTCACCGACGCTATTATACAAAAAAGAGCGAGCCAACGACCCGGCCCGCTCCCCATGATCCTACCTTCCCACCAGATCCCTGATGTCCCGCAGCTTGATGGTCATGTCCCCGCCGGAGGCCAGCAGCCTGCCGTGCAGTCCCTTAAATCCGCGATCTTTGAGCACTGAGCCTGGCAGCTTGTGCGCCTTTGCGGTATCGCCGGGGCGTGAGTTCGAGCGTGGCGTTCAAAACCCTGGCAATCTTGAGGAGCGTCTTCAGCTCCACATTGCCCCCGTTCTCGATCCGCGAAATCACCGCTTGACTCGTTCCCACCTTAGCCGCCAGCTCCGCTTGGGTGAGCCCCAACTTCTCCCGCCGCTCGGCGATGCTCACCGCTAGCCTCAGCTCCTCCCAACCCTCTTCAAACGCCTCCCTCACCCCAGGCCGGGCCAACGCCCACTTCTCAAACTCCTCGTAGTAGTTTCTCCTCTTGGGCATCAGCTACCTCCTCTTTGTGCTTTGCGTTTCTCATCATAAAAATCAACTTCCCAGGTCACGCGCTGCCATCATATATCTTTTGAGATATAAAGTCAAGCTGCCTCCTCAGGTTCATCAAATGAAGATGATCTCCTGCATACAGTTACTGGGCAATCCTCAGTCCTGCCAAGCGCATACCTCCCTGGCGCTCCTACCTCCCCACCAGATCGCTGATCTCCCACAGCTTGATGGTCCAGTCAGAGGAGCCGGAGGCCAGCAGCCTCCCATCAGGGCTGAACGCCACGGACAAGACATCGCTCGTGTGCCCGGAGAGGGTGCAGACGGTAAAGGGCTGCGTGGGCGGGCAGCTCACCTCCTGATAGCCTTGCTGGGCTAATCCGATACGCCCGACATTCCCCGCGGCCAAGGCCACTAACACCAAGGCCGCGCCCAATCCGAAGCTATTCTAGCACTGCCTTCTCTGGCCTGACAAGCCCCCTTAGCTCCCATTAAGCAGATACGCCCCCGCCACGATCCGCCCGTCAAAGATCTCCAGCACGCGATCGGCTCTCTGGGCGACGCGCGGGTCGTGCGTGACTAAGATCAGCGTGACGCCGCGCTCGGCCTGCAGCTCCCTGAGAAGATCGAGCACCTGTCTTTCGTTCTTGGAATCGAGACTCCCTGTGGGCTCGTCGGCAAGGACGATTTGGGGATCGTTCACCAAGGCGCGAGCGACAGCAACGCGCTGTCTCTCACCTCCCGACAGCTCTGGTGGTCGCCGATGGGCCTTGTCGCCAAGCCCAACGCGCTCTAAGAGTTCGCGCGCGCGAGCTTGGGCGTCAGACCTAACTCTCTTGCCCGCTTCCCTAAGAGGGAGATAGGCCCTCACCCCCAACCCCTCTCCCGTCTGTGAAGACGGGAGAGGGGTGCCCTCAAGGGCAGGGTGAGGGCCAGAAGTGCCACGCCGGGGAGGGGCCGGGGGAGAGGTCCCCAACGTCGGGATGAGAACATTCTCGAGCGCCGTCAGCGACGGGATCAAATTATGGAGTTGAAAGATGAACCCGACTTTCCGTGCGCGAAAGTCTGCGAAATCCCCGCGACCCTGGGTGAGATCCTCTCCGGCGACCCAGAGCTCTCCCGAATCGGGCTTGTCCAACGCGCCAATGAGGTTCAACAATGTGCTCTTGCCCGACCCTGAGGGCCCGCAGATCGCGACGAACTCGCCCTGAGAGATCTCTAAGCTGACGCCGTCGAGGGCGCGAGTGCGCCCGTTCTCATAGGTCTTGACGAGATCGCGCGCTATGACGATGGGCTCACTCATAGCGCAGCGCCTCCTGCGGGGAGATCTGCGAAGCGCGATAAGCCGGATAGAGTCCACCCAGCAATCCCACCCCCAGCGCGATCAGCAATGCGTGCACGAAGAGCTCCGGCGCGTAGGCCGGGCTGATCAGCCCGCGCACCTGCGGCAGCAGCGTCACCAAGCGGGCTACGCCCCACCCCATGATCGTCCCAACAAAAGCTGCTATCATGCCCAGCGAGAGCGCCTCCCCCAAGATCAGCTGCAACACGCGCGTGCGACGCCAGCCTACAGCCCGCAAGATCCCGATCTCTCGGGTTCTCTCAAACACGGACATGATCATCGTGTTCATCACGCCGATCCCCCCGATCACCAACGCTAAGAGCGAGATGAGCCAACTCCCGGCACGTACTAAGCTCAAGCTCTGATAGTTCTTGTTAAATTCTTCAGCCGAGCGCAACGTAATCAGAGAGCCTTGGTACTCGCGCTCCACCTGCGCCATGACCTCCTCGACTGAAACGCCCTCGTGCACTCGGACGAGAATGACCGTCAGCTCCGAAGGGCGATTTTTTAAGCTTTGCAGCGTTCGCAGAGGGAGCAGCGCTCCGCCGTCTTCTAAGAGATTGCCCGTCTCGTAGATCCCAACGACGCGAAATCTTTTCAGATCGATCTCGACGGTGTCGCCGGGCTTGACTTGTAACGTATTCGCGGCGATCTTCCCTAACAGCACTTCGTCGTTGGCGTATTTAGAGAAGGCGCGCCCTTCTAAGAGGGTGACGCCGCCCAGCTCGAACGCTTCAGGTTCGATGCCGATCGTCAAGAAATACGGATTCCCAGGGAAGCTGGCGAACGTCACGAGCGCGCCCACGGCTTGCTTCACCTCGGGCCAGCGCGCGATCTCATAGAGCCGCGCTTCAGGGACGGAGCTGAGCACGATCATCGGGGCGTGCGCTTGCCCAATCGAAAAATCTGCTTTGCCCGAGCGCAGCGTCGCTATGAGATTGCGCTCCATGCCATTGGCGATAGATCCCAACGCGATGATCGTGGCGATCCCCAAGCTGATGCCAGCGATCGCGAGAACGCTGCGAATCTTCTGGCGCCAGAGATTTTTGAGAATGAGACTTATAAAAGACATGGTCAGAAGTTCACGTTGAGCTGGACTTGGGCAAAGATCCCCTGGCCAAGCGGCACGGCAATGCTGTGATCCAACCGGCCTGAATACCCGAGCGACGCCGAGATCGCGCAATCACTCCCCTCGAGCGCCAGCGCGCAGGACGCTCCAAGCTCATACTCACCTTGGAGAGAAAGCTCCCAACTCGCAGCAGTGATAGGCTTTTGATCGCGTTTCCCCACGTTGAGCGAGGCACGCGCGTCAACGCTCAGAGAGAGCTCATCGAGGGGATCCCATGAGGCACGCCCACCAAGCTCAAACGTATGTGTCTGTTCCCGCTCGCTCACCGTCATCTGCCAGAAGAGATCACCGCTGGTCTTCCATAGGCTTTGAGGAGACCAATCAACGGAGAGCCGTGCGCGCGGCCGGAGAGTCTGCTTGCTCGGCAGCGTGGGGTGAGTCAATCTATCGAGCGTCAGGCCTAGCTCGACTCGCGATTGGAGCTGTGTGCTGAGCGCCCACGCGAGCGAGCCCGTGAATTCGTGCTTAAACGAGTCCCGGAGCGAGCGCATATCGCTCGAAAGCGTATGCCGCGTGAAGAGCGATCCAGAGAGAGCTTGCCACTGGGCGCTGACACGCCCTTCTGCAGAAAGACTCAGCGTCCCGCTGGGAGTTGTGCCCCCAAGACTGAGAGCGCGTCGTCCAGAGAGCGCCAGCGTCGGCGAGATTTTAACCCCCAGAAGAGTGAAATCGCTCAATTTCACGGTGAGCGAGGCGTTCTCGTCGAACGAGCCGCGCCCAGCGCGCAGACGATTCGTTTGCGCATAGCTTGTCGTGAGTTGCCCAAAACCCAGATTATATTGCCAATCACCGCCAAGAGTATAGCTGAGCTCGGAGTCACTTGGAGTACGTGGCGCTCCCAACGTGACACGGTCCCCAAGATTCAATGAGCCGCGCAGCTTCAAGCTCGGCGTCATCGTGACCCCGACGCTCACCCCCCAGCGGGAGTCAATGAGCGACCGTCCAGACCGCGCTAACGTCGCTATACCGTCGTATGTCCCGCTCACTGCGAGCTCTTGAACTATAAGCCCTTCTAATGACATCTTGTGATCGCCTTTGAGATTGAGCGTGATCTTCGTTGTGTCAAAGCCCATGGCGCGATCGTGTAAGTCACGATCTGTCAGCTCTACAGCAAGGGCGCTTGTCAGGGCGGGGCCGGTCTCCCAGGGCTTCCAGCTTACGCGCACCGTATCACTGATGACGAAAGTACGCCAGCCTCCAGCAAGGCTCATCACGTGGTCGCCTGAGAGAGCGAGCGTCGGTGAGACAGGCCACGCGGCGCTGAGCCTCAGTCTCTGGGCTTCTTGACGGCTCTCTTGCCCAATCGCGAGAAACTCCGGCGTGATCCCCTCAAGGAGCGCCTTCAGCTCAAGAGAGCCCAGCTTATACTGGACAGAAAGCTGAGCAAACCAACCGTGATCGGTATTCTTCCCGGGGGGAATATCTTCAAAGCGCGCCTCGTCGCGGCCGTTGAGACGCGTCTCACCTTGAGAGCGCACTTGCACAAAGCCCGAAGAATCTATCTCCCATAGAGGCATCTCAAACGTCGCTGTCGCTTGCGGGCCGACCCAGAGCTGAGCAGCGCGTGGGTTCTTCTCCAGCGCCGTGATCGAATACCCCTGAATGATGGGGACATCAGAGCTCAGACGAAAGAGCCCGATCTCCGTGCCGTACCAGAGTTCCGTGTTCTGGACAGCAAGCGCTTGGACTTTGATCTCTTCGACGCGCCAGCCAACCTCCAAGCCGTCAATAAGCTCGTAGATGCCCTGGTCTGTAGCGACGTACACGGTCGTCCCTGCCGATACGAGATCTCTTATAGCATGGCTGCGCAGTTCACTGATCTCATAAGAGCGTTCCGTCTCAGGCTCGTAGACGACAAGCCCTTTGTCCGTGCCCAGATAGAGCCGTGTACCATCGCTAGAAATCTTAGCGATAAGATCGCTTCGCAACGCGGAGATTGTGCTCTTTTTGAGGGTCTTCCATGCGGTCTTCTCGGTGATCTGCGCGAGAGGGACACGAGCGAGCCCTTCTTTTGTGCCAACCCACACCGTGCTCCCTTTGTCAATGAAGACATCGTACGTTTCGTTATGGGGCAGCCCGTTCAGACTATAGAAGCGTTTCCAATTGATGGGTTTAGCCAAGCTCTCAAGCACCGAGCGCCCGGCTTCAAGCTTCACCAGAGAGAGTCCGGAGTCGGTCGCAATGAGAATAGTATTTCTGGAGAGAGCGATGCCACGCACACCGCGCCCAGAGAGCCCTTGCGCAGTTGTGAAGTTCTGCCAACGTGCCCCGTCATAGACGAGCAGCCCATTCTGATGCCCCACCAATGTCACGCGGCGTCCCTCAAAGACAAACCCCACGATGACGTTGACACGATTGCGCTGATGCACTCGTTCATTAGAGTGATACTCTCCCTTGGGCCCACTGAAGGGCACCATAGGGAAGATATTCTCGGTGTAGCCAAGCTTGAGGTCAGCCGCGAGATTGCCCAAACTAAGTTGTGCTCCCAGCCCCAAGACCGAGTGGGTGTTGGGCATGGTGCGCAAGCGCTCGCGGCCTTCTTCTGACGGGGGGGTATCGAACGCACGAAGCGCATCGAGCGAGAGCGTTACAAACGGCCACGGTGTCCACTGATACGACAGCCCTGTAAAGACACGTTGATGCTCCGCGAACCCGCCTAGCCCGCCACGCAGCAGCTCGTATTCGATCTTGAGCTCGTCTTTATCGCCCAGTACGTCATACGGGGGTAGGAGCAAGAGCGCGCCGGTCTCGTAGTCTATCTGATAGTCTTGATCTCGGCGTAATACTTTATACTCTTGCTCGCCTTCACGCTTTATATAGACGCGCTCACTATTCTGTAAGACAGAGAGTCCCAGCACATACAATCCCCCAGGCACTGTGTAGTCAAACGTGATGCGCACGGCGCTCTGAGGGTTTGTGAAGAACTCTTCGGGAAAATCAAGAGCGACAATTCCTTGGTCAGGGAAGAGCTCAAACCGAAACTGGGGAAGATCAGGATCGGGTAACGCTATATAAGTATCTTGGCGCTTGATCTCGACTTTGAACGTCTCTTCTTTGATCTCTTCAGAGCCCAGATAGAAGAAGCGTCCGCGCTTGGCGCTCTCGAGAGAGAACGTCTCATCAGGCGTCGTGAGTTTGATCTGCTTACTTAAGCTCTTCAAAAAGCTTTGTTCATAGTCAGTGCCTTCACCCAGAGGGTATTCTTTAGCGTTCTCGTCAAAGAGATTGTGCTCATCGTTATAGTCTTCGATATAAGTGCGAATGTGATCCCGGAGTAACTCTACGATAGAGCGCTTGAGCACGAGCACAATAGAACCGTTCTCAATCACGACATCGTAGAGCACTGTGTCGAGCTCCGGCTCCGGATCGTCTTCGATGATCTCGATGAGATAATCGAGCCCGTAATTCGTCAAGAGCGTGCGCAGTTCCGGGGTCAGCTCAAAGCGTAAAGAGACCGTAGTGAACCCCGGGACATAGCTGCGTAAAGCGAAATATTCAAGTCCTTTGAGGTTTCTTTGATAGGGAGCTTCTTGCCATGGTTGCTCTGGGTCGTTCAGGGTGAACTCGACCGTCTGTTGACTCGTGTTGCCGCGAAAGACGCGCACTTGGGAGATGCCCTCGACGCGCGCAAACTTCCCGGAGAGCTTCATCGTGTCTGAGATCTCCCAACTGAAGCGCAGCCCTTTTAAGAGTCTATCCGTGGCGACGAACTCGGAGCTGCCCGCGCGCATCGAGAAGTCTTCAAACGCTGCCTCGACCCTCTGGGCTTTGTAGCCCAGCTTGAAGCTCTGTAAATTATTAGCTTTGCGATTATCCAGTTGGGCGCTGACGCGTAAGACCCCAGAGACGGGCCAGTCGACTTGGACCCCGGCATCTAAAGTCAGGGCGATATACTGCTCAAAAAGCAATTGATTGGCGTAGCCGTGCCGAGAGAGCTCGCGTGAGTCCCCCAAGCCGTACTTGACTGTCCATCCCAGCTCACCAAAATAATTGACCGAGAGCGTCTCTTCTATCTCCTGCGCTGATGCGAGCGCTGCGAGTTCACAGATTCCAATTAGAAGACAGAGCCAAATTCTTCGTGCCATACGTCCTCCTTTTCTTCAGAACAGATACGCAATAGTTACAAGTGTAGAGGCTGGCAGCTGAGGATGCATCCGGTAGGCCCAATCGAGCCGGAGGCTGTTCCATTGCACCCCCGCCCCAGTGCTCACGGCAACACTATCATAACCAAGGCGGAGCCCCACACCATTGAGAGAAGCCTCGAGCCCGAGATGAAGCTCTGGACGACTGAACATATCTCGTGCTTCGAGCGCAATGGTGAGCGCCATGTGCGGATTAAACCGCGCGACAAAAGCCGCGCCCAGCCTCAACGATAGTTCTGTGCTCCCCAAGAGATTTTCAGCGACTAGGCCCACTCGCACGAACCCTAGCCGAGCGAGCGCGCCCGCGTCGACGCCCCAGTGGGTCTCATGGCCATCGCTCGAGAGCTTTCCCCGCACCCCAACAGAAAAATTTTCTATCCCGAACCCAACACCAACCAAGCCTGCTTGGCTCGCGTAATGAGTTAGCTCGCCCGAAGGATTGCCAAACTCGTTAGTGCTCTCAATGGGCCCAGTATCAATCTGAATGAGCTGGACCCCCCAGTTGTGTATCGTCCCAGTGAGTGCAACGTGATGGACGACTTCAAACGCACGGTGATAGAACGCTGCGAGCCTTCCTTTGTTGAGCAGGGCAAGCCCTGCGGGATTATAAAAGAGAGCGCCCTCGTCGTCAGCAATGGCAGAGAATGCGCCTCCCAGAGCCACGGCGCGCGCGCTCGTCCCTAGCTCCCAAATCATAGGCACAGCGCTCCCAGGCACGGCAATTAAGACGATTCCCAAAACAGCTCCAAAGATTCTCATGGCTTACGCACAACCAAGGGATAGGGGGTACTCGGACGGCCATCGGCTGCCACCAAAACGAGATAGAGCCCTGGGGGCAGGGGTCTATTCTGTGAGTCATGTAGTGTCCATTGGAAGCGTTGCCCCTCAGGGGGAAGCTCGCGCCTGTAGACGAGTCTCCCTGCTAGGTCGAAGACCATGAGCTCGACGGCGCGTGGGGTGCCCAGTGTCGAATAGAAGAGCGTCACGGAGCGCTCTGCTGGGTTAGGGCCGACTTTCAGGGCAGGGCGGCCCGCGCTGAGCTGTTCTTGGAGCCCTAACGTCTCAAAGCCGCGGGCTATCTGGAGCTTGCCTGCACCCCAGGCTCTTGGATCGGTCGTGAATCCGTCTTGCAGCGCTGTTCCCTTGAGCTGAGTAAGAATCTCTTCAGCGCGAAGATGGGGCTGGGCTTGCAAGAGCAACGCAATCGCCCCAGCGACATGCGGCGCAGCCATCGATGTCCCTTGCATAGCCGCGTACTCTCTCCCAGGCAGCACGAGCTTCTCGCTGCGCGAGACTTCAGAGTCTTTCGCTAATGCCGAGACGATAGCTGTTCCGGGCGCAGTCAAGTCGGGCTTGAGACGGCCATCGCGAGTCGGCCCGCGCGCAGAGAAACGAGCGAGCTCTCCCTCGCCCTGAGCGTCCGTAAATCTATGCGGCTGGCCGTCGATCCCCGGCCAAAAGACCTTCGTTGTGTACGCTCCAACAGCGATGATCTTCTTGGCTGTAGCTGGCTCAGTCACCGTCGAGAGAGAGTCGCCTTGGGGAAAGTAGCCCATCGTAGCCAGCCCGGGCCAGGCGTCGAATCTTCCCCCTGTTCCCCCTTGGTCCGTAAGCGTAATATACCATGAGGAGCCAGGCTGCACTCGTTCTAACGAGATCGCAATCGAGCGGTCTTTATTGCGTGGGTCGATCCCACCCCCAGCGTTATCAATATCAACGGAGCCATCGGGAGTGTTGGCAAACTCCCCCTGACCACGAACAGCTAAGACCGTCCGCGGCGGACCATTGATCCCCGGTGACGTCACCGAGACCGTAAAATTCGCTGATCCCGTATACCAAATATTCACATACGCGGTCTCTTCGTTGGGGATGAACGCGAACGTAAACGCTTCCCGCGGGCGCAGCTGCCCTCCAAGATGGATCTTCTGATCGCCCTCGTTGCCCGCTGACGCAACAATAGCTCGGCTGGGACGCTCCAAGAACGCTTCCAGGCTCTGCTCGAAGAGACTCGTGCCGTCATGCGGCCCAAAGTGGCCTCCAAGACTTAAGTTCACAACGGCGGGCTTGCCGAGCCATTCGGCTTTCTCAAAGATATACCGCACACCTTCGACAATATCTGTGCTGAAATAGCTGGTCTTCACAAAGATGATCTCTGCGTTGGGGGCCATGCCCACAAACGTCCCTCCGGAAGCAGAGCCATCCCCAACGGCGATCCCAGTCACGTGGGTGCCATGCCCAGACTCATCACGCTCGTTGACTATCTGAGAACCCGTACGCAAGGCTCTCTCGATCTCCTCACGGGTGTACTCAGTTCCGAAGGGGACCATGCGTGGAGTCCCGAAAAACCCCGTCTCCGTTTGATCCCACAGCCACAGAATCCGAGAAGACTCTTCAAAGCCGTTGCCATCGCGATCGACACGAAAGTCTCGATGAGTCCAATCGATCCCTGTATCGACGAAGCCTACGACCACCCCTTGGCCAGTGGCGCGGGGATCCGTCTCGTGCAAGAAGCGCCCGCCTACAGCAGGGATGCTCCTATCAATATGAGGCTCCAGACGATAATCAGCTTCGATGAAGACGACTTCAGGAAGCTGGGCGAGCGCTCGCAGCTCAGCACAAGTAACGCGAGCGCTGAAGAGATTTGGAGCTAGAGGGGTCATACCGATTTGTAACGCGGGCTGAGCACTATCTTTCAGTTTTATGAGCACCCCTATGCGCTCACCTCGCTCTTCAGATCTTGCTGCCAAGGGCACATGAGACGAAGGGCTGTAGACGGCAATCATGGGAGCAAAGCGCGCTAAATCGAGCTGGGGATAACGCTGAGCGCGGTGTGTGAGGAGTCGCAAGAACGGGTCGAGCTTGGTATATGGCTCTCCAGAGAAACTCCCCTCTCGAAAGAGAGGAGCAGTGGGATCCGGAGGAGACAGCGAGGACGGCGTGGCGCTCACAAGCACCAGAACCGTGACAAATACGCTCCATAAGAGCGCCCAACTGTCTGATCGTAGGACTCTTCTCTCTCTCAAATTCACTCTTTCAGGATTCAAACTGGGGTGTTTGATTATAGCAGTTTCGTGTTCACAGTTGCAAGTCTCCAGTTCGATACGTATACTAAGGGCTCAGCAAACAGAAGGAGGAAACATGAAACAGTATGCATGTGTTGTGATTGCGGTCTTTTTTATACTCTGGGGTTTTACGACACAAGCGCAGCCGGAACCGACAGGAAATTTTAGCCAATTAGTCCTGGGCGGCTCGCTGGGCGCACTTGTCGGCGGCGTCGGCGGCGGCTTGGCTGCTTATGGCCTCTGTCGAGTGACGACAGACCCAGGGCCGTGGGCAGACTTGGCGTGCTTAGCTGGGGCGATGCTCTTCGGCTACGTACCTGGTGTGCCCATCGGAGCAACGGTAGGCGTGAGCATCGCGGGGAATTCTCAGAAAATTCAAGGGAACATCTGGACAGCGTTGCTTGGAGCGAGCTTGGGCGGGGCCGCGGCATTCTTCGCTTCAGATTGGGCGCTTCGCTCGCTAGGGGATACTCCCAACGCCCAGGCGATCAGAGATCTTCTCGCCCCCATCGTGCTCTTTGGGGTGATTCCCGTCTCGGCGGGGGCGGGCGCAGCCTGGGGCTACACGCTCATGGGACGCTCACGCACAGAGTGAGCTGGCGTGCCAAAAACGGGTCATAGTGAAGTTTCACGTCACGGGCTTGAGCGCTGATCTCGAAGGCGATCTGCCCGCTGACGCCCTCGCCGCGGAAAGGGCTCACCGACAGCAACGGGCGCGCGAGCGCCCCAGTCGCGACGCTTCGGGTGCGTTCAGTGCCGTCAGGCTCTTCCAGCCAGAGCACAGCTGAACTTGCGAGCTGAAAGTCCGTGATCGCTTCTATCATCACTTCAATGATCACGAAGCGCCGGCCTGGGGAGGGCGTCCAAAACCCAAGCTGTTTGGCCGTGCTCACAGAACGCACACTCAGCCGCAGCATACCGTTGTCGGTGCGATCGTGCGGGCACGGCTCGGCTTGCTTCTGAGCCCCTGGAGGTGCGGCATGGGCTACAAGCGCTGGCGCTGATGGTACGCTGCTCGTGTTGGGCGGTGAAGGAATTTGACTTATTAACTCTGTCGATTCTGGTCGCCGATAGTGCCCGATATACCAAAAGAGCCCAAGTACACCGATGATACACAATAGAGCTATGACTACTCGAGTGCGCACATGCATCACCCAAGCAGAGAGTAACGTCTATTACGTTGGAGAGCAGGGCTCTCTGTCCCATACGCAAGGGGAGTTGGCGACATCTCCGTATGATATAATTACAGTATGCAAGCGCTCGGGAAGCTCTTCATGATCTTAGGGAGTGTGCTAATCATTCTGGGTGCAGCACTATATTTCAGTAAGTCGATCCCGTGGTTAGGACGACTACCAGGGGATATTGTGATCGAGCGCCCCACTATAACGATCTATATCCCCCTCGCGACGAGTCTCTTGCTCAGTCTTGTCTTGTCAGCGTTCTTGTATCTGCTCTCACGGCTGCGGTGAGCGCCGCCACGTCATATACTGAAAGATCAGATCGACAAAGCCGTCCTTGAACTCTTCATAGCGCCCTTGCTGAGCAACCTGCTCCAGCTCACGCAGTTTCAGCTCGATGTGCGAGCGCGTTGCGGGGTCGTCAATATACGTGCTCGCGAAACTTCGCACGCGTTGAAAGGAGTCTTGCACCGTCCGAGCGACGCGCTCGGCATCAACCGTGTAATTTCTCGGATCAGAAATATATTTCGTCACGTAAGCGGCCTTCTCGGCGTTGAAGCGCCCGGTGTTCCAGACCTCTCGCGTGATGCGCTCCAGCTCGTTGCCCTCGATCAACAAGTGCTTGAGCGCAATCACGCGATTGAAAATTTGGTCCATTACAAAATCGAAAGAACGTTGGCCATCCTCGGTGATCTCTGTCGCGTTCAGATGACCGAGATATTCGCGACGGACCTCATCGAGCGAGATATAAAGAATCTGCTGGAAGAGTCTGTCTAATTGCTCAAACGAGAACCCATACGAGCAGAGCGAGAGCGGGAGTCGCTCTCCCTGCAAGAGTTGATAAAACTCTAAGAATCTCTCGATGCCCCATCGGGTAGCGAAGAAATTGATAAAACTCCCCCCGAAATTATAGATAAATCTTCGTGAAGAACATCCAGTCAGATAGCTGATCAGATCAGGGTTCTCTGCTTCAACGAAGAGCTTCAAATGCTGATCGGTCACACCGAACTGTTCATCGTCGGGTACAGCATCAGACTTAGAAGACACGTACACAGCGAGCCCTTCGCGCAGTGTGACGGGCTTACTGCCGCCGATAAGTGTCAGATCGAGAATATGAGTCAGCTCGTGGGGAATGGTCTCTTGGGGCAGGCCGATGCTCAGGCCGCCCAGCCCGCGCGGGGTGTTGTCAAGATGGGCGTAGATCGCGTAGCGATTGAGCCTTCCCGTCAAAGCCAGCGCCTGCACTTCTGGGGTATTGGGCAGCGCGCTGACGTGCGCAGCGCACAGATAACATCGAGTCTTCTGCTGATAGTCCTCAAGCGACGCGTACACAAACACCGCGATCTTGCCGTATTGCTGCACAGAGTAAGGGAGCTGGAGGACCTGCTCGATATTTCGCAAGTCTGTTTCGAGGGAGAGGGCGATCTCGTCGAGCTTGGCTTGAAGCGGGTCGGGGCTGCCCAGGGCGAGTCTCTCTGGGGGTGTGTCCTTCCACAGATAGATAAAGAATCTCTCGGTCTCATAGCGAACCCAGTCGCCCTCAACGATGGGATTGGCCAGGGCGACAGCGCTCCACAGCAGAACACCAAGTGCTAAGACAAGCAAGCGCCGCATAGGGCCTCCTCGTGTCGAAATATTATAGGCCCTCACCCCGGCTGACGCTACCCCTCTCCCGTGGATGAACCACGGGAGAGGGGTCGGGGGGGAGGGCCTTCTCTCTCTGCGCCCTGCAAGTGCAAAGAGAACCCCGGCGAGAGAGTTCCCTCGCCGGGGCTTCTGTTCTGTGTGTTCAGACGCTCTTACTTAGGCTGGACGTTTGCGGCTCGGGGGCCTTTGGCGTCGCTGGTGATCTCGAACTCCACAGCCTGGCCCTCACGCAAGGTCTTGAACCCCTCGGCTTTAATCGCCGAGAAGTGCACGAACACGTCCGGGCCGCCGTTATCTTGTTGGATAAAGCCGTAGCCCTTGGCGTCGTTGAACCATTTGACTTTGCCGGTTACCATGTGCAAAACCCCTTTCTGCTGTCTGATTTCCCGTCTCGAGCACCGTCTTGGGCATCAGGGGTTTTGGGCCCCGGCACCATCGTGTGTCGAAGGGTAGGACTTGACCAGTGTGACCACGAGACAAGTCGTACAGCAAAACTACTATAGCACATTCGGGAGCGCTTGTCAAATCCCCCTTACGACGAATAGTGATTATTCGCTTCTACTGCTCTGTATCGACGACCTCCCCAATACGATGGCGGATCTCCATCAAGTGTGCTTGAGCCTGCGGGTCCTTGACGCCCTCGACCAACAGATCGCTGATCGCCCGGTCTATGCGAATCAGTTCAGAATACGCCATCGCCACCGCGTCGCTCACCCTGCTAGGGGTTTCGTCGGTCGCTATCGCGATCAATGTATCTATATAGACACTCTGAATCGCCCTCTGGAACGAGTCCGTAGGTGCTCTTTTCTTGAGCACATCGGCCCAGATCGCGTCGGTGAAGCTCATAAAGTGCTCAGCGAGCGTGTACGGGTTCGCTTCATCGGAACGATAAGCGTTGTCGCGAATGCGGCGCAGGCGCTCCGGCCAAAAAGCTGCCGTCAGCACCGAAGCGCGCATCTCCGTGATCGAGTCGTGAATGGGGAAGTGGAAGCGCTGGCCCACGCTCCAGCTTGAAGCCCAGTCCCACCAGCGCTCGCGCGGCATCTTATCTAATAAGTGCTTGGGGAAGCGCTTGGGGATCTCCGGGCTGAACGCGTCGAGCACGAAGCGCAGGGCTTGGCGCTGGCGATCGGCAGACAAGACTCTGAGTGGGGTGAGCACATCGCCCTTATGGGCACGGGTCACTTCCATGCCCCCAAGGGCCTTCACCGCTGTGACATACCCGCGCATCTGCTGATAGAGCAAGACATTCACCGCGCTGCGCAACGGCCAATACTCAGCGTCCTCCGCGATCACCCGCTCTTCTAGGCCCGGCCAGAGGCGCTCCACTAATCTCTGTAAATCTTTGAAGTACGCGATGGGATCGTCGCTGAGATCCCATTGGTTGATCGCGGGATCGAGAGCATATTGATAGTTCCAGGCGTCTTCATCGGTGCCGTACAGATACTGATCCTTGCCGTGTTGCTGCGCGATAGCTTGGAGATCGGGATGGGGCTCGAGCGTCTCATTGCCTACGGGCTTGTAGCCCCATTGGATCGCCCAGATATCATAGGGCCCTACGGTCGAGCTGTAGTACTCCCCTTGATGTTCGCGATCAGCAGCGATGTTAGGGGGATTATAGTCCATCACCGACGCTGTGACTCCGTATTGCTGGGTGTAGTCGAGATCGTGGAGCTTCTCAAATGGTGTAGCGAAGCTCGCCTTAAAGTTATGTCTCAGCCCCAGGGCATGGCCCACTTCGTGCATGGTGAGTTCGCGCAGCGCTGC
>CALLJK010000007.1 GCA_938091745.1 Candidatus Bipolaricaulota bacterium
GTCGTTTGTGATCTGGAACTCTGGGGGAGGGACGCTGAGTGGGACGGTGAGTGCGCCAGCGCCGTTTAGTATTGTGTCTGGGGCGAGCTTCAGCCTGTTGCCTGGGCAACCCCAGGAAGTTGTGGTACGATTCAGCTCAGCGACGGCGGGGAGCTTCTCCAAGAGCGTGAGCATCAGCAGCACTGGAGGGAGCAAGACCGTGACTGCAACAGCAGTAGCGCACAAGGTGAGCTTCAGCCCAGCGCAGGTAGACTTTGGCAGTGGGCTGCTGGTGTTAAGGGAGCAGTGCAACAAGATGGGCATGTGTGGGCTGGGGACAGAGAAGGTGGGGTTGCCGATAGAGAAGACTCTCACGATCAAGAACGAGGGCACAGTTGCGGTGAGCTTGACGCTGAGCACGAGTGCGCCGTACAAGATTGTGAGCGCAGCGCCTAGTCTGGCGCCAGAGCAGAGCGGGCAGGTGACCGTGAGATTTGATCCCAGCGAGTCAGGAAGCTTCATTGGGGCTGTGCAGGTGGGGATCACTGGTGGGCAGGGGAGCGTGAGTTCTCCTCCGCTGGTGGGCATGGCTCATAAGATTAGGATTAGCCCCGCCAACCTGGATTTTGGAATCGCTTTAGTCAATTTTTCTAGAACTAAGAGATTATTGGTCAAAAACGAAAGCCCAAGCCCCTTAGCCCTTATGGTCAGTGTCGGTGTCCCTTATCAATTGGTCGAGCAAGATTCTTTAGTCTCACAAGTATCACTCACCCTGGCTCAGGATGAATCACGGCACCTAGCTATAAGACTCCTCCCTACAACTTCTGGGCGTATCAATAGTAGCTTACTTCTTACTGTTGGAACAACCAATATCGAAGTGCCTCTAACCACAGTAGCCTATACCCTAGAAGAAGAAGATTATCTTGCGCTGCTCAGACAAGAAGGAGGCTACCCTATAAGCTGAAAGACAAACGAGCCAAAACATCCTTGTGCTAGCAGGCTTTTCTGATTTAACTACTGCACAGCTAGACAGATTCTGGGATGTGTTTGGTACTGCTCCAGAAGAAAATCAAGATGTTGATCCTCAACGTATAGAGGATATCTTCCGCAGCATCGAGATTCTTGAGGGTTTAGACCCTAAGCAGATCCGAGGTTGGTTAGCAAGGCTTTCAGAAGCCTACGAGGAGAATCGTTTTCAAGAGGAGTTTGAAGGTTTACTTAACACCTCGCAAAACTTTCAACGGTACATTCACGCCTTATGGATACTCAGCGGCGGCGGTCTCGGTGGTAGCCAACCACCATCCCCATCTGATTTTCTGCGTTGGGCAACAAGTATGCAGACGACCTTAACCCTGAGAGAGCGCATGTATCAAGCTATCGGCACATTATATGGGCTAAGTTGGTTTGCTGCAGCAGGCTGGCATATGCACGGCTTTTTAGTTGAAGGCAGCTGGGCAGCAGGTATTATGTACTTACCTCAAGCTCTATCTGATGGTCGTAACATCGTAGCGCTGGTAGGAGGTGATAACTGTAGCCAATGTGGAACCGAGAGAAATATCCAGAATATCGTAGACTGGTTGAAAGTTGCTATAAGGAATATCCCGCTATTTGGCGGCGGATCGTGCACACCTTCGGGATCATGTGAAATTAGCGGCAATCCTTTGGATCACGCATACCCATGGCAAGGCAATGAGCGCATTATTATTCTTATGTTTACTAATCCCAATGCTACAGGTGTAGACAATGCCATAAGCAGAATACAACGAGAGTTTGGTTCTGATCCATTTACACCTGGCATCTATGTGATAAGATTTAAAGAAGGGTACTGGCAAGTAGAATGTGTAGCAGGAAAGTGCAGCGAGCAGGTCGTACAAATAATTCAAGAAGCTCTAGATAGAGTTCTTGCTATGTCTACAAATCCAAGATATAATCTATGGAGCATTTGGGTTGCTTGTGGAGCTGATGCAGATTGTATTCTCTGGATGTTAGAACAGCTAGAGAAAGAATACTATTGTGAAGATTGTGAGCGTTTGGTGCCACAGCAGCAACTGCTATGGCTCTATTGAGATGGGGGTGTAAAGAATGCTCATAAAGAATTACCCGCAACTGAAAGTAGCAATGAGTGTGATGCTACTAGCTATTATCGGTGCAGTATGGGGAAAAGATGATGATATAGTAAGCTTGGTCCAGGAGCGTGTACACTCTCAGGAACTGCCAGTTATCACAGTTTGTCCAGAAGGTCCACCGGTGTGCCAGTTTTCTAAGATCCAAGAGGCCATCAACGCCGCTCCAGAGAGCAACTATCCAGGCCCTTGGTACACCCCAGCGGCAGAGATTCACATTGCCCCAGGGACCTATGAGGAGAACCTACTTATTCGTAAGAGCGTCATCCTGAAAGGTGCAGGCAACGGTAAGACCATCTTGCGTGCTCCTCGCGGAGGACGAGAAACGATCACCATCATATTGATTGTGTGGAACTTTTCTGGGGTCGAAGCTTATATATCGGGATTGACCTTCCAGGGCAACCAGCAAAGGGGAAGAGTTGGTATTCACATTATAGGGGATGTTAGTGCGGTAATACAGAATAATCGCTTCGAAGGAGTTGATTATAGTGTTTTAATTGAGCATTCGATAGGTCCTACTGTCATTAAAGATAATGTATTCATCGGCTTAGGTATACCATGTAGAGTAATGGCTACTAATCTAGGGAAGATCGATCTCGTGGATAACAAATTCCAGCTCTGTGGCATCGGGATAGCAGGAGCCAGAAGATATCCTGCTTTTATTCCACCGCCTTCTCCCCAGCCAGGGGATCTTGTTCAGATTAAACGAAATCACATCAGTGAGGGAGCAATCACTATCAACTCCTCAACAGGAGTAGTTATCCAGAACAACATTATGGAAAAAGCCAACAACCCATTCGGCGGCATAAGCATCCTTGACAGCCAAGCTATAGCCGTCCAGGCCAATACTCTCACTCAATCTCGATCTTTATACGGTATTGAGGTCGAAGGCTCAGAAGTGGTTATCAGCAGCAATCGAATAGAAGGAGGAGCTAGGAATGGCGTGGGCGTTGTAGATCCCCCCTTGGCTCCCCCTAAAGCCAGCCGAGTTCAGCTCGTCAGCAATCAGATCATAAAGAATGAATGGTTTGGTGTCTTAGTGAGCAAAGAAGACTACCTGATCTTATGCCAAGATAACCAAGTGCACAGCAATGGACGCGGTGACTATGGCGTTATAGGTGAGGGGCCCGATCCAAGGCCCAGCCCAGAGCTGAAGCAGAAGTGTGAAGGTGGCTAAGACCTACCCCTGGCCGCCGGGGTTCAGAAAGTAGCGATGGCCTCAAACGTGATTCAGTGGCTTGGTGCAGCTTGCAACTCCGCTTTCAGAGTGTTTACGAGAGCGTCTAGCCCCTGCGCGTAAGACAGCTCGCGCTTGACCCCGTCGCGGCGCCGCCGCAGCTCAATTGTCTGATTTGGAATGCTGCGCGAGCCGATCACCATGCGATACGGAATCCCAATCAGATCCGCGTCGTTAAATTTCACTCCGGCGCTCTCCGAACGGTCATCGTAGAGCACCTCGAAGCCCGCAGCGCACAAGAGAGCGTGGAGCTTATCAGCGAGCTCTATCTGCTCAGCGCGATCCGTGTTGAGCACGAGCAGAGCGATATGAAACGGCGCGATCTCTTCCGGCCAGATGATGCCCTTCTCGTCGTGATGCGCTTCGACGACGGCAGCCATCAGCCGCCCAATATCGATCCCGTAGCAGCCCATGACGAGAAATCTTTCGCTGCCGTCTTGGGCGAGAATCTTCGCGCCCATCGCTTCGCTGTAGCGCGTGCCCAGCTTAAAAATATGCCCAAGCTCGATGGCGTTCTTCAGGCTCAGAGAGCTGCGACAGTTCGGGCAGGGATCGCCCTCGCGGACGAGCGCGATGTCCGCGACTACGTCGGCGACGAAATCCCGCCCATAGTTGACGTTTTTCATATGAAAGCCCTCTTTATTGGCGCCGGAGACGAGATTCCTCTCTTGAATTATAGAATCGTCGGCGATGATCTTCACCGCGCTTCGCTTGAGCAACCCAACAGGGGAGGCATACCCCGGCACGGCACTGATGGAGCGAATTTCGGCTTCAGTAGCGGAGCGCAGCGTGCGCGCTTGCATAGCATTAGCCAACTTGGTCTCGCTGATTTCGAGATCGCCACGAATGAGAGCGAAGATAAACTCTGTTTCGTCAGCGATGTAGAAGACGGCTTTCGCCGTGCGATCTGGAGCAATCTTGAGAAATTCCGCAAGAGACTGAATGCTCTCGCACCCCGGGGTGGCGACTTCTTCGAGCGGGAGCATAGGCTCTGTCGGGTTGACCGGGGCTTTGAATCTTTTGGCGATTTGGCGATTCGCTGCGTAGCGACACTGCTCACACAGGGCGACTTGGTCTTCGCCAACATCGCTGAGCAGCATAAATTCGTGCGAATCTTTGCCGCCGATCAGCCCTGGATCGCCCTGAACGATGACGGGCTTAAGCCCACAGCGTTTGAAGATTCTCTCATACGCGTGGCGAATCTTCGGGTAAAACGTATCTAAATCGTCTTCGGAGCTATGAAAGCTGTAGGCGTCCTTCATAGTGAACTCTCGAACTCGAATCAGTCCGCCGCGCGGGCGCGGCTTGTCGCGGAATTTTGTCTGAATCTGATAGAGCACCAGCGGCACGTGACGGTACGATCTGATCTCGCGACGCACAATATCCGTGACGGCTTCCTCGTGTGTCGTTGCTAGAACAAGCTCGCGCTCGGAGCGATCTTTAAAGCGCACTAATTCTGGACCGTACTGATACCAACGCCCTGACTCTTGCCACAATTCTGCTGGTTGAACGATGGGCATGGAGATCTCTTGCCCGCCGATGGCATTCATCTCTTCACGGATGATCTTTTCGATCTTGAGCCGAACTCGCTGTCCCAATGGGAGCAGCGTGTAGCTGCCCGCTGCCAAGGGGCGAATAACCCCGGCGCGAATCAAGAGCTTATGGCTGACAAGCTCTGCTTCTTTTGGAGCGTCGCGCAGCGTCGGGATGAGCATTTGCGAGAATCGCATACAGACCCTCCTTGCTTGCAACCTGCTGTGCGCAAGCTCTGCTAGGGAGAGACCCGGCTCGTGCGCCGGACGAAGCGCCGTAAGCTCCGCCACGTCTGCGCGAACGATTTGTTCTGTAAGAGCTTTTGAATCAGCCAACTGTGCTGCAGACGTCTCAGCGCGACGCGCTTTTGGGGAACGTCCATTACTAACACAGCCAAGAGAAAGAAGACGAACCCCGGCATGACCGGCAGGATCGAGCCGAGCACGCCCAAAATAAATAATATAAGAGCGATCCCGTTGCGCGCGAGGCTGCGCACCGACAAGGGCACTATCCCCCACAGGCGCTTGAGCATCAGCACCGACGCGAGGAACGAGAGCGTCCCGATCAGCGCGTTAAAAAGCGTCCAGAGAAATTGCATATCAGCTCAATGAGTTTAACGGCTCAACGTTAAACTCGATCTTTGGGCGAATCCTGACGAGAGCCGCGTTTTAAACTCCTCAGCCATCCAGCATAATATCTCTCAGGGAGGAAGAATAGCCCAAGGATCACGAGGAATGGCTGTTTGTGCAGAAACCCCATCACTATGACCAGCAACGCGGCGATCTCCAGTATGGATACCCGTACAACAAGAGTGCCCACACGAAAGCGTAGCATCTGTTCTATCCTTTCACTTTGGCAGAAGAGGATACTCCTTCACGACCCTGACCAGCTCGTCTACAAGCTGATCTTCGGGCACGCGCTTGTAGGGCTTGCCGTCGATATAGATCGTCCCCGACTTCTCGTGCCCGACCAGCCCGATGTTCGAATGTAACGCTTCCCCAGGGCCGTTGACGACACACCCGATCAACGAAATCTTGATAGGCTTGTCGACGTTCTCTAGGCGCTTCTGCACCTCAGCGACGATCTTCTCTAAATCTATTCCGATCCGCCCGCAGGTCGGACAGGACGTGTACTGAATCCCACGCCATCGGATGTGCAGCGCTGCCAAAATATCGTACGCGACTTTGACTTCACGGACGGGATCACCCGTGAGCGAGCAGCGGAGCGTATCCCCAATACCCTCCAACAAGAGCGTCCCGATCCCCAGCGCCGACCGCACGACCCCCGTGTCACCAAGCCCGGCTTCCGTCACGCCCAAGTGCAATGGGTATTTGATCTGCTTTGCTATAAGCCTATACGACTCGATCATCACCCGCACGTCCGTAGATTTCAGCGAGACGACGATATCTGAGAAGTTATTGTCTTCTAAGATCTCGATCTCGCGCAGGGCGGCTTCGACCATCGCTTCGGGGGTTGCGCCCTCGTATTTGACTAAGAGATCTTTAGGCAGCGACCCCGAATTGACCCCGACCCTGATGGGAATTCCCTTGTCTTTGGCAGCCTTGACGACTTGCTCGATCTTGGCGCGATCTGTGATGTTCCCCGGATTGAGCCGTAGCTTGTCTACACCCTGCTCGATAGCTTTTAGTGCTAAGCGATGATCGAAGTGAATGTCTGCAACTAATGGGATATTGATGCGCTTCTTGATCTCAGCGAGCTGATTCGCCGCGTCCATGTTTAAGACAGCGACGCGCACGATCTCGCACCCAGCTTGCTCTAATCTCTTAATCTGTCTGACGGTCGCTTCTATATCTCGGGTGTCGGTCGTGGTCATGGATTGCACCCTGATTGGGTGAGTGCCCCCTAAGATGAGCGGGCCGACCCGGACTTCTTTTGCGATTCTGCGCTGAATGGGAGGGATCATAGCAAATCTTTCAGTAAATCAATGCGCCGCAGCATCCCTACGAGGATGCCGTCTTTGTTGACGACCGGCAGCGACTTGACGTTCTTTCGAATCATTAAATCCGCAGCCGTGAGATCATCTTCGTCCTCTTCGATCTTAATGACTTCAGGGGTCATGTAGAACTCGATACGGTCATGTTCGATCTCGCGCAGCTTCTGCGACAAGTGATTCATATCGGTAATGCCATAGAGCACCTCAAAATAGCCGGGCAACGCCCCCTCGATGATATCGCGCTCGGAGATGATCCCTACGATGCGACCTTCCTCGTTGACGACGGGGACGCTGCTGAGGCCGCTCTGATAGAACAGCTCGATAAGCTCGCGCACGGTCATGGTCGGCTCCGCGGCCGTCAAGTCCTTCGTCATGATCTCTTTGACCTTCATAATAGCTGTTCTATATGGATCTTTGGGAGTACGCGCTCGATAGCCGTACGGTCGGTCACGACGAGTTCCTCGCTCTCAGCGCTGGCCGTAGCAGCCGCCATGCCGAAACGCGCTGCTTCGAGTAGCGAAGCCCCTTGCACGGTGGCACTGAGCACCCCGGCGATGAGCGCATCTTCCGCCCCTAAGAGATTCTGAAACTGCACATCGCGGGCTTCGAGGTCCCACGCGCCCTCGCAGGTGATCAAGAGATCGTGCGTGATATGATGGGAGACCAAGACGGCCTCTATGCCGCGCGCGGTCCACTCCTTTCCCGCAGCAAGAATCTCCCTTGGGGTCTTCAGCGAGGCTCCAGCGATCTCTGTATGTTGGCGCGTATCGGGCTTGACCAACCACGGCTTCTCGAGGAGCGCATGGGCGAGCGCCTCCCCAGCAGCATTGACGATCACCGGCACATGGTGTTGATGGGCTATGTGCGTCAGTTCTTGGTAGAACTGGGTGGGCACGCCAGGGGGCAAACTCCCTCCTAAGAAGACATAGCGCGCTCGATTCAGTGCTCGCTTGTAGTGAATGAGAAGGCGCTTGAGCGCGTCGGGTGGAACAGTCGGCCCCTGCTCTGTGATCTGAATGGGTCTTTGCTCGTGCCCTCTTTCTAAGAGCGTGACGTTGGTGCGGGTCTCGCCTTCAACCCAGATGAAGCTCGTTGTGATGCCCTCGTCGCGGACGCGACGCTCCACGGCGCGTCCTGTCTCCCCGGCGATAAACCCCATCGCAATGTTTTCGATCCCCATGCGCGCTAAGAAGATCGAGACGTTGATACCCTTGCCCCCAGCTGTCAGATACGACCGAGTAGCGCGCATGACCGGCAGCTCACCCGCATCGAGACAGAGCTGCTCAATCCAATAGATCTTGTCAATCGCTGGATTGGGCGTGACGGTGATGATCATACGAAAACGCTCGAGCGCACGAGCTCGCCTGCAAGGCCCGCTACCGACCCTTGCGTGATCTTCACGTGCACAAGCTCTCCAATCAGATCTGAAGCCCCTTCAAAGACGACCGTTCTATTATCGCGTGTCTTGCCCATCAGCAATCCCTGAGCGCGGGCCGGGCCTTCGACCAAGACTTCAAGTGTTTGACCGACGCGCTGTCTGTTCTCTTCGTCAGCGATCTGTTTTTGCAGTGTTAAGAGGATCTCTAAGCGACGCTGCTTCTCGTCATCGGGCACGATGTCTTGATACTTATAGTACGCGATTGTGCCGGGTCTAGGGGAGTACTTGAAGATGAACGCGCCGCCGAAGCGCGCCTGTTTGACTAAATCGACCGTCTCTTGGAAATCCTCTTCGGTCTCGGTGGGGAAGCCAACAATAATATCGGTCGTGACATTGACGCCGCGCTCGCGCAGTGCACGCACGAGCTCTAAGAAGCGCTCTTTGGTGTAGCCGCGGCGCATCTCAGCTAAGACTCTATTACTGCCGGACTGCACCGCCATGTGCACGTGCTCGCAAATATTATTCTCTTCCCCCAAAACAGCAATGACGTCGTCAGTAATATCTTGAGGATGCGAGCTGGTGAAGCGGATCCTGGGGATGGGGATCCCCGTTAAAGCGCGCAAGAGCTTCGCAAAATTAATATTGGGGTCTTTGAGGTCTTTGCCGTAGGAGTCGACGTTCTGGCCCAGAAGCTGCACTTCTTTGTAGCCCTGCTGAGCCAGTTTGCTCACTTCAGAGATAATGTCTCCGGGGAGGCGGCTGCGCAGCGGCCCCGTAGTGTATGGGACGATGCAGAACGAGCAGAAATTCGAGCAGCCCTCGGTGATCGTGACTTTGGCTTGGAAGCGACTCGAACGCAAGAACGGCAGATCTTCGATTCTGTCTGGGATTTTATTGACGGCCATGACCCAGCCGGGCTTGCCCAGGGCGCGCCGCGCACGCGCTTGCTCGATGAGTTCTGGAATCTGAGATATATTGGCGCTGCCGAAGACGAAGTCAATCGCGGGGCTTTGGCGAAAGAGTTTTTCTTTGAGAGCTTGGGCGACACAGCCACCTACGCCCAGCAAGAGATTGGGATTTTTCTCTTTGAGCTGGGCGATGACCCCTGCTTCCGAGATGATCTTATGGACGGGCTTTTCCCGCACCATGCACGTGTTGAAGAGCACGACGTCGGCGTGGGCGGGGTCGTCAGCAGGGAGATACCCCGCGCGGACGAGCACCCCGGCCATGCCCTCGGACTTGTGCTCGTTCATCTGGCAGCCCCAGGTGTAGATATAGAAGCGTCTCATAGATATAAAACTATAGCAGAGAGGGCCGAGCCTCTCAAGCCCGGCCCTCTCCAGCCTTCTACACTATCTTGACTATCTTGCTTAGAAGCCGCCCTTGGCTTGCTGGACAGCGCGCAGCGCATTCACAACGCCGTAGCCGTAGCGGCTACGCGGGCTGCGAGTTGTCGCGGTTGTCCGCAGAATGTAAGTAGCCTCGTAAGCGGAGAGCTTGGGATTGACAGAGAGTATCAAGGCGAGGACTCCGCTGACGTGTGGGGCTGAAGCCGACGTGCCAAAGAACGGTCCGTAGCCACCAAACGGGTATGGCGTCAAGATCGCGGTCTTCAGCAACGGGAGGAATTGCTCAAAGTTCTCGATCTTGGCAGCAAGCTCTAGGAACTTTTCGTAGCTGATGTCGCCGCCGGGGGCGACCACGTCGAGCTTGGAGCCCCCTTGACTATAGCTGGTGACGTTGCCATCGGTGCCCGTCGCGCCGACGGCGATGACACCGGGGTACGCTGCTGGGTAGGAGACGCAGCTAGGAAAAGCTTCGCCGAAGTTGCCCGCGGAAGCGACCAAGAGCGCGCCCTTGTCAAGAGCGCGCTCGACTGCCTGACGGAGCTGGCCTGGGGGCTCAAAGCACCCTAAGGCGCCAAAGCTCATGTTGACGATGCGTGCCCCGTTGTTCACGGCGTAATCGAGCGCCTTCACGATAGCGTCTATAGTCGCTCGGCCCTTAGGGTCGAACGCTCGCACATCCATGATCTTCACCTTGGGGGCCACGCCAGTCAGCCCAACATTATCTGAAGCATTGGCGATGATCCCTGCCACAGACGTCCCGTGAAAATCTATCGTCGTCCCCTCAAGAGAGTCGTTGTCATTATCGTAGAAGTCCCAACCATGAATGTCGTCTATAAACCCGTTGCCGTCGTCGTCTTTATTGTTGTCGGGGATCTCTTTTGGGTTGACCCAGATATTATTTATGAGCTCTGGGTGCTGCCAATCGACCCCAGAATCTAAAACAGCAACAACGATCTCCGGTGACCCGAGGGTGATCTCGTGCGCCTGGCGTGCTTGGATCTGATCGAGCCACCATTGATGAATATATCTTTCTTCGATGAGTAGGGCTTGCTCGAAGCGATTGTTCTCCTCGTTTTGTTCGCGGACTTGATTGAACAAGCAGTCAGCCGAAGCGCGGAATCGGATGAGGGGCAGCTCCACGACTTGCCATTGGAGAGTCACGGTCGCTCTCCCGTTGCGCTCCAGTCGGCGAATCTGCTCGCGCCCCAGCAACAGCTCATTCAACGGCAATCCCAGCTCTGTGGCGACGACGTCGGGCATTAAATTGACGCTGATACAGACGAAGAAACTCGCCGTAATATCGTCGGTGCCCACGTTCGCTACCGTCACAGCGATAGTGACCGAATCACCAGGCTTCGGAGCTTCGGGAGAGACTGTAATCCGTTCGACGATCAAGTCCGGACCTTGGGCAAACTGAGCCAAGCCTCCACCTGTGCAAAGGACGAGCAGCGATACCCCCAGAAACACCCTCATTATATTACGCATGACTGTTCCCTTCCTTCTTGCTTGTGGATATGCGTATTATTACTGAGCCAGGGAGCTTGTGTCAAGTCCTCGCCCTTGTCAGACCTGGGGTTCTCCGTGCTATAATAAACACTATGAGGGTCAGGCGGAAAGGAGGTTGGTCGCGGGGGTAGGACAGTCACCGAGAGCGCTTCATGCTCTCAGGATCTTTCAGAACTACTACCAAGCAAACAGGGGAGGTTGCAACTATGAGATATTACGTTCGCCTAATAGGCGTCGTTGTAGCAGCATTAGTATTGCTGGGGCCACTCACCGCACAGACGCAGCAGCCTATCAAGATCGGGGTTGTGACGGGCTTGGAGATCGCCAACGGTCGAGATACACTCCGCGGGGCGCAGCTGGCCGCCGAGGAGATCAACGCTGCCGGTGGGGTATTGGGCCGCAAGATCGAGCTGGTCGTCGGAGATATAAAGACCGAAGCCGACGGAGAACTGGCGCGCAGAGTCTATCAAGATATCGCGTCTAAAGTCGATGCGGTAGTGGGGTTCTTCCGCTCGGAAGGCGTCCTGGGTATCCTGCCCGACATCCCGCGCATGAAGAAGCCCCTCCTCATCACTGGGGCGACTTCTTTGGCCACGGATAGAATCCCCACAGACTATCAGAACTATAAGTACGTCTTCCGCCCCATGCTCAATACGTTCTCACTGGTGGGGGACACGCTGCGCTTCGCTGGGGACTATCTGTACGGCTTGGTGGAGCGGGGCATCCTGCCTAACCGCAAGGTCTTCTTGGTCGGCGAAGATTTGAGCTCTGCGAACTTGTACATGGCGCTGTTGGGGCCGCGCCTGGGTGATCTGGGGTTCGACGTCGTCAACGCCAAGAGACTCGCTGTGGGTACGAAAGATCTCACGCCGCTGATGACGGAGTTGAAGAGCTCCGGCGCGTCGATCGTCATCACGTTCTTCTCCGATCCGGGGCTTGCGTCCATCTTTACCAAGACCTGGGCCGAGACCAAGACCAAGGTCGCGGTCTTCGGGATCAACGTCTTGCTGCAAGATGACGTGAGTGTCCGGGAGCTCAAGGGGGCGGGCACGGGCTACGTCATCGCGGACTTCTCCGCTGATGTCCCCGTCACGCCAAAGACTAAGGCGTACTTCTCTACGTTCCAGAAGAAGTATGGCGTGCGCCCCATCTACACCGCAGGGATCACGTACGATTCTATCTATATCTTAGCTGAGGCGATCAAGAAGACCGGGGGCAGTACCGACGCAGACTCGCTTGTCAAAGCCTTAGAGTCGTTTGACAAGTACGACAACGCGTACATTGGCGCGGGCGGGCCGTACTGGTTCTACCCTGCAGCAGGCTTCAGCCGCACTGAGCAGATCACGCTCAAGACCGAAGCTGGTGAGCTCAAGTTCGCCAACTGCATGTCAGCAGGGATCGCTGAGCTCTGTTTCAAGAACCCGCACGATGTGGGCTGGGGGTTCAACAGACTGAAGGATAAGCTCACGATCTTTGATGGACTGCGCGCGGTCTGGACGCAGATCGGGCCTCTGGGAGCTGATGGCGCGTTTGATCGCGTCCTACTCTATCCAGGAGAGTTCTCGGCTAAGCCCGATGACCCGCTGAGTATCTACCAGTTGCCGCCGCACATGAAGCCGTAGACTCTCTAGCCCCCTCAGCAAAGGGGGAGTTAAGTCGCAAAAGATGAGAAGGCCTTCGGTGACTTGCGCACCGGAGGCCTTTTATATTAATATTCTGTTGGGCACAGCCCAAAGGGAGGTTTGTCTATGGACTTTGAACTGAGTGAGGAGCACAAGCTCATCCGCAAGACGGCCCGCAAGTTCGCCGAAGAAGTGATTCGTCCGGCGGCTAAGCACTACGACGAGACGTGTGAATACCCCTACGAGATCGTCGAAGAAGCCAAGAAGTTAGATCTCATTGCCCCAGCGATCCCCGAAAAATACGGGGGCGCGGGGCTGGACTTTCTCGCCGCCGTGATCGTCATAGAAGAGCTTGTCCGTGGCGACCCAGGGATCGCTCTTGCGATCACAGCACGAATTTTCGGGAGCGACATGATCTTA
This sequence comes from Candidatus Bipolaricaulota bacterium, assembly GCA_938091745.1. Taxonomy (GTDB): domain Bacteria; phylum Bipolaricaulota; class Bipolaricaulia; order RBG-16-55-9; family DRXL01; genus JANXCC01. The sequence continues at coordinate 13,102 of CALLJK010000007.1, forward strand.
GAATTTGGGACAGAAGAGCAGAGACAAAAATATCTCGTCCCTGTAGCTAAGGGCGACTGGGTCTGCGGCGCAGCGATCACCGAGCCGGAAGCAGGTAGCGACGTCGCGTCTCTCAAGACCCGCGCAGAGAAGAAGGGCAATAAATACGTCCTAAACGGGACGAAGATGTTCATCACCAACGGCTCGATTGCGAATTTTTTGATCGTCTTTGCCCGCACCAACCCCAATCCTCCAGAGCGCCACGGCGGCATTACGGCGTTTATAGTCGAACGCGACCGGCCCGGCTTCAAAGCCACCCCGCTCCACAATAAGATGGGCATTCGCGCATCGGATCTTGCAGAAATAACTCTCGACAACGTCGAGGTCCCTGAAGAGAATATCGTCGGTCAGGTGGACATGGCGTTCTATCACCTGATGACGTTCTTCTCGCGCGGGCGCACCGCTGTTGCGGCCCAAGGCGTAGGGATTGCCCAAGGGGCGTTCGACGAAGCACTGAAATACTCTCAAGAGCGGGTGCAGTTTGGTCGCCCCATCTGTGAGTTTCAAGCGATTCAGTTTAAGCTTGCCGAGATGGCCACAGAGATCGAAGCGGCGCGGCTCTTGACCTATCAAGCCGCGTGGGAGATCAGCAAGGGCGGCAACCCCGCGAAAATCGCTTCGATGGCCAAATGGTACGCAGGCAAGGTCGCACGAGAAGTTGCTAACGAAGCACTGCAGATCCACGGCGGCTATGGGTTCATTAAAGAGTACGACGTCGAGCGCTTCTATCGTGACGCGAAGATCACGGAACTCTACGAAGGGACAAGCGAGATTCAGAAATTAATCATCGCGCGAGCGCTCTTAGGGAAGATCCCGGGGTAAGTGTCTGCCAGGCTTCGCCTGGACTGTTTGCTGTGTCTGCTGGCGACTCAGTCGCTGGAGAATATGGATGTTATCTTTGTAGGCACAACGTCGCTGGGGATTCCCACGCTGCGCGCGCTCGCGCAAAAACACGGAATACTTGCGGTCTTCACCCAGCCGGATCGGCCCGCTGGCAGAGGCCTAACGCTGACGCCCCCACCGATCAAACAAGTCGCGCTGGAGCTGGGCCTGCCCGTCTATCAGCCAGAGAAGATCAACCGCGAAGCTGAATTTATAAGAACTCTGAATCCCGACGTCATCGTCGTCGTAGCGTTTGGGCAGTTTCTCTCAAAAAGACTCTTAAGAATCCCAAAATACGGGTGTATCAATCTCCATGCGTCGCTGCTGCCCAAATATCGCGGGGCTGCGCCGATCCACTGGGCGATCATCAACGGCGAGCGCGAGACGGGATTGACGACGTTTCTCTTAAACGAAGAGATGGATGCTGGAGACATCTTGCTCCAAGAGAAAGTCTCTATTAGCGACGAAGACACAGCTGGAACGCTGCATGACAAATTAGCAGAACTGGGGCCGGATCTAGTGCTCCGCACGCTCGAGGGACTTGAGAAGGGCACAATCATCCCGCGCCCACAAGATCACTCCCAAGCGACGTTTGCCCCAAAGATCAAGAGCACTCAGATAGATTGGACTCAGCCTGCCAGGAAGATCTTTAATCTCATTCGCGGACTCAATCCGTCTCCGGGGGCGTATACGTTTTGGAAGGGGCAGCGCCTGAAGCTCTACGCAAGTCGCGTCGAGCCAAGCAGTTCGCTCCTTCCCCCAGGCTGCGTGATCGACCCAGAGCGCCTTATAGTGCGTTGTGGGGAAGACGCCTTGGAGCTGACGGAGGTGCAACCGGCGGGGAAGCGTCGTATGAGCGGCAGAGACTTCGTCAACGGCTATAAGATCCAGATTGGGGCGAGATTCGGGTGAGCAAAAGAGTTATCGTTCTTGGCGCGGGCATGGTGGGTCGAGCCATCGCGCTCGATCTCGCCCAGCGCTATGACGTGACAGCTGTCGATCTCGATGAACAGCGACTCACCCGCATCCGCGAAGAAGCCCCTATACGCACAATCACCGCTGATCTCTCTCAAGCTGAAACTATCAAAGAGCTCGTCGCCGACCACGATCTCGTGATCGGCGCCGTTCCTGGATTCTTAGGCTTTCAGACGCTCAAGACCGTCATCGAGTGCGGGAAAGATATCGTAGATATCTCGTTCTTCCCCGAAGACCCCTTTCAGCTCGACGCGCTCGCCAAGGAGAAGAACGTTACGGCGGTCATTGATTGTGGCGTCGCCCCCGGCATGTGCAATATTCTGTTAGGGTATCACAATGAGAGGATGACCGTCGAACGCTATGAGTGTCTTGTAGGAGGGCTGCCGGTCAAGCGCAGCTGGCCCTATCAGTACAAAGCCCCGTTCTCGCCGATTGATGTCATCGAAGAGTACACCCGACCGGCGCGCATGGTCATAGACGGAAAACTCGTCATTCGTGAAGCGCTCTCTGATCCAGAGTATATCGAATTTGACGAGATCGGCACGCTCGAGGCGTTCAACACCGACGGGCTGCGCACGCTCTTAAAGACAGTGAAAATCCCAAACATGCGCGAGAAGACCCTGCGCTACCCAGGGCACATTGAGTATATTAAAGTGCTGCGAGAGACGGGATTTTTCAGCAAAGAGCCTATCGAGATCAACGGTATCCCAATCAGACCCTTAGACGTGACAGCGAAGCTGCTCTTCCCCAAGTGGCGGCTCGACCCCGACGAGCCGGAGTTCACGATCATGCGAGTAACTATTCAAGGTATCGAGAATGGGCAGCGTACGGAGTACGTCTACGATCTCTTAGATCGCTTCGATCCCAAAACAAAAACATCTTCGATGGCGCGCACGACAGGGTATACGTGCACGGCCGTAGCGACGCTCGTGCTCGGAGGGATTTTCACCCAGAAGGGGATCATCCCGCCGGAGTATCTCGGAGCCGATGAGCGATGCTTTCAAGCTGTGTTAGGGTATCAAAAGGAGAGAAATATAAACTATAAGCTGAGTTGTAAGGAGGAGTAGCTTATAAAGATAGCTTTAGTTAAGGTAGAACGTAATCTTTAATTGACTTGCGGTGCACAGTAAGCGATAATTGAGTTGTGGCTAGTAATGATCATGGCGAAACGAGTGATCCGCTATGACCCTCATGCCCGAATGCGTATGCGACAGCGCGGTATCACCGAAGACATGGTACAACAAGCACTTCAGCATCCAACTCTTGAACGGCCTGGGACAGCACCCGGCACGCTGGTGCGAGAGGCTGATATCAGCGGAAGACGACTCGCTGTGGCCTTTGAACTCCGCCCAAATGAGTTTTATGTGAGAACAGTTTACTGGAGGAGCTAGCTATGCAAGTCACGTATTCGAAGCAAGCTGACGCTTTGTACATCCGCTTTGGCGAAGATGGGGAAGGGAAAGTAGCGCGCACTGAAGAGATTCAACCTGGCATCCTCTTCGATTATGATCACGATGGTCGTCTCTATGGGATCGAGGTGCTCGATGTAACACTGAGAGTGTCAAGCGATGCGCTGAAGGCTTTTCAAATCGGCCTTTTGGAACCTATTTCGTGAGAGGATACAACCCCCACAGCCCGCTGGGCTCTTGCTTGCGCTCCATCACGATTTTCTCGAGCTTTCTGATATAGATCTCATTTGTCTCGTGCACCGTCGCTTTGGATAAGTGCCCGCCCACTGTCGAACCGTCCTCTAAGCCTAAGACAGCATGACAGTGGATGTGTGACTGGCCCGCGCGCTGCGAAAAATTCCCCTGAAGCGACAGAAGCTCTGCTGGCCCTGAGATTTTGTGCTCTTTGTACTCTTTCCCCGTCCAGAACGCAAGCGTCACGTCGCGCAGCATCCCGATCCCGCAGACGATAGCTCCCGCTATCAGATTGAGCGAGCCAAGAGCTTCAAAGAAATCTTCCCCCGGCTGCAATCGCACTACAATATCTTGCCCAGATTCTGCAATGTACATAACTTACTTGGCACTCCAGAAGTACCCGTTCATAAACCCAATGCGCGTGAGAGGCCAGACCCGCAAGAACGGCTCGCCAATAAAATCTTTCTCCGGAAACGGTCCCCAGTAACGACTGTCATAGCTGTTATGAGTGTTGTCTCCAAGCACGAAATAATACCCTTCGGGCACATCCCAGTTCTCCTGCCCCGCGGACGAGTAGCAACTGCGACGTGGATTGGGATGGCCAGGATGATTGAATTCATCAGCTGTTAAAGGTTGTCCGTTCACATAGGCAACGCAGTCTTTGATCTGCACCGTCGCCGGCCCAACAGCAATCAGTCTTTTTACTAACCGATCGCACTTGCCCATATCGCACCGCCAGAAGACGATAATATCGCCGGGTTTAGGCCGGCGAAAGTGATAGGTCAGCATGTCTACAAAGAAGCTGTCGCCGGGCATGATCGTCGGCTCCATTGAGCCGGTGGGCACAAAGACTCTCGCGACAGCGTAGTTGACCGTGACCAGCGTGATGAGCACGGCGACCCCTATGACGCCGACCCAGTCGAGCACCCAGTCGACTGCCGGCGTCGTGGGCACGCCCAAACTATTCAGCAGTCGCGAGAGCCAGGGCTTACGGGGGTGATCTGAAGTCGTCTCTGAAGACGTCTGTGTCGCATTGGGGTCTTCCTTGGGATCAAACATAGCTTTAGGATAGCAAGCCGTCATAAACTCTGCAAGCTCAGCTCTCACCCTCACCCCTCTTTTTTCCCCTCTCCCCTCTGAGGGAGAGGGGAAGGGGGTGAGGGGCAAGGGGACTGAGGGGTGAGGGCTCGCGCGCGCACCAAGCTGAGGTGCCGATAGAGAAACGCGACAAACGCCAACGCCGCACCAACGTAAATCAACGCGTAATATCCACCGATGGGCACGATCGCTGCCCCAAGCGCTGGCCCGATTACCATCGAGATATTGAGCACCGAGGTGAAGATCGCTGAGGCAGTACTGGGATTGGGGTTTCCCTCGGTTGCCGCTCTGAGACCCCCAACATATAGCGTCGCCCACGAGATGCCTAGCAGGATCTGCGTAGGCAGAATCCACCAGAAGTTGGGGGCGAGCGCGAATGTCATGAACGTTACACTCGACAAAAATAATCCTAAGCGCAGCAGCCCCGTGCTCCAGGCCCGATCCGTGAGAAAATACATAACTAAAAACTGCGTCCCGGTGTTAATCGCTGAGGTAACACCGATCCAAAAGTAGTCTGCCCCAAGCTTCTGCAAGAAGAGCGGCCAGAAGGCCCAGATCATATGCGCCCCAATGTGCCGTATCAATACTGAGAGAAACGTCGAGCGATGGCGCAAGAAGACCTCCCACAGCGACGCGGGCTTTTCGCCGTTGGGATCAGGAGGGCGCACGCCAAACCGCAGCGCCAACAGATACGCAATGAAGAACAATAAAGATGCCGCAACGAACGTACCGCGAATCGTAAAATAGGTCGCGATCGTCCCGGCAAGGAGCGACCCTGCAGTCCAGCCCAGCGAGCCAAACGCCGAGAAGCGCCCTAGACGCTCTTTCGAAGCTTGGACGTGCGAGATGAGCGCCGCTGGGTAAACCCCTAACGCTAAGCCGTTGAGCACGCGAAAGAGTACAAGAGACCCAAAATCGAACGCAAAGACCTGCAAGAGGGTCGAGATCGCGGAAGCGAGCAACCCATAGACGATAAAGACGCGCGTCCCATAGCGATCCGCGGCATGGCCGCAAATCAGATTAGTAATGACGATAGCCAGAGCCGCGGCCGTAGCGAGCAGCCCGACGCCAACGTCGTCGGCACCAAGCTGATGCGCATAGAGGGGGATGAACGTCCCAGCGATCGTTGTTGCGGTCGTTGCGAGAAAATTCGCGAGGCGGACCCTCATAGGCGTCCCGCCCTTAGCACACTCATGGAAGCAGAATCACCAGAGAGAATTATGTCACAGACCCGCGTGGTCTGCAAGATGAGTCTGAAGATCAGCGCACATGTCGCAGAATCCAATCTGTGATCACTGCTAAAGCCCTGGGCGAGAACGTCTCTTCGATCTGAGCGTACTCTGACGGCGATCCCGTTGTGCTCGTCTGGAACGTGCCCTCTATCGCTACTCAATCACTTGCACTGGATCTGTGGCCCCGTGCCCACGATGTTCGGGTTATTGCCCGATACCGTCGTCCCAATGCACGTCAGCACCGACCCTGGGTCTGCGATGATCCCCGCAGCTTTGTTGTTCTGCACCCGGCTGTTCACTAAGACTGCTGTGGAGAGACTGAGCGCAAGCCCGTCTTTAGCATTCTCCGAGATCGTCCCGTTGAAGACACTGATTGCTGAGCGATTGCTCGCGTCGATGCCGCGCGCGCCGTTCTGCGTGATCTGGGCATCGCGCACGCTGAGCGTCGAGAGCACGAGCTGCACGCCCTCAGCAGCGTTGTTTGTGACGCTCGCTCCGACGATCGCGACTGTAGCGCGCTCCTGAGCGCCGATCCCGCGCGCTTTGTTCCCTTGTATCGAGCCGCCACGCACCACCAGCGAGCCTTGTATCACGCTAATGCCATCGTTATTGTTGTTGATAACCCTCGTGTCCACAAGTGCTAAAGTCGAGCGATCTGCTGCGTCCACGCCCTTGAGCTTATTGTTGGAGATCTCGCTGGCGACAGCGTCACCAGAAGAGTTGCACAGCTTCATGCCATTCGCACCACTCTTGGTGACCACCGAGCCAAAGAGCGCCACCGTCGACGTCTGAGCGTTAATCCCCTCGCCGCCGTTGTCGCTCAGCCGACACTCGCTCAGGCTGCTTGAGCTTGTATCGAGGCGAATGCCGTCGCTGGGATGATTCAGAATGGTCGTCTTCGTCGCGGTGAGCACCGAATCTTTGAGATCAGCGCCACGGATGCCGTTAGAGCTTACTTCGCTCTCGGTGAGGTCTGCTGCTGAGAGATTCAGCAAAAGCCCATTCTGGCTGTTCTTTGTTACCGTCGTTGTCGAGATGGTCATCGAAGACGCGTCCCCAGAAATACCATCGCCCTTGTTCTCGGAGACAAGACTCTTGTTGCGCAGGTCCATCGCGCTGTTTTTGAGCTCGATGCCGTCTTCGGGATGCCCAGAGACTTGGGTGTTTGAGATATTCAGCCCAGACTTCTCAGCGTAGATGCCGCGCTTGCCGTTGTTGAGCACTTTGCTGTCGCTGATGACCCCCGAAGAGCTTTGGAAATTCATGCCGTCGTCGCCGTTGGTCGCGACGGTGCTGGCGCCCATTGTAAGAGTCGAGTTGACCGCTGCTAAGCCGCGCTTCTTGTTATCTAAGATTCGGCTGTTCTGGATCTCTGCACTCGAATCGAGCTGCGCGATGCCGTCATCGGGATGGTTCTGCACCAAGCTATTCGTCATGGTCAACGTAGACTTCTCGATCTCGTGAATCCCCTTGGCGCCGTTGTCAGTGATTTGGCTATCGCTGATCATTGCTGAGGAGTTTTTCATCTCGATCCCGTGATGGCCGTTACTCGCGACTTTCGTGCTTGCCATCGTGAGCTTGGAGTTCTCCATGCCAACGCCACGCTGTTTATTATTTCTGATCTCGCTTTGCTTGACGTCTGCCGTGCTGTTTTGGATAAAGAACCCGTCGTCTGGATGATTCTGGACGAGACTGCCCATCATGGTCACTGTCGAGTGTTCGATCTCGTTAATGCCCTTAGCAGACTTATCGAGCGTCCCGTTGTCGGTAATACGACTGTTCGTGATAACGGCCGTCGACGATGCTTTCATGTCGATCCCGTGACTGCCATTGCTGAGAACACGGCTGCCCGTCAGGGTCAGCGAGCTGTTTTCGAGTGCGATGCCGCGCTTGGTGTTGGACTTGATCTCGCTTTGGGAGACTGTCGCTATGCTGTTTTGCACAAACACGCCGTCGTCGGGATGCCCAGAGACCACAGAAGCGTCCGTCAGCGCAAGCGTAGATTTTTCTAGCTCGTTGATGCCCTTGGCACCGTTGTCGCTGATTTGGCTGGACGCGATCTCAGCCGTCGAAGCAGCGCGCAGCTCGATCCCGTAACTCTTATTGTCGAGCACTTTGCTATTCGCCATAGTGAGCTTGGCACTCTCTAAACCGACGCCGCGTTTATTGTTATTCTTAATCTCACTCTGGCGCACTTCAGCGGAGCTGTTCTGCACAAAGAGTCCGTCGTCGGGATGCCCAGAGATTATAGAGTTATTGCTCAGCTGTAGAGTTGACTTCTCAACAGCGTTGATCCCCTTGGCACCGTTATCGCTAATGACAGTCGCTGAAAGATCAGCTTGGGATTGAATCATCGTGAGACCATAGCCGGGATGCTTCGTCACGGTGCTTTGCGTCATAGTGAGCGTTGCAGTTTGCAAAGTGACGCCGTCGCCTTGATTGTCACGGATCTCTGTGCGCGTCACAGTTACTGTTGCGCCCTTGGAGAAGAGCATCCCGCCCTTGGAGTGGCCGGTGACTAAGCTCGCTTCGATCTGGAGCGTCCCGCCTTCAGCGCTGATGCCTAGGCCCTTATTGTTGGCGATCTGGGTCTCTTTGATCTCTCCTCGCGCTTGATTGGTGAAGAAGATCCCAGTGCCGCCATTGTTGGTGACGACCGTCTTCTCTACCGTGAGCTGTCCTCTGTCTATGCCGATCCCGTTTGCGCCGTTATCTGTGACTTTGAGATTTTCGACTCGGACAGAGCTGCTGAAGATAAGAATCCCATCAGAGCTGTTTTTAGTGATGACAAGATCTTTCAGGAGAATATCCGTTCCCCCGTTGATCTCGATGCCGCGTGCCCCACCAATAAGCGTGATCCCCTTGTGCACCGTCCACTTGCGCGCGTTGCGAAACGACAAGACGTTCTGAGTGCTTTGCTCTGCTTTGATTGTCACCGTGCCTGGCTGCTCCGGCTCTATCGTCACGCGATCTTTGTTCTGCACCACGACGTTCTCTTCGTAGACGCCAGGCAAGATCACGATCACGTCGCCCTCATTGGAGAGCGAAACAGCTTGCTGAATGGTCGAGCAGAAGCTTGGGACAATTTTGGGGTTGGCCGTGCGGCACGTCTCCTGCTGCGCGGCAACAGCCAAAGAGAGAACAACCAGCCCGAGCACCACCACGAGCAATCTCTTCATGATCTCCTCCTCAGCTCTTTTGCTCAACAATTTGCTATGATACTGACGTCAGCAAGAGGGCGTCAAGTTGCAGAGCACTGACGTCTCGATTATGCTGAGAACTATGGCCTCACGTGAGATGGTCTTACGGATCGCCCAACGCTTAGAAAAACGCTTTGGGAAACTGAAGTGGCGTAGCTATGGCGACCCGCTTGATGTCTTAATTCTGACAATTCTCTCCCAAAACACCAACGATCAGAACCGAGATCGCGCGTATGAGTCACTCAAGAGAAAATTCCCGACATACGAGAGCATCGTGCGCGCGCCCACTGAAAAAGTCGCTGAGGCGATCAAAGTCGGCGGGCTGCACCAGCAGAAAGCCCAGCGCATCCAAGAGATTTTACGACGCATCAAGCGCGAGCGCGGCGCTTATGACTTGAGCTATCTCAAAGACTTAAGCACCGAAGAAGCCGTGAACGAACTCTTGAAATTTGAGGGCGTGGGGAAGAAGACCGCCGGGGTTGTGCTCACGTTCAGTCTGAATAAGCCATACTTCCCCGTGGACACCCACATCCATCGAATCACTCAGCGCCTTGGGATCGTGAAGCCAAACCAAGACCCGCATGACGTGATGAACAAATTAGTCCCCGACATATTGAAGTACCAGCTGCACTTGCATTTGATCTGGCACGGGCGGCAGACGTGCAAAGCCAGAAAGCCCCTGTGCGAGCAGTGCGTCATCGCTGATCTGTGCCCGTATCCGAAGGCCCTCACCCCTGGCCCCTCTCCCGTAGCTCATCTACGGGAGAGGGGTACCCGTAGGGCGGGGTGAGGGCCGGTCCTGCTCCTGACGCAACAACCGCAGCACTTCTTGAAAATCCTCAGGCAGCGGCGCTTCAAAACGCACTCTCTGTTCCGTCGTCGGATGCGTAAGCTCTATCGCTGCGGCATGCAGGAGCATTCGTGTCACAAGCTCACGACGAAGCTTTTCGTTCAGCTCAGCGTTCCCGTAGAGATCATCCCCGACGATAGGGCAGCCGACCCCAGCAAAGTGCGCGCGCACCTGATGGGTGCGCCCCGTGCGCGGATAGGCCTCAACATACGAGAGCTTTTCGCCAAGATGCTCAAAAAGCTCTAAACGCTTATAATCAGTCTGGGCGAAGACGCCCCCATGTGTGACAGGCACCATCAGCGCCAGCCAGCGTTTTCTGTCCATCTGCTTCTGCAAGTGCAGCCGAATCGAGCCGTGCGGGCGCACTTCTCCGATTACGAGCGCCAGATATGTTTTCTGAATCTCCTTGAGCTTGAGCTGACGATTGAGCGAGCGTAGCGCGTGTTGAGTCTTAGCAAGCACTGTGACACCCGAAGTCTCTTTGTCGAGTCTATGGACGAACGCGGGCTGAAAATCTGAGACAAATCCCGAAGATCGTAAATACTCTAAAGTCCACGCTAAGAGCGTCGGCTCGCCCACGTGACGACGATCCCCGTGCATGAGCACGCCCGCGGGCTTGTTCAGTATCAAAAGATCGTCGTCTTCGTAGAGAATCTGAAGACTCTTATCGGAGTTTGTCAACGTTCCAGGTCGCCACACCGTCCTCTCCAGCGGAGATCACGAACGTATCGTCGGGCGAGAATGCTACGGAAGTGACCCTTCCCGTATATCCCAAAAGCGAGTCGATCAAGCTCCCGTCTTCAACACGCCATAGCTTGATGGTGCGGTCGGAACTCCCTGAAACGAGACGCTTGCCGTCCGGGGAAATCCCTAGCGCATGTACCGACTCAGTATGCCATGTCAATACGCGAAGCAGCTTGCCTGTAGCAATGTCCCAGAAGCGGATGCAGTCATCAGAGTCGCTAGCTGTGATCAAAGTCCGTCCGTCTGAGGAGAAGACAGCGCTGAACCCATAGTCTTCGAGAACGATAACGGCTTCGCCATCGGCGACCCGACGTATAGCGATGCCGTCTTCGCTCCCCAAGGCAAGAAATTGCCCATCGGGAGAGAAGATCACTGGTCTTCTAGAAGCCGGTAGCCACCACACGCTCGTTGCATCGGCGACTTTCCAAAGCACAGCAATTCCCCATCTATCGACAGCAGCGAGGAATTGCCCATCAGGGGAGAACGCGATGTCTATGACAAGCTCGCTATGCCCCTTGTCCCAGATAGCGATGGGTTGCTCACGAGAGAGATCCCAGAAACGAATTTCGCCCTGCGGGCAGCTCTCATCTAGCAAGAGTTCTACAGCACAGGAGCTGGAAGCCAAGGTCTTCCCATCCGGGGAGAATTCGAGATCAGTGACAATCGCCTGATGGCCCGTCAATGTACGTACCAACTTCCCATCGGCGAGATTCAAGATTTGGATTTGATTATCTTGTGTCATCGCTACCAGCGACCCTGTCGGCGATACGGCGATCTTATACGCTGGGCCTGCCAAGTCCCCCTCAATCTGCCCGATCTGAATGCCATCAGCAGTACGCCAAAATCGCACGACGCGATCCGCGCCAATAGAGATGAGCTGACGATCATCTGCGGAGAAGAGCACAACTTTGACTGGTGCATTGTGGCGCGTCATGGTGCGCAGCACCCTTCCCCCAACTGGGTCCCACAGCGCAATCGTCTTGTCTTTCGACGCCGAAGCCAAGAGCTTCCCATCGTGCGAGAACGCCAAATAATTCACATAATCTGCGTGTCCACGCAAGATCCGCAGCGTCTGGCCATCAGACACGCGCACAAGAGTGATCTCGCTACCATCAGATAAAGCGAGGGACTGCCCATGAGGGGAGAACGCGAGGGATACTGCATATCCTAAGCTACGCACTTCTTTCCAGTCCGAGACTTGAAGGATGGTCGTCTTAGTGCCAAAATCGCCAAGAGCAAGGAATTTCCCATCAGCAGAGAAGGCCATAGAAGCTGCAGTCGCCGACTTGCTGAACTGACGCACCAAGCTCCAATCTTCAGTCTTCCACACGTTAACTTTGCCATCATATCCCGCGGAGACCAACAAATTCCCATCAGGAGAGAAGAGCAAGCCCCTAACTCTCGCTGTATGGGCACTCCACTCCCGACTGACCGTACCGTCAGCAACGTTCCAAATTCGGATTACGCCGAATTCATCTCCTGAGGCTAGCTTTGCGCCATCAGGAGAGAACGCCACAGCTGTGACCACACCCTCATGGCCACGCAAGACCCGCGCAAGTGTACCGTCTACAGCACTATAGAGAAAGATCTGACCAAATCCCCCGGGGGTAGCGATCAGATCACCCTTAGGGGAATACGCCAGACTCTGTCCACTTAGATACGTCTTGAGCCAAACTGCGTTCTCCAGCCATACTCCTCCTTGGCTGCTCTCCCGAGCGCTGTATCCAGCCGAGCCAAGACTGCCTAGCACGCACACGATCAGCCCTAAGCCAAGCCACATGCGCCAGCGCATCCTTATCGCCTCCTTCAGGCAGATCAGCCCTTTGCCCTTATAAGCTGCGCTCGCTATTATGATGCGAGTTCAGCTCAAAAGTCAAGGGAGCCCCATGCTGCCCAAAGGCACCCTTAAAGATAGAGTTGCAATCATCACCGGCGGAGGAATAGGGCTCGGCCACGGAGACTATCTGGGCGCACTCGAACGTCTCACATCTGAGAGGAGCAGACCATGAACTACCAGACAATTCGATACGAAGTTGCCGACAGTATCGCGACGATCACCCTCAATCGCCCTGAAGTGCTCAACGCCGCGAACATTCAAATGCTCAAAGAGTTGCATAATGCTATAGAAGCCGTGCGCACCGACGCAGGCGTGCGCGCTGTCGTGCTCACGGGAGCTGAGCGCGCTTTCTGCGCCGGAGCTGATCTCGCTGGCATGGGCGAGGGCTTCGATCTCACAAATCCCGTAGATGTGCGGCGCTGGCTCGTGGAGTTCTTCAACCCGTTGATTCTCAAAATCTTCGAAATGGAGAAACCATGGATCGCTGCAGTCAACGGCGTCGCTGCCGGGGGAGGGTGTCAGCTCGCGCTCGCGTGCGATCTCATTTTAATAGCCGAAGATGCGTATTTTTGCGAGATCTTTGCGCAGCGCGGGCTGGTCGTAGACCTGGGCGGGCTCTTCTTCTTACCGAGAATCGTCGGGTTACACAAAGCCAAAGAGCTGGCGTTCTTCGCCGAGAAGATTTCCGGCCCACAAGCAGTCACATTAGGGCTAGCCAACACGTGCGTCTCCACAGGTGAGTTGCTTCAAGTAGCGCGCGACTGGGCCAAGAGATTAGCTGAAGGCCCGACGGTCGCGCTGGGCCTGATGAAGCTGGGCATGAACCGCGGGCTGCAGATGACCCTTCACGACGTGATGCACTACGAAGCCAGTGCCCAAGCGTTAGCAATACAGACCTACGACGTGCAGGAGGGCCTGCGGGCGTTTGCAGAGAAGCGCGCCCCGAAGTTTCAGGGCCGATAACTTTCTAGTAACTTATACGCGATAACAGCAGCCGCGGCAGCAACGGTGAGCGAGCGCGTCACCCCTAGCATTGGCAGCTCGACGATCACGTCGGCACGCTCTAAGACTTTTTCAGAGATGCCGCGCGTCTCATGACCCACGATCAGCGCCGCCGGAAGCTGCACCCTAAGCTCTGCATACGAGACGCTCCGAGGATGCTGCTCAACAGCAATGATCGTCTTCCCTTGGGCTTTGAGTTCTGTGATTAGCTCAATGATGTCAGCGTGATACTCCCAGGGCACCCACTGTTCGGTGCCCACAGCAGCTTTGTGAATTCTGGGGTTGGGCGGGGTGGGCGTCTGTCCGCAGAGATAGACTCTTTCTGCAGCTACAGCGTCGGCGACGCGAAAGAGCGCCCCAACGTTAAACGTATCTTGGACATCGTCGAGCACGAAGACGATGGGCTGACGCGGGATAGACGCGATCTCTTCAAGGGTTGGCTGGCCCTTGCGTAGCTCGCGCGGGAAGAGCTTCTTCATTGCTGGGCGTGAAGCTTGCACCCTAGAGCATCAGCAGTGAAGCTTGCTAAATCACGAAAGAGCCTTTCAATCTGGGCTTCTTTCTCTTCAGGAGCGAGCTTGAGATGGGCTTCGATGCGGGCTTCCATCTCACGGAGAGCTTTAGCATCAGCCCACGGCGCTAAGTGCTGCAAGAGCAATCTGTGCGCGCCCTTGCGCTCCATCACTTCTAAGCCGTCGAGCATCTGCCGATGCGGCGTCCCCTCCCAAATAGAGAGAATCATCGCTTCGCGCAACCAGCGATCCATCCCAAACTCAGCCAACGTCCCAATGCCCCCGTAGACCTCCATGCCCCACTTCGCTGTTTGCGCAGCAAGCTCTGCTGTCCAATACTTCGCCAGGTGCGCCACTAATCGAAAGAGATGATACTGCTCCGAATACGGTGGCGTCTGACGCCAGACTTTATCTAAGAGCGTGATGGCCTCCCACGCGAGCGCAAACGCGCTCTCTAACTGAGCAAGACGATCTTCACACTGTTGGCGCAAGAGCGGATGCTCGATAATGGGCTTCCCAAACGCCGTGCGCTCCTGAGCGAAGCTCAGCGCGTCCGCGAGCACGCGCTGCGTCAGCGCGACGCTGCCAATGCTGTTGGCCACCCGTGAGAGATTCAAGACTTCTAAGATGAGATAGACGCCCCACTCGAGCTTACCTAAGAGATACGCTTCGCTCTCTTTGAGCTCGACTTCGCCGGTGGGCACAGAGCGCGTTGCGATCTTGTCTTTCAGCCTTCTTATAGTGTAGTTGAGACTCCCATCTTGACGATACTTGGGGAGCAGAAAGAGCGCTAACCCGCGCACGGTTTTCGGCGCCCCTTCAGGACGCGCCGCAGTGACAGCTAACTCTGCCCCAGCGTTGCTCGCGAAATACTTTTCGCCCGTGAGCAACCAGTGATCTTTTGCGGGCTTAGCAATAGTTTCGACAGCTGCGCCCAAGTCTGAACCGCCTTTGACTTCGGTCATCCACGTCGCACCCTGCCAGACAGAGCTATCTCGCTTCAGAAGCTCCGGCAGAAAGCGCGCTCTGACGCTCTCGGCCCCGTATTTCTCTAACGGCACCGCTGTCGAGAGCGAGACCGTGTACGGGCAATAGAGCCCCGGATCGTAAAACGACGTTACGTAGCCCAAAAGATACGACGACACTACAGACTGCTCCTCAAAGACGCGCCAGACGATCCCCTGTTGATATCCGTGCTTGAGCAACTTCCAATACTCTGGAGGAAAGAGAATCTCGTCTATACGCCTGCCAAGACTATCAAACATCTTAAGCCACGGCGTGCCAGCACGATCGACGATCCCTGAGATCGCCTTGCCTTCACGCTCCCAATACGATTCATACGCTCTTAGGGTCTGCTCGCACGCAACGGTGCCCAGCATCTGCTTCAAGAACGAGACGGGCGACCGAAGTTCTTCCCAGCTCATAGCGCCTCCCTTCACATCCCACAGATTACGACATAACTCTTCTAGAGTCAATCAAGATGATGCAACCCCAGAAACGCGCTATAATATCCCCATCATACAGGAGGCATCATGATCACTATCGAAGAGTTCCAGAAGGTCGAGCTGCGCGTCGCCACGATTGTGAGCGCAGAGCGCGTCCCCGGAGCCGATAAATTGCTCAAGCTCCACGTCGATTTGGGCAGTGAGCAAAGACAGCTTGTTGCTGGCATCGCCAAGCACTATACACCCGAAGAATTAGTTGGAAAACAGATCGTCGTGGTGACGAATCTCCAGCCTGCGGTCATCCGCGGGATTGAATCCAAGGGGATGCTGCTGGCCGCGAGCACCGATGACTACTCCCAATTGGCATTGGTGACGGTGCAGCGCCCCATGCCCAACGGCTGTCGCGTCAAATGAAGATGCAGAATCTGCCGTGACAAAGCGCGTGCCGTGCTCGAACTCTATGCGCAGCACGACAACGTCATCTCTGTAACACGTTTGACGAGAGAGCTGCTATCATCGTAATATACTGGGCGAGCAATCTTTTACAAGGAGGTACGGCCGTGAGGCGCGGCATAGTGTTGATCGTCCTTGTCGCAGGCGTTCTCGCCCTCGTGGGGTGTGGCGGCCAAAAGACAGAACAGCCATCAGGAGCACAAGCCCCAACGCCCCCACAAACAGCCACACCGCCCCCTCAGCCGAGCACGCCCCTAAGCCCCCCAGCGCCACCCTCACCCACACCCGTGAGCAAGAACCCTGTAGCTATTGTCGAGACGAGCATGGGCACGTTTAAGATCGAGCTCTTTGCTGACAAAACCCCCAACACCGTACAGAATTTTATAGAGCTCGTGAAGCGCGGCTTCTATAAAGATATGATCTTTCATCGGGTCGTCGCTGGGTTTGTGATCCAAACAGGCGATCCTACAGGGACCGGCCGTGGGGGTTCAGGCAAATCTATTAAATTAGAGATTCATCCTGATCTGAAGCACGACAGCGCCGGCGTCGTGGGCATGGCCCGCACCAATGACCCCGATAGCGCCACAAGTCAATTCTATATTACCCTTGCCCCGGCTCCTCATCTTGATGGCAAGTACGCGATCTTTGGGAAAGTCATTGAGGGGCTGGAGGTCGTCATGGCCATCGGGCAGGTCGAAGTCGGCCCCAATGACCGCCCTGTCGTCCCCGTACTCCTGAAATCGATCACTATGCAATAGTAAAAGCGAGGTGCCTATGGATTTCACTTTGACCCCTGAACAAGAGCTCTTCCGCAAGTCGGCTCGAGAGTTTGCCCTCAAAGAGCTGGAGCCCATCGCGACGGAGTTAGACCGCGAGCATCGCGTCCCGTTTGAAACGTTAAAGAAGCTCGCCGAGCTGGGGTATCTGGGCATGACCGTTCCCGAAGAGTACGGCGGCATCGGCGCGGATATGCTCAGCTATATCGTAGTGATGGAGGAGCTCTCGCGCTCCTGCGCCTCGACTTCGACGGCGTTTAGCGTGCAGAATTCGTTGTGCAACACGCCATTAGTCGAGTTCGGCAATGAAGCGCAAAAGCGAAAATATCTGCCGGATTTGGCTACGGGAAAGCGCTTTGGGGCGTTTGCGCTCACCGAACCTGAATCGGGCTCGGACGCCGCGGGCATGAAGACGACTGCCGTCGCCAAGGGCGATTATTTTATTCTGAACGGCTCCAAGCGCTTCATCACCAGTGCTGGCTTCGCTGATATCTTTCTAGTCTTCGCGCTCACTGACCCAGCCGCGGGCAATAGGGGTGTCAGTTGTTTCATCGTTGAGCGGAACACGCCGGGGTTCACGGTGGGCAAGGAAGAAGATAAGCTAGGCATCCATGGGACGAGCACCTGCGAGCTCTTCTTTGAGGACTGTCGCGTCCCTCGAGAGAATCTTTTAGGTGAGCTTAATCGCGGCTTCAAAGTCGCGATGATCACCCTCGACTCTGGGAGAATCGCGATTGCCGCGCAAGCCGTAGGCATCGCTCAGGCAGCCCTCGACGAAGCCGTCAAGTACTCCAAAGAGCGCAAGGCTTTCGGAAGACTCATCTCGGAGTTCCAAGCGATCCAGTTTATGCTCGCTGATATGAAAGCAAAAGTCGAAGCTGCGCGTCTGCTCACCTACAAGGCCGCGTGGAAGAAAGACCATAAACTCGACTATATTATGGATTCTTCGATTGCCAAATTATTTGCTGCGGAGATCGCCAGCGAGGTCGCCGACAAGGCCTTGCAGATTCACGGCGGCTATGGCTATATCAGAGACTACAAAGTCGAGCGGCTCTATCGCGACGCGCGCATTACGCGAATTTATGAAGGCACGAGCGAGATTCAGAAGCTCATCATTGCGCGGGAATTGTTGAAGGAGTAAGGCCCTCACCCCCAACCCCTCTCCCGTCGTGACCGACAGGAGAGGGGGACGTGTGCTCATTTCTTACAAGCTGCTACGATACGCCGTAACACACCTTCGATGTCTTGCTCAATCTCCGCATTCTTGATGCGGAGCAAGCGGTACCCTTGACGCTCCAGAATATCTGCGCGTTCCTAGTCTCGCTCACGCTGGTGTGCGTGTACAGCGCCATCAAGTTCAATGATCAGCTTATACTCAGCGAGGGCTGGGGTGAGGGCCTATAGCTTATATCCGATCTTCCTCAAGAACTCCTTGCGCTCTTGGATTTCTCTTTCGCCCTCGACACCCTTCGATTTCACGCCGTCAATAACGCCCAGAATTCCACGCCCCTGCGCCGTCTCAGCGATAATCACTTCGACGGGGTTGGCTGTGGCGCAGTAGATATTGCAGACTTCGGGAACGTTTTTGACAACGTTCAGAACGTTGATAGGATAGCAGTCTTTCAAGAATATAATAAAGCTATGCCCGGCGGAGAGCGCGAGCGCGTTCTTCTTAGCAAGTTCGATCATTTCTGTATCAGTGCCACTCCAGCGCACCAACGCCGGCCCGGAAGACTCACAGAACGCTAGCCCGAATTTGATCTTGGGCACCGCTGTGACTAACGCTTCGTGGATGTCCTCGACGGTCTTAATGAAGTGTGATTGCCCCAAGATGAAGTTGACGTCCGCAGGCTTTTCGATGGTCACAGTCTTCAGCTCCATAGCGATCACCCTGACTATATTAGCTTGGAGCTGAGGCAGAAAGCAAGCACGATTTGACTTTACCGCGTGAGCGACACTACAATTTTGCTATGGGATATCTCAACGGCGCACATACCCCTCCGACACAAGAAAAGAGCTGGCTCGACCAAGCTCTGACGTTCATCTATACTATCGCACACTGGTTCGGCCAGCTCATCGTCGGAGCTGTGAATGCAGTTGTGCCCGCGCTCATCTCCGAGGATCTCATAGACCCCATCGGGTATTTAGCATTGCTCACGATCGTCCTTGTGCTCATCGGGATCTTTGAGGCGTTACGCAAAGCGATGTACTGGATCGTAGGGCTGGGCTGGCTGCTCATCGTCGTGAGAATCGTGATTGATAGGTTCAGCTAATCGCTGCTCACTTCCGAAACCCTGGCGGCCAGGGGTAGTCAGGCGGGCAGAGATCAGCAAATTCGTTGTCACGGATCTCGTTGTTGCTCCCAGTCAGTTTCCCTTCAAAGGGTGGTGGCATCTCCGGGAATTGACAAACGTGTCTATAAGCAGCTAATATGCTATAACCTGCCCCCAAAGTATTATTCACGATCCAATTATGTGAGATCTCCACCTGCATCTTCTGCCCTAGCAGAAGCCCTGCCCCTCTGAACACACTCGTAGTAAAACCATTTTCAGAGATCTGGTTGCGCAGGATCTTCCCTTGTCCAGTAACTAAAATGATCCCATAATACCCTCCCACAATACGGTTGCGAATGATGATAAAGTCTGACCCTTGCTGTCCCGGGCAGGGATCTTCTTCACCCACCTCAACTGGGCTAACAAAGGATGGAGATTGACACGACAAGACGATGCCGGCCATACCACTATTGGCGATGAGATTGTTCTCAATGGTCAGACTCATCCCTTCGGCATTCACTGTTATCCCATGCAATTCTGCCAAGAGCATCTGGTTGCTCGCAATATCCACTTTCCCAGGACTAGTCGCTTTGCCGGCCACTTTTATATGGATACCATTGTGCCTGAAGATGTTGTTGGAAATCCTTGCAACATACATTTGATGTTGAAGATATATACCCAACCCTGTGCGCTGGATAGTATTCATCACAATATCGCTTACTATGGCCTCTTGACCAATAACGATCCCTGCTGCCGCATAGCTGATCTCATTTTCGCGAATACCACCCAATCCTCCTCCAATAACGGCACGCTCCACCCAAATGCCTGCATCCATACGAGCCGTCATACGAAGGGCAACAGAAGGGGGAGCAAAGCCTGATACTAAGTTAGTGAGACTAGTAATACGGTTTCCAAAAAGAGAACGAACCCGAGCGTCCACAATCTCTATAGCGATTTTCCCTCCAGCAACTTCTAGATTGTGTATTGTCTCGATGGGGCGGCTTTGGAGGCCGTTAGAGACCAGGATGGTTGGTCTTGCGGGATCAGCCGCTTCGAGGCGTACACTTCCCTCAACACCTATCAAGCTCACGGTGCGCTTGATTACTATGTTCTCACGGTAGCGCCCAGGACGTATGAAAACGAAGCCCCCCTCAGGGTCACTAACGTCGACCGCCTCCACAGCGGCCTGGATCGTCCGGAAGCAGGGGCTATTTCCTCCACAGGCTGGATCTTCGCCATCTACCCAGGCCGTGCTTGAGTCCAGCGTCTCAGAGTCCTTGAGTCCAGCGAAGCTCACCCCTAGCCCTACACCTATGGCTACTACTAAAAAGCTCAGAAGACTGATCTTATTAAGCTTCATGTTCCTTTGCTTCTCCTCCTTATCGTGCCAGATCACCCTTTACATAGCACAAACGAGGAGAAAAGTCAACAGAACAGTCGAACAATCACGTGTGGTTCAGCGTTTGGGTTTGTGCGCTAGGCTCGCCCTTAAGTGAATCACGATCACTTTGGCTACTTAAATCTCGCCCCAATTCGTTCCAATATGCGTCTCGACCTTCAAGGGCACACGAAGCGTAAATGCTTCTTCCATCGTTCTCTTGATGACCTGAGCCGCGCGCTCAGCTTCCGCAGCGTCAGCCTCAAATATGAGTTCGTCATGAATCTGTAGGAGCATATCAGCTTTGATCGCCCCAGACTTGATCTTCTCGTAGACGCGCAGCATGGCGAGCTTCATAATATCGCTGGCGCTCCCCTGCACCGGAAAGTTAATCGCTTCGCGCTTGGTCTGACTAGATAGCTCGACGAAGTATCGTCGCCGCCCAAGCAGTGTCTCTAAGTATCTCTTCTCTTCGGCTTCGCGCACGACGCGCTCCATGTACGCCCGCACCCCAGGATACTTCTCAAAGTAATTTTTGATAAATTTGTCGGCTTCGGAGCGCGACAGCCCCGTGCGCTGCGCCAGCCCGTAGCCAGTCATCCCATAAGAGAGCCCAAAGTTAATCATTTTTGCGATACGGCGCTCTCGTGGCCCCACGCTCTCTAAGGGGATATTGAAGATCGTCGCGGCGGTGCGCGCGTGCACATCTTCATCGCGCTCGAACGCCCCGATCAGCCCTGCATCGCCCGATAGATGCGCTAAGACCCTCAGTTCGATTTGAGAATAATCCGCCCCGATGAGCACTCTTCCCGGCGGCGCAACAAACGCTTTTCTGATCTGCCCACCCAGCTCACTGCGCACCGGGATATTCTGTAAATTCGGGTCAGTCGAGGAGAGCCGACCCGTCACGGTGACGTGTTGCTGAAAGGTCGTGTGCACCCGGCCTGTCTGAGGATTAATATACTCTGGGAGCTTCTTCACATACGTGCTCAAAAGCTTTTCCAGCTCGCGATACGCCAAGAGCTTCTCCGGGAGCGGGTGTAACCCCGCAAGCTCTTGCAACACATACGCATCAGTCGAGGGTCCGGTCTTGGTCTTGCGCAGCACGGGCAGTTTCAGCTTTTCAAAGAGCACATACGCGACTTGCTTTGGAGAATTGGGGTTAAAATCCTGTCCGGCTAAGTGAAAGATGTCTTGTAAGAGCTGGGTCGCGAGAGTCTCGAGCTCTTTGGCTTGCTCGCGTAAAACTTCTTTATCTAAGAGAATCCCGTTCAGCTCCATATCGATGAGCACGGGGATGAGGGGCAGCTCGATCTCGTAGAAGAGCTTCTCTTGATTTTTAGAGCGCAATTCGGGAAGCATCTTCTCTTTGAGTCTGATCACGGCCTCAGCATCAGCCACAGAATAACGAGCCGCTTGCTCGACCGGGACCATATCCATACGCTCAGCTCCCAATTCTGAGAAATCCATCACGCTGTGCCCCAGATACCGCCGCGCTAACTCGTTCAGATCTTTTCGGCTTTCTGGATCGAGCAAGTACGCCGCGAGCATCGAGTCAAAAGTTATGTTTTTGAGATCGATCCCAGAGCGTCTCAGAATCTTTGCGTCGTACTTGAGGTTCTGCCCAATGATAGGTTTTGTCTCCAGCACAGCTTTGAGCTTCTCAATGACGAACTCGCGCGACAGCTGCGGCGGCGCGCCTAAATATCTGTGTGCTACCGGGATATAGAAGCCCGCCCCAGGCTCAACTGCTACAGAGATCCCCACAAGCTCAGCCGTCATCGCGTCTTCGCCAGTCGTCTCGGTGTCGAGCGAGATCTCTGGGGCGTCTCTCAGTTTCTCAAGCAGCGCATCAAGCTGGCTTTCGCTCAGCACGATCTCTGTCGCGGCCCTCACCCCCGTCCCCTCTCCCGTAGGTGAGCTACGGGAGAGGGACGGCGCAGCCGGGGTGAGGGCCAATTCCCGCAGCAAGCTGCGAAACTCCAGCTCTTCTAAGAGCGATCTCAATCTTTCTTCGTCCGGCGGCTGCGCCCGACACTCTTCAAGAGAGATTTCCAACGGCGGCGGCACGAGCTTGACCAACTCGCGGCTGAGCACCGCTTGATCTCTGAAGTTTTTGAGTCTCTCGCTAAGTTTTTTCGGCTCGATCTTGTCTATGTTCTCTAGGAGCGCATCGAGCGAGCCGAATTCGCTTAAGAGCTTTTGCGCGGTCTTTTCGCCGATCCCCGGCACTCCCGGCACATTATCAGAGCTATCTCCAACTAGAGCGAGAAAATCGATCACTTGCTCCGGGCGTACGCCCAAATATTTGCGCACCCCGTCGGCGTCGAGAATCTTTAAGTCTTTAGTGACGTCGCGCCCCGGCTTGAGCACGCGAACACCGTCCTCAACCAGCTGCAAGAGATCTTTGTCGCCGCTAACAATTAAGACTTCCAGACCAGAAGCTTTTGCGAGCGACACCAGCGCCGCGATGAGATCGTCGGCTTCGTAGCCGGGAGCCTCAAATCTTTTGAGTCTGAGGGCTTCCGTCAGCTCCTTGATCTTGGGAATCTGCGTAGCGAGGGCTTCGTCCATCGCGGGACGATGGGCTTTGTATGCCGAAAATTTCTCGTGCCGATGCGTCGGCCCGCGACTATCGAACGCTACGGCAATATACGGCGAAGGGTACTCGCGCAAGAGCATGAATACTGTGCGAGCGTAGCCGTAGATCGCGCCGGTGGGTAGCCCAGTACTCGTCTTCAGCTCGCCCATGACGTGAAACGCCGGGTAGATAAGCGAGCTAGCATCAATAAGCAAGATGCGCTCGGCCATACTGTAAGCTTACTCCGACTAGGGGAGAGCCGTCAAGCCTTCGCTAAGAGCGAGAGCACCGCGAGATAATGACAGATGCTGCCGCCCAAGACAAACAGATGCCAGATCGCGTGGCTGTAGGGGAGTTTTCGCCACGCATAGAAGAGCACACCAATGGTATAGAGCAGCCCGCCGAAGGCCAACCAAAGTAGCCCTTCGGCAGGGACGCGCAGAATGAGCTCGCGCCCCGCGATCACGCAGAGCCAGCCCATCAGGAGATACCCCAGCACAAGGAAGCGCCGAAATCGCTGAGCTGAAAAAGTCTTAAAAATAATCCCCACGAGCGCTAAGCCCCAGATGACCCCCAGCAGGGTCCAGCCCCACGGGCCGCGCAAGCTCACCAACAGAAACGGTGTGTACGTCCCAGCGATCAAGAGATAGATACACGCGTGATCGAGAATCTTAAAGATTCTTTTGAGCCGGAGATCGCGCACACTGTGATAGAGCGTCGAAGCGAGATAGAGAATAACCAATGTAACACTATAGATGCTGAAGCTCACGAGGCGCCAGGCGTCTCCGTACAGAGCAGCAAAGACGATCAGGGCGATGCCGCCGATCACGCTCAAGGCGGTGCCGATGCCGTGGGTAATGCTGTTGGCGATCTCCTCGCCGACAGCGTACGACTCCTGAGACTCATCAGAGGGAGGTTGATGCATTGCTTGTCCTTTGTCTAAAGAGAGCCGAAGACCGCGAGGGGGTAAAGCCCTCACGGTCTTCGCTCTTAGTTTGCGTTTACCGACCGCGGTAGCCGCCGCGATTGTACCCGCCGCTGCGGAATCCGCCGGAGCGTGCTCGCCCGCGATTGCACTCGTGGCAATAGACTGGGCGGCTCCCGTCGGGCTGGAACGGCAACTCCGTGATCGCTTTGCCGCACTGGGCGCACTTGAGGTTCATGCTGCTGACGTCGTACATCTTGCGCTCGAAGCCCATTTCTGTCACCCCCTTGGGGATTGATATGTAGGAAGGTTTCACCGTGACCTATCTGGATCGTGGGGACGACAGATGGGCTCGCGTTTGAAATCATCCTAGCTCTACTGTAGCAGATTTTTCAGAGAAAAGCAAATTTAGGGCTTGAGCGCGCTGCGCGCTTCTAATACATAACAGAGCGCAACAGCCAACGCATCGGCAGCGTCGTCGGGCTTGGGAATTTCTTTAAGTTTTAAGAGTTGCTTCATCATCTTTTGGATTTGGGGTTTCTTCGCGCGGCCGTAGCCGGCAATGCGCAGCTTGATCTGTAACGGCGTGTAGCTTTTGGTTACGATCTTATGCGCTGCTAATAAGACAATGCCCCGCGCTTGCGCGACGGCCATGGCTGTCGTGCGGTTCTGCGCGAAGAAGAGCTCTTCTATGGCGAGCGCATCGGGCTTGTACTCTTTGAGCAAGCGCCGCGTGTCTTCATAGAGCGTATGCAATCGTTGGGGCAAGGGCGTATCAGCTGGAGTGCGGATCACGCCGGCTTCTAATACCCGTGGAAAACGGCCGTTGCTGAACTCTAACACGGCATAGCCGGTTGTAGCTAGTCCCGGGTCTATCCCTAAGACGCGCATCGTGTCACGTTAAGAGCTCTTTTAAGATTTGCAGGCGCGGATCGCCCTCGCGTCGTCGGTCGCACCCGCATTCCCCATAATTGAGATCCTGCCCACAGATGGGGCAGAGCCCCTTGCAGTCTGGCTTACAGAGCGGCTTGGGATCAAGCATACTCTCGATGAGCCCAACAAGATACGGCTGCAAGCTCAGCTCCGTCTCCTCTAAGCTATACGTGAACGCTTCACGCTCTAAGAACCCACCGTCTTCTTCAGGTTGAAACTCCAGATGTTCCTCCCAATCGAGCGGGGAGACCACGTCGGCCAAGCATCGGCTGCACTGCTGCACGACTGTAGCGCAGATGCGCACATCAAGAAAGATCGAGCGCTTGCGATGGACCGCTTGTCCTTGCACCGAGACACTTCCCCGCACGACAAACAGCTGCTCGGGCGCCGTCACGTGATAGAGCTCATCGACAGCGACGGCCTTCCCTTCCATCTCACGAAGCTTCTTTATGTTGATCGCCATGAGACCTCGCCCCCTTTGGGCTCTCTGACAGCATAGCACACCGCGTCGACAATTGCCAATGCCTTCTTCGTAGCCGCAACATCATGCACCCGCACTATCTGCGCCCCGTTCAGCACAGCGATGACGTTGCTCGCGATGGTCCCTTCTAGACGCTCCTGCACCGGCAAGGGATGTTCTTCTGTTCCCCCAAGTTTCCCAATGAACGATTTTCTGGAAGTACCGATCAAGATAGGGCAGCCCAGCTCTTTCAGTTCGCTCAGCCTTCGCAAGATCTCGAGATTGTGCGCGACGGTCTTGCCAAAGCCGATCCCTGGGTCAATGATAATCTTCTCGATGCCATGAGCGCGCGCGAACGCGATGCGCTCCCCTAAAAATTCTTTGATCTCCCGCACGACGTCTGTATAGACGGGGTTCTGCTGCATCGTTCTGGGTTCACCCAGCATATGCATGAGCACGACGGGGACGCGAGCGCGCGCGACAACTTTAACCATCTGCGGGTCAAAGCGCAACGCACTGATATCGTTCACGATATTCGCTCCGGCATCCAAAGCCGCTTCAGCGACAGTCGCCTTGTATGTGTCAATCGAGATGGGCACAGCAGATTCTTCTCTGATCGCGCGGATGACCGGCACGACCCGACGCAGCTCTTCTTCTTCAGGGACGGGCTCAGCACCGGGGCGGGTCGATTCCCCTCCAATATCTATGATATCTGCGCCCTCACGAATGAGCTGGCGCGCGCGCTCCAGAGCGCTCTCAAGAGTAAAAAACTTTCCCCCATCGGAGAACGAATCCGGCGTCACGTTCAGAATTCCCATCACCAGGGTACGCTTTCCTAAACCCAATAGGACATCGGTCATTTGGCCTCACCCAACTCGTACTATAGCATTATACAGCACTCACAGTGCGCTCGCTTGCGGACTGTCGATCTGGTCGGTACAATGGGCGCAATCCCAATGTACCCACCAGGAGGAATCCCATATGATCGAAGTCTTGCTGACTCAAAGTGTCGAGAAATTAGGCGAGCCCGGAGATATCGTCAAGGTCGCCGACGGCTATGCGCGAAATTATCTGTTCCCGCGCAAGCTCGCGGTGCTCCCCACGCCGCACAATATCGCGCAATATAAGAAGATTCGCGAGAAGCGCGAGTTGGAGCTCAAGCAGCGCGAAGAATGGGCGCGCGCCGCGCAAGCCAAGCTCGATGGGTTCACCTTGACTTTCTTGCGCAAGGCCCACGATGGCAAGCTCTACAGTTCAGTGCGCCGCGAAGAGATCGCTCAGCAGATCTTAGAGCAGCTTGGTATCGAGATCCCGAAAGACAAGATCGAACTCGAGGCGCCCATCGAGGCGTTGGGCGTCCACGCGGTGAAGATCTCGCTCTACAAAGATATTACGGCAAGCATTCGCGTCCACGTCGAGGAGGAGCCATCAGCCGGATAATCCGTCTATTTGTCTGTGTGCTGCTTGTGCTTGGCGCTAGCGTGCAGCTCGCGCCGGCGCAAGCAACTCTGTTCTTTCTGAATAACCAGCCCATCTCGCTCAAACACCGAGTGCTCTTTGAGGGCGATCAGGTCTTCGTGCCCTTAGTGGAGTTTGCTCGCTTGCTTGGCGCTGAAACGACCGTCAGCTACGAGCGCGTGACACTGCGCTGGGGACAGAGCCAATCTGTGACTCTCCCCTCAGAGCAGCTGGTCGCGCGCGGCCCGCTGCTCTATATCGCGCTCGCGCAGCTGACTCAACTTCTGAGCATAAAGACTCTCAAAGTCGGCGTCGCGTACTATCTCTTCAGCACGCCGGCGCGCTTGCTCTCGATCGTCGTCTCATCAAGTGGGGTGTTCTTCACGCTCTCAGCTCGCGTCCCGTTTGAGCTCCAAAAGCAAGATAATCTCGTTACCGTGCGGTTCTTCCACACGATCAGCGAGCTGTCTGATCCCCATCTCAAACTCACTCAAGAACCGCCGATAATTCTCAGGGCCCATCTCCAGATAGAATCTTCTCAGACAGTGCAAGCGACGGCTGTCGAGTCAGAAAATTTTATCGTCTGGGTACGCACGACCGCTCCACTCCCTGAGCCGAGGGTTTTGGTGCGCACGGAGTCCGAGACACGCGTGAACGAACATATCTTCTATATTGAAGCCCGAGCGCTCACCGCCGACGGTCCCGTGAGCATCCACTATCTCAAGATTCACAATTGGAAGGACAAATACAGACTAACCGTCACGCTGCCGCGCGACGGCATCGGCTCATTGGAGCCGTTAGAAAAGATGGCCTCCGGCGCTCTAGCAGCTATGAACGCGAACTTCTTCGATCCCAGCACACAGTTACCCATTGGGCTGCTCATCAAGGACGGTACCGTTCACAGCGCGCCCTACGGGCGGCGCGGCGCGCTGGCCGTCTCGCTCTTCAACGATCTGTACTTTATAGCGCCGACGTTGAAGCTCTCGGCATCCGTGCTAGGGCAGACAGTCACTATTGACGGACTGAATCGCCCCCCATCGGCGAACGGTCTTTTTCTCTACACCGATCGTTACGCGCTGCCCATCCGCAGCGAGGCTCCCATAAAAGCTGTGAGGCTCCGACATGGCTTTGTCGTCAGCGTCATCGAGAACGGCCTTGTGCTCCCCGATGGCGAGTCTACTCTCTTAGTCGCCACCGGTGCCGCCCGAAATCGCTTAGGTGGGCTTCGCCCCGGAGATACCGTAAAGATCTCGTATGTGCTCGACCCGGCCCCTCTCTTCTTGAGAGAAGCTGTGAGCGCTGGCCCACTATTACTGCAAGACGGCCAGATCGTGCTCGACCCGAAAGCCGAAAGATTCCCCGAAGAGTTTGTCAATGCCAAGGCCGCGCGCAGCGTGCTGGCCCTGACAGAATCGGGAGATCTGCTCTTTATTATAGTGCTCAAAGACGGGCGCAGCGTCGGTGCAGATCTGCGCACGTTGGCGATCTTGGTGCAGGCGCTTGGAGCGCATGCAGCGCTCGCGCTCGACGGCGGCTCGTCGAGCACGCTGCTCTTCCGTCAGGGCGCGACTGTACAAACGATTGGCGGTCGACGGCCCATTGCTGCCGGGCTGGCGTTGGTGCCGAAACGATAAATAAGGCCCTCACCCCCAGGCTCCGCCTGGACCGTATGCCTTTGTCCGCCAGAGGCGGACAAAGATGAAGCCCACGCGCAGCGTGCTACGGGAGAGGGGTCAGGGGTGAGGGCCCAAGCACGAAATCATGAGCCTAGAACTGTCACGACAGAAGACACAAACTGTTCAAGCCCAACCGAGCTTCCTCAAGAACGTCATCGTGATCTCCGGCTCGACGGCGCTCAGCAGGATCTTTGGGCTCATCCGTGATGTCGCAATCGCCCATCTCTTTGGGGCCAGCCGCGCTTATGATGCGTACTTGATCGCATTTATGATCCCGCATCTGTTGCGCAGACTCTTAGCCGAAGGCGCGCTCTCCAGCGCGTTCATCCCTATCTTCACCGAGCGCATCACCAAAGACGGTCCCGACAGCGCGCATCGCTTCGCGAACACCGTCTTCACCGCTGCACTGATATTCTTTCCCGGGCTGGCCGCCCTAGGAATTCTCTTTGCGCCTCTGTATGTGCCCTTCTTCGCCGACGGTTTTTCCGCAGAACAGCTCGATCTCACCATCCGACTGACACAAATTACCTTCCCGTTTATTGCGTTGGTAGGGCTGGCCGCGATTGTGATGGGCGTGCTCAACAGCTATGAGAGATTCTTTGCGCCCGCGTTCGCGCCGGTGCTCTTTAATATTGGGGTGATTCTGTCGGCGTTCGCGCTGCTCAGCTTTTTTACTGAGCCGATCTACGCGCTCGCTGTAGGTGTTCTAGTCGGAGGGCTGGGCCAACTGCTTTTTCAGATTCCCTATCTCAAAGATACATGGCGCTATCGGCCCCAGCTCGATCTGCGCGACGAGGGCTTGCACAAACTGTTGAAGCTGATGCTCCCATCGGTCGTAGGGTTGGCGATCTTTCAGATCAACAGCATCGTAGACAACAAATTAGCATCGCACTTGGCCGAAGGGAGCATCTCAGCGTTGCAGTACGCTATAAGACTTTTTCAGCTCCCCTTGGGGCTGTTCGTCGTCTCGGTGGGGAGCGTTATCTTGCCCAAGCTCGCTGCCCAAGCTGCTCAGAAAGACGCACAGTCATTTGCGCAGACGCTGCGCGAGAGCGCGAAGTTCTCGCTGTTTATTCTTTTGCCCGCGACGGCGGGGCTCTTCGCGCTCGCCCAGCCCATCATTCAAGTGCTCTTCGAGCACGGCAATTTTACTTCAGAAGATACTCAGCTCACTGTGTATGCGCTGATAAACTATCTGCCGGGTCTGATCGGCTATGGTATCGCGTATCTCTTGACGCGGGCGTTCTATGCACTCCAAGATACGCGCACGCCGCTCCTTGTTGGGGCTGTCACGGTCGCGCTCAACGTCATTTTAGACTATGCGCTTGTAGGGCCGATGGGCGTCGGGGGCTTAGCGCTGGCGACTTCCGTCGCGGGCATCGCTAACGCGCTTGTGTTGCTCTTCGTTCTGCAACGACGACTCTCCCAGAACGTCTGGAAAGCTTTCATTGCAGACAGTGAGATCGCCAAGATGCTCGGCGCGTCAGTTCTCATGGGGATCGCTGTGCACTGTATCGCTCTGTGGGCCAGCCCGCTTGGGGAACTGCTCACAGTTGGGCTGGGCGTCGCGTTTGGGGCGGGCTTCTATATCGGTCTGGCGTGGCTCGGCGGCTTCTTACGTCTTACGACAGCTCAGCTTGAGCCTTCCGGTACAACACGCACGAGAGCGTACAAGCCATAGCGATCTTCAACAGCGTGTTTGAGTTCAAGAGCGCGATCTTGAGCCTGCATCAGCGCAGAGCGATCCTTGACAGCAAGTCGGACATCTAGATGAATGGCCTCGCCCTCAACAGCATCGCACGCGGTGATACGTGCTCCTGGGAACTCTTGCTGCAAAGCAAAAATTAGCTCTGCCGTAGCTTGCGCCACTTGATCCGGTGATAAAAGATGGACACTTGCCATATGCTTTCCTCCTCTTTGCTTGCCCCTACAAAGCCAAGCCTATTTGCTGAGCTATCACACGCAAGACTTCATCAGTTATATCCAAGCCCTCTTGAGCTTCAGCCATACTGAGAGAGCGCGCTTCGTAGTCACTTTGAACGCGATAGAGATAGAGCCTGTCGAGCCGCTTGCGTAGCAAAGCCGGACTCTGCTGCCATGGAGCTCGACAGAACTCATTTATTAGCCCACCGTGACGCCATAAGCCTGCTGGAGGATCCCCCACAGCAACCCACATCGCTTGATAACAAGCATAGTAACTAAGAGTAATGCTCTCACTGTAGAACCCGTGCTTCAAACATAACTCTGCTGCAGCGCGTTTCGCCTTCGCACTGTGCCAACGACGTGCCTGCTCGCCTGTGCTCATGCACTTTATATTCTAGCTCAGCACACTCATAATGTCGAGATTCCAAGAAAAATAATCGGGATCAGAGAGTCCATCCCTAATCCCGATCTGCTCCTCTTGCACAACTACGGCCAGAACGGATCGTTGTCGCAGTCTACATTCGGGTCATCGCTGGGGCACTCCGGAGGGTCTTCTGGAGGATCGTCCGGCGGAGGCGGAAGCTCCTCTTCCTCTGGAGGCTGCGGCTCCTCCGTCGGCGGGAGAATCACTTCTTCTTCGGGAGCCGGGCACGGTCTCCCCAGCAACGGGCAGAGAAAACTCTGGAACCCAAAGCGATACGCGACTTCAACGCGATGCGTCAGCGGCAGCTCCGAGTGCGTCAAGAGAGTATAATCGAACTGCAAGCCGCCACGGATTCTCGCGCCAAACCCGACGCTCGCCTGCACCAACGCTGGGTTGACTAAGACTCCGCCGCGCACCGCAAGCTGCTGCACACCAAAGCGTGCTAACTGAGCGTTCGTAAGCTTGTACTCGCCGCCGATGTGCACCGTGCCGTTGGTTTCGAGATCAGCAGCGATCACAGCTCCTGGCACCGGGCTGAGCGACGCTCCCAAGCGCAGCCCGATGGGAAAGCCCTCGCTATGCCCACTTCCGTAACCCACTCCTAAGCCCACGAGATTCTCGATCACGACACCAAGCCGTAGCCCACCTAGGCCCCCTATATTATTGAGCTTGTAGAAGAGCGCTGGTTCGAGCGCAAAGCCCGCGCCGCTGCCCTCGGGCAATGTGCTAACGGTCAAAATCTTAGCACGCAGCCCAACTGCGAGATTCTGCAGCGCGCCCAAGCCCGCGCCCAAGGGCAAATCCGCGAAAGAGATCCCTCCAGCGACCGTGAACCCGACCTGGGTGAAATCGAAGCTGCCCGTCTGCATGGGCTTATTGTTCTCATCGCGCCAGGGGATACCCGAGACGTTGAAGAAGACCAGCCCGACACCGAGATTGCGCCCTCCGGCCATGATCGAGCCGTAGAGCGCCCGCCCGAAGCGCGACTCTATAAGCCCATGCGCGCTGGCACGCTCTAAGAATGCCAACCCCGCGGGATTATAGACCAAAGCGTAGGCATCGTCAGCAAGCCCGGTGAACGCGCCGCCGAGGCCCGCCGGGCGCGCCCCACGCTCTAATTCATAGAGCGACAGCAGCGTCTGCCCTGAAACAGCACCAACACTTGTCATCACGAGTACCACAACTATCAAGAACCCTTTGAACTCTCTCATCGCAGCCCCCTTATCGTTGGACGGACAAGACGCCAATCGCCGAGCGTATCACACTGTTGTCTTGCGCCGTCACGGAGAGCAGATAGAAGTACGGCCCGTTGGGCAAGGGCCGACCATCATTATCTATCAGCGTATAGACGAACTCGGTCTTGGTGACGTCCAAGTCTTTGCTGAAGACAAGCTCGCCCTTGATGTTGAAGATGCGCAGCGTTGCTTGGCGCGCGGGCGCCGGCAGCGTCCAGCCGTAGACGAACTTCGTGCGATCTCGCGCGGGATTGGGGTAGTTCGTGATCGTGACCGTAATCTGCGCCGGCGGCCCAACAGTAATTTTCTTTTCTACAGGCTGGCTCTGCGCGCCCTTGTCGTCAGTCACGATCAGCTTCACTGTGAACGTCCCCGCTGTGCGATAGACGTGTGATGGGTTCTGCTCAGTGCTTGTTGTGCCGTCGCCGAAGTCCCAACTCCACGACTTGACTTGGCCGTCGGGGTCTTTGGATTTGTCTGTGAATTTGACAGTCTGGCCTGCGGCCGGCTGCGCCGGCGAGAACTCAAAATCTGCGACCGGCGGCTTGTTCTCCGGCGGCGGCAGCTCTTTAATCTCAAAGATCCCGTTGATGATCTGATACGGCACGGCGTTATACGCTACATCGCTGAGGACCTGGACGGTCAGCGTCAGATTGCTCTTGTCGCCGTTCTTGCCCACAGCTTCGACGGAGAATTCTAAGATCGCCCCTGTAGTAATCCCGACAATATCTGCCCCAGCGAGCGTCGCAGCAAAGCGTACTAGCCCCGTTTCTGGGGTGTTGTTGTAGACGGTGACGCTGGAGCCGCCGACGATCTGCGGAAACGAAACGTCAGTCACTCTCAAGACCTTGGGATCATACGAGAATTGGCCCTGGATGCTCGCGATGCCCGGCTCCGGGACGTTCTCCACCGTGACGGAGATGGTCGTCTTCGCTGCTGGAGGAACGGTCACGCTCTCGACGGTGAGCACGGCGGCTTCTTGCGCCAACGCGCCCACAAGAAAGCTTCCCACAAGCACGACGAAGATAGACCATCGCACGGCAGGCCAGGCTCGACTCACCTGCAACTCTGCGCGCTTCATGAGACCTCCTCATCAGCGGGCAAACTCAACGAAGCCCGAATAAGAACATTCTTATTCTACCGAACTATAAGAAGATTGGAAGTGATGTAGATCACGCCCGGCGCTAGAAGCGAAATGCCGCGGAGATCCAGTGGGAGCCTTCAAAATCTGGGTGGAAGAGAAACGCATAGTCGATCTGCAGCGCGCTGAAGACGACCCCCAGCCCCACGCTCAGCCCCAGCCCCGTGCGCGTGAGCATCCCCGCACGAATGCTCAGCATATCAAGCGGGCCAAGCTTTGTCAGAGTATACTCAGCCCCGAGATGAAATCCGTCGTTCAGCGAAAAATCTGCACTGATCGTAACAAGATCGAGAGCGCGCGCCGAAGCCCCTAAGCGTATCCCGATGGGGAAATTCTCTTCTGCTGCAGCGCCGAATGCCAAGCCGAGCAGATTCTCTAAGACTAAGCCCACTCGCACACTCTTCACCGGCCCGAACGCCCCAAGCTCCCACAAGAACGACGGATCGAACGCAACCCCGCTTATACTCAGTGCTTGGAACTGAACGGGATCAAAGCTCGTGATCGAGACGAATTTTACTCTCAGCCCCAGCGCCAGCCCTGCTGGCGAGAGCCTTCCTACAAACGGCAGCGTGCGCATCATCGCGCCCCAGCCCACCGTGAGCGCAAAGCTCGAATACCCAAAAGAACTAATCGTCTTACCCTGAGAATCTTTGCACGGCTGGTTCTGCGCAGTCAGACACGGCACTTGGCCAAAATCGAAGAATATCAACCCGCCCCCGAAATTCCCAAAACTCCCAAACGTACTCAGATACGTTGACGCGCCGAAGTGCGACTGATAGAGAATGCTCGCGCGCCCGCCGGTGAGCGTTGCCAGTCCTGCAGGGTTATAGAAGAGCGCATACTCGTCGTCGGCCAGCCCAGAGAAAGCTTCGCCCAAGCTCACCGGGCGCACCCCCGCGCCGATATCAAAGACCGTGACGAGCGGGCGAGCCTGCCCTGACAGCATTACTATGATCACAGCGAGACCGAAGAGCCAGAGCGTGCGGCGCATCTTCTCCTCCTAGCGTTGGATGACGAGCTTCTCGACGCGCGAGCGGCCCAAGACCGTGTTGTCTTTGAACGCGATCAAGAGATAATAATACGGGCCGCTGGGCACGTCGGCTTTCTTAATATTCCAAATAAACTGCGTCCCCGTGAGCTTCTCTTGCTTGAGCACGACTTTCCCAGAGATATTGAAGACGAAGAGCGTCCCGCCTGTTGCCCCTGGCGGCAGCGTGAAGACAAACGTCGCGCTATCTCGTGCTGGGTTGGGAAAGACACTGATAATGGGCTTACTTGACGCTTTCACAGTGATTGTCTTCTCTACAGAGCTTTCGGCACCGTCGTTGTCCCGAACCGTGAGCTTCACTTTGAACGTCCCCGGCTGAGCGTATTTCTTCTTTGGGTTTTGCTCGGTGCTTGTCGTGCCATCACCAAAATCCCATTTGCGACTGACGATCTGGCCATCGTCGGTAGACTTATCTGTGAACTGCACTTCATCGCCGACTTCGGGGCTGGTGGGAGTGAACGAGAAATCAGCTTTAGGAGGCACGATGCCCACCGGGACCTTCTTGATGACAAAACTCGTTAAGCCACCTCGGTCGCGCACGGTGAGCCTGACGTCATAAACTTTCTTTTGCGCGTATTTCTTCTTTGGGTTCTGTTCAGTGCTGGTGGTGCCGTCGCCGAAGTCCCACTCCCAACTGACAATATCTGACGCGCCATCGGGGTCTGTGGACTCGTCCTTGAAAGAGATTTCTTCGTCGACTTTAGGCTCAGCGGGGGTGAAGCTGAAGTTGGCTGTGGGCGGCTGGTTCTGCACAGCCCCTAGCGTGATCAGCCCGTTGATGATCTTATTTGGGATATTTCTCCCATCGGGGTCGCGCAGCACCTCGAGAGTGAGTCTCAGATCCGACTTATCCCCGGCTTTGCCGATGGCTTGAAACTCTATTCTGAGAATTGGGCCGGCTTTGGTGTAGGGGGCGCGCAGCTTCGTCACGAGAAATTTCACTTCCCCGGCGTTGTTATCGAGCTTGGACGCGAAAACTTCGTAATCTTGTTGCCCTTCGATCTTGGTCGCTTTCAAGACTTTGGGGTCGAATTTGAGCAGTCCTTGGATGTCGGCGACGCCGACGTCAGGGCCTTCACTGATGATAATATTGACAGAGCTTGTAGAGTTGGGCGTGATGGTCTTGCTCTCGACGCTCACTTCAGTGAGAGCTTGTTGGGCGTGCAGAGCGTTATTGGAAGAGAGAAGGCTGATTCCGGCAAGACCGAGAGCTGCAGCGACGGCCAATCGTATTTTTGCGCTCATA
>CALLJK010000008.1 GCA_938091745.1 Candidatus Bipolaricaulota bacterium
AGATTGCCTTGACGTCGTCAGACATGGATTTGGCGATCTGAGGATCGCGCAGTGCCCAGAGTTCTTTCAACCCCGGCACATGGCCCTCGCCGAAGAGATCCCCGCCTTCGACGATCTCTGTAATCGCCTGCTCGAACGAGAGAGTGATCCATTGGTTCTCGCCGCGCTTGGTCCCAGGCTTGCGCTTGAGAACCTTGACGATTCTATATGGGTCATAAGCCGTCTGAATCCCGGCTTGGCCTCTGGGGCAGAGCCGTGCGTCAAGCTTGGCTAACGCTATGGGCGATGTCTTATACGGCACGCTTGGTTGGAGATTCCACGGGTTGTAGGGGTTGCCCTCGAGCTTCGCAGCTAAGCCGTCATAGAGCTTGACCTTCAGCCCACATTGGGTGTTGCATTGCTGACAGACCGTGTAGAGAATATTTTCGGGCTTGGATAGATCATACTGCACTGACTGCCCAAACAGCTCGATAGGCCAACCAAACCGATTGACGAAGAAGGCCGTCCCGCCCAGCAGCGCTGTCGTCTTCAAGAAGTTGCGTCGTGTGATATGAGTCGTCTTGCTCATAGCGTCTCTCTCCTTCTATCTATTAGGGATGCTGGGACTTGCACAGCACGGGCGTGTCGGTCAGATAATAGACCCTCGGCTGGGTGCCCTTGCTCTCGTTGACCCGCATCACTTTGCCCCGGTTCTCTTTGAGAAGCTGAGCAATAAGACTGTTGGGATCGCTGAGATCGCCGAAGCACGTAGCCTCGCCGATACACGTCGTCACGCACGCTGGCAGCTCGCCGTTCTCTATTCTGTGTAAGCAGAAGTGACACTTGCGTAGCGAATTGACCGGGGGCTTTGCAGCTGTGCGCGTCCAGGCGCGGCCGTACTCAAAGCTGGGTCGGGTCTCATACGCCTGGCGAGCCGGAGTGCCGTCGGTATAAAAGCGCCCGTCGTCAAAATAGACAGCGCGCTTGTACGGACAAGCTTTCTGAGCAGCTTCAAACGCTGCTTTTGTGGCGCGCTCGTAGTCCACAGCGACGACCCCATCGGGGCGCTTCTCCATGCTCCCTGGGGCGACGTCATTAGCAGCTGCAATGCAAGGGGCATTGTCGCACTGCTGGCAGTTCATGGGCTTGAGGATTCTCTCGACATTGGGATATTTGCCGAGCTCGATGTCGAGCACAGTGCGATATGTCACCCCCGGCGGCAACACGTTCTCGGCGATACACGCGATGACGCACCCGTAGCACGCGATGCACTTGCGGGTGTCTACCGCCATAGCCCAACTGCGACGATTGGCAGGCTTTTGCAAGGCGCGCTGGAGGTCTTGGTGCATCCGCACTAAGATATTTTCTGTCTCAGTAGTCGTCGTCATGTGTTCCTCCTTTTTTGATGAGAGAACAACAAGGGCCCTCACCTCGCCCTTGAGGCACCCCTCTCCCGTCGTCACCGAGGGGGCGAGGGGCCGGGGATGAGGGCCCTCTCCTGAACACTCTATCTCTGTTACTTGTGGCAGCCGAAGCAGAAGGCCGCTTTAGCATCGGGCGGAGCTTGCACGTGCGTTGGCGACAACCCGATATGGTGGCACCCAGCACAGAACTCCCCTGTGTTCTCCTGCCCTGTGATCCCCTTGACTGAAGGCGTCTCGTGGCACGGGAGACAGAAGCTGCTGTTGGGCTGCTTCTCGCTCACAGGGTGCTTGGCGACTTTGGTCTTGTGCGGTGTGTGGCAGCTATTGCACTCTGCCGCGGCCCAATCGAAAGCCAGTACGTGCTTGGCCCGCGGCCCCGGCCGCTCGACTGGGAAGCCGGCCCTGGTGACAAAGTGCGTCGTAATATGGCACGTCTTGCAGAAGCCGACTTGCTCGGTCTTGAGCGGCGGTGGGGTCTGATGGCATTCAAAGCACGTCGCCGCTGCGCTGGTCGGAGGTACGGGAATATGCCCCTGGGGCAGCGGTGGCGGCTGCTGGGCTACAGCGAAGACCATCGCACCCACAGCCCCGGCAATGACAATCACTGCTGCGAGTAAGCTCCATCGCTTCAGCATAGCATGACCTCCTTTTGGCTATTGGGACATGGCTTTGATAGTCGTGAGCAGCACATCACGGACAAACTTAGGGTTATGCACCCCCATGCTCCCGTCGTACGTGACGAGCATATAGTTATGTGCTGCTCGCACAATCGGGTCTGAAGTGGCGAAGACTGGCTTGCCCTGATCGCCTGGGG
This sequence comes from Candidatus Bipolaricaulota bacterium, assembly GCA_938091745.1. Taxonomy (GTDB): domain Bacteria; phylum Bipolaricaulota; class Bipolaricaulia; order RBG-16-55-9; family DRXL01; genus JANXCC01. The sequence goes on from CALLJK010000008.1 coordinate 2,218, forward strand.
CGTCCTTGACGCCTGCTATCTGGCTGTAGACCTCGCTGCCATCGTCCATGACGAACTTGAACGCGAGTTGACCGTGAATGGTCAGGAAGTCCACGCTCTTGATCTTGGTAGCGTCGATGGGCGTATCAGGTGTGGTCTTGTCCGTCTTGGGGTCCCATGCGGCCACGACCTTGATCCTGTCGCGTGCAGCAAGCACTTTCTTCTCGATAGCCACTCTGAGCTGTTCGAGAAGGTGCTTTGTCGGCGCGGTGACGAACTCGATCTTCATCGCCGCGCCATGACAGCTAGCGCACGACGTCTCTGATGGCTCGAACGTATGTCCTTCCTTGCCCAGGGTCTTATGGCACGTCACGCACGAATTGCCGGTGAACGCGGCATGAGGAGAGACCAGCTCCGCCGTGTCATTGAAGAAGTAGACGTTCTTCCCCATGATGACATCGGCTTGAGCGGCCTCGTGCGGCCCGGTGTAGCGCTTGGGGTCTTGTGAGTCCCACTGGATGCGGCCGTTGCGGGTATTGTGACAGGTCATGCAGAGTGCGCCCTGGCCCACTCCAGCAGCAGCGAAGCCTGACGGCAACAGGGGCGTGCTGTTCTGAATGCGCAGAGCGAAACCCTCTCCATGGCACACCGTACACGTAATGGGCTGGACTTTCTCTTTTGTCAGCCCCAACTGAGCCAGATAGGGGACCTCAGCGGGCTTGCCCGTGCTGGGGTCAACGATCAAGCCGGGGTTGCCTGCGAGCAATTGGGGCAGCCAGGCGAGAAAGCCCTGCTCGCTATGGCAGCGCCCGCAGTGTCCGGCCAATGGCCCACGGGACTCAACGGTCGCTTCAGCGAGCGCTGTCTCGCGGTTGGCATGCTTGCTCTTAGCCCACTCGTCCGCAGGGCCTAACGAGGCAGCCATCAGCCCAACAGCTACTAAACTTAAGAGCAACAAGCCGACATAAACGATCTGGCGTCTCATGACAGTGAGCCTCCTTGATCAGTTCGTAGATTTTTGTTCTGATTCACCTCCTTTCAGGCTCTGTTTTGCCCCTACAGCGTAACTGCTGCGTACAGCCACTGTCTATGATTTGAGATATTCTCAAAACTGATCTCGATCAAAGTTTGGTCACGGTGCCGTCTTGTGACATCCATAGCAGAAGTTGACCTTGACCCCCGCCGGGGCTTTGACATGCGTCGGCTTCATCCCAATATGGTGACACCCAGCGCAGAATTCTCCAGCTTTCTCTTGGCCGCCAACGGCCTTTTCCGGTTGAGCTGGGTTCAGGTGGCACGGCTGACAAAAGGCGCTCAGCGGCTGCTTTTCTGTGACTGGGTGCGGCGCGGGTTTTGTCTTGTGCGGCTTCGTATGACACGACGAGCAATCTGCCGCCGTCCAGTTAAATTCTACTGGGTGCTTGGAGCGATTCCCCACCCGCACCACGTCCACAAAATCCGTCTCTTCAATGTGAATATTGATGTGACACGTCGCGCAGAACGACGTCTTCTCTGTAGGCAGGGGCGGGGGGGTCTTGTGGCACCGGAAGCAGAGTTCCACCGGCGCCCCGGTCTTGATCGAGACGTGCCCTTTGGGAATGTCCGACGGCTTCTGCTGTTGGGCCACCCCAAACACCATCGCCGTCACCCCCAGGGGGACCAGCAGAAAGAGCGCAACGAAAGCTCCACGCTTGAGCATACGATCATCTCCTTAAATTTTTTTAGCCTGCATAGCTATGTAACCCCGCTAAGAGATAGTTCACGCCCCACCACGTAAACATGGCGACCGCGAACCCCAAAACAGCGAGCCACGCCGTCTTGGCATCGCGCCAGCCCCACTTCACCCGCACGTGCAAGTAGAGCGCATAGAAGAACCACGTGATGAGCATCCATGTCTCTTTGGGGTCCCAGCCCCAGTAGCGCCCCCAGGCGTGCTGCGCCCAGATCGCCCCGAAGACCAGCCCACCGAGCGTAAAGAGCGGGAACCCCAACGCAATCGCTTTGTAGCCCAGATTATCGAGCATCTTCAACGTCTGGAGATTCCCGCCACTACGCTGGAGCGCTAGGAAGAGCACGCCCGCACCGAACGCGACCGCGAAGAACGCCTCCCCACCCAGCGTGAACAAGACGTGCAACACAAGCCAATAGCTCTGCAATGCCGGTACCAATGGGCGGACTTCGCTCGACAGCAAGGGTGACGACGCAAGCGCGATGAACAGAAACGCTAACCCTGTCGCAAAAGCCCCCACGACTCGTATCTTGTAACGCCACTCAAACAACAGATAGACCAGCGGGATCGCCCAGGAGAAGAACGCTAACGTTTCGTAGGTGTTCGTCACCGGCAGTATCCAGAAGTCCGAGACGCGATGCATCTCGAGAACGCGCAGCACCATCCCGACTGTGCTTATGAGCACAGTGATAAAAGTCGTCCACGTCGCGACCTTGCCCCAGGTCGTCTGCTTGAGCACCCACGGCTGCGTCGCGACGATGCCCAGCCCAGTCTTCTGATCTGTTGGGGTTCCGATCAGATGCAACAGATAGAAGACAAAGCTCAGAAAGTACCCGACGGCACTGAGATAGAAGAAGAACGCGCTATCCATGATGAACCTCCTCGTGAGAGGCCCTCACCCCCAGCCCCTCTCCCGTAGGTGAGCTACGGGAGAGGGGTGGCGTAGCCGAGGTGAGGGCCGTAATAATCTCCTCAAAGTCCGGCTCGAACTCCCGCGGCTCGCGCCCCAGTCCGCCCACAGAGAGCGTGCTCTCTTTCACCGCAGCCCAGATACGGCGCGGCGGCAGATAGAAGTTCAATGCCAGCCCGAAGACTAACAGAATAAACCCAGCATAGATAATAGGGATGCCGGGGTTGCGCGCGATCTGCAGCCCCGTAAACGCCGGGGCCTTCATCCCCGCTAGATAAAAACGATACGGATTCTCTTTCGCAAAGTCGTGTTGAAATTCAGGGAACTGCGCGAACGTCCACGTCACAAATTCTCTTTGATCGCCATTGTAGACTTCCAAGAACGCTGCAGGGTTGTTGAGGGCTTGCGAGCGGTTGGCTGGCCCCCGCTCAGTGATAATGAAGTCGGGATAGAACGCGACGACTCTTGCTGTGCGCCCGTCTTCAAGGGGAAACGTCGCGCCGACTTTTGTCGTGATCTCACCGATGGGTTCAGCAGCGCCGTCTCTGACGCGCTCGATGCGAAACGTCAGCTCAGCCCCACCCAGCCAGTCGCTGCCAAACGACGCCTGATAGAGCGAAATCCCTTTATACGTCAACGGCTCATTGACTTCGATAGTCTTCGTCAAGACTTCTCGACCGCCATCTATGACCGTGAGCGTGGTATACCAATCTTTGACTTGGCCGGAGTCTTCGTAGTGGACGGTCCGTAGATCGTCCACGCGCACTTGGAAGTTGCCCTGGGGGACGGTGAACGTCTCGCCCTTGTGGGCGACTTGGAAGCTCTCAAACCCCAACAGCCCCCCGACGATGCCCCCAATGAGAATAATAATCAAGCTCACGTGGAGAATATCTATGCCCAGCCGACCCCAGAGATTCTTATATGCGATAAGCTGTGTCCCCTCGCGGCGCACGCGGTAGCGCCGGTGCTTCAGAGCTTCTTCGAGTTTTTCAAACAGATGAGCACCGAGCTTGGCTTGGGTGGGCAGCTGGGCGATCTCTTCAGCTGTACGGGGCTCGACGGGCTTGCGCAGCAGCTCCAACGAGACGCGAAAACGCTTGACGGCGCACGCCCCAGTATTCAGAGCGAGCAGCACGAGCAAGCTTAAGAAGTACCACGAGTGATAGAGCTTATCGAGCAAAAGAACCCTAATAATATTGGCTCCGGCTTCGCCGTAGCTCGCTATATAAAAGAGCGGGTCTTTCCCTTGAGGGATGAGCGTGCCGATGATAGAGAGTAAGACGATTACGACGATGAGCACGATAGCGAGCTTAATCGACGTGAGCTGCTCCCACAGCAGCGCGCCAAAGCTAGGGCGTTCGGGGTGGCCTAAGATCGCACGGATCTGGCGGGCAGCCTCTTCCCCGCCCTGGACGCACGAGTGCGGGGGAGCCTCCCCGCGCACGATTGCTAAAGCGTTTTCCGCACACGTTCGATAGCCGCAGCGCCCGCAGTTCAGACCCCCTAAGACCTTGACGACTTCCGCGACCTTGCCGCGCAACGCACCGTCAATGGCCAGCTCGGTCGCGCGGGGCGGCGGGGCCGGAACAGCTTGGGTCAGAGAAGCCCCACACGCTTTGCAGAAATTGCTATCGGGCGTGTTCGCCGTCGCACACCGGCTACAGAGAATCTGGAGCGCCACACCACAGTGCTTGCAAAAGCGACTATCGGGGGTATTGACCGTCCCGCACGCTGCGCATGTCATAGAAAGATCACTCGCTTTCTTTTTCTTGCAGCAGCCCCAAGCGTGCAAAGCCCTTGACGATCTGCTCTGCTGTGATCGGCCCGATCCACACCCCGCGAATGTAGCCTTCAGGGTCGATGAAAAAACTCTCGGGGATGCCCGTTAGTTTATAGAGCACAAAGGCTGTCCTGCGCTCGTCAAGGAGATTAAGATAGCGCACGCCGAAGCGATCGAGAAACTTTTTGACGGTCTTAGCGTCCTCGCCCCAGTTGATGCCTATAAGCGCGATCTGCTCCCCGTAGCGCTCGTGAAACTCCTGGAGTTCGGGCATCTCTTTCCGACACGGGGGGCACCAGCTGGCCCAGAAGTTTAAGAGCGCAGGCTTGCCACGGAAGTCGCTCAAGCGCACCTTTTGACCGTTTAGATCTTCGAGGGTGAAATCCGGGGCAAGATATCCCAAGGTCGCTGCGGTCTCTGCTCTCAGAATCTTGGGGTCGTCTACGAAGAGTCCGCGGCCTTCGGTGAGCGCGAATTTACTGAGATCGCTGCGGCTGGTGAAAAACGCATAGCTAATGAACCCCAGGGCGATTGCCCCCGCTGCGATCAAGACCGCCACGACCAGCCGTGGGACCATTGCCTGCCTCCTTGTCTACGGCTGAGCCTAGTATAGGCGCGCTCCCCCTGCTCATGCTATGAGCGCTATCAAGAGGAACCATGATCTTTGTCATTCTTGCCTTTATGAACTAAGAGGGCCTGGCTGTGTATATCAGCCAAGCCCTCTGCCCACTCCGTCCTAGCGGCCGAGCTTCTTGAGCTGCTCCTCCGTGAGCGGCTCGGCGTAGAGTATCTGCATCAAGTCTGCCCCGGACTTGAGGAAGACCCACTTGGTTGGATCGGTCTCGGGCTTGGTGGGATCGCCCGTGTAATTGACAAAGTCCAGTTGGAGCGCCGTCTTCCAATCGGGCGGGATGGGGATGACGCCCTTGGTGAAGACGAGCTTGCTCCCGTCCCACTTGGAGATCGTGACCTTGCCCGTGTTCTTGTACTCCTTGAGGGCTTCGCTGGCGTGGCAGTCGGTGCACGCGCGCCCTTGCTTAGTAATAGTGTGCGCGCGATAGGGCGCGAGCGCAACGAAGGACTTGCCCGCATGCGTCAGCGTCATGAGCGTGCCGGAGTAGACCTTGTCCCCCTCGCCCTTGCGCTTGAGCAGCAGGGCAAAGTCGCGCATCACCCCGTAGCTGCGATTGATGCCCGCGGCCACGTTGCTCTCAAAGTGACAGTTGTAACAGGAGACAACGGTCTGGGCATGGCAGCTTGTGCAGTGCACGGTCTTCTCGTGCACGGCGTGAGCCGCGTTGGCCGGCAGCGTGGTGTGGCAGTTCTCGCATGCGGCAGCCACGGCGCCAGGCTCAAGCCAGGACTTATAGGCCTTGCCGTCGCCATGGACATCGGCGCTCTTGTGGCAAGCCATGCAGTCCATGCCCTTGGCACGATGGACGTCGGAGTAGTTGGCGATCTCGAGCCCCTGCCGCCGGTGGCACTTGAGACAGGTCTCTTGGGTGACCTTCTGGCCAGGACCGGCGTGGCAGTCGCGGCAGCTCGGCTGATAAGTAGCCACATCGACCTTGGAACCATCAGCGTAGGTCCCAGGGTGGCACTTGAGGCATCCCAATTGTTCTATAGGGATGTTCGTTAGCTGCTCAAAGCCGCCGTTCTCCTTGCTGTACCACGTGCGCTTGCCCTCGCGGGTGGCGTGCAAGCTCGTAGGGAAAGTTTGCGCAGGGTCTTGCTGCGCCGGTACCCACGCGTGCGCCTGGGCCAGCGATGCCTTGAAGTGATGGGCGTGCCCAGAAGGCGTGGCCTTCCACAGGATCAGCCCAGCGACCAAACCAACACAAAGCACGGCCACCAACGCTCCTGTGAGCTTCTTCATAGCGTTTCACCTCCTTTCTTTTCTTGTTTTTTATTGTTGGCATGGGCCAACTGTCCCAATTGCGTCAACCGTTCTCGCAGCGCCCGGCGCACCAGATCGCACGCCTCGGCGATCTGTGGGGTCGAGAGCCGATAGTAACTGAAGCGCCCGTGATGGCGGGCTTCGACCAAGCCGGCTTCTGAGAGTATACGCAGGTGCTGCGAGAGATTCGCGTATGAGAGCTTGAGCTCTTGGGCCAGTTCCCCGACGCTGCGCTCACCCGTGCGCAGGGCATAGATGATCTGCAGGCGCTTAGGATGCGCGAGCACCTTGCAGATGCGGGCTTGCAGTGCCGTAAGCTCATCGTCCATCTCATCGCTCTCGATATTTTCTAATTTTTGAAAATATGCAGATATTACTGTAGCGAGCAGGGTAAGGCCTGTCTAGGACATATGGAAGAGAAAAATCCGCGCTCTTCGTATGAAGAAGACGCTCTAGATCGGGTGATAAGATGACGAAAATCAAACCATGCTGCTCAGAAGAGCTTCTCATCCAAGCACGTCGTCTGCGGTTCAGCTAATTCTCGAAGTCGTTCAGGGTCTTTGATGACGATCTTGTGATCGCTGAGCGCGATCACGCCCTGCTCGCGGAATCTGCTCAATTCGTGAATGACCGTATCCAGGTGAACTCCTAATAGTTCAGCCAGCTCTTGGCGGCTCAGGGCCATCTCTAAAGAGATGCCCTCCTTTATGGGCTTCCCAAAACGCTCCATAAGAATGATCAGAAGCCGTATGAGATTCTGCTCCACAGGCTCGTAGGCCAGCTCGACCAGCTTGCATTCGAAAACGCGCAGTTGTTTTGTCAGATACTCGCACAACCGATGAGCCACACTGGGATAACGCTTGAGAAAGTCTATAAACGCGCCGCGCTCGATGAACGCAACCTCTGTGTGGGTGAGCGCGCGGGCGTAGCCGGGACACGCGCAGACTTCGGACTGAAAGAGCATCTCCTCCCCAAAGCAATCTCCCGGACCCAAGAGCTTCAGAATACGTCGCCGGCCGCGCCGCGCTGAGCGCTTCCCGTACTGCACCAGCCCATTGATCACTATATAAAACCCCGCCGAGGGGCCGCCCTCTTGAAAGATCAAGTCCCCCGGACCATAGGTGATCCTACGCATGTGCTTTTGCAGTTCCCTAAGTGCTTGTTCACTTAAGCTCTCGAAGAGCATACATTTGTGCGCCCAAACTGTGAGAGCAGCCATGCTCGCTTCACCTTCACTTTGAAAGTATAGCGGTCTCTGCCAGAGCAGACTATGATACATAGCGGCATTCAAGCTGCGCTTCGTCATCTTTTTATGCCCTGTTCTTGATAGATATCATGTTCAAAAATGCCATCTATCATAGCTTGCACTGCGAGAGACCGACTAGAATACGACAGTATGAGCGAGAACGAGACTGAAGGCAGCTACGAGCGTAGGACTTTTTTGAGCAAGCTCCTTGGAGGTGCTCTCACTGTCGGCATCGTCGGTGTGATGGGAGCTATCATGGCGTATCTCTTCCCACCAGAGAGAAGGGTCTTTAATCCCACGCGGCGGCGGATGCGAGTCGCTCGCGCCGATGAGATCCCTATAGGGAAGGGCAAGCAGGTGCTCTTCGACGGGGAGCCTGTCTGGGTCTTGCACCTGAAGGGAGGCTGGATCGCCCTCTCAGCGATCTGCACCCATCAGGGCTGCATCGTCCATTGGGACGAGAAGCGCCTGATGCTGAACTGCCCGTGTCATGCAGGGCTGTTTGACGTCAACGGCAATGTCTTAGCCGGTCCACCACGCCGCCCCTTAAAGAGATTGCGCGTCTCCGTAGTCCGAGACGAGATCGTTATCGGCCCTGGGGAGGGATGATGAACGCGCTCGCTCGCGTGAGAGAGCTGCTTCGTGCGGAGCTGCGCCAGCAGGCCCCATACCATCTCAATCTGTGGCACCTGCTGGGCGGGCTGACGCTCTTTCTGCTCTTTCTGGAGATCACGACCGGGATCTTGCTGATGGTCTACTATCGTCCCTCGGCCGACGAAGCCTACGAGAGCGTCTTCTATATTATCAATGACGTGCAGTTGGGCTGGCTGATCCACGGGATTCATGGCTGGGGGGCGCAACTGTTTATACTCTTAGTCTTAGTCCATGTGCTGCGAGTCTATTTTCACGAAGCGTATCGAGAGCGCGAGCTGAACTGGGTCATTGGGGTCGTGCTCTTATTAGTCGTTGGTGCGTTTGCGTTCACGGGGACGCTGTTAGTGTGGGATCAGAAAGCGTTCTGGGGGATTGATGCCGTGCGGCGTGTCATCGCAGATGTGCCCGTGGTGGGTAAAGCGATTCTCTATTTCTTGTGGGGCGGCACCGAGCTTGACGCCAATGCGCTCTTGCGATTCTATGTCTTTCATGTGGGGCTGCTGCCGTGGGTCGCTATCGGCCTTGTGATGGCCCATCTGTATCTCGTAAGCCGGCAGGGAATCTTTCACAGATCGGGAGTTGGAGCTCAGACGTCAGGGCAGACATACGGCGACGTCGCGCTGCGCGGGTTGCTCCTTGTTGTGCTGAGCTTTGGAATTGTGCTTACGCTCGCCGTGATCTTTCCCGTGGAGCTAGCCGGACGGGCGGATCCCTTGGTATATCAGAGCGTCAAGCCGGCGTGGTATTTTCTGCCCGCCTATGGGCTGCTCAAGCTTGTTCCTAAGGCTGCTGGGGTAGCCCTGGCGAGCGTGGGCGTGCTCGGTCTCTTGGCAGCACCGTGGCTTGGGCGCAACAGTTGGGTCGCCTGGGGACTGGGAATGCTCGGCATAGCCATTATAGCTTTGTTGGCAGCTTATGGATGGCGTTGGTGAAACTATGTTTTTGCTTCTCGCGATGGTTGTGCTCACTCTAGGAGTGTGGGCTGGAGCAGCTCAAGAGCAGAATTCGTGTCTGATCTGTCACAGCGAGATCAAAGTTGACTATTTGGAAAGCGTCCATACGGGTTTTGGCGTGACGTGCATTGATTGTCACGGCGGCGACCCTATGACCCTGGAGATGCAGAAAGCGCACGCGCTGGAAGCGTTCTTTCGCGGCACGCCCCAGCGCACGGAAATCCCCGAACTGTGTGCGTCGTGTCACAGTGATCCCGTTAAGATGAAGCCCTACGGCCTGCGCACCGATCAGTATGCAGAATATCAGACGTCACAACATGGGAAACTCCTCGCTCAAGGGGATACGCGCGTTGCTGTGTGCACCGATTGTCATACGGCGCACAGAATCCTGCCGGCGTGGGAGCCGCGCAGCACCACACACCCTGAGAATATCTCTCAAACCTGCGCGCAGTGTCACTCTCAGCGTGATCAGAGCGTCCATAGTGCGGCTCTGGCGCAGGGAAATACCAAAGCGCCCACCTGCGCGACATGCCACGGCGTGCATGGAGCTGCGCCACCGGGCGTCGCAGACGTCTCAAAGGCCTGTGGGATGTGTCATATCGCCGAGCGCACGCATTTTGAAGCAAGCCCGCATAAAAAGCCTATGGACGAACAGAGCATCCCCGAGTGCGTCAGCTGCCACGGCAGCCACTCCATTGAGCCGCCCGATAGAAAACTCTTCGATATGGTGTGCACACGCTGCCATAGCGCAAGCTCCAAAGAGCAGCTTGTGGGCCAGAAGATCAAGACGCTCCTGGTTGCGGCTGACGAATCTTTACGAGAAGCGACGCAGCTTCTTGAGCAAGCGCAGCAGAGGGCAGTAGACGTCTCGGCCTATCGTTCTCGCTTGATCGAAGCGCGCTCGTACTTTCTGCAAGCGTTGCCGGTGCAGCATTCTTTAGATATAGTGCACATTGAGGAGCTGACGCGCCGCGCCAAGTCTATTGCCGATGACGTGCGCGGCGGCCTCCATAGCCTGCAAGGGGTCTTTACTGTTCGGCTCTTGGGGCTGACACTCGTGTGGATTTTCTTGCTCTTGGTGATCGTAGTGATCTCTCTGGTGCTGCGGGAGCGGCAGGGTGAGCGCCTATGAGGCTGAAGATGTGGGGACTGAAATCTCTGCAGGTTGTGCTGATCTTCGTGCCGGTGGGGATCGCCGCGGCGTTTGTGGGGATGCAAACGAGTTCTCAGCCAGCGTTCTGCGGGACGTGCCATATCATGAAGCCCTACTATGAGTCGTGGAAGACCTCGACACATAATGATGTCCCTTGTGTTGAATGTCATATCCCGCCGGGCATTACTGCCGAGTTCCAAAAGAAATACGAAGCCCTCTCCATGGTCGTGAAGTACTTTACGGGTACTTATGGGACGAACCCCTGGGCGGAGATTTCCAATGAAGCATGCTTGCGCCCCGGCTGCCACGAGCAGCGTCTCTTAGTCGGTCGCGAAGTCTTCCAAAATGTGCTGTTTGACCATCGGCCTCATCTGTTGGAGATGCGCCGCGAGAAGAAGCTGCGCTGCACAAGTTGTCACTCACAAATCGTCCAAGGGCAGCATATCGCCGTGACCGAGAGCACCTGCTTTCTTTGTCACTTCAAAGAGACGAGACTGAATGAGGGCACAGCGCGCTGCACGCTCTGCCACGAAGTCCCAGAGAAGCTCATCACGACCGCGGGGCTCTCGTTCGATCACGCCGACGTCAAACGCCTGGGGATGGAGTGCACGCTCTGTCACAGCAATGTCGTCAAGGGCGATGGCGATGTCCCCAAAGAGCGCTGCTTCATCTGCCACAACGACCCAGCTCGCTTAGCTCGTCTCAGCGAGGTCGAGCTGCTCCATCGTAAGCACGTCACCGAACATAAAGTCGACTGTCTTAACTGTCACTTGGAGATCCAGCATAGAGTGCCCAAAGAGCTGGAAGTGATCGCAACGTCATGCGAGACGTGTCATGTTGGGGGCGGGCACTCCCCGCAGCGCGATCTCTATGTGGGGATCGGGGGCAAGGGCGTGCCGCCTCAGCCAGCAGCTATGTACTTAGCTGGGGTGCGGTGCGAGAGCTGCCATATGACCTCTCCCCCAGCCCCTCCCCGACACGGGGAGGGGAGCTTCCCCTTCCCTTTAGGGAAGGGGCCAGGGGTTAGGGTAGCCTCCGAGGTGAGTTGCATGTCATGTCATGGCGCTCAATTTTTCAGAATCTATCAAGATTGGCAGATAACCCTCTCCGAGCGACTCCGAAAGACCAAAGAGTTGCTCACCCAGGTCAAGCCTCTGATCGCTGCGTTCGAGGGCGCCGCGCCACCATCTGTCCAGCAGAGCTTGCAGCGTGCCGAAGAGAACATTCTCTTTGTCGAGAACGCCCATGCCATACACAACCCCGGCTACGCCTCAGCCCTGCTGTGGAGAGCCTACGAAGACCTCCAGCAAGCCCTCAAAGAGATGGGCTTAGAGAGAACCCTCTCAGCCCCGTGGGTGCAAGCCCCCTATCAGACCAAATGCACCGCGTGTCATCTTGGCGCAGCGACGATCTCCAAAGAGACATCGTATGGGCTCTTCCGTCACGAGTCCCACGTCGCCCGGCGCGGGCTGGAGTGCCCCCAGTGCCATCAAGACACAAATTATCGCGAACCCCAGCACGGGGCGCAAAAGCTCTCGTGTACTCAATGTCATCCCACCGCCGAGCGCATGGCCCAGCTTGAGCCCAAAGACTGTTTGCAATGCCATCACGCGCAGATACCGTCTCGCTCGAAGCTCGTGAAATTCTCTCATGAGCAGCATTCTCTCAGCTTCAGTTGTGCGATCTGTCATGAGAACGTCACTCGAGAGAGTCACTTAGACTTCTTGCGCTCCGGGCGGGGCGTGCCCGCGCTCGGACACGATTTCTGCGCCCAGTGCCATCAGAGCGACGTACCCCCCCAAGGGGGCGAGTGCTTAAAGTGTCATATAGATTTTTGAAGGCCCTGCGTGCCTGATGCAGCTCATCTTTTTCCCCGATTTGCATCATGGCATCTGCTGCGCTGATCGGCTACAACTACATCAGAGATATGCGACCCATAGCATTCGGCTTGGTGCTCTTGCTGATATGTACCCTCACTGGTGGAGGGCAGCAGCCCGCAAACTGCTGGGATTGTCACTCAGATATAGATCGCGCGGCGTTCGAGAGCTCCGTGCATAAAGACCTCACATGTACTATTTGTCATAGTGACGTGCAGAGTATACCTCATGAGCAGCCGCCCGCTCGCTTGACAGCTCAGGCGTGCGTGGGCTGTCACAGTGACCAAGTTCAGCAATATCAGCAGAGCGTGCACGGGCAAGCCTGCGCCCAGGGAATCAGCGAATCCGCGTGCTGCGCCGATTGCCATTCGGCTCACGCGATCTTCTCGAAAACCGACCCACGCTCCAGCGTCTTTGTGCGTAATCTCCCCCAAACCTGCGGGCGCTGCCATGAGAACGCTGGACTCTCTGAGCGTTTCGGCATCGCCGCACGACGGTATTCGACGTATTGGGAGAGCTATCACGGCCTCTCGATCAAATACGGCAATCTCATCGCGGCAAACTGCTCCAGCTGCCACGGGAGCCATCTCATCCTGGCTGGGTCTGACCCGAATTCCTCGATCCATCCGAACAACCTCCCACAAACGTGCGGACATTGTCATCCCAGCGCGAGCGCAAATCTACTCAAGGGCAAAGTCCACGTCGAGGCCAAGCTGAGCGTTTCACCAGGGGTCTACGCGGTACGGGTCTTCTATATTGCTTTTCTCGGGGTGTTTGCCGCACTGTTTGTGCTCCATGTCAGTTTAGACATCATCCGTTGGCTGAGGAGGCGCCATGCCCAGTGAACAACTCTTAGAGCTGAGTGAAGAGCGAACTATCGAGAGAATCAATCTTCAATTACGAGTGCAGCACTTTGCGCTCATGGTAAGCGTGACGCTCTTGATCTTGACGGGCTTAGCCCTGCTCTATCGGGACAGCGCCTTCGGACGCTTTCTCATTGCGCTCGAAGGGGGCTTTGAAGCTCGCGGGACGATCCACCGGATCGCTGCAGGGCTGCTCATCGCCACGGCATTCTATCATCTGTTTTATATTCTATTCTCACGTGCTGGTCACGAAGAGTTCATGCAGATGCTCCTGCGAGCGCAAGACTTCAAAGACTACGGTGCAGCTCTGTTATATGATTTGGGGCTGCGCGCCCAAAGGCCCCAGCTTGATCGCTATAGCTACCGCGAAAAATTTCAGTACTGGGCCTTCGCGCTCTTCGTGGTCATTATGATCATCAGCGGGTTCATTCTGTGGTTTCACGATTGGTTCTTTGGGCTGTTGCCCAAGTGGGCCTTCGACGTCGCTCTTGCTGTCCATAGCGGCACCGGCACGCTCATTCTCATCGTGTTGACGCTGTGGCATCTCTATCTCGTGCATTTAGCCCCAGGGCGCTTCCCCATCGACTGGAGCTTCTGGGACGGCAAGATCTCGGAGAAGCAACTCCAACAAGAGCACCCGTTGGAGTACAAGCGCTTGAAAGAGAAGGGCGTGCTATGAAGAGGCTTATCGCTCTTGCTGTCATCATTGGGAGTGCGATAATAGTAAGCAGCTGGCCCAGCTACGGCCAGCGCGATCCCAATGCCCGGTGCTTACTAGAATGTCACGGGAAACCTGACTTCAAGCGCGAGGTCGCCCCGGGACAGTTCAAGTCTCTCTATGTTGACTACGAGCAGTTTAAAGCGTCGGTGCACAAAGAAAAACTCTGTGTAGATTGTCACACCGACGTGACGGTCATCCCCCATCAGAGACGACCTGAGCAGATACACTGTCTGCAGTGTCACTATCAGGGGAACGTCGTGGGAGCGCCGGTGAGCGAGCGCCCGGAGAAATATAAAGAGAGCGTCCACGGGAAAGCTTTCGAGCGTGGCGATCCCAACGCCCCAGACTGCAAGAGCTGTCACACTGTCCATGCCGTGCGCCCTCCTACGGACCCGCTCTCCCCCGTCTATCGAGCGAATATCCCTAAGACCTGCGCGAGTTGTCACGTTGAGATTTACACAGAGTACCTAGAGGGCGTGCACGGCCAGGCACTTCGTAATAATGTGCTTGAGTCTGCGGTCTGCTCGGATTGTCATCGTGAGCACGATCTTTTCCCCCCGGATGATCCGCGTTCGTCGCTCCATCCGCAAAACGTCGCCAACACGTGCGCGCGCTGTCATACCGATGTCAAGATCATGGAGCGGCGCGGCGTCCCCGTCAAACAAGTCGAAGCGTTCAAGAAGAGCTTCCACGGCATCGCTATCGAGTTTGGGATTCTCAGGAGCGCCAACTGCGTCAGTTGTCATGAATATCATAAAATCCTGTCCAGCCGTGATCCCCGCTCCCCCATTCACCCGCTGAATTTGGCGCAAACCTGTGGGCAGTGTCATCCTAACGCGTCGAGTAACGTCGCTCGTGGGAGATTTCATATCATTCCGAGTGACCCCGATGCGGGGATCGTCTTCTGGGTCTATGAATTCTATCGCTGGCTGACGATTGTGATGACCGCTGGGTTTATCTTCTATATCGTGTTGGATCTCTACGGACGGTGGCGGCACGCGCGAAGGAGTTCTCATGGCTGATTCTGGCAACGAAGAGCGTCTCGTCCAAGAGCTGCAACGCGAGCTCGAACACGAGCTGGCCCGTCCGCTCGATGACGCGGAGCTGCAGCGCATCAAAGAGTTAGTTCGGGCACAGCTTGAAGCAGAGCTGCGAGCGAAGCAACGTCGCGCCGCACAAGAAAAAGAACAAGAAGAGTACTTCGTGCGGTTCAGTATGAACTTCTGCTTGCAGCACCTGGTGCTCGCCATCGGGGTGATTCTGCTGACGATCACGGGGCTGCCTATCAAATTTCACGATTCAGCCTGGGCAGAGTTCATCTTCCGCAACATCTGGAGCTTGGAAGTCAACCGTGTTATCCATAGGGTCGGGGCGTCGCTGTTGATGCTCGTCTCTGTGTGGCACATTGGCTGGCTGATGACGCGTGAGGGCCGCCGCGAACTTCGAGAACTGCTCCCCAGGGTGAAAGATTTTTGGGACTTTATCGCCAATGTGAAGTTCATGCTGGGGCTGTCGTCGGAGCGTCCCAGGTTCGGGCGCTACAGCTACAGCGAGAAATTTGAGTATTGGGCCTTGGTGTGGGGCACAGCGGTCATGGTCCTCTCCGGGCTGATGCTCTGGTTCCATAGGATCGCGTTAGCGTATCTCCCCAAGTATATTTTCGACGTTGCTCTGCAGGCCCATTCGGGTGAAGCATTGCTGGCGATCCTTGCGCTCATCACCTGGCATATGTATCACGCCCATCTTAACCCCGAAGTCTTTCCCATGAATATGACGATCTTTACGGGGAAGATCTCGAAGAAGCGCCTGATGGAAGAGCATCCTCTCGAGTACGAACAGATCATGCGCGAGCGAGCGGAGGCTGAGCAGCCATGAGACGTCGGTGGCTCGTGCTCACGCTTCTAGCGATAGCGATATTGATCTGGCTGGCGTGGGCCGGGGCGCGCGCGACCGATCAGCCCAATTTCTGCGCGTCGTGTCACTTTATGAAGCCGTTCTACGACAACTGGGCCAGCTCCAGCCATGCGAGAGTGAACTGCATTGACTGTCACTACGAGCGCGGTCTTGCTGGGTATATCGCGGGGAAGGTTCGTCTGCTCGGCGAGATGATGCGCTATTGGGTCGGGGCGTACAACGTGCAGCCGCACTCCCGCGTCAGCGATCAGAATTGTTTGAGTTGCCACGAAGAGCAAGCTCTAGAGAAAGTCACGTTCTATCGCAAGAAGATTCCGTTCAGCCACACGAAACACTACGGAACCCCCGCTCGGCAGATCGAGCTGACGTGCACGACGTGCCACTCTCAGCTTGTCCAGGGAGATCACCTTGCTGTTGATGAGAACGCGTGTTTGGCGTGTCACTTTATTGGGGTTGCTCGTGGGCACGCGCTCGGGGACTGCTATAGCTGTCACGGCCCGCCGAAAGATCAAATTCTCATTCGCGGGGTCGTCTTCAATCACTCGGAGTATCTGAAAAGCGGTGTGGAGTGTCTGACGTGCCATGTGCATGTCACTCGCGGCACTGGCGATGTGCCCCGCGAGAAGTGCTTCTCGTGTCACGTCGAGCGCTTTGAAGAGTACGGCAAGACCGAGCTCATCCATCGAGCGCACGTCACAGAGCAGCATCTCAAGTGCACCGATTGTCACTCGAAAGTAGAGCATGGGAAGTTTGAGCTAGCCCAAGC
>CALLJK010000009.1 GCA_938091745.1 Candidatus Bipolaricaulota bacterium
TGTGAGATGCTGTGCCCTTCTGCATCCTTACCGACGCCCTAAATCCCTTAAGAAGCCATAGGGCGTGCGCAGCTTCACCCCACGCTCCCCTAAGAGACGCTTGATCGTGTCGGTATGAAAATGGGCGATGTCGTTGGTCACAAAATAGTCGGGCTGCGCCTGCACCACCGAGGCCAAGAGCGGTGCATCTTTAGGATCGGTCACGTATCAGAGCGCCTCCCGCACCTGACGCGCCGACGGCAGGGGTGTCACTCGCCAAGCCCTCCTCAGCCAATCTGCTAATCGCGGGCGATTACAGCTTCTGCTTCACGGCGCACGACCTCAGGGAGAACGAGCACGAAGTGCCCCGCCTCCGCCACCTCCAAGATCTCCCTTCCCATGCTTGAGGCAAAGAGCAGCCAGGCGATGAAGACGTTGGTATCAAGGATCACTTCTTCTTGGGCCACCGTGGCTTCCTCGCCTGGGCCACAAGCTCCTGCCACAACTGCTGGCGCACGTGCTCGACGGCGTTCATGAGGTCCTTCTCGGTGTAGCCGCGACGCCGAGCTTCCTCCTCGAGGGCGCGAGCGAGCTGGCGCAATGGCGTGTACTTGGCGATCACGTACCGGTTTTGATCGAGCTTCTCTAGCTCTAGTAGATCGCCTTGGCGGAGGCCCAGCTCCTCACGGATCTCTTTGGGAAGGGTGAGTTGGCCCTTGGAGCTCAGCTTAACCAACTTCGTCATGGTTATCTTCCTTACTTTCCGACTTTCAGTATAGCGAGGGGGAGCGGGGACGGCAAGCCCAGTAAAAAAGCAAGAGGTGCCGAGCAGCCTCACACCCTGCCCTAGGACCCTCTCGCACCGGACAGCCGCCCTTGCCTTCTTCTGCAACGCTTCAGTACAGTACATCTATGACTGCACTACACTCAAAATCTCTGCACGAGCTTTTGGTCTCTGTCCCGCATCGCGTCGTCTATGGGAATCGCTCTGTGCGCATCTCTCAGATTACTGATGACTCTCGAGAAGTCCAGCCCGGTGCGCTCTTCGTCGCTGTCCCCGGGACTCGCTTCGATGGGCATCATTATATTGGGACAGCGATCGCCAAGGGCGCAGTCGCTGTCGTTGGGCAGCGACCTGATTTGAAGCTCCCTGCACATATCCCGTATGTGCTCGTCACGGAGAGCCGGCGCGCGCTCGCGCAGCTCGCGTGCGCGTTTTACGATTTTCCCACGGAAAGTCTCTATACCGTGGGTATCACCGGCACTAACGGGAAGACGTCAGTCAGCGTGCTCTCAGCCGCGGTCTTGGGCGAATCAGCTCTCAGCACGACCGTGCACAACGCGTTACAGTATGATTCGCCCTACACGACCCCAAGAGCCGTTGAGATCCAACGTCGTGCTTGGGAAGCTGTGCAGACCGGGCAAAAGCACTTTGTGCTGGAAGTCTCGGCGCACGCGCTCTCGCAAGAGCGCGTCCACGGGATTGATTTCGACGTCGCGATCCTCACCAATCTCACCCACGACCATCTCGATTACTATCGCTCGATGGAAGAGTATCTTCGCGCCAAGCGCAAGCTCTTTGAGAACTTGCGTTCAGACGCGCGCACCATCATCAACGGCGATGATCCGTCTGCTCGCTCTTTTATAGAAGCGACGCGGGCGCGGGTCTGGACGTATGGGCTCAGCTCACATCACGATCTCTGGGCTGACCAGATCGAGCTCGGCCCAACGGGATCGAGATTTCTTGCCCATACGCCCCTTGGCGCTGTCCCCATCGAGACGAGCCTGCCCGGAAAGTTTTACGTCTATAACATCCTCGCGGCGATAGGGGTTGGGATCGAGCGTGGGCTGGCTTTGGACGTCATTAAAGAGAGAATCGAGTCTGTGCGTCAGATCGAGGGCCGCTGCGAGCGTTATCGCACTCGCGATGGGGTTTTTGTCTGGATCGACTTTGCGCACTCGCCCGACTCTTTAGAGAAGATGCTGCGCACCCTGAAAAATTTCTATCCCAGAGTGATTAGCGTCTTTGGCTGCGGGGGCGAGTCCGATCCGTATAAGAGACCCATAATGGGGGAGATCAGCGGCCGCTTCGCGGATTTCACCATCATCACAAGCGATAACCCCAAGGGCGAAGACCCACAGGAGATCGTGGGCCAGATCGAGTTGGGGATTCGATCTTTAGGCGCTCCCTATGAAGTGATTGTAGATCGTCCACGAGCGATCTTGCGGGCCTTGGAGCTGGCGCGGCCGGGGGACTGTGTCTTGATCGCGGGCAAGGGCCACGAGCGCACGCAAATCTTTTCTGATCGCGAGATCGAGTTCAACGATAGAGAATTTTTGCACAATTTGGGGATTATCACCTACCAGCGGGCCCAGTAGAGCACAAACGAGACGACCACGACCGGAAGACTATAGATGAACATCAAGAGCCCTAACTTCAGTGTGCGATTGCGCAGGACCATCGTGATCACCTCCGCGCATCTGTATTCTCGCACACAGAAGTTTCCCTGGGGAGGTAATCCGTCTTACAAGGTGTCGGAATGAGACACTCTGTGATGGGACAAACGTCTCACTCTTGTAGCTCCCGCACGACGACTTTGAAATCGCCGCCGCCGCTAGCTAAGAATCTTCCGTCAGGAGAAAATGCGACGGCGAGCACAAACTCGACATGCTCCGTGAACGTCTTCAGCTCTGTGAGCGTCGGCACCTCCCAGAGTTTGACCTTCCAGTCCATGCTCCCAGAAGCGAGTTTTCTCCCATCAGGGGAGAAGCGCACCGCGTGCGTGCGATGGCGATGGCCTGCTACTGCTATCACTAATCTTCGCTCGGCGACGTCCCAAAGACGAACAACGCCGTCGCCGCTCGTCGAAGCTAACAGTTTTCCATCGGGGCTGAAGTGTACTGAGAAGACCGCAGCGATGCGCACCGGCAAAACCCCTAATAGTGCCCCGCTCTGCGCATCCCATAGACGGATCTCTCCGTCTCCTCCGCCAGAAGCGATAATCTGGCTGTCAGGGCTGATTGCCAACGCGAAGACCGTGCTGCGATGACCCGTTAATACTTTGAGTAAGCGCCCGTCTGCAGCGTCCCAGACGCGCACGGTCTTGTCTTCAGCTCCCGTGACTAAGAATTTCCCGTCGGGGCTGTAGGCTGCAGAGTGCACCCAGCCGACGTGCCCTTCAAGATTTAATAACTGTCTTCCGGTCTGGACATCCCACACCGCGCCAACTTGGCCGTCCCCGTTGGCCGTGAGCAGTCTCCGCCCATCGGGGCTGAACGAGAGCGCAAAGACCGTCCCCATCGTCTCGGAGATGACGCGCACCGGCTGCCCCGTCATCCAGTCCCATAAGAATATCGTGCCGTTGCCTTGGCCCGTCGCTAAGAGTTTTCCGTCGGGGCTGAATTCCATCGAAAAGATTGTGCTTTGCGGGCTGAATATCTGGAAGACAGTCTGCGGGGTGCTAGAAAGAGTGAGCATCACAACGAGAAACGAGCTGACACCTATCACGCTTATGAGCTTGGGCATATCTTCCTCCTTCTCTCTTTTTTATGGCGCTGTAGCTACTAAAGGCTCGCGGTGCTCGCACCTCTTATTACTACAGACAAGCTCCCCGTCTGGGCTCTCCACGAGAACCCCGTCTTTGCACGACGGGCATGGTTTTATCGGGATCTGACTCACCGTGAAATCACACGTGGGATAGTTCTCGCACCCGAAGAAGCTGCGCCCGCCCTTGCGCGCGTATTTTCTGATGAGCTTGCCACCGCACTTGGGGCAGGGGACAGACGCTTCTTCTCGAGCCCGCACGCGCTCTTCCAGAGGGCGCGTGTAGCGACACTTCGGGAACGCTGAGCACGAGTAGAACTGCCCGTAACGCCCTGTCCGGATCACAAGCTTGCTCCCGCACTCAGGACAGACTTCTTCAGTCTCGACGGGCTTGGGCTTGAGCGAGGCCATCTCGCGCTGAGCTCGCTCGTAGGCCGCTGCGAATTCTTTGTAAAACTCCTGTAAAACCGTGAGTCGATCTAGCTTTCCTTCTTCAATCTTGTCTAACTCTTCTTCGACGAGCGCCGTGAAGCCCACGTCAACGATCTTTGGGAAATGTTTCACGAGCGCATCGGTGACGAGAAAGCCCAGCTCTGTCGGGACAAAGCGCTTCTTCTCAAGCTTTACATATCCCCGTTCGAGAATCGTCGAGATCGTCGGGGCGTAGGTGCTGGGCCGCCCGATCCCGTTCTCTTCTAACGCTTTCACTAACGTCGCTTCGGTGTAGCGCGGCGGCGGCTCGGTGAAGTGCTGCTTCGGCGTGAGCTTTATCAGATCTAAGAGTTGCTGCTCGCGTAGCGGGGGCAGTTGGCCTTGAGATTCCTCCTCATCAGGCTTGGCGTCCTCGTCACGGGTCTCTTCGTAAACCGTGAGCCAGCCCGAAAATTTGAGCACCGAGCCTGTCGCACGAAAGATATACTCGTTCGCTTGAATGTCTACGGAGACGACGTCAAAGATTGCCGGGGCCATTTGACTTGCGACAAAGCGCTGCCAGATCAATCTATAGAGCTTGAGCTGATCAGGCGTCAGATACGGAGCGATATCATCTGGGAGGCGCCGCACATCAGTCGGCCGGATGGCTTCGTGGGCATCCTGAACGTGTGCCTTCTTTGCGACCCGCGGCCCCCCTTGGCGCACGAACTCATGGCCATACTGTGCAGTTATGAATGCTCGCGCAGCTTGCTGAGCTTCGTCAGCGACTCGCGTCGAGTCCGTGCGCATGTAGGTGATCAAGCCTGTGGCGCCCTCTGCACCGAGCTCGACGCCCTCGTAGAGCTCTTGCGCGACGGCCATGGTCTTCTTCGTTGAGAAGCCCAATCTCTTAGAAGCTTCTTGCTGCAGGGTACTTGTTGTAAACGGCAACGGCGCATGCCGACGCTGCTCTTTCTCTTCGACTTTAATAACACGCCAGACAGCTCCCTCAAGGTCTGTGAGGATCTCTTGAGCTTGTTGGGAGTTGGCAATCTTGATCTTCTCATCGCTTGTAGTGCGCTTCAACAGTTTCGCTTCAAAGAGATGGGGCTCTTCCTGGGGTGTGAGCGTCGCCGTGATCGACCAATACTCTTGGGGGACGAAGTTTTGAATCTCGCGCTCGCGCTCGCAGATGAGCCTCACGGCGACTGACTGCACCCGCCCTGCCGATAGACGGCTGCGAATCTTCTTCGAAATCAATGGGCTGAGCATGTAGCCCACAATGCGATCTAAGATACGGCGGGCTTGTTGGGCTTCGACTCGTTGCATGTCGATATCCCGCGGGTGCTCTAGGGCGCGTCGCACGGCATCTTTGGTGATCTCATGGAATTCGATTCGTCTTAAGTCTTTGAGTTTCAGCGCTTCCTTGACGTGCCAGGCGATCGCTTCCCCTTCGCGGTCGGGGTCGGTAGCGACATAGATCTCGCGAGCTTTCTGAACAGCGCTCTTCAATCTCTTTAAAGCGTCCTTGCGCTCCGGCAAAGGTTCATAGGTGGGCACGAAACCATCGGTGATATTGACCCCAAAGCGGTGCTTGGGCAGGTCGCGAATGTGCCCCATCGTCGAGACGACGGCAAAGTCCTGCCCCAGATATTTTTCAATAGTGTGCGCCTTGGTCGGCGACTCCACAATGACAACGTTCTTCTGAGCGGTCATATCAAGCCTCACCGCATGGGATCGGGTATTGTATCATGTCGCGGGCTGCTTGTCCAGCGTGGGCTGGGGCAGCGGCTCGGAATACTTCGCAATGATCTCTTTGATGAGACCGAGCTTCTCCGATGTCGCGTGCTCCCCCTCGCGAACGGGAAGGTCAAGCTGGCGCAGTTGAAATAACTTGATGCGATCAACCCGCGGCCGAATGATGATGAGTTTCTCCCCAAGACGCTGGTGCATCAGCTCCAACTTCAAGCGCACCAGCTCCTGAGACGTAATCGCATTTGATTGAATTAAGACGTCTAAGCTCGTCGTCACATGAGGGTTCAGGGGAGCACCGACGTCCACGGCGATGACGATCTGTGCGCCCATAGCGACAGCTGCATCTATGGGGATCTTATTGACTAACCCGCCGTCGACGAGAAATCGTCCTCCCAGAGAGACCGGGGGATGAACGCCGGGGAAGGCCATGCTCGCGGCAATCGCCCGATAGAGCTTGCCTGACCGCAACACGACTTCTTCCCCAGTGTCGATGTCACACGCGACCACACTCAAGGGCACTGAGAGATCTTCAAAGCTGCGCTCTCCCGTAAAGAGCTGCAAGAACGCATAGAGTTGTTTTAAGCTCAGGGGCTCATGGATGCGCCAGTCGGCTTTTTTAAATAAGTATTCTGACGCGGTCTTGCCCGCCAAGCTCTCGATGCCGCGCAACGTCGTATCGGGGATTCCCAAGAGCTTGTTCACGTCGAGATTCTTTAAGATCTTCTCGATCTTGTAGAGATCGAGCCCGCATGCGTAGGCGCCCCCAATGACCGCGCCCATCGACGTGCCCGCGACGACGTCGATAGGAACGCCGTGAGCTAATAATGTGCGGATCACGCCGATATGGGCGTATCCGCGCGCTCCTCCTCCGCCTAACGCTAAACCGATCACCGGGCGCATCGCATCACTCCCGAAGAACCGAAAAGGCCTCGATGCATTATAGCGCATCGAGGCCTGGTTTCAAACCATTCTGACCGACGGAGTTAGTATTCGGGCATCGGTGCGGGCATCTTGTCCTCGCCGATCTCCTTCGTCACGACGAGAGCGCCGGTCGTCAAGAAGAGGCCCGCGACGCTCACAGCATTGAGAATCGCCGAGCGAATGACTTTCGTCGGGTCGATGATGCCCGCCTTCATCATGTCAACGTACTCGCCCTTCACCACGTCAAAGCCCATGTTGTTGCCCAGCTCCTTCACCTTCTCGACGACGATGTTCCCCTCGTAGCCCGCGTTCTCAGCGAGCTGCTTCAGCGGGGCCTCGAGAGCTTTTTGCAGGAGCTTGACGCCGATCTGTTGATCAGGGTCGTCGAGCTTTAGGGTGTCCAAAGCTTTGGCCGCGCGGATGAGCGAGACCTCCCCGCCGGGGAGAATACCCTCGGCGACGGCAGACTTGGTCGCTTCGAGGGCGTCCTCCATGCGGTGCTTCTTCTCTTCAAGCTCGGCCTCGGTAGCCGCGCCCACTTTGATAATCACGACACCGCCGGCGAGCTTGGCAATGCGCTCCTGGAGCTTCTCGCGGTCATAGTCGGACTCCGTCGTCTCCATCTGCTTGCGCAACTGTTCAATGCGCGCCTCGATATCTTTCTTCTTGCCCTTGCCACCGATAATAGTCGTGTTGTCGTCGTCCACGACGACCCTCTCGGCCCTGCCCAGCATATCTAGTGTTGCTGTTTCGAGCGTCATGCCGGCGTCCTTGGCGATGACCTGGCCGCCTGTGAGGATCGCGATATCTTGGAGCATCGCCTTGCGGCGGTCGCCAAAGCCCGGGGCCTTCACGGCACAGCTGATGAGCGTGCCGCGCAGCTTATTAATGACAAGAGTCGTCAGAGCTTCGCCCTCGATGTCGTCAGCGATGACGAGCAAGGGCTTGCCCGTCTGCGCGACTTTTTCAAGAATGGGCACGAGATCGCGGGCCTTCTTCAGCTCATGATCTGTAATCAGAATATACGGCTCCTTGAGCTCAACTTCCATGCGCTCAGCGTTCGTAATAAAGTACGGCGAGGTATACCCGCGATCGAACTGCATTCCTTCGACAACTTCAAAGTGCGTCTCTATAGTATCAGATTCTTCGACTGTGATGACTCCGTCTTCGCCGGCCTTCTCCATGGCGTCGGCGATAATGCGTCCGATCTCGGGGTCCTTGCTGGAGTTGGTCGCGACCTGGCCCATCTCTTCTTTAGTCTTGAGCTCCTTGCTCATCTTTTGAAGTTCTTCGATGACCCGGTCGCGAGCGATCTCCAAGCCGCGCTTGAGCTGCATGGGGTTGACCCCAGCGGTGACGTTCTTGAACCCTTCCTTAATGAGACTCCAGGCGAGGATCGTCGCAGTGGTCGTGCCGTCGCCGGCATCGTCGTTGGTCTCTTTAGCAACTTGCTTGACGAGCTGTGCCCCGAGATTCTCAAACTCATCGGCGTACTCTTGTTCTTCGGCGATGGTCGCACCGTCGTCGATGACTTTAGGGCCGCCAAACTCCTTGCCCAAGATGACATGACGTCCCTTTGGCCCTAACGTGATGCGCACGGCATCGGTCAGCTTCTGCACACCCGCTAAGAGCTTCTCTCGAGCATCCGCTTCAAAGATGACTTCCTTGAACTTCTTGACTGCCATAGATCTCCCTCCTTAGAGAGTTACTGAATCATCGCGAGGATATCGCTGCTCTTGACGATATAGTATTCTTCACCGTTGAACGTCAGTTTTGTGCCGGCCAAGGCCGAGAGCAAGACCTTATCGCCTTTTTGAACTTTGACTTTCTCCATATCAGTTCCGACCTCAACGACCTCCGCGCGCACAAAGTCTAAGTCCTTCTTGGCCTCCTCGGGGAGGATGATCCCTCCGGCTTCCTCTTCTTCGAGGCGCCGCACCAAGACTCGGCTTCCTAAGGGCTTCAACTGCAGTTTCTTCATAGCTCTACCCCCTTTAATGAAAGATTTGCTTGATTGAAAGCTGATCAGACGTTGAATTAGCACTCTCGCGAGTGCTTTGCTAAGGACACCTTAATTCTACCCCATAGGGGTAAGTCTGTCAAGTCTGCGCGAAAGCTAATAGAGATGTGGGAAAAATAACGGAGCCCGGCTGGAGAGTCTCCAACCGGGCTTCCGCCCAAGGCCCCCTCCCTAAGCCCCTCTCAGCAACCTTACCAATGAGGTTGACAAGTCACTTGTTGAAATCCTCCAGCGATCGGGTTGTAAGTGTAACAGATATTGTTCTGGAGGTCGCGTACGACAGCGAAAGACAAATAGGGTTGACCAGCCGCTATCGCAGCGTCGAACGCGTCTTGCAAAGTATAGAAAAATGATGCGCCTTTGTTATAGGGTGGACTTGGGAAATCAGGTACTGTCAAGCGTGCGACCAGGTTTAGTGCAGGATAAGCGAAGCTCGCCGTCGGCCCTGTGGCATCAAGCCCGGGCACCGTCCCCAAGCCGTATCGCACGATCGGCGCGACAGCCTGTCCGGAGAACGTAATCCCGCTGCTGAGCGCCAGATTGACCGTCGTGCCCGCGAAATCCTCAACATAGAGGCCCATCGGCGTGTTGGTCACCGTGCTGGTTCCAGCAAACGTAGCGGACGTTGTCCCCGACGAAGCGTAGACAGCGATCCCCGCCCAGCCAGTGCTCACGCCCGTATCGTGGACGTTCGCCGTGTCGATGGTCACGCCCGTGCTGTTTGTGAAAGAGATCCCGTTTCTGGAGACGTCCTGCACCTCGACGTTCTTGATCAGCGCTGTCGTCACTGCGATCAGATCGACGCCGCCGAGGGGTTGCCCACCCGGCTGCACCAGTCTGCCTGCACCGACAAGCTTGGCGTTCTGAATCGTGAAATTGCTCACACCAGAAACGTGGATCATGAAGTTGCGCGAGTTCCCCGCATTGAGCGTGAATTGCTCCAATGTGACGTTGCTTCCCCCGCCAGATATGTCGATGCCATAGCCGGTCGTCGTCGGATTGATCGTCACGAGCGCAATCCCCGCCCCGGTGATCGTGAGCGCCTTCGTGATGATGAGACTTTCGTTATACGTTCCTGGGCAGACGAAGATCTTCTGGCCAGCAGATGCGGCCGCAATCGCTGCGCTGATCGTGGTGTAATTTGCACTGATCGTGGTATCAGCAGTCGCGGTATTGTCCCCCGGCGCAGGGTCTGGCTCCGTCGCACTCACGCTCGCTGTGTCGGTTACTGCACCCGTGTACGCACAACTCCCAGCGTCGTCGTCTACAATCAGATCAATCCCCGTCGCCTTCGCCTGAACGACAATAGTTACTGTCGCGTTGGCTCCGTTATTGATCGTCCCCAAATTGCACGTGACCGTCGTCGTCCCGCTGCATGTGCCCTGGCTGGGCGTGGCCGAGACGAACACTACATTTGCGGGTAATGTGTCCGTGAGCGTGACATTCGTCGCTGGATCTGGCCCGTTGTTCGTCACCGTCAATATGTAGGTCACGTTGTTCCCATATGTCACGGGATCAGGAGAGTCTCCCTTGGTGAGCGACAGATCTGCTGTGAGCAACGTGAACGTTGCCGTACAGGTCTTGTCCGCGTCCATTGTCACCTGCCCATCGCTGCAATCAGGGTCTCCGCTCCAGCCATCAAACTTCGAGCCGGCGTCTGGGTCCGCCGTCAGCGTCACAATCGTCCCGTCGTTAAACCCTGCTACACACGTTGTCCCGCAGTTGATGCCTGCTGGGCTGCTCGTTACTGTTCCGCTGCCTGTCCCAGTCTTCGTCACTGTCAGTATTCGGGCATTGATCGTTGTGGTTGCCTGGAGCATAGCGCTTCTGCCTGAAGCTGTCACCAGCTTCACTGTGAACGTGCACGCTCCAGGGGTCGCCCCTGTCGAATCATACGTTACCTGGACTGTGGTGGCATTTGTTGGCCCGATGGTGATGGGATTAGCTGGTCCGTTGTTAGGGGTTGTGGTGCTGGTGAACGTTCCGCCGCAATTGGTGCTAAATATCCAGGTGAACAAGCCCTGGCTGCTGCCGGGGCCGCCGCTGGCGGTGAGCACCACGGTCGCGGGGATGATGATCGACGCGGGCAGGCCCGTCAGAGCAGTGATGAACGGTGCGGTCGTCGTGCAGCCGAAGGCGCCCACCAGTGCCAGCAGGCTTAGCACGAAAAGACCTCTTCGAAACATCCTTCAGAACCTCCTTTTCGGGGATTTTTGCTTTTCAGTTTTTGAATACCGCCGCGAGCAAGCGAAATTATCACCCCCCCCTGATCAATACTCTTTTACTCTCCACTTCACTCTCGTGGATGTCTTTTAATTATAAGGCTTTTGTGTCGAGTCGTCTTTGCTCTAGAGCAATGAGCGAAAGAGCAATATTGCAACCTATGTTTGTATTTTTTCGTATATAAAACTATAACCGCGTAGCTCCCACACTTGCTAATCTCGCGGGCCAGACAATGAGCGCGTGCCGATGCCGCTCCACCATCCCGCGCTGCTCCCATGACTTTAAAATGCGATTGACTGTGTAGAGCGAGAGCCCCGTAGACGTTGCTAGCTCGTGCTGCGTGACAGGCAAGAGAGCACGATCCCCCTCGCATAAGCCCTCAGCTAAACGCCGCACAGCCCAAAAGAGCCGTTCCTCCGCAGACCCGCAGGTGAACCAATTCAGCGTCTCTATAAGGTCCACAAGCATCTGCTGCAGCACTGCTAAAGAATTGAAAGCAACTGAGGGAAACGCCTGCAGCAAGCGCATCGCGTCGTGCATATGCCAACGCAGCGCGCGCACCTCAGTAGCCGCCTGCGCGGACACACAATATTGCGAGACCACACCGAAATAGGCGATGCGGAACGCAATCCCAGGCTTGATGAACCTCACAATGATTGGCCTGCCGCTGGGATGATGATGGATAATCTTGACGAGGCCGTTGACCAAAAGATAGCTATAATTGGCAGGCTCCCCTTGATGGTAGAGGAACTCTCCAGCGTGGACTTCGAGGAGCCGGGCTGGTTCGGCTATTATACGTAGCTGGTCATCATTCAATCCTCGATAATACGGGCTTTGGAGTTTTTTGAGCAGTGTGACACGTTCATCGACGGACGTAGGAACACTCCCCATGATGCTCTCTTTGTATTTTCTCGCCCAAGCTGTGTAAAAAAATAATATTATATTTGTTCTGCTCTTGTCAACCCCCATAGAGAACTGTGCACTATGTATGCGGGACAGCGGGGCTGGACAAGAGAAGAGTCTTTCAGTACAGTGCGCTTGTTATGCCATCGGGGAAGACGCATCTGCGCATCGAGCTGCTCTTGCTGCCCGTTTGGGTTGCGCTCTTTTATCTCTTTGTAGACACTTCATGGCAAGCTGGAGCTCTCTTCGCTGGGGCGTATCTCTTCTCAAGTCTTCTGCTTAGCCCTGATCTCGATTTGCGATATAATCGCAGCCGGCGCCGCTGGGGGCTTTTGGGTTTCATCTGGATTCCCTACACGAAAGTCTTCAAGCATCGTGGGGTCAGCCATAGTCTGCTCTTCGGGACTTTAACCCGTTTGGGATATCTAGGGCTGCTCGCCCTGATCATCGCTTTCGTGCTGAGCTATTTTAATATCTGGGCAATCCCCAGCGACGCGTTGTCAGCACCCCCCATTGACTTGAAGTTCTTGGGTATTCTCATCGCAGGCTTGTGGTTGCCCAATGTCATTCATACGGTCACGGATCACGTGCACAGCGCCCTGCTACGCCATTGAGCGCGTTTGACAACTGCTTGTCCGTTGTGGCAAAATACAGTGAACAAGGAGGTAGACTATGGGTGCGCGCGAAGAGCTAGAAGCCCAACTCAAGAGCATTTTCGGGAAGGCCAAGTACCCCGTCAAGAGCGTCTTTGATCTCCTGCCGGTGCTGCCCCAGGGGCCAATGACCAAGTTCACCGCTGGGGATAAGTCTTGGACGGCGATGGAGCTGTCGCAGAAGCTCGGCAGCCAAGCACGGTTCCCGTACAACGACGTCGATTCTCTCGTGAAAGACTTGCTCGACGGCCTCGCTGCTCGAGGAGAGCTGTAGGGCTTCAGAGCGCTTATGACGAGCGGAGCCGAGCGCGAGCCGGTCATCGTCGCTGCAGTTCGGACCCCTATTGGCAAGCGCGACGGATTCTTTAAAGATACTCGTGCTGATGAGATCGGGGTCATCGCCGTCAAAGGGCTGTTAGAGCGCACGGGCATTAACCCTGCCGAGATCGAGGATGTCGTCTTCGGGTGCGTCACGGCGCGCGGCGAGCAGGGGTTCAACGTCGCGCGCATTATCGCGCTCGAGGCTGATCTGCCCATCGAGTCTGCCGGGGTGACTGTGAATCGTCTGTGCGGCTCCTCCCAACAGGCGATTCACTTTGCTGCCCAAGAGATTCTCGCTGGGGTGTGCGATTGCGCTATCGCTGGCGGGGTCGAGAGCATGACCCGCGAGCCCATGGGCTCTGACTTAGATAAGCCCCTCAACCCTAAGCTCTTAGCGAAATACGAGATCGTCCCCCAAGGCGAATCCGCAGAGCGCATCGCTGACCAATGGAACATCTCCCGTGAAGAACTCGATGAGTTCTCGCTGCAGAGCCATCTTAAAGCTGCGCACGCCCAAGACGCTGGGTACTTCGACAGTCAGATCATCCCAGTAACTATCAATAATATAACGCTGAAGCGCGACGAAGGCGTGCGGCGCTACGCTTCCCCCGAAGAAGGGCGAGAGAAGCTTGCCAAGCTTGCCCCGGCCTTCCGCCCCACTAACGGGAAGATCACGGCAGGGAACTCGTCCCAGATCAGCGATGGCGCAGCCGCACTCTTAATTATGACCCGAGAGAAAGCTAAAGCCCTGGGCTACAAGCCCATGGCACGCTTTCGCTCCTGGGCTGTCGCTGGGGTCGATCCGACAATTATGTTGACTGGCCCGATCCCGGCAACGAAAAAAGTCTTGCAGAAAGCAGGGCTCTCGGTCAGAGACATAGATCTCTTCGAGTGCAACGAAGCATTTGCCTCGGTGCCTATCGCGTGGGGCAGGGAACTCGACGTCCCCTGGGAGAGGGTCAACGTCAACGGTGGGGCCATCGCGCTAGGGCATCCCTTAGGAGCCACTGGCGCGGTTCTCTTCACGAAGATTCTTTATGAGCTAGAGCGACGCGATGCCCAGTTCGGCCTAGTCACAATGTGCATCGGCTTTGGCCAGGGCATCGCCACCGTGCTCGAGCGCCTATAGCGCACTCACCGTCGGGGTGATCTCGTATCTGACGGTGCCACGCACAGCACGAGAGATGAGACACCGTTGATGCGCCAGCTGCACCGCGCGAGCGATCGCGAGATCGTGAGCCTTGGGGTCGCCCTCTATCTCTAAGTGGGGCTTGAGGACGATCTCCGTGAAATGGAACCCCTCTTCTTCGTGGGAGGAGACGCGCCCCTCCGCCTCACACTCGATCTTCTTGATGGGCAGACGCATCTTCTCAGCGACGTACGCTAATGTAATGAGATAACATGAGCACGCTGCGGAGAGAAAGAGCTCTTCTGGGTTTGTTGGCCCACCAATCCCTCCGAACTCCTCAGCGACGGAGAAGGGCGTCCGTATGGTATGCTCTTCGTTGACGAGTTCGCCCTGGCCGTGCATCCCTCCGTGCCACCGCCCGAAGACCCGAAAGACATACTTGGTGTGCATGGGTACCAACCCCTTCATCTGAGAGTGATTTTTCAGAATACCAAAAAGTCTCGGATCTGCCAACTCGCCCGCGCGCTCACGAGTGACTATACTTAAAAGCTATGACGAGCATCGAATTCTTATATGCACTCAAAGACTATCTGCCGGGGTTTGAGGCCCGCCCCTCCCAGCAGGCGATGCTCAGGGCGTGCGAGCGCGTCATGGGCACTGGGGGCATCTTGCTCGTCGAGGCTCCCACTGGCGTGGGCAAGACGTTCGCCTATGCGATCCCAGCTATTCTCTCAGGGAAGAGAACGATCATCTCGACGAACAAGAAAAATTTACAAGATCAGCTCATCCAGAAAGACTTGCCCTTGCTGGCACAGGTGAAGAGCTTTCGCTTCGCGGTCGCCAAAGGGTTCTCAAACTATCTCTGTCTCCTAGCGTTACACGGGTTTCAGCCGAAGACCCTTACAGAAGCCCAAGAGCATGCGCGACTGCTGCGCTGGGCTGACGAGACTGAAGACGGGGACGTAGATTCGCTCGCGCCGCCCAGCCCCATCTGGGATGAGATCTGCGCCGACTCTGCAGGATGTCTGAGACAAGATTGCCCCCACTACGATCAGTGCTTTTATTTTCGTGCTCGCGAGCGATGGTTCGGCGCAGATCTCTTAGTTGTCAACCATGCGCTCTTGGCAGCTGACGCCGCCCTATGGGTCGAAACCGGGCGCGGCGTGCTGCCCGACGCTGATGTGCTCATCATCGACGAGGCACACACAGTAGAAAGCGCATTTTCAGATGCGTCCACGCAGTGGGTCAGCAGATATACTCTAGAGAATCTCATGCGAGAGGTCCTCGCCCTTGACCGCCGCTTAGCTGTGAAAGCTCAGCCAGCGCTCTCGCGCTTGCAGACGCTCGCCCCAGCGTTCTTTGAGCAGCTGCGCATGCGCTATCCCTCAGAGCGCCGTCGCGTTACCGCTGAAGAGTTCGCGCTCCGCGCCGACGCTGAACTCTTGCTCCACGCGCTCGTCCAGCTCCATACAGCGATAGAAGACTTTTTGGCACAAGAAGCGCCGACACTCTTTGCGCAGAGCGACCAACGGATGCATTTGTTTCGGATTCGCAAGAGTGCGGCGCGGGTCGCCGAAGTCGGTACTACGCTGCTACGCTTTCTCGAGCCTGCTTCTACGGGCTCTCCTCTCGTGCGCTGGACGGAATCTTCTGAAAATCGTGCGGCGCTCTGCGTCGCCCCGCTCTACCCTAAAACAGAGCTTCAAGACGGTCTACTCACACGCTTTCAGTCTATTATTTTGACGTCAGCGACGCTGTCGGTCGCGGGGGACTTCAGCTATATGCAAAATCAATTGGGCGTCGAAGGCGAGACCCTGGCGCTGGAGTCGTCATTTGATTATGCGCGACAAGTCCGGCTTTATATTCACAGACTGCATCCTCCGGATCGAGGCAGTCTCTCAGAGCATTACTTGGACGAGCTCGCGCGACGCATCGCTCGGGTTATTGAGGGCACTGGTGGTGGGGTGCTCGTGCTCTTCACCAACGCGCGGGTCTTAGACGAGACTGTCCAGAGACTGCGTGAACGTATCACCCTCCCAATGCTCTGCCAAGGGGAAGGATCCCGCCCTCAGCTCTTGGCTAAATTTCGGGCCGACGGCAATGCTATCTTATTGGGCTTAGATTCTTTCTGGGAGGGGATCGACGTGCCTGGGCCGGCGCTGCGCGCCGTGATTATTACAAAGATCCCGTTTGAAGTCCCCGATGATCCCATTCACGAAGCGCGCGTGGAGCGTCTCCGCGAAGAGGGCCGCGACCCGTTCAACGAATATATTCTCCCTAGGGCTGCGCTTAAGCTCAAGCAGGGCTTTGGGCGGCTCATTCGCACGGCGACCGACACTGGGGAAGTCCATATCTTAGACGGGCGGGTACTGACGCGCTCCTACGGCACGAGATTACTCCAAGCGCTGCCCCAGGGGATCGAGATTCGGGTTATAGATTGAGCAAGAGCTGCTGGAGCTCCAGCTTGACAGAGGCTTGCAAAGGAACAGCTTGGTAGGCTTGGTGCTGGTTCTGGATGCACTCCGGCCCGCAGACTCTCTTCTGGCGGCGCGTCAGGAGCGAGACTCCTGAGACAGTAACTGGGTAAAGCCACAATGCGAGGCGTGCCCCCGGCACTCGCAGCTCGCGCATGATGCGCTGCGCGGCTTCTGCTCCCCAGCTCACAGATTCTTCCTCAAAGAGAAACATAGCGAATCCAAAGCTTTCACCAAACTGGGCACGGAGCAATCTCTGGGCGTCTTCGCTCTCAAAGGGCAACAACACGAATCGTTTGCGCACGTCGAGCGCGCGCACCAGTCGCGCAAAGCCACGACAGTACGCACATGCGCCGTCGTAGATCAACAGTTTCGTTGCCACGCCCTCATTGTAACATACGCTTCAGTAATCTTCTAAATAGCGCTCGATCTCCCAGGGCGTCACCGCGAGACGATACTCTTGCAGCTCTTTTTCTTTGGCCTCGAGATATTTTTCTACAATATGTTCGCCAAGCGCAGCTGTGACGACTTTGTCGCGCCGGAGCGCCGCGAGGGCTTCGTCGAGGCTGCCCGGCAGTGCCCCGATGCCTCGCTCTTCGCGCTCTTCCCTAGTAAGCTCGTAGATGTTCTCCTCGACGGGATCGGGGGGTGTGAGCTTGCGCTTGATCCCATCGAGTCCGCTCACCAAGATCGCGGCATACGCTAAATACGGGTTACACGAGGGATCGGGGCTGCGCAGCTCGATGCGCGTGGACGTCTCCGGGGTGTTGCTTGCCGGAACGCGAATGAGCGCGGAACGATTAATACGAGCCCAACTGATATTCACCGGGGCTTCGTAGCCTGGCACGAGGCGCTTGTACGAGTTCACTAACGGGTTTGCCAGCGCCGTGATCGCCCCAATGTGCTCGATGATCCCCGCGAGAAACTGCCGAGCCACTTCACTCAGCCCGTAAGGGGCTTTGGGGTCGTAGAAGGCGTTCTCGCTGCCGCGCCACAGCGAGATATGCGTGTGCATCCCACTGCCGTTGATCCCCGCGACGGGCTTGGGCATGAACGTCGCATGGAGCCCGTGCTGCATAGCAATCGTCTTGACGACAAAGCGGAACGTCACGATATTGTCAGCGGTGCGCAGCACGTCGGCGTAGCGAAAATCTATCTCGTGCTGGCTGGGAGCGACCTCGTGATGGGCAGCTTCGATCTCGAAGCCCATCTGCTCCAACGCCACGACGATATCGGCTCGGGCTGCTTCCCCACGGTCCAGGGGCGTAAGATCAAAATAGCTCCCGCGGTCATGGAGTTCTAGCGAAGCGCGCCCGTCGGGGGTGCGGAGGAAGAGAAAGAATTCTGCCTCCGCGCCAGCGTACATGGAGTAGCCGAGTTTTTCGACTTCGGACTGGGCGCGCTTGAGCACATAGCGCGGGTCTCCCGGAAAGGGCTGCCCATTGGGGAGCAAGACATCACAGATGATGCGCGCTGTGCGCCCGTTCCCCAAGTCCATCGTCCAGGGGTAGATCGCGAAGGTCATCGGATCGGGCCGCAAGTACATATCCGATTCGGAGATGCGCATGAACCCTTCGATAGACGAGCCGTCGAACGCGATGCCCTTCTCCAACACAGATTGGAGCCGCCCTGCAGGGATCTCGACATTCTTTGGAATGCCGAAAATATCAGTAAACTGCAAGCGCACGAAATTAATATTGTTATCCCTGACAGCTTTTAAGACGTCTTCCTTGTGCTTGCTCATCGTTAGACCCCTTCCCATTCAAAGATGGCAAGATCATAGCACAATTCTCACGTTTTGTCAAGTAATCTTGAGAAGATCGAAATATATTCGAAAAAAATCCCATAAAATCGATCTCTTCATATGCTTTTAGAGCAAAAATCGATCATTTGTTATTATAGATTTTATGTGACTTATAGCGTATGATAGAACACCAAGCCAAGGAGACCGGGAATGAGACTCTTTTATGCGATAGAGAATAGCCCTCTCGGACACTTATTGTTAGTTGCGACGGAGCGCGGGCTGTGCGCGGTGCAGTTTGGCAATTCTGTCCGAGAGCTCACGAGAACTCTGCATCGACAGTTGCCCAGGGCTCAGAGGGACGAGGCTCGCCTCCGCCCTTGGAGCAGAGCTTTACAAGAATACTTTAAAGGACGTAAGCTGACCATGACGCTCCCCCTAGACGTCCAAGCGACGACGTTTCAAAGACAAGTCTGGAAGGAACTGCAAAAGATCCCCTATGGTCAGACGCGCTCTTATAGTGAGATCGCTCGTGCGATTGGGCATCCCAAGGCGGCACGCGCTGTGGCCCGCGCCTGCGCTACTAACCCTGTCTCGATAGTGATCCCATGCCATCGGGTCATCAGAAAAGACGGTTCTCTTGGGGGCTACGGCGGCGGGATCGCGCGCAAGCGCGCGCTGCTCTCTTTAGAAAGGGCTCAAGGAGAGACAAGATGAGTCAGACGCTTGCAATTAAGACGGAGCATCTAGGCCGCATCTATCAGATCAAGCGCAAGCGCGGCGAGAGCGGCCCCGCGACGCTCGTCGCCTTAGAGGACGTCAACCTCGAAGTGCGCCAAGGCGAGCTCTTCGGGCTGCTTGGCCCTAACGGTGCCGGCAAGACAACACTCATAAAGATCTTGACGACGCTACTTACCCCTACCAGTGGGCGCGCGTTTGTCGACGGCATCGACGTTGTTGAAAACCCTCAAGAAGTCCGGCGGCGCATCAATATGGTCTCTGGCGGAGAGTCTTGTGGGTATGGGCTGCTCACCGTCGAGGAGAACTTGTGGATGTTCACGCAGTTTTATGGGCTCGATTTTAAGACCGCTCGCGAGCGCATTCAGTCTATGCTCGAAGTCGTAGGATTGGCTGACCGCGCCAAGACCAAGGCGTACCATCTGTCGACGGGCATGAAGCAGAAGATGAACTTCGCCCGCGGGTTTCTCAACGACCCGCAGATTCTCTTCTTAGACGAGCCGACGCTGGGGCTAGACGTGCAGACATCGAGAATCTTAAGAGATTTTGTGAAGCGCTGGGTGCGCGAGCGCCCCGGGAAGACGATCTTACTCACGACTCATTATATGGCTGAGGCCGACGAACTCTGTGATCGCGTGGCAATTATAGATCAGGGCAGGATCTTAGCATGCGACACCCCAGCGAATCTCAAGAGGAGACTCCAAGGGGCTTCGATCTTTAAGCTCCAGACGACACCGCTGGACACGCTCGAGCACTTTAAGCAGCTGCCCGGAGTCAGTCAGTTTGCGGGCCATCGGCGCAATGGGCACACCGAACTGAATTTTATTCTTGAAGACGAGAACGCTTTAGTCAAAGTCTTAGATGCTGTTCAAGCTAAGGGCGGGCACTTATTATCGCTGGAGAAGCGCGAGCCGACGCTCGAAGACGTCTTTATTCACCTAGTTGGGCGCGGCTTGAGCGACGAGGAGAATCCGACCTAACCCCCAGGCTCCCCTCCCACTTTTAGGGGAGGGGCAGGGGGAGAGGTCTCAGTATGAAAAATTTTCGACGCGAACTGATGGTCTTCCTGCGCACGGTGATCGGCCGGGCCTATCCCCGACTGATCGGGCTGCAGCGCGAGCGAAGCTGGCTCTTCTTTGAGATTTTTCTGCCATTGCTGGGCACAGCCGCGTTTGTCTACATCTATCGGGCGTTGGGGGCTAAGCCCGAATTTACGGGTTTTGTCGTACTCGGTGGCGCGATGACCGCGTACTGGATGAACGTGCTGTGGAGCATGGCCACGCAGTTCTACTGGGAGAAGGAGACTGGGAACCTCGCGCTCTATCTCATCGCGCCCACGTCGCGCATGGCGATTCTGCTGGGGATGGCCTTTGGGGGCATGGTGGCCACGACGGTACGTGCTCTGGCTGTCTTAATATTGGGCTCGCTTGTCTTTCGCGTGACTTTTACGGTGAGCAACTGGGGAGCTTTGTTGCTCGTCTTCTTCTTCACGTTAGTCGCTCTCTACGGATTGGGGATGATCTTCGCGTCGGCGTTCTTGCTCTACGGGCGCGAAGCGTGGCACATGGCCAATCTATTGCAAGAGCCCGTGTTCTTGTTGTCGGGGTTTTACTTTCCCATAAAGAGTTTAGGCTTTTGGATCTCTGCTGGGGCGTCGCTCATCCCTATAACTTTGGGGTTGGACGCGATGCGACAATTGCTCTATCCCCAAGCAGGCTGGGGATTTCTCGACGTGGGCATTGAGACGACGATCTTAGCAGTCTTGAGTGTCGTCTTTCTCATCGCGGCGCATCGGATGCTTCTATGGCTTGAGAACGTGGCGCGCCGTGAGGGACGACTCACTGTGAGGGGACAATAATGACTGTGCTTCAGCGAGAGTCATGGCGCGAGAGCCTGCGCAGCTTAAAAGTCGCCACATGGCTGGGCTGGCAGATCGAATCGAACTGGACTGATCCGTTTCTCTTTGCCGTCTACTCGCTGATCAAGCCTATCGCCGGGGCGATGATCTTGGTCGTGATGTACTTGGTCGTCTCCGGCGGCCAGACGGACAACCCGATCTTCCCGTATATCTATCTGGGGAACGCATTCTATATCTACGTGGGCTCGGTGCTCATGGGGATCAGTTACGCCGTGATCGAAGACCGTGAGCACTACGGCGTTCTGAAATATATTTACGTCTCGCCGATCCAAGTCTATTTTTATCTGTTGGGGCGCGGCGTCGCCCGCACGCTGACAGGCACAATCGCGGTGATCATCACGTTGGTGTTTGGGGTGCTTGTCTTCAAGCTTCCCGTAAATTTTCTAAAAATGAATCACGCGCTCTTTTGGCCGGTCTTTCTGATTGGGCTGGCGGGGTTAGCGCTTGTAGGGATTCTTCTAGCGGGGCTGACGCTCATCACAGCAAGACACAATTACTTCATGGGCGAGGCCGTCGCTGGAGCGTTGTATTTGCTCTGTGGCGCGGTCTTCCCGCTCGATGTGCTCCCCAAGGTTCTTCAGTATATCGGGCTGGGGCTGCCCATGACCTATTGGCTCGAAGGGGTGCGCCGGGCAATGCTCGGCACAAGCGTGAGTCCGGTGCTTGCGCCCTTTACTCACGAGACGATCTTAATAATTCTCTTCAGCTCGACGCTCTGTGTCGGGGCGATCTCGCTGGGTTTTTATCGCTGGTGCGAGCGCCGCGCCAAGGAGAAGGGGCTTATAGATATGCAGACGATGTATTGATATAATAGGGTACTATGAGCACTTTCGTGAAGATCCTGATCGTGATCGCGTTCATGGCTGTGCCGGCCCTGGCCCAACAGCCGCTCGTGGTGAAGGTCTCTTGTCGCGATAGCCAGACGCTCGCCATCGAGCCGGATCGTCTTGATTCGCTCATCTTGCGGGCGACGGGGCGGACCGTCCAGTGGGAGCTGGAGACCGTGGGCTGTCCCCAGACGGTCTCGCGTGTCGAGATTCGCTTTGCCCAGACGAGCCCCTTCGGCGAGACCCCCGCAGATAAAGAGCTCGTCGTGCCGGAGCTGCCCTCGCCGCTGCCGGAGAGCGTCCCTCTTGTCAGCCGCGAGATTTCCGTTGCTGGGGAGCATCGCTACGAAATCTTGCTCATGGATGCTGAGGGCAACGTCTTAAGCAAGCAACAAGGGCGGATCTCCGCACGCGCCATCGCGCCGGGGATGACTCTTCCTAGTTTGCTTTTGGCTGGCTTGGTCGTGGGGCTCTTCTTCTTGTTGATCCGACGTCGCCTCAGCGCGCTCTCGGCATAATAGCATGGGATGATTGGGAATCGTGCCCTGGTGCGGGCGTGGTTGGTGCTCATCGGAACTATCCTCGCGTTCGTGGTGCTCCAGCCATTGCTCATCTTTATAGGCTTTGTGCGCTGGGCTAATGAGAGCACTGCTCAACTGTTAGCATTCGCGCTGAGCTTGCTTGGTAGCCCCAGCTCTGCTGAAGGGACCATCGTGCGTTCTCAGCTCTTCTCGCTCGAGATTGTTTTTGAATGCACGGCGATCCTCCCGATGGTGCTCTTTGGCGCTGCTGTCGCGGCAACGCCTGCGGTGACCAACGCGAAACTTTGGGCACTTGCGTGGGGCCTGCCCGCCATTGTCCTCTTCAATCTTGTGCGGCTGGCGAGCTTAGTGTATATAGGGCGTCTCGCTCCAGAGGCGTTTGACACAGTGCACTTACTGATCTGGCAGCCGTTGACGATTCTCTTTGCTCTGGCGCTGTGGCTGCTATGGGTCGAGCGCCGACGTCACTCATGACGAAGATCGTTCTCTTCGTGGTGGGCTGTGCTCTTGTTCTCACAGCGTTCGCGCTGGTGTGGCCGCTGGCGGCTCCTCTCTACGCGCAACTCCAGGTCTTCTGTGCCCAGCCTGTGCTTAGCTCTGAGCTGCACTTGAGCATAGACACTGATGGGATCGCTGTCTCTCGCGGCGAGAAACTTTTGACGCGCCGCGAGTTTTTGAGTTTCGGCGGGCTGGGATTGACGCTTGCTCTTTGGCTGCTGACGCCGGGCTTCTCGTGGAAGAAGCGCATACTCTGGGGAACTTTTGGGTTCGTATTGATCTTCTTCTGGCACGTGCTGGGGCTGTGGGGCTTGATTGCATTCGCTGAAGCTCTGGAGCGCGGGCAGGGCGGTGGGCTGATGACGCTGCTCTATAGCGTTATCGCTGTGGGCGACTGGGTTGTGCCCGTCGTGCTGTGGGGGGCGGTGCTCATCTCTTATCGGGGGTCGGGGGCTGCGCCGTAGACTGCGGTCTTGCGTCCTAGGCGCCAGGCCCAGCAGCTGTCGCCGTAGGACCAGTGCCACCACTCGCCAGCATAGTTGGTGAACCCGGCTTTGGTCATAACTCTGATGAGCAGTTCTCGGTTCTTGCGCGCTTCTTCGGAGATGCCTTCAGCGTACGTAGCGGCGACGGCGCGGGCTTTGGGCGTGCGCCATTTGTATGGAGACGTCATATCGAGTTCTTTGCCGTCGGGGCCGATCAGAGTGAGATCGATAGCTCCGCCGGTGCTATGTCCTGGGGGAGTTTTGATATCTGGGGGATGCACGAATCTATTCGTCAGCCGTCTGAGGACACTTTTAGGCGCAGTGGGATGACGGCGTTTCATGCGCCGATAGACTCTCTGATAGATTCTCTTTTGCTCTTCGAGGGAGCGGTAGGCGCTGAAGATCCCGAGCTTATAGCCCTTGGGGAGGAGCCGTGCGGCCTTCTGGAGCATCTGAGCGACGGTCTTGCGGGCGAAGAGCTGTTGCGGCTCCCCGGTGTGCCAGTTGGGCAAGACGACGATGCGAGGGTCAAGCCCATTGAGCTCGACCAGCGGCTCGCCGGTGTCGCGAATTTGAATCTTGTTCAGCTCGCTGATTGGTTCAATAAGGGAGTTGCGGCGTCTGAGCATAGGGTGTGATTATAGAGAAATTGGGCTTACGGCTCAAGGTTCAGAAATCTAGCGCGTCCCGCGCAGACGCGGGTCTAAAATATCGCGCACCGCGTCGCCTAACAGATTCCACGCCAGCACAAAGAGCGTGATGGTCATCCCCGGGAAGACCCACGTGTACCAATACTGCATCACGTCGCCGCCGGCAACTCCAACGATCCTGTTTCTGGCAAATGCGATCATCTGCCCCCAGTCGGCGTAGTCTTCTCCTTGCCCTAACCCCAAAAAGCTCAGCCCCGACAGCCCCAACACGATCGAGCCAATATCGAGCGACGCTAAAATCAAGACAGGGTAGATCGAGTTGGGCAGGACGTGTCGAAAGATAATGTGCCAATGGCTGGCTCCCAAGGCTTTCGCCCCGGAGACGAACTCGCGCTCGCGCACCGAGAGAATAATCCCGCGCACAAAGCGCGCATAGCCTGCCCACCCAAAGAGAATGTCAACGAGCACAATCTTGTCTAATCCGCGCCCCCAAATCGAGAGAATCACCAATGTCATCAAGAACGTCGGAAGCGCCAAGACGAAATCCACCCCGCGCATCAACACAGAGTCGACCCAGCTGCCAAAGTACCCCGAAATTGAGCCAATAATAATCCCGATGAGCAGCGTGCACCCGACGATCACAATCCCAGCGATGAGCGCGGTGCGCGTCCCCCACACAAGCCCGTACCAAATATCGTAGCGATTCTCGGTCGTCCCTAGGGGGTGGAGCATCTTGCCGAACTCGTCTTTCAGCCTGGGCGGAAAAGTCTTCCAAGCTTGCGGGTCTGGGGGCAGGGGCGCAGCTCGGAAGCCGTCGCGCGGAATTCTGAACGGCTCGCAGGGCAGCTCTTTCATAAACGGGCGCAAGATCCAATCCGGGACGATATAATAGACAAACGACGGGCAAGGCTTAGCCGGCGGCGCCAGCCACGGCGCAGCTAGCGCCATAAAGAAGAAGATCGCCAACAAGACGATCCCCGTCAACGAGAGCGGATTCTTCAGTAAACGCTTCAGCATAGCTAATCGTAGCGCACCCTCGGGTCAATGAAGACGTACAGAATATCGACTAAGAGATTTGTCAAGACGATCAACGACGTCCCTATCAGAGTAAATCCCAGCACCATCGGCACGTCAAATTGTAGCGTTGCGTCCACCGAGAGCAAGCCCAAGCCCTTATAATTAAAGACCGTCTCAGTGATCACAACGCCCGAAAGCATCAGCCCGATCACGGTGGGCACGGCGATTGTCGTGACGGGGATGAGCGCGTTGCGCAGGCCGTGCTTTAAGATCACGATTCTCTCTGTGAGGCCCTTGGCGCGCGCCGTCGTGATATAGTCTTGTCTGAGCGTCTCCAGCATACTTGAGCGCGTCACCCTCTGAAGCCCGGCCCAACTGAGATACGAGAGCGTCAAGACGGGCAAGACTAAGTGCCGCAGCGCGTCCACAAAGATATCCCAGCGATTATTAAGAATAGCGTCTATTGTGTTGAGCCCGGTGTAGCGCGTGAACTGAGCCGAATCGTAAACGATGCGCTCAGCCCAGAAGCTCAGTCGTCCCGGCGGGAACCACCCGAGTATTCCGTAAAAGAACATTAAAACAAAGATCCCGAAGACGAACGTGGGCAGCGAGTACCCTGTAATAGAGAAGAAGCGCAGAGAGTGATCAAGAGGCTTATTATGATGGACTGCTGAGAGTACCCCAAGCCAGATAGCTATGAGCACGACAGGGAGCACGGCGTACAGCCCCAGCTCGAACGTCGCCGGCAGGCGCTCGCGGATCGCTTCGAAGACGGGCTTCTGCGCGACCTTCGACCAGCCGAAGTTCCCTTGAAAGACCTGTTTGATCCAGCGAACGTACTGGCTGATCGCAGGCTGGTCGAGTCCGTATTTCTCAATGAGCCTTTGAAGCTGTTCTTTCGTGAGTTTTCCACCAAAAGCTTGCTCGGGGTTGACGTTGATAAAGAGTGCCACGCGCTGGTACGGCCCTAAGGGCTCTAATAACAAAAACGTCAAGAACGTGATGGCAAACCACAAGAAGGGCAAGAAGAGCAATCGTCTTATGATAAAGCCGAGCATATCCTAGGCCCTCACCCCCCGGCCTTACGTCAGACTTCGTCTGGACTGTTCGCCGTGCCGCCGGAGGCGGCACGATGTACGGTCCAGGCGAAGCCTGGGGGTGAGGGCCTCT
The DNA here is from genome assembly GCA_938091745.1 of Candidatus Bipolaricaulota bacterium. Classification (GTDB taxonomy): domain Bacteria; phylum Bipolaricaulota; class Bipolaricaulia; order RBG-16-55-9; family DRXL01; genus JANXCC01. The sequence continues at coordinate 25,920 of CALLJK010000009.1, forward strand.
CTTTCATTACTCCTTCCAGAGATACCAATAGTACGTGCCGACGTAGGCCATGTTCCAGAAGAACCCCTTGACCCAGCTGCGCGTGAAGCGCTTAAAGACCCCTTGCTCGATGGGGATGAGCAGCGCATGATCGTAATTGATCTGCTCGATCTGATAGTACAACTCTTTGCGCTTTGCGGGGTCCAGCTCGCGGCGGGCTTGTAAGATTAACTCATCGAGCTGTTTCTGGAGATTCGGCTCGATGTCCAAGAAGCGCCCGAAGTATCCTGTGCTCCCTAATAATGGGTATGCCCAGTTGTGCGGGTCGTGATAGTCTTGGCACCAGCCGCTACTGTCGAACGGGATTTTGTCGTTATTGAAATCTTGGGTGATCTGCGTCCCTTGAAATTCAAGGGCTTCGAGCTTGAACTTGGGATTGATCCTCTCTAAGTTGGCTTTGAGAATGTCGAGCGCGACGCGGCTGCTGCCGGGGACATGGGGCATGAAGAGCTTAAAGCCCTTCTCCCAGACCTGACCGCCCCAGGCACGCTTGAAGTGCTCCGTTGCTTTTTCTAAGTCAAGCGAATAATAAGGCACGTCGGGATTATAGCCGAAGACTTCTTTGATCATAATCGTCTTGGCTTGGACAGAATCGCCCTCGAGGGCTTCGGTGATATACGTATCCCAATCAAACGCATACGCAAACCCCTTGCGCACATCTTCGTCGCTGAAGAAGTCGGGGGGAATGCCATCGCCGTCGAGCTTTCCAGAGCCAATATACGGATTGTTCTCAGGGTTCACTCTTTGATTAGGCATCCAGAAGGACATACACTGATCAGGGAGATCTTTGTACATTGTGACAAGCCCTTGGTCTACAAGCGGGTAGACCTGATCGCGGTTGCGCGCTAAGATCGTGACTGCGTCGGCGTCGCCGTTCTGGAGCATGAGCAGCCGTGTAGCCCACTCGCGATTAAACTTAATATTGACATTGAGATAGGCGGGGCGCTCACGCCAGTAGTCTTTGAAGATCTTTAGCGAGATCTCTTCTTCGCGGCGCCAGCGCTCTAAGATATACGGCCCTGTTCCGTTCGTGATATTAAAGAGCTCGCTCTCTTCGGTTGGGGGATCGTAGAACTTTTTCCAAGTCTCGCAGCTGCCGTCCCAACCCGCTTTCTTGTTGATCTGTTTGATCTCGGCCATGACCCACTCTCTGTCTAAGATCGAGCCCCAGAACCCCACGAGAATCTGCAAGAACGGCGCGAACGGCTCCTTCAAGTGAAAAACAGCGTTGCCGTCCTCGACCTCGACGGTCGCCTTGACGCGCTTGCAGACTTCTTCTAATCCTTCGGGGCTGACGTCGTCTATAGACTGAATCTGACTGGGGTCTGTGCCGTGCAGCTCGCTCTCGACTTGTTTAGCTAAATCTAAAATTGAAGAGACGCCGAGCAGCGGCTCTAGTAAGAGCCACTGGGGGCCGCCGGCACGGTCTTGGAGCATCCCGCGCTCAAAAGAGTATTCGACGTCTTCGGGGGTGAGAATTCCGCTGCCGGGGATGATAGTACCGTTGGCGTCCTTGACTGGGCCGTAGTGAAACTTCACGCCTTGACGAATGGGAAAGACATACGTGCGCCCCTCATCTCGGATAAGCCCGTTTTCTACGCTAGGCACGGCCGTAGCGAGCCAGGGGACGAACTTATCCGGGTGTGGGCCATCAAAGAAAATGAGCGTCTCGTAAATATTAAAGAGAATGCTTCCCGAGCCGGTGTCGTACGCGGCTGCGGGGTCAAGTGTGTCTATAAAGTCCCCAATCCCCACGACGACATACGTGTCAGGGTTTTTCACTTCCGGTCTGGGTGTTGGGGGCACAGTTGTTGGTGGCGATTGAGGCTCTTCGGGCTTAGAAGTAACTGAAGGGCTTGGCTCTGAAGGTTGTTGTGTCTCTGGAGGTTGAGTAGCAGTCTCTGTTGGTGGAGGTGGAGACGATTTCTGCCCACAGCTAGTCATAAGCAACGTGAACGTAGCGAGGACGAGCATCACCCCTAGTATCAGCCATGATCTTTTCATAGAGTTCCTCCCTAGCCGATATTGTACTGCATAGAATGAGCTCTCGCACTTCACTGTATTGGCTCAGCAAGCTGCGCCGCCGCCCCGATGACGGCTTGAGCAATGCGCCGCGCATACGAGAGATTAAGCATTCCCAGCACGTCGCAGAGCGTATGATAGCACGGGTTGAAATCTTCTGTCTCGCCGAATTCTGTGTCTTCAATGATCATCAGAGCTGGATAGCCGCGGCGCCAGAAAGACTCGTGATCTCCTCCCCTCCTGGGATCGTTGAGCACCTCAGGGGCTAGAACTATACTGTAAGTCTCGATTGTCCTGACGATGAGATCAGCAAGCCCCTCCGACTCCCCAGGCCTGACCCACATCTCAAAGAGCCCGTTGTCGTCACCATCGTAACCGATCATGTCCATATTGAAGACGCCGAGAACCTGAGCGCCTGCACTTGCAAGCTTTCTCGCATAGGCCGAGCTTCCTACCATCCATTGCTCTTCCCCGGTGAAGAGCACAAACCGAATCGTGTGTTTGAATTTATACTGACTTAAGATTCTCGCAGCTTCTAAGACAGCAGCACTGCCGCTGGCGTCGTCGTCAGCACCAGGAGCGGGACTTGCTTTGCTCACCCCTGTTGCGTAGCTGTCTAAGTGGGCTACGAGCAGAACGATCTGAGAGCTCTCAGTCCCGGGCAATTCAGCTTGGATATTGTGTGATAACCCAGGCCGACAGCTCAGCGAATAGGGGTCAAGCTGCGTCTTTAAGCTTAAATTCTCAAAATATTGTCGCGCATAGTCCAGTGCTCGATCAATAGCTGTGCCATCGCAAGACCACCGCGAGCCCTGCTCGTTGCAGTACTCTCCGCCCTCGCGAGACTGAAGCTGACAGATGTGTTCTCGCAGATGGTGCTCTTGCACCTGCCCAATGATATCGGCGATAACATCGCCTGAGGACACTGTCGAGACAGCTCTGAACGCCCACGACGGGAGACTACCAACCACCAACACAACAGCCACAACGGCAATGAGCCGTTTCATAGATAGAGCTCCTTCAGATTTAGATGGGCCAATTTTAAATGAAAGTCTTCTCATTTTTCAAAACGCTCCGTCTTCGTTTATACTATCAAGGGTGATATCTATGCGCCGACTTATAGGGTTCATAGCGATAGCGCTTCTGAGCTTCGCGGGGGTGGCCCAGCAGGCAGAGCAGCCGATCCCTGAGGGGATCATCGTCCAGCCCGTTCAGACCCCGTTAGCAATCCAGCTCGGATTGGATAAAGCCCTTTATGCTCCCGGCGAGAAACTTCGCTTGAGTATTGCGCTTAATCAGGACGCGTACGTTTATATCTATAACATCACGCCAGACCGCCGCGTCAATTTGCTCTTTCCCAATGCGTATCAGCCCGTGAATTTTTTACAAGCCGGCGTGCATACAATCCCTAATCAGCGCTATAGCCTCGTGATCTCGCCGCCCATGGGCTTTGAATGCATCCAAGTCTTGGCACTCGCTGCGCCCTTGCCCTTGGAACAGCTCATCCCCGAAGGAAAGTTCTCTCCGCAAAACCCGTTTCCCGTGCTCAGCCAAAAGCCCCAAGAGTTCAAGACCTTTATGCAAAACTTGGTCGTCGGTGCAGTGAGCACCACGGGCTGGGCTGCAGCCTGGACGTGCTTTTATGTTGCTGTGCCTCAAGCGCGCTTGAGGGTCATCTCGAATCCCTCGGGTGCGCTCGTCTCCGTGAACGGTATTGTCATGGGCCAGACCCCGCTCGAGCTTCCACTTGCCCCCGGACGCTATCGCGTGGCGCTCTCGCGCTTCGGCTACGACGAATGGTCTCAGGCCGTCGAGCTGAAACAGGGCTCTGAAATTACTCTTGAAGCTCAATTGACACCGAGCCCGCTTTTCAGACCCTTAGGGCGCACGGCGCGGCTGCGCATCGTCTCTGACCCTGATGACGCTGACGTCTTCATCAATAACGCCTATGCAGGCAGAACCCCACTGAGTTTAGAAATTGCTCCAGGGCGCTATCGCGTCGTTGTCACCAAAGCCAATTACGAGAGCTGGGCTCAGACGCTTGAACTTAAGGGTGATTCAGATATCACCCTCGAAGCAGTACTGAAGCCCTTGGGGGTGCAGACCCCTCCTCCGATATCGCCGCCGGTGCCACCAAGTCGGCCAGCACTCTCTACCCCGACCGTGCTGGTAAGCTTCAACGCTGGTTTGAACGCTGCGCAGATCCCCAGCGTGGGGTTTGAGTTCGGATTTTTGATCTCGCAGCGAGCCAGCGTTGTGGGCCTGGGATTTTCATTCTCGATGACGGGCGAAGATGTCCCGGAGTACGAAGATATTGGGGGCCCCAGAGATCTTGGCCCAACGATGACATATCGGGAGGGCCCGGAGACAGAGTTCTACGGAAAACTCTCGCTTGGGGTGCTTGGTGCGCTGAGCGTCGATCTCTTAGGCGGGCTTGCTATTCAGAAAGAAGCGCATATTGCGCTGCCCCTAGGGCCCGCGCGCGCCCTCGACGTGATCGTCAAGCCCAATGGCTACCAGACCGAGAGATACTATCTAACGTGGCTGATCGGGCTTAGCTTGCGTTCACAGAATATCGTGCTCAGTGCGGGAATGCACAATCGCCGCGGCTGGGTGATCGGCGTGGGGGTTGTCTTCTGATGAAGAGAAAGCCTCAGAACATTTATGCGTTCTTGGGGGACGCTTATTTGCGCGAGCGTGCTGCTAAGAAGCTGATCGCGCAACTGCAGCAGAATCAAAAACGTGCTCTGATTCCCCTGGAGGGGCGCGAGCTGACGAGCTCTCACATAGTAGAGCACTTCAGCGGGATATCGCTCTTCGATGACGCGAAGATTCTCTATGTCCGCCGCGCCGATGAGCTCCCTGAGCCAGAAGAGCTTGCCGAACGCATTGCAAGGGGGATCTCTGCAAACATCGTGCTTATCTTAGACGCTGATAAGCTCGATAAACGCTCGAAACTCTATAAAGCCCTAGAGCAATACGGCTCTGTCGAAGAGTTTCCTACTCCTGACCGGCGCAGCTTGCCCACGTTGGCCCGGGAGCTCCTGGCTGAGCACAACGTCAAGCTGACCTCGTCAGCCTTAAAATATCTCTTGGCAACAGTAGAGCCGGAACCGGCACGCATCGCCAAAGAGATCGAGAAGCTCGCATGCTATAGCACAGAGAAAGAGCTTGACGTCGCGGAGCTGCGCGAATTGCTCTTTAGCGATCAGAGCGAGAGCGTCTTGAAATTCTTAGATCTTATAGGTGAGCGCAACCCGCAGAGCCTCAAATATCTACGAGAGCTTCTGCGGGGCGGGGAGGACCCCAATAAGATCTTCTTCATGCTGGCGATGCAGATCCGCGGGCTGCTAGCCGTAAAGTCTTTAGCCGCTCAGAAGAAATCGAGCGAAGAGATCGCTAAAGAACTGGGAAAGCTGCCATGGATTGTAGCCAAGCACAAAGCGATGGCACAGCACTTCTCTGAACAAGAGCTTATAGAGTTTCTGCACAGACTCCATGAAGAAGATGTCAACATCAAGACAGGGGAACGCGCTCCTGAGGAGGCACTCTTTGATCTCACGCTAGAGCTAGCTCAGCCCTTGACTTGAGCAGTTAACCCGCGCCGCCGCCATATTAACAGAATCGGGCTGGCAATGAAGATCGACGAATAAGTGCCGACAATTACCCCGATAATCAGCACTAATGCGAAGTCGCGCAGTACCGGCCCACCTAAGATATACAGCACTAAGGCGGCCAGCAGCGTCGTCAACGACGTCAAGATCGTGCGGCTTAAGACTTGGTTGAGCGCGCCGTTAATAATTTTTATGAGCGGATCACGCTGATGCTTTCTTAAGTTCTCACGAATTCGGTCGAAGACGACGACCGTGTCTGTCAGCGAATATCCAGCGATGGTCAGGAGCGCCGTGACGATGAGCAGCGTGAATTCCATCCCTAAAGCCCACGACAGCCCCAAGACCGAAAAGACGTCGTGGAACGTCGCGATGGCTGCAGCAACACCGAACTTAAAATCAAACCGAAATGCGATATAGACCAAGAAGCCGAGCGTCGAGAACACCACGGCCCAGATAGCTTTGTCGCGCAGCTCCCTCCCGATAGTTGGGCCGATGAACTCCGTGCTGACGACCACGGGCCGGCTGTCGGCAAAGGACTTTTCGAAGAGGGCTTGAATACGAGCAGAGACTTGCTCGCCCTCCTCGCTGAGCTTGGTGCGGATGGCTAGCTGATTGGTGCCCTTGATATCTTGAATTTGAGCATCGCTGAAGCCGTTCTGCGCCAAGAGCGTGCGGGCTTGATCGATAGGCACAGGTTGCTCGAAATCGAGCGTGATCGCTGTGCCCCCGGTAAACTCCAGCCCCATCTTGGCATTCCCTGTCCAGATCTGGACAAACGCGAAGATCCCCAGGAGCACGAGCACCGTCGAGAGTCCGAACGCTATGTAGCGCTTGCCCATAAAGTCAATATGGGTCTCCTGGGGCAGTACGGAGAAGAACCGCACAGTAGGCTGTGTCAGCGATGCAGAAACGCTCTTGGCGTTGTTCTTCATAGAAGATCTCTCCTAGATGCTGAGTCGTTCGACCTTGCGCAGCTTCACGAACTCGAAGACCAAGCGGGTCCCAATGAGCACAGTAAAGAGATTGATGATGATGCCCAAACTGAGAGTCGTAGCAAAGCCGCGGATTGGGCCGGTCCCGAAGATAAAGAGAAAGAGTGCTGTAATGAGCGTTGTGACGTGCGAGTCCCAGATGGTCGCTAACGCCCGATGATACCCCGCGTCGATAGCTGCGCGGGCGACTTTACCCAAGCGTAGCTCCTCGCGCATACGCTCGAATATCAAGACGTTTGAGTCTACACCAACGCCGATTAACAGAATCAACCCGGCGATACCCGGGAGTGTCAGCGTCGCTTTCAAGCCCGCTAACGCCCCAATCACTACGAGCAGATTGAGCAGTTGCGTGAAGACCGCGATGAAACCGCTGAGACGATAATAGAGCACCATGAAGACCAACACGACGATCCCCGCGATCCAGCTCGCTGTGATGCCCTTCTCGATAGAATCGCGTCCCAGCGACGGCCCCACAATGCTCTCTTGGATAATCTTCAGTTCCGTAGGCAGAGCGCCGGCGCTTAGGATCGCGGCGAGCAAGCGTGCTTCATCTGCTGTAAAGTTTCCCGTGATCACGGACTGATCGACCTTGGGTTGGCGGCGTGCTGTCTCATAGAGACTCTTGGCGATAGTCGGGGCGCTGTAGACGACGCGATCAAGCACGGCAGCAATGCGATCCGATTCGGGCTTGAGCTGCAAGATGACGTCACGCCATTGATGAGCGCCGGCATCGTTGAACGTGAGCCCAATATAAATGGGGGTGAGTCCGCTTCCTGGTTGGGGGTTGAAGCGCACTTCAGCTTTGTTGAGCACTGCCCCGGTCATCAACGGTTCTTTCTTGACCACATACGCTTGGCACTTTTCTCTGAGCTCGGGCTTAGCGCACTCATAGCCCATCAAAACTTCTTCGTCGATCTCTTCGGTGAAGGTCTCTCCCGGAGGGCCTTCCTTGACGACCTTGCGGAACTCCAAGAGCGCTGTGCTGCCTACAAGCTGACGTGCTTGCTCTGGATCGGTCGTACCGGGTAGTTGTACGACGATTCGGGTATCTCCAGCTTGCGTGATGATGGGCTCGGTCACACCGAGCGCGTTGACGCGCGTCTCTAACACGCTAATGGACCGATCCATGATCTTCTGGCGGTCGTCGAGTGAAGTCCCTTCGGGAATTTGCGCTTCCAGTGTCAGGGTGACGCCACCGCACAGATCCAACCCAAGACGAATCTCTCTGATCGTGCATGGGCGCTCCTGCGGGGGCTGCCACGGCGCAAATATTAATAATAGAGACGCAATAATAGCAACGGTGATGAGCGCGAACCGTCCCCAGTTCATCAGCACTTCAGGTCTCATGCGGATTTCTCCTTCTGCGTGATGCTCTCTTTGAGCACGCGCACAGTTGTTCCCTCATCGTTGACTTGGAGAGTGACGTAGTCTTTTTCGATCTTGACGATCTTGCCATAGATCCCTCCGATGGTAACGACCTCATCCCCCCGGCGCAGGCTCTCAAGCAGAGCTTGGTGCTCTTGCTGGCGCTTGCGTTGCGGACGCACCAAAAAGAAATAGAAAAAGACCATCATGAGCGCCAGCATGATGATCAGGGTGATCCAGCTCTCGCCGGCGGAAGGCTGCGGCTGCGCTTGGGCCCACACAATACTCATAATAGATAACAAATCCATGGCTTGGATTTCCGTCATTATATCATAGACGGGCTGACGATGCTACTGCACCTTGGAAGTGACGATCCCTATTTGCTTTTGGTACTTGCCCTTTCTATCAGCATACGAGACCTCACAGACCTCGTCTGCTTCGAGAAAGATCATTTGGGCGATCCCCTCGTTGGCATAGATCTTGGCTGGCAACGGCGAAGTGTTGGAGATCTCGATGACGAGCTGCCCTTCCCATTCGGGTTCCGCGGGGGTTATGTTTACAATAATTCCACAGCGCGCATAGGTGCTCTTCCCCAGACAAAGAGCTAAGATATTTCGCGGGATGCGGAAGTATTCTACGGAGCGCCCTAGCGCAAACGAGTTGGGCGGGATGACACAGACTTCCCCACGATAGTCGACGAATGAGTGCTCATTAAAATTCTTTGGGTCGACGATGACGGGTTGGCCCGTGGCAAAGAGCTCGGGATTGACGCTCGTGAAGATCTTGAATTCGTCAGCAATACGAATATCATAGCCGTAGCTTGAAAGCCCATAGGAGATCACGCCCTTGCTCATCTGGCGCTCGACGAAGGGCTCGATCATCTTGTGCGTGCGGGCCATCTCGCGAATCCAGCGGTCGTTCTTCACCATAGGAGAACCTCACACTCCCCACAGAATATCAAAATTATCGCATCTTGCTCGTGGGCTTGCAAATGCTAGATAAATTGGCTACAGTAGGTCTACATTACAGTACAGGAGGTGATACTCCCATGGCTGGGCATTCCAAGTGGGCCAATATCAAATATCGCAAGGAGAAGCAAGATGCGGCCAGGATGAAGCTCTTCTCCAAGCTCTCTAAGGAGATCACGCTTGCGGCGAAGGCCGGAGGGCCCGATCCCCAGAAGAATACAGCCTTGGCCAATGCGATTGAGCGCGCTCGCGAGGCCAACGTCCCAAAAGAGAACATTGAGCGGGCGATCAAGCGCGCGACCGGGGAACTCCCCGGTATGCAATACGAAGAAGTCTTTTATGAGGGCTATGGCCCTTACGGGGTCGCGGTGCTCGTGCGCGTGGTCACGGACAATAAGAACCGTGCCGTCTCAGAGATCCGCCATATCTTTGAAGAGTACGGTGGCAATTTAGGGGGCTCGGTCGCGTGGATCTTTGATCGTCGCGGGGTCATTGCTCTGGACAAGTCTAAGATTCAGTGTGATAAAGATGAGCTGTTGATGAACGTCATTGATCTAGGGGCTGAAGATATCCAAGAGAAAGATAGCGAGATTGAGATCTATTGTGAGCCCTCAGCGTTGAAAGCCGTGCGGGAGGGCTTACAGAAGCTGGGGGTGCCGGTGGAGCGAGCGGAGGTCTCTCTCGTCCCGAAGAACACGGTGCACTTGGAGGGGCGCGAGGCCGAGAAAGTTCTCAAGTTCATGGAAGCGCTCGACGAGCAAGAGGACGTTCAGGAGGCCTACGCGAACTTTGATATTCCCGACGCGATTTTAGAGAGTGTCGGTTCGTGATTTCACGCACCCTGGGGTCATGCTCTATAATATATTTGTAATCTTTGGGGAATAGGGGGGAACTATCGTGACACGTCGCTGGATTTGGGTGGTAGTCCTGGGGCTCGTTCTTGGTTTGGCCTGGGGGACTCAGGCGCAGACGGTGGGCGTGGGCGTGAAGATCCCTGTGGAGTTAGCGTCTTTTACAGTAACGAGCGTGACTGATAACTGGGAGGTCTTTGGACGGCTGGGCGTAGGGGCATTCGCCCTGGAGATTGGAGTCTTCTTTCCCACTGTGCCGCTGGTCGTGAGCGCTCATGCCACGTGGGTCGTCTCTGACATAACCGATCAGTCTCTCTTTTTTATCGGGATTGGGGGGTATCGGATCTTCATTGGACCGGAGACGTTCACGGGGTTTGACGCAAAAGTCGGCTTGGAGTGGGCTTTTTCTGATATTCCCGTGCGAGCTGTTCTTGAAGCGGGCTGGCAGTCATCGGTAGAGATTCCGTTAGCGGGGGCGGGAGGGGCGTTTGTGAGCGTTGGGATGCGGTGGGACTGGCCCCGCTTATCGCCATAAGAGAACTTTATGAAAAATTTTCTGGTCGTGTTGGCTGCTCTCGTCTTGTTAGCAGGGCCATGCCGAGCGCAGCCGTTAGGAGTTGGTGTCAAGGTCCCGTTACAAGCGTTTGTCTTTGTGGGGCTTACGGAGCACTTCGCTATAGAAGTGGGATTGCCCATCGGGCTGAGCATAGGAGGATTAGCTGCTGTCGCGGACGTGAAGCTCTTCTTTGGCACCTATGAGATTATCAATCTCGTATGGAAGCCGTTTGTGGGTGCGGGAGCGTCCGCTGGGGTGCGCTCTCAAGGAGAGTTGCTCATTATCGAAGCGACATTCCAAGGGATCGTGGGGGTAGAGGTTCCTGTGCCGCGGACAAGTCTCTTCGCGTTTGCTGAAGTCTGGTTGTTAGCGGGGCGGCCCTTGCCTGGGGTCTTCGTCCTTGGGGTCCGCTATGAGTTCTAAGAGTGCGAGCACCTTCTGTTCGATCATATCGCGGACTTTTCTGTAAAACTCTAAGCCGCGCCCGATAGGGTCAGGAATTCCCCAGTTCTCGCTCACTCCGCGAAAGCCCGCAGGGCAGATATCTGAGTCGAGACACCCCATGGCGATCACATAGTCGTAGTTCTTGAGCTCCTCGGGGTCAAAGCCCTTGGAGTACTGTTGAGAGATATCAATGCCTTTCTCACGCATAACGGTGATGGCGTCAGCGTGCACGGAGCCTGCTGGTTGCGTCCCCGCACTGCGAATCTCGAGATCGAGCCCCATCTGTTGGGCGTAGTGACGGGCGAAGCCTTCGGCCATCTGGCTGCGGCACGAGTTGCCTACGCAGATAAAGATTATCTTCTTGCGGCTCATGTTCTGTGGAGACCTCCAAGCTCTCGGCGTGCATAGCGTAGATGCTCTTTCAGGATAAAGAGTCTGTTCTCGGGCGCAACTAAATAATAATCATAGGGGGCATAGAGCTGGCCGTTAGTGATGTCTACGCAGTACTTATCAGGCCCGGAGCGCTTCCCCAGGAGCGTGTCTACGCAGAAGCGATATTCATAGCCCAGTAGGAGCGCTTCGTCTTTCCAGAAGCCCTTTTTTTGGTGTCGGGCTTGGCGCACCGCGTCTTGCACGCGCTCCCAGTCTTCGGGCTTGGGAAGATTGGGATATATAATATAATTGACGGCCCAACCCTCTTGTAATAATAAGAGATTGAATGTCAAGCGCTTCTGGGGGTTCTTCTCTTCTGGGGCGACGTAGGCGAGCAATCGCCGATACTGATCAAAGAGCTGGGTGCCCACAGTGAGATAGAGATTTTTATAGCGTATTTGGCCGCCAGCGCGATAGCGCAATCTCTGCGCAGCGAGCTCTTCAAACGCTTTGCGCGCACGTTCCCCCCAATAAAACTGGCGCGTCCCAGGGCGATCGGTGAGTTTGGGGGCAAGATATTCTCGGAACTGTTTTGTCTTGAAAGCGCCTTGATGGGTCTTAAGGAGGTTCTCGAGCTTCCTGTCGAAGGCGCTGGGCTTTCGCGTGCCGGGGTAGTGAGTCTCTGGAGCGTCGATACCTACCAATCGAATGGTGATCTGGACGCTTGGGGTATCGCCGTCGGGGGCGCCTAGCCAATGGGCAAAGCCCACGTGCTCACGCCGGGAATCATAGTGCAGCGCGATGGTCATGGTGCTCCTGCCTCATCGGGGAGGCCGCGCTTCTTGCGCTCCTTCCGCCCCGTGACCATATAGATGGTGCGCTCAGAGATATTCACGGCGTGATCGCCCACGCGCTCTAAGTCCCGAATCGACCACAAGACAGGGATGACATCGTCGACGAATTCTTTCGCTTCGTGTGGGGAATGAGCTTCGCGCGCTAGCTCCAAGAGCTTCGCCAAGACTTTGCGCCGGAGCTGCCAGCAGCGTCCGTCGAGCTCTTCGTCTCTTTGAATGATCTCTTGAGCACACTCGATATCTCGAGTGACGAACGCGTCTACGGCGTCGCGGAGCATCTCTCGAGCGAACTCTCCTAGTGCTGTCAGCTCTTCTTTCGGCAAGAGCACAAAGACCCCGACGTCCATGCCGTACTGCCCAACGTTGACGGCCAAGTCGGCGGCGCGCTCTAAGTCGGTGATAATCTTAAAGACGCTCGTGATGAGCCGTAAATCGATAGCGACGGGCTGCTGGAGAGCTAACAGATCGAGACATTCTTTTTCGATAGCGATGTTGAGTTCGTCGACTTGATCGTCCCATGTATCGAGGCTTTCGGCTAAGGTGCGATCATGCTCGCGCAAGGCTTTCAGCCCAAGATCGATCCCCTCGATGACTTTGGCCCCCATCTCGCGCACCGATTGGGTAAGACGCTCTAACTGTTGCTTATAGCTTTCGCGTACCATAATCAAGAGCTATTTTACCCAAATTTGCCCGTAATGTAATCTTCGGTCTCTTTCTTGTCGGGGTTCTCAAAGATTTTCTTCGTCGGCCCGTACTCGATCAAGCGTCCCAGATAGAGAAACGCTGTGAAATCCGAGACGCGAGCAGCCTGCTGCATATTGTGCGTGACGATCACCACTGTGTAGTCTCTTTTCAGCTCGAGCATCAAATCTTCGATCCTGGCTGTCGCAATGGGATCGAGAGCCGAGCACGGCTCGTCCATCAAGATCACTTCGGGTTCGATAGCTAATGTGCGCGCGATGCAGAGTCGCTGCTGTTGTCCCCCCGAAAGATCATACCCGCTCTTTTTATGCAGATAGTCTTTGACTTCGTCCCACAGGGCCGCTTGGCGCAGGGCGCGCTCCACCAGCTCATCCAAGTTCCCTGTAAAGCCGTTGATGCGCAGCCCGAACGCCACGTTCTCGTAGATAGATTTGGGGAAGGGATTGGGCTTTTGGAAGACCATCCCGATTCTCCTACGGACTTCGACGGGGTCGACGTCGGGATCATAAATATTCTTGCCGTGATAGAGGATCTCCCCGCTGATGCGCACGCCAGGGACGAGATCGTTCATGCGATTGAAGCAGCGAATGAGCGTGCTCTTGCCGCAGCCTGACGGCCCGATGATCGCTGTGATTCTATTCTTGGGGATGTCAATGCTGATCGAGTCCAGCGCTTGCTGTTTGCCGTACCAGAGGCTGAGCTGGCGTGTCTGCAAGATGGGTTCCCCTAAGGGGGCGAAGTCATCCTGCGGGAGGCGGACCGCAGGGCGAGATTGTATGACAGTTGTGGTCTTCATAGAGTCTACCACCTCCTCTGGAATTTGATGCGCAAGAAGATCGCCAAGGCGTTCATGGCTAAGAGAATCGTCAGGAGCACCAAGATTGCCGCGGCAGCAATGCTGGCAAAGCCATCTTTTGCTTCGCCGATCCACGTAAAAATCTGAATGGGAACGACGGTGAAGTAGCTGCGTAAGTTGGGCAGAAATGTTAGATACTGAAAGGCTCCCAGGAGAATAAGCAGGGCGGCCTCGCCCATCGCCCGTGAGAGCGCGATGATCAAGCCCGTCAAGATCCCTGGCAGGGCGTAGGGCAGCACATGGGAGCGTACCACTTGCCAGTGCGTCGCGCCCACGGCGTACGCCGCATGGCGAATCGAATCAGGGATCGTGCGCAAGGCTTCGCGCGACGCGATGATCACCATAGGGAGTATGAGAAGCGTCATAGTGAGGGCTCCGGTGAAGAGCACGCGGTCCATCTTGAGCGCCCGCGCTAGGATCTCTAGCCCAATGATCCCATAGATCACCGAGGGGACGCCGGCAAGATTCGCAATCAATAACTGAATCAGCTCGGTGAGCCAATTCTTGCGGGCGTACTCTTCTAAGTATAACGCTGCGCCAACCCCTAGGGGCAGAGCGAAGAGCGCCGTCAGCCCAACTAAATAGAACGACCCCACGATAGCACTGGCCAGCCCCGCTTTCTCGGGGGAGTTGGAGTCATAACTCGTGAGAAAGTCCCAGATAGCTTGTCCCCAGCTGCGCGTGATGGGGATCTGCGCTGTCTGCTCAGCTTCGAGCGGAAGAGTCAAGAGTTCCCCGTCGCGCTCAATGTGAACAGAGAACGGGCCTGGCTGGGCTCTTCTCTGGGCGGCGACGATGAGCGCTTCCCAGGCTTGGCGTGCCCCCGTGACGGGAATATCTTCGATTCGTACTATAATATCGCCGACGCGCAGCCCAGCTTGAAAACCAAGACTCTCTTCAGGCAGATAGTCTATGACGACGCGCAGCGCGCCCGTCTGCGGATCCATCTGGGGGAGCAGTTCTCCGAAGATCTTCACAGGGTCGCCGTTGATCCAACTGATGGGGAGCGTATCGTTGGGCAGGCGTGCGATGGCGTCCCACACATGCGCTGAGCGAAAGACAACTTCTGAGCCGATGCGAATAACTGCGTCGAACTCAGCGATCCCCGCGCGGGCCGCGGCGCTGTCGGGGATAAAATCCGTGATGATGACATAGGGCAAGTTCTGCGCATCCCATTGGATGACCATAGTGGAGAGCACCAAGCCTGCGCGAGAAGCCGCGCGCATGGCCATCAGTGGGCGCGCATTGATAAGAATATAGACGATCAAGGCGACTAAGAGAGCGAAGCTGATGAGGATCGTGCTGAGGGTCAGCGTGCCAAAAAGCGTGCTCTTTGTCTTACGCCAAGCGAGTGCGCTCATTCGTATCGCTCCCGAAAGCGGCGCACGATCCAATAGCTCAGAATATTTAAGGACAGCGTGATCACGAAGAGCAGCGCGCCGATGGCGAAGATCGTCGCCCAGATGAATGCGCCGGCTTCAGCGTCCCCTGTGGCGACGTTGACGATGTGCACCGTCAGGGTTTCCAAGGGCTTGAGCAGATCTGGGGGCCAGCTTGGCACACGTCCAGCGGCAATAGCGACGATCATCGTCTCGCCGATAGCACGCGACATCGCCAATATGAACGACGCGGCGATCCCTGACAGGGCCGCGGGCAGCACGACATGGCGGATCGTCTCGAACTTCGTCGCCCCAAGAGCATAGGCGCCCTCGCGCAGCTCGCGCGGCACCGCGTAAATAATATCTTCGCTGAGCGACGAGACCAACGGGATGATCGCTATTCCCAAGACGATCCCCGCGCTGAGCGCGTTCCAAAACTGAATATCTGGGAGCACCGTGCGCAAGAGCGGCGTCACGAAGAGCAACGCGAAATAGCCATAGACGACCGTAGGGATGCCTGCTAAGATCTCTAAGATGGGTTTGGCTATTTTGCGCACGCGCCCGGATGCAAATTCGCTCAGATAGATCGCGCTGAGCAGCCCGATGGGCAGAGCTACTAATAAAGCAATCCCCGTGATGATGAGCGTGCCCATGATTAAGGGCAAAGCGCCGTAGGATGGGGTGGAGACGTCTGTGGGGGCCCAGCGTATGCCCCCTAAGAATTCCCTAAGAGAGACCTTGCTGAAGAAGACCCCTGAACCGGAGATAAAGAGCCAGATAGTAGCTGCGGTGACGACCACAGCGAGAAAAGCGCAGACGAAGAGCACACCCTGAATGAGCCGTTCCTTGAGATACCGCCCTGGAGGGGCATGCAGGGCAGGCTGGAGTGCCGTCTGCTTCATGGTTCTTTTCATTTCTATATAGTTTTCCCCATAAAATTATAGCACCCCAGCCCAAGGGCAGTCAAATGAGAAGGGAGGGGCCGAGCCTCCTAGGGGCGAGGGGACCCCAGGAGGCTCGGTGTTCGGGGGTTGGCTCACTTGCAGTGCTCTTTATATTTATTACGGATCTCCGTGAGCGACAGGCCGCTGTAGTTGCCGCCAAAGGCCGTGCCGGTGATGCGCTTCGCCCAGCAGGTGCGGGCTTCATCGCGCACCTCGCGCGGCGCGGGGAGATACCCAGCTTTATTGAGCATAAATTGCTGATTACCAAGGCGCTCTTCAGCGAGATAGAACTTGATGAACTCGTCCACAGCGGGGCGCTCGCCGCTCTTCTTATTCACATAGATGAAGAGCGGTCGGCTCAACGGCTGATACGTGAATCCCAAGATCGTATCGACGGTGGGCAGGATGCCCTTGCACTCCCCGCCCTTGTTTTCTAAGGGCTTTTTGCCGTTCTTGGCCCGGCGCGCGTTGATCTCTTTCAGCACGTCTGCAGGGGTGCTGATCAGCTCGCGGCGCGGGTCGATCGCCACGGCCTGCACAAGCTGAGTATTGTGCACGAAGAAGTTATACCCAAAGTATGTGAGGGCGAAGGAGTTCGCGCCGGTCTGTTGAGCCAAAAGCTGGTCTTCTTCAGTACCGAAGTAGTCTTGTCGGGTGTCGCCCTCTTTGCCGGTAATAGCTGAGGTGAAGAAGTCGAACGTCCCAGACGTTTCAGCTGCGCCGGAGAGCGTGATCTCAGCGTTGGCGAGCGTGCTGCGCACTTGGTTCCATTTGGTGATGAATTTTTCGGCTTCTCTAGCCCACAGCAGCTCCAGCTCGCCCACGGTCAAGCACACGGGAGCATTCCCAAAGATTTGGGTCTTGGTGCTGACGGCGACGGTCAGGCCGTCAAGGGCGACCAAGAGTTCAATATATTCGACGCCGTGCTTCGGCGCGGTCTCGATTTCGGATTGCTTAATAGCTCGAGAGGCATTGCTGATGTCGGTCTCACCGGTGACGAAGCGCCGAAAGCCCCCCGACGTGCCGCTGACAGCCACGGTGACGTTGATGTCCGGGCGGACCTTCTTAAACTCTTCGGCCATCGCCTTGGTGATAGGGGCGACGGTGCTGGAGCCATCCGAGAGAATATTCTTTGAGTCCTTCGGAGCCCCCGGCTGCCCCACCGCCGACAAGACGACCGACCCGACGACAACCAAAACGACCAACGCTGCGCGCCTTAGAAGAGACGCGTTGAGTTTCATATTTGTCCTCCTTTAAGTATAGTTTGCTTACGATCTATATAGATCGCGCCATAAGTATACAGTACAGGAGGGGGTCTTGTCAAGTCGGGGGTATCTGCGCCAAGAAATCGTTACTAGGGGTAGGCGAAGCGTTTTGGTGCGACCGCTTTCTCAAACAAGATGCTGCACCAAAACGTTTCGGTGTTGCATATGGTTGAGAAGAGCGGGCATTCTTTACAAAGGCACGATTCTGGAAGAGTACTCAGAGTGGGGAGATTTTGAAGCGGATTGACCGGCTCAGCCAGAAGTTCTTTACGCCCTTGGGAGCGAAGCCGGTGCGCTTGTATGGACGGAGTCGTGGCACAAGCTGCTCCAGCTGGGAAAGTACTGAAGGAATTTGCGGTGTTGCCGCTATCGTGTGAGATGGGATTGCGATTGATTGGGGCCTAGTAACGATCTATTGACCCATTACAAGAGATTTTGCTATACTTCTTTCAGCGTAGGATTTCTACAGAGCCATGTAGGAATGAATCGTCGTAGGCATTCGTGCGGGAGGTCAAAGATCGCGACACCAAATACTGATCCAATGGATGAACATGCAAAGGCAATGGCCGAACGTGAAAAGACAATGAATGAATTCGCAGAGACCTTTTTTCGGACAGAATATGAGTCAGGAGGATCATGGCTCGCACGTGGAGTGCATTTATTACGGGCAGCCGAACTCGTTTGGAATGCTTATTATCGTGATGAGCAGGAATTTCGTAAAAGGGTAGAGAACGTAGGTGAAGCTATAGTAAGTGGAATCAAAATTAATGACCTAATCTACTTAGATCAGCTCCCCATATGGGCGATGCTTGCTGGGCTAGCATTAGAGAACATGCTTAAGGCTCTCCTTATTGCTAAAATTCCCCCGCCGGAGCAAAAGCAAAAGAAGGATTTTAAGACGCTCGACAAGAAGTTAAAACCCATAATCTCATCGATTTAGCCAAGCAAGCAAAACTCTCGTTGAGTTCTGAGGAGAGCGAACTTGTTTCTAATCTTTCAAAATTCATAGAGTGGGGAGGCCGATATCCAATACCTACCAAGGCTCAAGAGATGCGCCCTGATCGGTTACCAAGGATTCCTGCTGGAGACATCAAGGAAAATCACGATCTTCTTATGCGGTTGTGTAAGCGAGTGTCTAATGGGTTCAATATCAATTTAGATGATTTGGTAGTCCCCAAGGATAGGAGCTAAGATGGCTGTGGTGATCCCTTATGTGGAAAACCGAAGCTGCCTTGTGCTCGCGTCTGCAACTGGACAAGCTGTGGACCCACATGCGCAACAAGGGCCAAAAAGCAGGTATCCTGAGACCCAAGAAAAGAGTGGCCCGTGCAGTAGGCAATCGGTAGGGGACCTTGTTGGAAAAATTGCTCTACCATGTGTAAGAGTACGTGGCGGGGACTCCAGCCATAGCCAAGTGATCAGTTATCGGGCTATGTTGCGGGTAGCAATCAGAGGTGACAATAGCGAGAATCGATGCTGGCGATGGTTGCGGGGCCAAGGGATCACGTCTGGATGATCAGGGAGTTTGCGAAGCTCACTTGCCTACGGAAGTGACTGCACTAAATGGGGTGACTACCCGGCTCTCACTTTGATGGAGGCCGCGTTACTCCCGGCTTATATCGCTGATTATGGCTGCTGTACGAATCAAAAATCTTGCCCAAGGCTGAAAACTAAGGTATGATGCAACAAGGAGTGAGACTATGAAGCTCAAGGTTATCCTAGAAGCTGAAAAAGAGGGGGGCTATTCCGTGCATTGCCCGGCTCTGCCAGGCTGTTACAGCCAAGGTGATACCGTTGAGGAAGCTCTCGCAAACATTCGAGAAGCCATTCAGCTTTATATCGAAACTCTTAAGGATTTAGGGAAGCCGATCCCTACAAGCGACCCGGAGATCTTCGTTGAGGTTGTTGAAGTGAACGCATGAAGAAGCTTCCCAGCGTCCCCGGCAGCCGGGTCGTAAAAGCCTTAGAGAAGATCGGTTGGTATGTCCATCGGCACTCTGGGGACATGTGATCTTGCGTCATGCTCGTTACCCTGACAAGCTGATTGTGGTGCCCATTCACGGCAAAAAGCCCGTGAAGAAAAGGGTTTTAAGTGGAATTCTCAAAGATGCCGGACTCGTGATAGAGGAATTTAAGCAATTACTTTGAATTTCGGCTCAGCTACGGGCATGATGAGCCAAACGATGACGAATCCAGAGGAGTGCTGCACTGGGGGAGCTGAAACTAGGTACGTGCTAGCTCGAGTTAAACATCGTGTAAGATTTCGTTCAATTCTTGCAGATTGTTAATGCGGGCTGAGGCGCGCTCATTGGTCGGGATCGAGTGGAGACCACTGAGGGGGGAGAGTCGGCCGGGGTAGAAGCGTCCCTGGAGTTCGGGTCGTTCGATCCAGACGGCGTGCAAGCCCGCACGCCGCGCCCCACGAATGTCCGTCTCAAAATCGTCGCCGACGTGTAGCGCCTCGTGCGGGGCTGCGCCCGCTCGCTTCAGCACAGAAGCCCAAAAAGCTCGGTCGAGCTTCCCATGCGCGATCCCCGTCGAGTCGGGACTAGCCAGCCAGCGGAAGAACTCTTTTAGTCCGTGCTTCTCCAGCGAGCGTTCGATCCCTGCTATCGGGCGATGCGACACGATCCCCAGCTCGATCCCGCGCCGACGCAGTCTTTCTAACGCTTCCGGCACCTCGGGGAAGAGCTCATCTGTAGGGGTCTCCCAGTAGCGTTGGATCTCTTCAGCTATGAGCGAGAGATCGCCATTCAGCCCTAGCTCCCTTAAGATCAACTTGTTCCACTCAACAAACGATTCCATGCTGAACCCCAGGCGCGGGCGGATCTCTTGCTGCCACCGCTCTTGCGCACGGTGATACGCTTGAGCGAGCTGCTCGCGATCCGGCGGTATCCCAAGCTTTTCAATCCGTTGTGCAAACCAGTCGGCCTGGCCACTCCCCGGCACCCACACGAGCGTGCCGTCCATGTCGAAAAAGATCACTCTCACGCGCATAGAGTGTTATCGTACGCGATACAGCAGCTCACGTCAAGGGCTTGCACGCACCCGCGCCCTGAGCTAAGATAAGCTCACTATGGATCTCACGATCTCACAGATTTCTATTCCAAATCCATATTTTGAAAGCCCAACGAATGTCTTCTTGATCCGGAGCTCGCAGAGCCCCCCTGTACTCATAGATACCGGAATCAGCACGGAAGAGTCCTTCAGTTTATTGCGCCGCGAGCTGGCCAAGCATAGCTGCTCGCTCAAGGATATTGCTGTCGTTCTGTTGACTCATAAGCATATCGATCATAGCGGGCTGGCACGCGCCATCCAAGACGAGTCTGGAGCAGTAGTCTACGTGCATAGCGACGATTGGACAGACGTCGCTCTCTTTGAAGAGCGTCACGAAAGGGTCTCGCAGCTCTATCTAGAAGCAATGCGCCGCTGGGGCATCCCTGAAGAAGTTATTGTGCAGGTGGGGCACTTTCGCTCGCGGTTTGCTGGGCTTGGGCGTTCTGTCCCCACAGCCCAGAAGATCAGTGACGGTCAGATACTGCGCTTTGGCGAAGTAGAACTGCATGTCTTGCACACCCCTGGCCATACCCAAGGGTCGGTCTGCTTTCTGCTTGGGGAGAAACTCTTCGCTGGGGATCATCTCCTGCCGACGTACACGTCGAACGTCGGCGCGACCGACGTCACTACTGACGGCCATCTCGAAAAATTTCTCGCTTCGCTCAAGAGAATTCTTGAGTTACCCAACGCGGAACGCTTAGAGATCTACCCGGGGCACGGTCAGCCCTGGACCGATCCGCGCCCGCGCATCACAAAGATCTTCAAGCACCATTATGAGCGGACTGATCGTATCTTAAAAATCTTGAGCGACGGTCAAGCGCTCACGGCATTTGAGATCGCGCAGAAGCTCTTTGGGCGGCTCAAAGACTATCATGTGCTGCTTGGAGCTGGTGAAGTATATGCCCATCTTGAAGTCCTAGAGAGCCAGGGGCGCATCTGTCAGAGTGAGCCGAATCGCTTTGCCCTGCGCACGTGACAAAACATACGTCCTCTGCTACAATACCGACATAAATTTTATAGAAGGGACTGGTGACCATGACGCGGACGCGACTCATGCACGTGCTTTTGGGGGTCATCTTAGCGCTCGGTATTCTTCTGGTGCCTGCCAAGGCGACAATCACTGTCCGCTTTAGCGATATCTCGCTGCGCCCAGAAGAGAAAATCGACTACGATTTCACACCCACCACCACAGGCGAGATCGTCTTCAAATTAGCCCTGCGCCCGACGACTGCTGCTCTGCGGGTTCAGCTCTTCCTTGAGAAGACTCTTATAGTAGATCAGTCGGGGCCAGTGACGCAAACGGCCAAGGCAGAGGTCTCCGAAGAGCAAGTCGGTCGCCCCTGGCGTTTGGTCGTGACCAATCTCAGCTCTCAAACAGTCGAGGGGCGCCTCGAGCTCACCTATCCTCGACGCTTCTGCAAAGAGATTTCTGCGCAATATCGCATCAAGGTGAGCTATGAAGTGGGCACAGAGCTGGAAGATCTGCATTGTCAGCAGCTTTATGGGGTCTTGCGCTCGCTGCCCGCGGAGCATCTCAAGCGCCTGCGGGAGATTCGCGCCCGCGAACCTGATTTTCTCTATGGGCAGTACTTCCCGCCCAGCTTGATAGAGCTTCCTGGGCTGCGCGCCAGCCGCACGTTCACGCTCGTCGTGTATCATGAGCTTGGGCACTTGGTGCATTTTACGCGCTCGACAGCTGATCAAGAAGCTCGTTGGGAGAAGCTCTTCAGCGAGTCTGGTCGTGATCCCGATAACTTCGTGCGTGATCCCATCGACCGCTCGCTCTACGCTATGACCAATCAGTATGAAGACTTCGCCGTGACGTTCTCAGCGTATATCGCCGACAGCCAGCTTTTTATGAACGATGCGCTCACGCGCAGCCAGCGCAGCAAGCCCCTGCTCTTGCAGAAGTTCAAAGTGATTCTAGAGTACTTCCGGCATCAGGTGGACGGCCAAACGAAAGTCTATATTTATCGTGTTGGGACGGAAGTGCCCATCCCTACGGTCTATCGTGCTTCTGTACCGTTGACCCCAGACGATTTACCAGACTTCACTGGGCCCATCGCGTGGGAGCCTTTTTAGGGCATAGGGGCAGCCGTATTGAGCGCGGTCTCAGCGATATTGACCGAATAGTCTTTAACGCGCCCGATGCTGTCGAAGGCAATCCCGATGAGCTGAGCTTCTTGAGGAGCAAGGTCCCACAAGAGCTTGATGGCCTTCATGAGGCGCTCTTCGACCCCTGAGGCCTTGTCGATTACTTGGCTGGCGAGGTCGGGATCGGGCGAGCGGAACGCATCCACAGACTCTTTCAGTAAGTTCGCCACGTGCTCCCCGCCCTTGTGCAGGGCATCGGCGACCTTGGGTGGGGCAGGAACTTTGATCACCGTCGTCACACGAGCGATCTTGACCGCATGATCGGCGATACGCTCTAGCTGCCGCGCCACCGTGTGGGTATCGAAGAGCTTGACGCGACTGATGCCCAGCGCTTCTTCGGCGAGCAGATCACGCAACGCGATGCGGAACTGTCTGTAGAGCATCAAATAGAGACGGTCGACGTCCTCGTCGCGTGCGGCAATATCGTGTGCGAGCTCAGCGTCGTAGTCAGTGAGCGCGCGGACAGCATCGGTGAACATGTCGTGCACCATTAAGAAGATGCGTTCGAGCGTCTTTGGCGCGGAGAGCTCGGAAAGATTGAGCAGATTATGAATGACGATAGAGTCTCGTGATTCTTCCATGATCTCCGGGCCGATGAGGGCTTGGGTGATCTTGCGGATTGTCTGGCGCTGTTCGGGGGTGATGCGCTCCCCGCGGACTTCGATGATGTCAAATCCTGCGACGTACATGGAGATGAACGCCCGCATAAGGGTGTCGCCGGTTTTAGCATTGAGCTGGAGGACGCCGCGGGTCAGTTGGGAATCGCGGTGCGGTCGCAAAATCAGCAAATCAGGGCTGTGGGGGTGGAGTTCGATTTCTGCGCCGGCATGGAGCTTTTGCGCTTCAGCCCAGTCTTTCGGCAGGGTGACCATGAACGTCGCCCCGCCAGTGATCTGCACTCTCCGGGTCTCCATAGTCCCTCCTGTCTATCGCAATTGGTTCGAATTATAATATATAACTATATAGACTGTCAAGGGGTTGACAAGGCACGGGCTAGGGGTGTATACTATAACTGAAAATTTTTTTCAATAAGGAGGACTATGAGCATCCTGACGGAGAACTGGGAGGAGCGCCTCAAAGAGCAGGGCTACAGGATAACCAAGTCTCGTCGCACGGTGCTGGAGGTGCTGGAAGCAAGTCCAATCCGTCTAACGCCAGAAGAGATCTATCGTCGGGCGCGGCGGCGCCATCGCAAGCTAGGATTGGTCACGGTCTATCGGACTTTGGCCCTATTGGAGAAGCTGAACTTAGTGCAGAGAGTTCATACCGAAGCCGGATGTCGCAGTTTGACAGCTGTGCGCTTGGACAAAGGACATCATCATCACTTGGTCTGTCGCACCTGCGGCTACGTCGAAGAGTTTCCTGATTGTGCGCTCGGCAGCGTACTGCGCAAGCTCCAGGCGCGCACAGGGTTTGCTATCGAATCCCATCATTTGGAGGTGGTCGGCCGATGCCCGAAGTGTCAGTAGCAATTTTTTGAGCCTCACAAATGAAATCTATTTTCAATAAGAAGGAGGTCGCTATGAAGAAAGTAGCAACGCTTCTCATGGTGCTCATTGTCTTACTCGGATGTGGAGCGGGTGTAGCGCAGCCCAAGCTCAAGGTCGTGGCGAGCTTCTATATCCCGTATGAGTTCACCAAGAACGTCGGCGGGGATCGCGTTGAAGTCAAAAACTTAGTACCGGCGGGCGCAGAACCTCACGATTTTGAGCCCTCCCCCGCGGATATTCGGGCGATTGAAGACGCCCAGGTCTTTGTGTATAACGGGGCGTCGATGGAGTCGTGGGTCGAGCGCGTGCTCTCGGTCATCAAGAACCGTGATAAGCTCGTGGTCATCGAAGCGACCAAGGGGCTGCCCTTGCGCAAGGCCGAGGAAGAAGAGCTTGAGTTCGACCCTCATGTCTGGACGGACCCGATTCTGGCCAAAGAGATGGTGAAGAATATTCGCGACGGCTTGATCACGGCCGACAGCGTGGGTAGCTCGGTCTACATTGAGAACGCTCAGAATTACAATACCAAGCTCGATGCGCTCGACGCTCAAATTCGCGAGGGCGTGAAGGTCTGTCGGCTGCGGGACTTTATTATCTCGCATAGATTTATGGATTATTTCGCGGCTCGATATAATCTGACGGCGCATTCAATTTCGGGGCTGGAGCCCAGCGAGCCGACCCCCCAGCGCCTGGCCGAGCTGATTCGCTTGGGCAAGGAGAAGGGTATCAAATATATCTTTGCCGAGAGATCCGACGCGCTCAAGGCCCTCGCAGTTCTGGCGCGCGAGCTGGGCGCGCAGATTCTGACGCTCAACACCGGGCACAGCGTCACTGAAGAAGAAGAGCGTGCGGGGAGGAACTATCTGGTGCTCATGGAAGAGAATCTTAAGAATTTACGAATCGGGCTGGAGTGCCGATGAGCGATTCTGTCGTTGAGATCGAAAATCTCTGGTTCAGCTACGGTGCTGAGCCGGTGCTCGAGGGCGTCTCGCTCACGGTCACGCGGGGGGAGATCCTCGGGCTGATCGGCCCTAACGGCTCTGGAAAGACGACGCTGCTGAAAGTGATCTTGGGGCTGCTCACCCCTCAACGGGGGACGATCCGGCTCTTTGGGCAAGAGCTGAGACGCTTTCGTGAGCGCGCACGGGTGGGGTATGTGCGCCAGCGCAGCTGGGACTTCGAGCGCAATTTCCCTGCTTCTGTAGAGGAGCTCGTGCGCCTGGGGCGGGTGCCGCGCTTGCGCTGGGGCCTGTGGAGCCGTGCTGACACCGCAGCTGTGGAGCGGGCCATGCGCGCTGTACACATAGAAGAGCTGCGCGCGCGCCCCATCAGCGAGCTCTCTGGGGGCCAGCAGCAGCGGGTTTTTCTCGCGCGTGTCTTATCCCAGGAGCCTGAGCTCTTATTGTTGGACGAGCCAACGGCTGCCATCGACCCCGCTGTCGAAGCCGAGTTCTACGAACTCTTAGCTCAGCTCAACCGCGAGCAGGGCTTGACTATTCTCTTGGTCTCTCACGACATTGAAGCTATTGTCAAGCAAGTGACGAAGATCGCGTGCTTAAACAGAAAATTGCTCTTCTGTGGGACGCCCCAAGAGTGCTTGGCCAGCGACCTCTTAGAGAGGGTTTACGCGGGGAGAAAGCTTGTGCAGCATCAGCATCCGTGGGGGTAAGTATGTTTGAGATCTTCGAGTTCGAATTTATGAGATTGGCGTTTGTTGGGGGGACGATCATTGGGGTGCTCGCCCCGACGATCGGGATCTTTTTGGTGCTACGACGCTATGGGCTTATCGGTGATGGATTGGGACACATTGCGTTTGGGGGCGTGGCATTTGGGCAGCTTGTGCGAGCTGACCCGACTCTGATGGCGCTCTCGTACTCGGCACTCGCTGCTCTTGGGATTGAGCGCCTGCGCGCGAAGGGGCGCTTAGGTGGCGATGTCGCTATCGCGATCTTCCTCTCGTCGGGGTTGGCTTTAGGACTAGTCTTAGCGCGCCTGGCGCGACGGTCTACAGATCAATTATGGGGGTATCTCTTTGGCAGCGTGATCGCGCTCCAGCCCAGCGATATCGTGCAGATCGCATTGATAGCGTTCTGTGTGATTGGGACGCTCTTTGTTGTGCGCCGTGAGCTCTTCTTCATCACGTTTGATGAAGAGACGGCACGGGCTTCGGGAATCCGCGTCGGCTTCTATAATATTTTATTAGTGCTCCTAGCAGCGCTCACCGTGGTCTCTGCCATTCAGATAGTCGGGTTGCTCTTGATCTCAGCGCTGTTGGTCCTGCCGGTGGCGGCGTCATTACAGATCGCGCGCAGCTTCCGTCAGGCACTCTTTACGGCGATCGGGTGTAGCCTGGTGTCGGTCTATGGTGGGCTGATCGGATCGTATTATTTGGATACCCAGCCAGGACCGACAATCGTCTTGACGGCGTTGCTTGTCTTTGTGCTTGCAAGCGCGGTGCGCCTCGTCTGGAGGCCCTCACCCCTAGCCCCTCTCCCGTGAGTCTCACGGGAGAGGGGTGCCGTCAGGCGGGGTGAGGGCCTTCAGCGCGTCTTAGCGCTGCGTAGGTACTCTTTTATGGTATTAAAGATCACCTGTGCGACCGTCCATTGATACGTGAAGCTGCGCAGGCTCATCTCTTCAGCAGGGTTTGTCAAAAACCCCGTCTCGATGAGCACGGCGGGCATCTCGGCCCACCGGATGAAGAGCGTTTGGTGTTTGATCCCTCGGTCAGTGACGCCCAGCGCGCGCGTGAGGCGTTTTTGTAGGAGCAGTGCTAAGGTACGACTCTGTGGGTAGGTGGGAAGATTTGTATCGTCGTGGACTAAGACCTCAATGCCGTTGGCTGCAGCATGACGCGGGTGCGCGTTGGCGTGAATAGAGACGAAGAGATCGGCTCGCAGACGATTGGCCAAGCCGGTGCGCTCGCGATGTGGGACGTAGACGTCTTCAGAGCGCGTCAGCACAATAGAGATTTCATCATCGTACAGCCCTAAGAGTCGGATAAAACGCGCGATATCAAGATTGATATCTTTCTCTTGGGTGCCGTAGTAGCCGATAGCGCCGGGGTCCCAGCCGCCGTGTCCGGGGTCGATGACGACTAAGAAGCGCTTGGCTTGGCTCTGGCCGATCTGGCCCCATCCGCAGATGCAGACCAAAACTATCACAAAGACGAATGCTTTTGCTGTCAGGGCCTTCATGAGCCACAGTATACCGAATGAAGGAGAGCTCAGACTATAATCGGCATTACATTGAGCCGCACGAAGGAGCCCTTTCGCTGATAAAATGGGGGCATTGCTCGCTTATCCCCCTCATTTGACAAGAGTGCCTCCCCTCCAGTATAATATAGTGAAAGTGCGCTTTATATATAGAACAGCGCATTACTATAAACACTCCCAGAGGAGGTAGGGACTATGCGGATATGGTGTGCGCGTCGGGTCGTCGGTTTGATGGGTCTGTTGGCCGTTGGGGTCTTGTTGGGAAGCTTGGTTGTGGGCTTCCCTGGGGTGTCGCAGCAGGGGTTGATCCCTGAAGAGCTTGTTGTGGGCATGGTGCCCTCGCGCGCGGCGACGATCTTGCAGCCCCCAGTAGAAGGCCTCGCAAAACTGGTGTTGGACTACGTCCAGAAGAACGGCTTCTCTCAGGTGAAGCGCGTGCGCGCGGTCATCCCCGAGTCCTATCCGGCGACAATAGAAGCCATCGGTGCGGAGAAGATCCATGTCGGGCTGCTGGGGCCGTTCCAGATCGTCCAAGTCGTGGATAGCTACGGGGCCATCCCCATCAACGTCACCAAGCGCGGAAACAACTTGACGTTCCGCGCCCAGTTCATGGTGCATGTCGACAGCTCGCTCAAAGCCCTCAAGGACGACAATCAAGACCCCAAGGACGACCTGGTGGGCTTAGTCAAATCCGGGGCGACCGTGAGATTCAGTTACGGCGGCAGCTCCACGTCAACCTCGGGCTTTCTCTTCCCCTGCAAGACCCTCAAAGACTTGGGGATCCTGCCAGGAGACTATAAGAACTTCAAGACGATCCGCGCTGCCAATCACTTAGCCTCGGCCATCGCTGTCTACAAGAAGGACGTGGATGTGGGCGTCGGGTTCGACGATGTGCGCCAGAGCCTCAACACCGAGCAGACTAAGAAAGAATTGGGCTGGAAGCCCGGCGACCCCGAACCCAGCACCAAAGTGAACGTCATCGGCTACAGCGATGACATCCCCAACGACGGCATCGTCGCTATTAAAGCATTAGATGCCAAGCTGCGCGAGACGATCAAACAAGCGTTCGTCGAGGTCATGAAGACCGAAGAGGGCAAGAAGTTCGGCAAGGACGCGCTCGATGCCACGGACTTTGTCGCCGTCCCTGAGGGCTACGATATGCTGAAAGCCCTCGAAGCCGTGCGCGTCGTGGCCAAGGAGATCCAGCCCAACTTAGCTAAGTGCGAGAATCAGTAAGCGTTCATAGCAGCAGTGAGAGGGGGCAGGGCGAAGCCCTGTCCCCTCTTTGCGTTCTCACCCTACGTTGGTTTAAAATACGGTGAGCATGACTGCGCCTATCTTGCGTGTTCATAACCTCACGGTGATCTATCCTGGGGTGCAACCCGTCAAAGCCCTCGATAATGTGAACGTGGAGATCTACCCTGGGGAGTTTGTCGTCGTCGCTGGGGTTTCCGGATCGGGGAAATCGACGCTCTTGCGCGCGATCAATCGCCTAGCAGAGAACGATCACGCGCAGATCCACGGGGAGATTTACTTCGACGGCGTCAACGTCTTAAAAGCTTCCCGGCGACAACTCCGCGAGATCCGCTCGCGCATTGGATTTATCTTTCAAGAGTATAACGTAGTTGAGCGGTTGCCGGTATTGACGAACGCTTTGGTAGGCTCGCTCGGATACGTTGGACTTGTACGCTCCTTGCTGGGACGGTTCCCCAAAGAGCAGATCGAGCGGGCGCACCACGCATTAGTGCGCGTGGGGATCCCTCAGCCACGGCATGGTGATCGCGCCGCGCGGCTGTCGGGTGGGCAGAAGCAGCGCGTGGGCATCGCGCGAGCTCTGTTGCAGAAGCCCAAGCTCATCTTGGCTGACGAGCCCGTTGCTTCGCTCGATCCCATCACGGCGAACGTCGTCATGAATATCTTCAAAAAAATTAACGAAGACGAGGGGATCACGACGATCGTAAATTTGCATGACCCTGTCTTGACGTTCAAATACGGCAAGAGAATTATCGGGCTCAAACACGGGCGGATCATCTACGATAAGCCCATTACCGCGATCAATCGCGA
This sequence comes from Candidatus Bipolaricaulota bacterium, assembly GCA_938091745.1. Classification (GTDB taxonomy): domain Bacteria; phylum Bipolaricaulota; class Bipolaricaulia; order RBG-16-55-9; family DRXL01; genus JANXCC01. The sequence goes on from CALLJK010000009.1 coordinate 55,123, forward strand.
GACGTTCGAAGAAGATATCTATGGCACAGTGGACAGAGAGGGCTAGAGGGGAGATCTGGCTCAGGCGCCTAGGGTTTTTTCTTGGGCTGCTCTTTCTTATTGCTCTCTATGGGTGGGCGCTGCGGGGCGTCGAATTCGACCTCTCATCTATTTTCAAATACGGCGGGAAATTCTTTGAGCTTTTAGGACGAATGTACCCCCCGGATTTCTCCGCGCTGCCCCAACTCGTGCGCCCGTTGCTGCAGACCCTCCAGATGGCTACGTTGGGGACGTTCTTTGGGGCGCTGATGGCGCTGCCATTGGTCGTCTTCGGGTCGCAGCTGGTCGTGCGCTCGGCGCTGATCTACTGGCCGGTACGCATGATTATGAATATTCTGCGCACCATTCCGGATCTGCTCTATGCGGTCTTGTTCGTCGCGGCGATGGGGTTTGGGCCGGCAGCTGGAGTAGGGGCGCTCTCGTTCTTCGCTTGTGCGATCATTGCCAAGCTCACGTCAGAGTCAGCAGACAATATCAATCCCAAGCCCATTGAAGCCGTCGAAGCTGTCGGTGCAGGAAAACTTCAAGTCATTCGCTATGCCGTTTTGCCCCAGCTTATCCCGGCGTTTATCGACCACGTCATTTACGTCTTTGAGCTGAACGTGCGTGTCTCTGCCGTGATGGGCTACGTAGGCGCTGGGGGCATGGGAATGCAGTTGACGACGGCGATGGAGTGGCGCAATTACTCACAAGTGCTGACCATTGCCCTCTTGATCTTCGCGCTGGTCATCGTCATTGATCTTGTAGCCAATCGCATTCGCGACGCGTTCGTACAGGGGATTGTCCTGCCGCGTCCGCTGAGATTTCTCGGCTTGAGCGTCGTTGCTACTCTGATCGTGTGGTCATTTATCTCACTAGAAGTCGATTTCAATCGGCTGGTCAAGGGCTTCGATTACTTTAGAAATCTTGTTTGGGCGATCGTCACCGATCCGGCGACCGAGTATTTTGAATTAGCCGTTCAGCGCATGATCCAATCGTTGCAGATTGCTCTTGTGGGCACGACCATCAGCTTCTTGCTCTCAGTCCCTCTCGGGTTTTTAGCGGCGCGCCGCCACGTGGGGATGCCCGTGGCTTTTGCCGTGGGCATGAAGCAGATTCCCAACATCATTCGCGCATTTCCTGAGTTGATCTTGGCGATCTTCTTCATCGCGACGTTTGGGCCGGGGCCGCTCCCTGGAGTCTTAGCGATAGCAATTCACTCCATTGGGATGTTGGGGAAATTTAACGCCGAGATCGTCGAAAAAATCCGCAAGGAGCCTGTAGAAGCGTTGCAATCATCTGGGGCCTCGCGGTTGCAAGTCTTTCGTTATGCGGTCTTGCCCCAGGTGCTTCCGGAGTTCTTAGCACTCTTTATTTATAGATTTGAGATCAATGTGCGAGCGGCCTCGGTCTTGGGGATTGTCGGGGCTGGGGGAATTGGGTCGCTTATTAACGAAGCGCAATCGTACCGGGCGTGGGATATCGTAGGGATCTGTCTCGTTGTGATCATTCCTACGGTCATGGTCATTGATTTTCTCAGTGCGCGTATTCGCAAGAAGCTGATAGAGGGCTAGCGGATTTCGATGCTTCCGTTCGTTGTCGTCGCGGTGATGGTGATCTTCGTAGGAGCAGTCTGAAAATTATTTGTCTCGCCTTCGACGTGGCGGCGCTCGTGATAGCGAAAGACAAAGTTGGGGATCTCCACGCGCACGCGGCTGATTGTGCTCTGAGCCGAGATGGCATATCCAATGGTGGGATCATCGGGCACGTCAAGCTCAATCGAGCCATTAAATGTGCTCAATTCATAGCTGCCTGTGACGCTCCCCAAGATTAAATCAATTGAGCCGTTAGCTGTTGTGATCGTCGCTTGGCTGGCTGAGAGTTTTCCGCCGATGGAGCCGTTGGACGTTTGAAGTTTTGCGTGGTGTGCTGTGAGCGTATTCACCCGGATGCGCCCATTCGTCGCGTTCAAGTCTGCTGTCGCTGCATTGATCTCTTGGACATTGAGCGCTCCGTTGAGCGAGCTGAGCTTCAGGTCGTAGACGCGCCCGCGCGGCACCAGAAGCTGTATATCTGTTTCGAGCGAGCTGAGCGGGCCAACTGAGACCCTCGGCGCGCGAAAGCTGATCTCTGCTGCGGAGATTTGAGGCTGAAGGGTCACGCTCTCGATGAGCCGTTGGGCTTCTGAAGAACTCCACGCGCGAGCGCGCGCCGTGATCGTGATCTGAAATCCCTCGTTCTCCCACGTTTGCACCGTCGCGCTGCCGTTTTGTAGGTCGAGTGTTACCAAGAGCGTTGCCGCCGATGGGTCGAGCGCGCCCCCAAACGAAAGAGTCTTTTCGGCGCGCTCCGGGCCGATCACGTTCACCCACGTCGAGGCGCCCGATCCAGAGACAAGCAGTCCCAGCACTGCTGCCCCGATAATAAGTGCAACTAAGTGAATCAGCTCATCGAGGAGCACCGAGCGTGACCAGAGTGCCAGCACGAAACAAATGAGCAAGACAACCCCAGCAGCGATCACAAGATCAGTTCGTTCGATAGGTGTGAACGCGCCCCAGTCTATATACTGTAACGCGAGCACGAAGACCCCGATAAAGATCAAAAATTCCCCCAAGCGCACGGCGCTTGATCTCATGGCTGGCCTCCTTGCTGAGAGTCCGTCTCAGACTGCGCTGGACGGTACCACCGAGCTAAGCCCGAGATGAGCAGCCCTATGCCCAAGATGATCAAAATCCCCGGAAGTACAAATCTCCACGAGAGCTCGAACCAGCCCATCAGCGACAATCGCCACGCCACTCCGCCCAAGATCAGAACGACGCCCCAGAAGAGATACTTATACGGGCTGTGAATCTTCTCAGACACCCTGACCACCTCCGCGACGCGCATAAGCTAAGCCAATCAAGAGCACTCCGACGGCGATGAACAAGACCGCCCAGGGAAGTTCTGGGAGATACTGTCTCACGAGCGAGTAGACGCCGATGCCGATCAACAAGAGCCCCCCGAAGATGAGCCAATCTTCGGAGCGTGGCAGTGCCAGTGTAGGAGCAGTCTGACTTGGCTGAGAAGCTGTCTGGGTCTGCACATAGAGCTTGGCGATCAGCAAGCTCGCAATGAGTGCGCCGATGGGCCAGAAGACCCAGCTCACGATAACCATCCCGATGGCGAAGCTGGGATTGACGGCGTACTTGGCGATGAGATCGCCCAGCTCAGCGAAGAACTGCAAGGGGGATTTCGGTTGTTCGGTGCTCACGATGTTACCTCCTCCCAAAGGCCGATGGCCATAGGGCCAACGTAATGGCGGTCAGCAGAGCGCCAACCAACGCGAAGATTGGCGTGATAACCCATAAAAGAACAAGAACAATGATAATTCCCACAAACGCAGCGCATGCTCCAACGGCTTGTAGGGTCGAAAGACCGTGCGCTTCCCTTACTGCGACAACACCTAGCATCAAGTTCCACAGAGATAGCCCTATATCGCTCACAGTTTTGAGCGCCTCACCCAAATCGCCCATGTCTTTCGTCAGCACTGTCAGGATGATTCTAACAATCCCCGGCAGCACGCCAGCGAACCCTAAGGCGCTCAGCGTTTCGGGATAGCTCCCATTACCACCGAGGAGCCAACTGATCCAGTGCAAGGCTACAGACGATATCAGAAGGAGTACCAGAACAATCGCTGTAGCCATCAATGCGGCCTTCAATGGCTTGTCGAAGAAAAACATCAATCGATACCCTAGTTCATAAGCTGTTCGATCAGTCCATGAGGCCAGTGCATACACAAAAGTCACGCTTGCGGTCAGGGCGATGGCCCAGCCTACAGGCTGTTGGCGGGCTACTCTTTGCAAGCCTTCGGCAGGATAGAGAAAGACCTGCCACATCAACGCACCAATCGATAGAGGACGATCCCCTATTGGCCCCAAAGCTTGCATTAGCGGGCTCCTCCTTCCCTTGTCTCAAATATCGTGGCACGGCGTGCCAGCCCTCTAGCGCCCGCAAGAGATAGAGCACTTCTGGCTTGAGCTCGCTCAGCACCGTATTTGTAGCACTCCCCCGGCCAAAAAGCAAATCGAGCAGCCCCGGCGCCGGCGGACGATACTCGATCACTTCAGCTTCGGGAACACCAGCTAAGTCTCGCGCTGCTTGCACAGCATCTTCAAGACCCCCTAATTGATCGATCAGCCCAAGCTGCACCGCTTGACTGCCTGTATAGGGCTGCCCCGTCGCCAGCTCCCGCACCCTTTCAATGGGGAGCTTGCGCCCCTCAGCAACAGCGTTCACGAACTGCTCATAAAACTCGTCTACGTACTGCTGGAGCAAGACGCGCTCTTCGTCACTGAGCGGACGCAGCCCACGAAAGATGTCCTTGTACTTCCCCGACTTAAAAATCTCTGGCTGGATGCCCAAGTTCTTCAGCAGATCTTCAACGGAGAAGAGCAGCGCGATGACCCCAATGCTGCCTGTTGTCGTCCCCGGATGGGCAATAATTTTATCAGCGTAGAGCGAGATATAGTATCCCCCAGAAGCAGCAATATCGCCCATCGAGACGACGACGGGCTTCTTCGTGTTCTCTTTAAATTTTTTGATGCTCTCGGCGATGGCTTGTGAGGCTGCTACTGTGCCGCCAGGGCTGTCTATGCGTAGGACCAAAGCTTTGACGGAGAGGTCGCGCTCAGCTCGCTTCAGCAGCCCCTCGACTTGAGCTGGTGTGATGCCGCCTCCACCGAAGAGCCCGGTATCGAGAGACTCACTGATGGGGCCACTCAAGCGCGCGAGTGCGACCTTGGGGCGCATACTGAAAGCGATCTGCTGCGCTGCGACATAGATCACATAAATCCCGATGAGAATGAGAATGACCCACAAAATGCGCCGTCCGCGCATAGGCCACCTCCTTTACGGCAAACATACCTCGCCTACAAACCTGCCAGATCTGTTGTTCCCCGTGATTATATTCTCGCCCTCAAAAACAACCTTACCAGTGAACTCATCGCGTTCATATCCGCATTTGCGGAGTCGAGCTGCTACTCCCCAATCCCAGTTGTTCGCGATGCGCGAATTGCTGATCACTATCTCAGCTTGGTCGCCTACCTCGACACCAGAGCATATTGAAAAGAACACACAAATCTGATGATCCGTTCCGTTGTTTTCTATTGCGCTTTCGCGAATCTCCAAGTGGGCTAAGCCACCAGCTGTCAAGCCTATCCTCCTATTACCAGCGACAACAGATTTCTCAAGAGCAATATGCGTAGACTCTTCCCCAACCCCTGCGCTGATCCCGATGTCGTTATCTAGGATGCGTGAATTCACTAGGTTCAGCTTAGCGTCTCCTCCTAGGACCATAATGCCACCAAGCTTAGCTCCCATCACTTGGGAATCAGTAAGTGTTACCGTGACTTGCCAGTAAAGTATCAATCCAAATACAGAACCCGATACCGTCGTTTTCGCGAGGTCTACGATAGCGTTCTCTAGGATATACATTCCGGCCGCTCGGACATGAACATCTTGGATGGTGGTGCGAATTGGCCCTCGAATCACAACGCCCTCGATGCTGAGCCCTTGAATCACGACAATAATAGGTAGCTCAGCCCAAGCCATTGCTGTTGATCTGATGATGGTTCTCTCGGCTCCGGCTCCGCGAATCGTGATATCCTTCTGGATGAGAAAGCCATCATTCCATGTGCCTTCCTCAAGGCATATGACTGCTCCTGGCGCTGCTTCCTCAATGGCCTTCTGGAGCGAGTCTTCTGGTTTGAGCGTCACGGTACAGTCTGGCTGGGGTTGCATCGCCATGCCTGTCCAGCTAACGAAGACAACCGCGAGAACTACTAAGTACAGTCTTTGCATTGGGGCCTCCTTTCTTTTTTAAAGCCCTACCCGAAACTCGCGCTCGAAGCGCACGCTCCAGCCTACCTGTGCGCCCTCTTGCGTATTTACCCACAAGGGATATTCTACATACACAATGGGCGATCCGTAAAACCCGAGCGTCACGCCAAGACCCGCCTCGGCGCGCACAACGTGTTGCTCGGCCTTCAGAATAGCTACGTTCACAAATGCAATCGCGCCCACTGAGAACGGGATTGGCCCAATGTCGATCTTGTTAAGCGTCGGGATGGGCAGGCGCAGCTCGTTAGACTGCGCGAAGACCCAGTCGCTCTGAAGGTCAAATGCGCGAAAGCCCGCAAAATCTTTAAGCCGAAAATCGCGCTCTTCGGGAGCGCGCCCCTCGCGCCAGCCCCATACGGTGCGCTGCACCCAGAGCGTCTGCCACCACAGGCGCGTGCGAATCTCGTGACTCCACGAGAACTTCTGAAATGCATACTCCCTGCCCCACACGTTCAGACCCAGCTTATAGCTTAGAGCAAGCCGTGCGACCCGCGAGCGGCGTTCGTAACTCATCCCTATGGAGAAAAGACGCCCCGGATCGCGCGCGACGTTATAGCGATTATGATACAAAGCGTTGAGCGAGAGCTGCACGTCTGTCCTATCGCGGTGCCAACGGAAGTGAATCACCCCGTCACCCGCGAAGATATGACCTTCATCTTTTTGGGCGAAGCCCCATTCTGAAGTGCAGCGATCCGCGAAGCAGAAGTTGCTCTTCAAGCTGTGCTGAAAGACAATTCTCTCAAGGCCAAACGCCCACCCTACGTGTATATGCTCCAATCGTATGCCCAAGATCAGCCCATCGTCTGAACGACCGTGGAGCATCCCGTGATCGAGCCACGGGCTGAGATCAAGACCCTTGGGAGCAAAGTTATCCGAGCGATCCAAATCGGGCAGCGCGTGATCGGGGTCGAGCGTCACGGACTTTATGGGTTTGTCAGAGATGAACGTGAGCGTTCCCCGTCGGTCAAGCATCTCCCAGCGCTGGCGGACTTTCGTGCCGTCGGCGAGCGTCGCCTCGACGTCCACGGGGATGCGCATCTCGCCCCGCTGACGCACCATCACGCGCGTCACGTATCTGTTCTCAATCTTCTGTGTCCTCATTCCCTCGAGAGTCACGTCGAGCGTCTTGGTGCTGGTGAGCCACTGCGCGAAGAACTCTCTCAGATCGCGCCCGCTGACATCTTCAGCTGTTTTTATGAAATCTTCGGCTGTGACTTGCCGGTAGCGATAGCGCCGATAGTACTCTTGCATAATCTGATCAAATGTTTCCGTGCCCACTACGTTTTCTAACGCAAAGAGCAGGAGCGCGCCCTTCTGGTAGGGCAGCACGGTTTTGCCCGATGGGACTTTATGGAGCGGGGTAGCAAGCGGAGCTTCACGGCCCTCGCGGGCGACGCGTGTGTAGCTGCTTAGCATTTCTGCACGCCCGTTGCTCTCCTTCAGCATCTCGGTGAGCAAACCCAGACCCTGAGCTTTTAACCAAAGAGTATTCAAAGAGTTTGCGTCCTTCCCGTACTTGTGCTCGATGTAGCTCGTTTCAGCAAACGTGGCAAAGCCCTCGTCGAGCCAAGTCTCCTCGAGCTGATTGTTCATAAACATCCCGTAGAACCATTGGTGCGCCGTCTCATGGGCCGTGACGCTGTCTAAGATAGTAAACAGCTCAGGGAGGCGATAGAGCATATAGCTCTGCTGAATGATCTGAGGGTACTCCATAGCGAAGCCAAAGCCGCGAATTTCAGCGACTGTAAAATTAGAGTACGGATAGCGCCCGAAGCGCTTGCTGAAATATTCAAGAGCGTCTTTAGCGTACTGGGCAGCACGTTTGCCCGCTGCAGCGTCTTCGGGGAAGTACAGAGAGACAATCGTGACGTCCTCCCATTGGACGATCTCGCTTTGATAACGGGCGTCGGCGACCCACGCAAAGTCGTGCACGTTATCAGCGATATATGTGAGCGTCTTGGTGCCGTCGGGGTTCACAGTCTCACGATAGAGCTGGCCCGTCGCGCCGACGACGAAATTATTGGGCACGGTCAGTTCTACAGAATAGTGCGCGAAGTCTTCATAGGGTTCGCTCGCGCCGAACGCATGGGCGACGTCGGGGTGCCAGCCCTTCTGATCATAGACGCTCAGTTTGGGGTACCACCAAGAGATATAGTAATTGCCCTGATCGTGCCCGAGACGCTCGAGCGCATGGGGAATCTTAACGATAAACTTTATTGTGATCTCGACGGTCTGATCGGGGGCGATGGGCGTCTCCAGTGCGATCTTCAGAATCGTGTCATCAATAGAGTACTGAGCTGCTTTGCCGTCGAGCTGCAGCTCTTGCACGAAGAGATACCCATAATCGGGGCCGTTGGGGAAGAGCATATCGAAAGAATTTGCGCCCATCTCGCGGGCTTGGACGCTCTCTTCAACAAAGCGATTGGGCCATAGGTGCAGATAGAGTTCTGTGAGGGGCTTGTCGGCCTTGCTGGTGAAGAGAATTCTTTCGTTGCCGTAGAGTTTATGTTCTTTGATGTCGAGCCGTGCTTGGATCTCGTAGGAAATCTCGTTGGGGAGAGCAAGAACCGTCGTCCCAAGCCATGCCAGAGATACGAGAGCGAGAACAAGACTGTTGCGCATGATGGCCTCCTGAGTGCTTTTAAGATTTTCATTTCTTTTGTTTGTAGTTTGTCAAGCTGGTTTAGTTCAACACATGCTCCGTGCCTTCTCCAGCCGCGAGCGCGCTAAAGCTACTACCTGCCTCACGTTGCACGGTACTGGATACGACGCCGCAGAGCTTCATAAAGACCTTCGCGCGGTCCGATCATAATGATGAGCACTAGCCGATCCTTAGGATAAATCTCGTAGACGATGCGATACTGGATGCCTTTATGGCTAAAATGATAAGACCAGAGTCCTTTGAGGTCATGAGAGAGCGCTTCAGCTTGCCCGGGATTTTGCTTGATTTTGGCAAAATGTACTTTACGAAGCTGGGTGACTACTGAGGGATCAAGCTTGCGAATATCTTTAGCAACGGCGCTGTGGAACCGTAGTGTGTACACTGTTTAGAATAATTCTCCTTCGGTCAGGGCCTTCCCCGCTCTGAGCTCCGCTCGCGCTTTCTTCCATCGTTCTTTGAGTTCCCTTTTGAGCTTGGGATTTAAGAGTATAAGCAAGGTCTCCCGCTCCCCAGGCGTGAGCTGCTTTAAAGCTTGGGCCAGCTCTTCCACCTTCAGCTCCACCTTGACTCGAGGCATAGTTTCCTCCTTGTGGGAACCAAGTATGCGTAGCATCCGATCATTTTTAGTTTATCACACACTCTGGGCTTTCTCCAGCCGCGAGCGCACCAGCGCTACTACTGTCTTCTATGGCTTCAGCAGCCGCACGAACCCCTCTTGCTCGAAATGGCGATCGGTAGTCAGTGCTTCGGTGATGCCACGAGCGCGCATGAGCACAAAACTGACTGCATCACACAGGGAATAGGTCCTGTCCGGCCGTGCCCGCAACAATGCCAACGCTGAGCGATGTAAATCCTCATCTACCCAAACAACTTCCACATGTGGGTTGTCCAGCAAGTCCGTTGCAAACGCTAAAACATCAACGATGTTTAAGCCACGCGCCCGACACAAGGGTATGAACTCAGCTAGGACGTAACTGTGTATCAGCCTTAAAGGAGTAGCCTTGAAAAACGTCACGGCATCCGAATGACGGACATCACTTGCATCGAAATAGCAGAGCAGTCCCGATGTATCAAGCAGCATTAACTCCCCTCGTGCGTGCTCCCGTATTCAAGCGCTAAATCCGAGTCGATGCTGTCATTGTCAGCGGAACGAGGGTTACTGCTGCGTCCTTTGCCTGCGTGCTGCAGTAGACGCTTCCACGCTTCACGGGTTTCTTCCTCTGTTAACTTCCGACGCGGCTTAGGCCCGTATTTGACAAGAAACTCAAGCACATATTGCTCAACCGTCCCTCCATACTTTTCCGCCATCTGCCGACATGCCTCGTAAACCTCATCAGACACTCTAACAGTCAAGGACTTCATTGCTTTCCACTCCTTTTCTATGGCCTCAGTTTATCACACACTCCGTGCCCTCTCCAGCCGCGCCCGTACCAAATTCACCACCGCCTCGTAGACCGCCTCGCGCTCGCCAGGCGTCAAACCCAACACGTCAAACACCACGTCGTCCAGGGCGCGACGGTCGGGCTGCTGCAATTCGAATTCAATCGGCCCAACATCCCGTTTACGCAAGCGTGACAGAACCTCTTTCAATTCACCAAGCTTTAGAAGGAGCGTTGCTGGCCTGGGAACTGGAATTTGCCGGTACTCGATCGGATCAACCTTGAGCAATCCGCCACCTAGACTGCTTCTTCCCACAAGTTCAAGGTGTAGCCAAAAGTAAGCCGAATTCAAAACTGCCCAAAAAGGTAGTAAATCGTTCGCCTGCCCCAGCCGAAACTCCGTATAGCTATTGCTGCTAACTGCCTTTGCTTCGTTAATAGCGCAGAAGAAGATTGACCCCACGCCGCACGGAGCGAGCAGCTCGGCAGGCCTGCGTACTCTAAAGCGATACCACTCCTTCTTGCCTACAAACGTGTTCCTTGCGTTCAGTCCCATGCGCTCGCCATGCTCTATGTATCGTAACACTCTAGTTCCTTTGAGTTCGCTCCGCTGTAAATCGACGCTCAGGAAGTAACGGTCGATGCAAGCCGACGTGATAACAAACTTGTTGAACCCCCGCGTCTTCATGAGGCCCTCATAAAGGAATTCGCGTTCGATACCGAATTTCCTGGCCGTCTCCTTTGGAACGTAAAAAAAGTCGTTTGCGCCTGTTGGCCGTCCTTCGTTTACCTCGGCGATGTCGCCCAGGCGCACGAGCTTGCCTTTGCCCTTTTCGAGGATGGTGAAGAAGATCTCCGGTGCGCGCAGGTATTTCCCGCCCCATTTGTTGGCTTCATAGCGTTTCTCGACTTTCACCAGCGGCCCGCTCAGCTTTCGCTTGCGCTTGGGATGCTCCTCGGCCTCTTCGCCCTCAGGCTCTTCGCTGACTAAGCCCTCTTCGTATAGCTCCTGCTGGCTCTTGGCGACCACCCGGAAGTGCGACGCTCTATGCCTTTCTGCAACAGATTCGATCTCTTTAAAGACCGAAGCAGACAGCACCTCTTCAAAGGGGGCCTTGAACATCACAAACCGCGCGGTCTTATTCAGCCCATCAGAACGCTTGTCATCCGGCGGCCCCAACAGCGCGATGATCGTGTTCACGTCGGCCTGCGCAAACGAGCGCTTCTTCTCGTTGTCCAAGATGAGCTTTACATGCCCGTGCTTGAGCAGAAACTCTTGCAGGTCGCGCCCGTAGCCCACATCAAGCCACGAGTTAGACGTGATGAAACAGAACGATCCCTGGTTATTGAGCAAAGAGAGCCCGTGCAGGTAGAAGTAGATATAGAGATCGCTCTTGCCGTCGGGCTTTCTCTTTCTGAAGAAGTGCGGCCAGATCTCGCACGCCGACTGCTGCAACTTGCTCTTGTACTCGGCTTTGAGGGTACGCCACTCGGCGGGGCTGAAGTCCTGCTCGCGCAACAGCGGCGGAGCGATCTTCTCTTGGCGCACATATGGAGGATTGCCGATCACGATGTCAAAGCCCGCTTTGTCGCCCTCGAAGATCTCCACAAAGGCCACGTCCCAAATGAATGGCACGTCTTGCACACTTCTGAGAGCTGTGAGAGCTTGGTGGATACGCTCAAGCTGTGCTTGGAGTTCGTCCCGCTGGTGCTTCCACTCCTGCACACGCAGCTCAAGCTTTGCGTCTTCAATGTCTATGCCTTCAAGAGTTTTGAGCTTTGATGGGTGCTCGATGCGTCGGTTGAGCACTACGATCTCGTTTTGGAGAGCGTGTGCCTTGCTCTCTAAAATCTCGCGGAAGAGCTGATACTCCGCGTGCTTCAGTTCGCCCTCGGAGCGATACGCCGAAGGGTCGTCAGGATCGGCCCGGTAGAACTTGAGCTTTTCGGCCTTGAGCCGGGTGAGCTTGCCCTTGAGCGCGTTAGGGATGTCGAGATGCCTGCGATGAAGCGCAAAGTTGATCCCGGCTAGCTCTTGCACAAGGCTGTCGCCGGGGCGGACTTTGAACGAGAGATTCGGTAAGAGCGGGCGAAACTTCAGCTCGGCGGGCTTAAGCTCCGTCTCGATAACGAGTTGCAGCCACAGCCGTAATTCTGCAACGTGCACGGCCCAGGGCATGACGTCCACACCATAGAGTTGCTCACCGATAATCCGCCGACGACGCTCATAGGGCGTCTCCTCAAAGCCCAACTGCTGATTGGCTCTGGCTTGCAGATCGTCGAGCACGAGGAGCATTCCCACGAGAAACGATCCTGACCCACACGCCGGATCGCAGATTGTGACATTGCGCAGAAGGGCATTGAGCGTGGGCCAGAGGTTCTGCTGCGCGATCGCCTCGTCGGCTTGATTCTTCTCTTCCGGCTCATAGGCGAAGACGAGATCATAAAGCAACGGCTTATAGGCTTCACCGAGCTGATTGGCCAGCCAGTCAACCAAGCTCAGACGGCACATCAGGTCAATCTCGACTCTGGGCGTGTAAAAGATGCCCGCCGTGCCGCGGAGATCCTCTTCGGTGAGCCCCTCCGATGTGATGTTGATGAGGCTTTCGTAGACCTTGCCGATCATTTCCGGGTCAACGGCGACTTCCTGATCGAGCGGGGTGTTCTCAGAGATCGTGAAGTTATATCGCTCAAAAAAGCCTGGCGTCGTGCCGTCGAAGCGATCAAAGAGCATTTCGAAGATGCTATCGGGCAGCTCGACGGAATATTTCTCATCGAGTTCGTTGCGGGTAAAGAGTCCACCGTTGAGAAAGGGAGCCAGTTGGAGCGCGGCGTTCAACTCCTTCGGCAGATACGGCTTGGGCGAGAATCTGTTATTGAATGCTTCAAAGAAGAGCACGCCCAGCCAGCGCTTGAAGAAAGCATCTTTCTCGCCGGAGGCACGATAGGCATCCCAGAAGCTCTTGATGAACCGACGATTATCTCCCAGCCAGTAGCGGCCATCGGGCGTGCTCTTGCGCTGGATGAAGTAGAGGAACATCAGGCGATTGAGCAATTGCAGCGCGTAATCGTGCGCCCAAACTTTGTCGTGCGTTTGTTGATAGAGCTGGCTCTGCATCGCGGTGAAGACGCTTTCGTAATCGCGGAAGAACGCCTCGGTGACGGCTTGGACATCGAAGGCGGAGCGCCACTGCTCCAGCCAGCGGTGCGCATTGCTTGGGTCGTCGGGGTAGCGCAAATTCTCTAAGTTATACTCGCACAGCGTATGGATGGCAGTATCGCCTCTCTCCCAGCCGAAGGTCGTGAGCACGGCGCGCTGGGCCTTCTCGCCGCGAAAGTGCGCAAAGGTGAAGCGATCATAGTTGCTCGTCATGCAGATGAAGAGCAGATTTTCTATATCCCATGTCGGCTGGTCAGCTTGACGACGCTTCGAGACAAGACCGCGCAGGGTCTGCCGCAGTGTTGTAATAGAGATGCGCGGCTGGTCGAAGATCACGAAAAAGATACCCCACGGCTGAGACTCATCAAATTTGCGCAACTGATAGACCCTGCCGTCCTTGAGGCGCTGGGCCGCAGACTCGCTCACGCGAAGCTCGTTGGCGTGCCACTCGAAAGTCAGCTCGCTCCACTCCGAGCGGTCAGGCAGGGGCCAGCCCAGCTCATCACGCAGGAGCGCTAGTAAAGAAGAGAAATCATGCGCGGCGTGAATCGCGGATTCAAGAGACATCTGCGCAATCCTCCTCTGCCGGGAAATCTCCAATCAAGCAATCTGTCTCCTCATCCAAGGGACGGAACTCTCGCTCCGCTCAGCACACCTCCATCCAGCAGACAAGGGTGGGCTTCACGCCCATCGGGGCTTGCAAAGCTCGTAAGTATCGAGCGACTGGGCCGCGCTCGATCTCTTCACGCCAGCTCTTGAGATCGCTCGCCGAAGCGCGCACGACGCGCGGCGTCTCCGGTCGAGAACGAATCGCTGCCGCGATCTCCTCAAGACGATCCGACTCCCAAATCTCCCCCGTTTCTGCTACTCGGAAGTACCACCGAATCTCCCCGAGTGATGACTCTTTCTCGCTCCCTGTCCCCTTGGGAATGATTGGGAAACGATAGCAGCAGAACAGCCCTCGGATGCCCTTTGGCTCAGCTTGCTTGCCGCTGAAGATGCGCTTAGGGTACGACGGGAGTCTCTCAAATAGCCCTGGATGCTCGCGCTTGAGGCGCTCCAGCTCCAGATGGAGTTCTTCTTCAATGCTACGCTGTCCTTCGTATTTTTCGTTGAAGAGCCGCAATGCCTCAAACTCGTCCTCTGGGGTGAGCACCGGCGCTTCGATCCCCAGCGTCTTGCTAATGCGCAGCAGCTTCCCCGTGACGCGGCGATACAGTCCTAACAGCTCATCAAGCTCATCAGGGGGCAAGAAGTTGTACACGTGCACCGTCACAGGCTGAGGACGCCCCAGACGTCTTTCGATCTCCGGGTTCAAGCGGCGATCCACGCGCCCGATGCGCTGCATCAGCCGCACGGGGTTCCAGTGCAAATCATAGTTGATAATGAGACGCGCATCTTGTAAGTTCAGTCCCTCGGAGAGCACATCAGTGCTGATGAGGATGCGAATTTGATCATTAATGTATAGGGAGAGTTCCCTCTCGTCGCAATTGTAGTAGGGGGAGAAGCGCTTGATCACAGCCTCGCGATTGATCTTTCTGGTGCTGTCCAGCTCTTCGACATGAGTGAGGCCGCGCGCTTGGAGTTCTCTCCACAAGTAGCGCGCCGTGTCGCGGAACTCTGTGAAGATCACGACCTTCTCGCGTTTCAATAACGGGTCTTCCGTGAGCACCCTCAATAATTGAGCGAGCTTGTCATCACTCTGCGGCGAAAGATATCGATAGACGCTGCTAAGCATATCTGCCAACAACGTCATGTCCGACTCAATAGCAGTGAGCAGCGCGTCGAGATTGTACTCGTCTGGAGCAGCAGGGAGCTGGGCTACGACGATGTCGTCAAGCTCGTCCCCTTCCTCTTCTTCGCTGTCAGGTTCGTCAAGAGCACGGCGCTCCTGGTAATGCTCCTGGATGGCCTCCCAAATGCGTGCATTCTGCGTTTGCCAAGCGTTCCATCGCTGTAGAGCATAGTGCTCTACGAAAGCAGCCATCTTACACAAGAGATCTTCTAAGCTGGCCTCGAAGGCTTTATACGAGCTTTCCAAGCGCTTGAGCAAGAGCGTGCGAATGAGGCCGATCACTTGTCTATCACGATTGAGCAGCTGTTCGTCGGGTCTGCCTTTGCGGAAGCGCTCAGGATTGTAGATGGCGAGAGTCAGCAATGGGGCATCGCGGTCGAAGGCGGCACGCAGCTCATCATAGAGGCCGGCGTAGACTTTCTTGAGGGAGTATCCGATAACTCTGGGCTTTTCGCGCTTTGGAAAGACTGGGGTGTTGCTATTTTGTGATTCTGTCTCTCTCACGTAAGAGCGACTCCGCTGGATGACCACAGCCTTCAGGAGCTGATCCGTGCGGAGCAGATCGGCGGCAGCAGTGACGACATCAGGGCTTGCTTCTGTACCAGGGAAAGCTCCCTCAAGGCGTCTCTCAGCTTCGCTGAAGTAGCGGCTCAGGTTTTGGATACCTAATGCCTGAAAGTATGCGGGATCATCGCAGGTGATGTAATTGATCAGATAATACAGATCGCGCAGGGAGTTATTGATCGGCGTGGCCGTGAGGAAATACAAGAGCTTTTTTGTCCCGCCCGTACAGAGCGCTCGCAGGGCTCTGCTCCGATTTGCTGAGGGCGTGCGAAAATGATGAGCTTCATCAACTAGGATGACTTTGCAATAATCTCGATAGAAATCAAGTTCTTCTTGAGGGATTGTGCCTTCTCGTCCAAAGTCGGTGTGATTATAGACATGTAAATTTGCCTTGCAGGCTACGGGATACTGACGACGTAGATGGCGATCAATAGCGCTCTCCCAGACGCTCTCCCTGGCAGATTTGGGCACGATTAAGAGAATGCGATCTCCTCTCTTGAGATGGTATTCCAGGAGCATGAGCCCGATAAACGTCTTCCCCAGACCGACCCCATCGCAAAGCAGCGCACCGCCCCATCGTTCCGCGATGTTCAAAGCCGCACGATAACCGTCTTGTTGATATTTGCTGAGAAGCGGGTAGATCACCGATTCGTGCTCCTCCCAATGGGTGACAGGCTTCTCCCGCCCTAAAAAGTATTCATAGAGCGCCTTGGCCCATATCTCGAAAGGCGTGAAGAGCTGCAGATGGCGCTCGATGACCTTGAGGACTTCGTCGTTGACTTCCTTGGCTGCTCGCCAAGCTTCCTCGAACCATTCCCAGAGGGCTTGCAACTGGTGTTGTTCACTGGTCAGCAAGTTCAGCTCGATGTTGGATGTCAACCCTGACGCAGTGAGATTGCTTGAGCCAACAAGCCCGAAGTTGACCAACTGCGGCGGTCGAGTGCGCATGAGATAGCACTTTGCATGGAATTTCGAGCGATCGTAGACCCTCACTTGGATTTGCTTCTGCTTCAAGGCCTGCCGCACTCGATCCAGGCCAGTTAATGTGTCGTCCTGTTCTTTATGCGTCTCGAGGCTTATCTCGGAAGCTTTGTTCAGTTCTTCGAGAAGCACTTGACGCGTGCGTCTTGTCGTCTCATCACCCATAAGAATGCGAATGCCGTCTATACTGTACCAAGCTTCGCCTAACGCTAGAAGCGAGCTGACTTCAAAGTACCCTGTGGCAATATCAAGATACGCTGTCTCAGGGAGAATGCGCGACAGCACCTGGAGTACTGTTAGCTCTCCAGTGTTGTCTACGATTGTTGGCACTTTCTCACTCATGGTTAAGCTATTTTTATCATTATATTACGAGATATGCAAGGGCGGGGACGATATACACTACATTCCCCCCTGCACGTCGAAATAGAACGTCGGGCCGGGCTGGCCCTCCCCTTGCGCCAGCCCAAATCGCAACTCGACGGGTGCTCCATAGCCCAATACGATTCTCAAACGCAACTCGCCCCCGTAGCTGAAATGCGCTTCGTCTGCCGTCAAGGGCTTCCCAGAAAGATGCACACCCTCTGTAAAGAGCAAGCCGTCTATGCGATCAAAGAAGACCGACCACAGCCCTATCCCCAGACCGATGTGGAAGATCGGGAGGACGAACTCCCACCCCGTGTAGATCACCTGCGTCGCTTTGCGAAAGTCTTTGGGGAAGCCTCGCAGAGACCATAACTCTCCCAGCCCGCCAACGCTCAACGGCTCAAGATCATCGCGCGCCAGCACAGTCAGCCGACTCAGACGATTCTCAAACCCTAACGGGAGCTGAATGTTCTCGCGCTGTCTGATCCGAAAGAGCATCTTCCATTGGGAATTCGCAGCGAGCACGAATTGCGCCGAAAGCTCTAGATCGCGTCCGATGCGCAGGAGATCTCCCCCACCCTCGAGCGACTCGCTGTAACGCACTAAAAACGACGGCGTAAGCTGCTCCGCTTGGCGAAGCTGTGCCCCGAGCGCCAGCGTCTGCACCCGGCCCACGATCCGTGAGACCGTCAGCTCAAGCTCTGCTCGCGCCACGCTCTCAAACTCAGCATTGTGCTCCAGATGTGCGAGAAATCTGGGGCTTAATGAATTGACTGTGTTTTCAAACCAGCCTCGCCCCTTGAGCGCAAACGCCACAGAGTAATCAAAAGCCAAGAGGGGCTGCTGCGTCGCCAGATCAAGCCCGGCATACAGCATATAGTTGTGATGCCCAAGCGGATCGAACCCGATAAAGAGCGCGGCAGGTTGCACAGGGTTGGGGATGGGCACCCACAGGCGTGGCGCTAAGAACTCCTCAGTGCGATAGGGTTTTTCTGGTAGAGACCCCGCGCGCCAGCCTGGCCATTCTGGAATCTGTTCGCGCTCAAACTGCACGGGCTTCCAAGCTTGTGGGTCGTAGTCCATCAAATGTAGTTCATAGCCTTTGGTGCTGTAGCTGATAAACGCGATCTTTGTGCCGTCGGGTGAGACTGCTGGAGCAAACGCCCCCGTCAGTACGTTCGTGACTTTAAAGAATTGGCTGTCTGAGACTCGATACGCATAGAGATTGTAGATGCCGTCGCGCTCGGAGCTAAAGAGAATATACTGCCCGTCGGGAGACCAGTCGGGATCGAAATCGCCGGGTTTGTCTTGAGTGAGAGAAGTTAACCTATCCCCTACCCCCTTCCCTGAAGGGAAGGGGGACTCCCCTCCCCCTTCAGGGGAGGGGCTGGGGGAGAGGTCTAATAAATACAAATCCTGATACCCGCCCATCTTCCACAGCGCGAGCGCGATCTGTGTGCCGTCAGGCGAGATCGCAAACGAATCTATGAGAGTCCCTTCGGGGAATTCGTAGAATGGCGCGATGCGTTCATTGTCCAACTCATAGATCGCAAGCAGTGGGGCTTGGCCGTCGGGGCGCTGCTGCGCAAAGAGTATTCTTTTGCCATCGGGGAAGAAGACGGGATTATAAGCTCTTGCGCGCTCTGTCAGCCGCCGTTCTTCTTTCTTCTCTATGTCCCACAGATAGAGATCAGCGTAGACATAGTGATTGTCGAAGATCTCGTGCTTAGTGTAGAGCACGGACTTGCCGTCGGGAGAGATCTGTGGGGCAGGGGCGAAGAATGGCGGTCGGAAGAAATCTAGCTCGAAGGGCACGGTGAAGAGAAATTGCTCGCTTCTGCCGTCTTGGGTGATGCGCCGGATGGACGCCTCACGCACTGGGTCTTTATGATAGTAATAAATAAACTTTCCGTCGGGCGACCACGCTGGGTCGTTGTGCCAATAGTCTAGGCGACTGATCTTCCGTGACGGCGTGACGCCCTCGCCCTTGATTTTTTCGATCTGGGGTTCAAATTGAGTTTTGAGCCAGTCCTGCCAAGCCCTCTCAAGCTCGCGCTCGGAGACCCCCAAAGCTTTCTTAAAGACGCTCCCAAAATCGTTGAGCGCGCCAAAAGTCAGAAGGGGCAAGAGTGAATCAGCGTTGATCTCGTCTATGAGAGCGAGCTTATCGTCCCCGTATCTTTCGGCGATGAAGCGCGCAAACCACGCGCCCCCGTCGTGGGCGAGCATATACCCTGAGGGCCAGTGCGGAGGATCGTAGCCGTAGCCCACGGCCATCTGGTCAAGAGAGATAAATTTGTTTTCTAAGACTTGGGCGCGGAAGTACATAGCGTCACGAGCAGAGTTGGAGCGCGACGCGCCAGAGCGCTTCAGCTCGAAATAGATGGGAATCCCCTCAATAAGAGTGCCGGGCTTGATAGCGTTATTGAGGGTGAGCACTGGGCCAAGCCATGGGCGCAGTTTCTCAGAAAGCCCTGAAGTCTTTGTGATATCGAAGACATGCCCGATCTCGTGATAGAGCACATCTTCAAGCCAAGACGGGTTCTGGGGATTGAGCCATTCATTGAAGACGCGGGCGTTGGAGACGCTGGCGATCACATCGCCGAAGGGGTTGGCCGCGCCGACAGCAAAGTCCGACGGGTCAGCTAAAATAATATTAATCTTAAAGGGCACAGCGTATTTGAGTTCTCTGACCCAGAACTGATACGCGTCTTCACTGACGAGCGCGGCTTCCTGAGCAATGGCTTCTAGGCCCTCGTGATAGATCACGTGGAAATGCTCTGTGGAGAGCACATACCAATCGAGCTTTGGATCTAAGTCGAGAAACTGCGCCGATGCTGAGAGACTGAACGCGAACATAAGAACAAGACCGCACGCTATGAGACGCATTTTTGCCTCCTTCGCTATTTGAATCACGGAAAGCACAGAGTGATCACGGAGGGCACGGAAAATTTCTCTATCTCTGTGCTTTCCGCGGCTCGCTTCCGTGCCTTCCGTGATTCAACTATCCCCCGAAGTCTTCGACCTTAAAGCTTTCAGCTTCCTCAAGAACTTTTTTGACGCGCAGCTGCGCCTCACTCAGACGTTTTTGAATGGCATCGGCGAGCTTGACTCCTTCTTCAAAGAGTTCCAAAGACTCTTCGAGTGAGATCTGCTCGTTCTCCAACTGCCGGACGATCTCTTCAAGCCGTGCCAGCGCTGGCTCAATTTTGAGGGCTTTCTTCTCCATGATCGGCCTCCTTGGCCTCGACGCGGCTGAGCAGTCTTCCCTGATGGAGCCGAATCTTCACGCGCTCCCCAACGCGCACTTGCTCTACCGAGTGCACGATCTGCCCTGCTTCGCTCTCGACCACCGAAAAGCCACGGCGCAGCACGCTCGCGGGGTTTAAGCTCTCCAAGTGTCGCACTAAGCCCTGCCAGCGCTCGTGATAGCGCGCCAGACGCTCGCGCATCGTGCGGAGCAAAAGCTCTGACGCGTGATCGAGGGTCTGATCGTGCTCGCGTAGAAGCTGCACGGGACGATGCAGCCCGCGGCTGCGCCGCAGCATCTCCACCCGTAGGAGATAGTTCTCAATGCGCCCAGAGACAAGCTGCTCGAGCTGTGCTCGTGCGCTGTGGGCAAGTTCGATAAGCTCTCTTTTGTCGGGAACAGCCATCTGGGCAGCGGCTGTGGGCGTGGG
This sequence comes from Candidatus Bipolaricaulota bacterium, assembly GCA_938091745.1. Classification (GTDB taxonomy): domain Bacteria; phylum Bipolaricaulota; class Bipolaricaulia; order RBG-16-55-9; family DRXL01; genus JANXCC01. The sequence goes on from CALLJK010000009.1 coordinate 75,602, forward strand.
CGCGCGCACGTCCGCGACAAGATCAGCGATAGTAATATCTACTTCATGCCCCACAGCAGAGATAATCGGGATAGAAGACTCGAAGATCGCGCGGGCGACGGGCTCTTCGTTGAACGCCCAGAGGTCTTCTAAAGAACCGCCGCCACGAGTGACGATGAGCGTGTCTATCTTCTCGATCTTGAGCGCGTAGCGATTAGCAGCGCGGATCGCCGCGGCGATCTCTACTGAAGCGCCTTCCCCTTGAACTCTTGCGGGGAAGAGCAGGACTTCAACGATGGGGTATCGCTCTCGTAAAATTTTGAGAATATCCCTAAGGGCCGCGCCCTCGGGAGAAGTGACGATCCCGATGCGCTCCGGGAAGCGCGGGATGGGCTGTTTAAAACGCGCGTCGAACAGCCCTTCTGAGTGCAGACGCTCTTTAAGCTTTTCAAACTCTAGCTGGAGTTTTCCAATGCCGGCGGGGCGCATCTCGTACACAGTAATCTGATAGCGTCCCTTTCTTTCGTAGAGCGTGATCTGCCCAAAGGCGATGACCTTCTGGCCGTCAGCAGGGGTGAACTGTAGGAGCGCGTTGCGGTCAGCAAACATCACGGCTTCGATCTCCGCGGCTTCGTCCTTGAGCGTAAAGTACATATGGCCATTGGAGTGATGGCGGAAGTTGGAGATCTCGCCCTCGAGCCACAGGGCAGGGATGCCCGCCTCCAATAGATCCCGAACGACGCGATTGAGCTGGCTCACGGTGAAGATTGTGAAAGCAGTCTCGTGAGGCTGCTGGCGAACCGTCTCAGTGAATAGCGACCGCATCTCGCTCATCGCTCCTATAATAGCGTGAGCGCGGCGTGTCGAGCAACTTTTAGAACTTCACGCTGATCGAAGGGCTGACGTAGAGCAAGTACTCTCGGCGCAGCTGAGCTTCCACACTGACAAGCCAGGCCCACGTCCCTGGCCCGACCATCCCCCAGCTCATCTCGACTTTTTGATTGTAGAACCCGTTAATGAGCCCGCCCAGAAACGCCGTCTGCGAGCGAAATCTGAACGGATCGAACTCCGCCGTGACCTCCATCGTGTGCAGCAGCCCTACGGGGTCTTGCACGACCAGCTCGTCTTTGAACGAGATCGCTTCCCACTGAACAAAGAAGCTCAAACGCTTCGCAGGGAACTGAAAGAGCCCGTTGGGATCAATAAATTCGATCTCGAAGATCCCTTCCCCAAGCTGCACTGTCCAGCCAAAGCTCACAAACGACGGCGTCGCCAGATCATTCAAGACGATCTTCTGCTGCACGACCGCACCCAACACAGCTATTCTTAGCGATAGAACGATCTGCGAGAGCTCAATCGTCGTGAAGTCGAACGCAAACTCTGCTCCAAACGTTACTCCCGCGATTGTCAAATTTCTGATAATAAGCTTCTCTTCTTGGAACTCGAAGCTGGGCACAACTCGACCCTCAAAATATCTTTCGAGGGCTTTGCACTCGCCGAAGCACTCCCAGCCCTGGCGCGCACCAAGATACGTCTGAGCAATGACTTCTGCGCCCCCGAGGGTGACGCCGCCGGCCTCAAAGATCAGCCCGCTTTGGAAATCGGGCACATTAGCCGTCCCGAAGTTTGCAATTAGCATGGTGACGGAAAATCTCACCCCCCAAAAATTGACAGCCATCTGGGAGATGAGCTTGCGGAACTGTAAGGGGTCATCTACGGTGGGAGCGAGTAGCTTCGCTAAATCCAAGGGCGAAGCTAACTCATCTATAAACATTCGTAATGGGACACCAACCAAGCCTGGATCGGGCTGGGCAAATTGGATCGTCCAGAAGGGATCGTCGTCGACCTCGAGAATATTTGGGGCGAAGATCAAGACATTTCTGAACGAGATGACCATACCTGCGTACATCTCGAAGGCTTGGAATTCTGCCCCCTTGAAGCTGAAGACGCTCGTGCTGGTGAGCGCCAGCCCGCTAATGAACAGCCCAAGCTGGAGAGTCGTCTCAGCGTCAACATTGATCTGGTCTATTTTGGTCTGGCCAGGGTTGAGCGGTTCAAAGAATAGTGCTACGTTAACCTCTCCTGAGACTGGCGCGGCGAGCACAGTTCCCAGTTCCAAGTTAAAAGTTCCAAGTTGGAGGAGAGCGAGAGCAATGATGAGCTTTTTCATGGCGCGATGATCACCACCTGGCCGGCAATAGGCGGGCCTATAGGGATCGGTTGTCCCACTCTGTCCGTGAAGAGATCGACGGCTGTGATCGTGAGCGCTGTCTGAGTGCCTACAGCCCCAACGGCTTGCACGGCCATCTCAATGATGGGAATCTCGAGCACGCCCAACCCTGCCGCAAGAATGGGCCGGATGCTTCCCCCAGGGAAGCTTGCTACAAACTGGACCCAGCCCATCGTGTTATTGATTGTGCTTCCGAAGACGGTGAACCCGTTCACCCCGGTCAGTCCTGTCACTTGAATAACTCCTGGATTGAACGTTAAGAACCCTACGGGGCCGACTTGGATCATCTGGACATCGGGGGGATTGAGAATACTGACGTGGACAACGCCTGTGCCACCTGAGGGCAGCTCCAGCGTGCCCACTATCACTTGGGTGCGATAAGACCCTTCGCACCCTGTCAAGATCACCAGCGCTATGAGCAGACACGACGCGAATCCGAGTTTCATCGCAGGATCACCAGCTTTTGGATGCGGCTGCGTACGAGCGAGCCATCGGCCCCTCGAACACTGAGCACATAGAGATAGACACCGTTGGCTAAGAAACGTCCATCTTCGGTGAGGGCGAGCCAGTGAAGCTCTGTGCCCTTCTGCCACTCACTCACGAAGACAGCTTTCCCGGCGAGATTGAAGACCTGAACGCTGATCTCGGTGATGCCCGATCCATCGGCACGGAAGAGAATTGTATGGCCGCGCGAGCGATGTTCGGCGCGTTCAAGGGTGACAGGGGCATGAGATTGCAGCGGAGTTGCTTGCGAAGTTCGCGCATCGAGCGGTGGACAATAGGCGCGGTAGCCGCGCGCGATCTCGCTGATGCGCGTGACGTCACGGGCATCGAGCACACCAAACGGCGGCGCGACATCGGCAGCTAAGCGCTGCGCTTCCGTGAGCTCAAGAGCTCCTAAGATCGCACGGGCGACCAGCTGGGCGTCGGTATCTTCAACAAGACCGTTGCTGTCCACGTCTCCGCACAGTAAGAATGAACTCCCCAAGGCGACGAGTGTCGCGTCGTTGGGCGTTGGGGTGCGCGGGTCGTCGCTGTATTGGGCAGCAATATTCGAGCCCGAAATCTGGGCTTGGTTGGAAATCGTGAATGTATCAGATGGGACAGGATTATTGATGCGAACACGGAAACTTGTGCGCTTCTGGCCTCCAAAAGCCCCAATCGTTCCCAGATTTGTGCTGATAGTAGGACTCGCCGATCCTCCGACCAAGCGGGTGTTGGGATCAAACGTATCTGAGAGCAGAATGTCGGAGGCATCGCGGGTCCCATTATTGATGAGCGTCAGGGTATATTCGATGACATCTCCGGGGCTGATGGTGCCGCTGTGATCGGTGTCGTAGACGAGAAAGACGTCTTTGGTGAAGTGCACCAGCGGTGCTGCAGCTATAGCTGTCTTTGTCGCATCTCCCAGGGCTGGGGTGTCGGGGTCGTCACTTCCTGTGCTGCCCACGCCAGGGACATTCACTAACGCTTGATTAGAGATGCTGACGACGCTCGACGGGAGAGACTCTTTAATAGCAACGTCGAACGAGACGGTAGCTATTCCCCCAGCACGCGGGATTCTGTCTATCAAAATCCCGACAGAGCTATCTCCAACGGAGTTGCCCGTCTGCACTGTCCCCACAGAGGCGCGCACGCTGCCCACGATCAGTGTCGTGTTCAGATCAGGGGTGTCACTGAGAAAGACGTTGGTCGCGTCAGCGTTCCCGATATTGATGAGCTCGATGTGATAGCTCAGCGTATCGCCTGGGCTGGGAAGGCCATTGCCGTCGGCGTCTATCTTCAGAAAATCTCGCATAGAGACGAGAACGTAAGGCTGCTCGGTGACGACGGTGATAGTCGGGTCATCAACAGCAAGCGTTGTGGGATCGTCGCTCACAAAACTGGGCGCATTGTCGCTGCTCGCGAGCGCGCGATTCGCAATAGATGTGACGCCGCCAGGCAGAGGGGCGTTCACCCCGACACGGAACGTGACCGTTGCGCTTTGACCGTTCCCCGTCAGCGTGCCGAGATTGACCTGGACGAATCTGTCGTTTTCCGCATTGCCAAAGAGCACAGCTCCTTGGGTGGTCGTCACGCTGCCGATCACAAGCGTCACGTTGGGGTCGAGCGCATCAGATAAAATAACAGATCCGGCGTTCTCGCGGCCTACGTTGGTTACAGTGATCGTATATTTGAGAATATCTCCGGGGCTGGGTTGGCCGTCGCCGTCGAGATCGTTGAAGATCGAGTAGGTCTTTTGCGCTTTCAAAAACGGCGCTGTGCTCACGAAGAGTTCCGTCGGGTCGTGTGGGGTGAGCGTCGTGGGATCGTCAGTCGGCTCGTCGGGGCGCTCGTTGCTGGAGACGAGCCCCTGGGCGCGGATGCTGACCGTGCCCTGGGGGAACGAATTTTTTATGCGTACCCGCCATTGAACAGTCGCTGATATATGAGGGGCAAGAGTCCCTAGATCAACACGGATTTGAGAGTGCATCGTGATCGTCCCTGCAGTCGTGGTGACGCTGTTTTCGACGAGAGTTGTATTAGGGTCTGGAGTGAAGCGGAAGACGACGCCCGTAGCCGCAACAGGCCCCGTATTAGTAATCGTCGCGGAGTATTCTAGAGTATCGCCGGGGCTGGCACCGAGCGGCGGCGTGTCTTCCACAAGAGTAGCTGTAAGAATCGCTCGCAGTTGCGGGCTGTGCGTTGCTGTTCCTACGGTCGTCGTCAAGGAAGCTGAGTTATTAGCCGTGTTGGTCTCTGGAGAATTTGTCGTCGCTTGGGCAATCGTTGTGAGCGGTGTGCCGGTAGGCACAGAGCTGAGCACGGCGACCTGGACGCTTAGTGAGCCGCCTTGGCCTGGAGCAAGCGAGCCCATCACGAACGTCACTGTTTGTCCGGAATTGCTCGTGGGCGCTGCGCTGGCGCTCACGAACTGAGTCCCATCGGGGAGCGTAAGAGTAATCTGCACGTCTTCGGCGACCGACGGCCCAGCATTGTGATAGCTGAGAATAAAATTCAGCGAGCCACCGGGGAGCACTGTCGTGGGGCCGGAGAGAGCAAGCTCAATATCGGTCGCGCTGTTGGCGCACGCTGTATCTGAAGCGACAACCGATGCTGAGCTAAATGTGCCCTGGGCGGTGTTGCACACGGTATCAGCTGAAGTCGCCGTTGCTTGGAAGCCTACGGTGCCAGCGGGGTTCTGCCCCGCAGGGATGGGCTCGAGAATGACCCAACGTAGAGCAGTGACGCTTGCGGCAGAGAGCGGCTCTGCAGCGACGAACGTTGTGCCGCCGTCGGTAGACCAGAGTTTGAGGCACTGGGCGCTGCACGTCGAACTTCCCGCAACGTAAGTGATCTCCAAGGGGAGGATATCTGTGATCACAACGCTGCTGCCCGAAGTGGGATCGCCTATGGGAGCGCCGCCGGTGTTGCCGTAGGCGATAGAATACGTAAGCGTTGTCCCAGGGGTTGCGGCTGTGGGCGTGACGGACGTGTCGAGCGAGAGCTTTCCCAAAGTATCGCGAACTTGAATATTGAGGGTGATCGCGCCGATGTCGGCGTTAAATTTGTGCCCACTGCCGGAAGCCGCTTGCTGATAGGGCTGCAACGTCGTCGCACAGCTTCTCAGCCCGATGAACGTGTACTTGACGTAATCTGAAATGTTGCGTGCGTAGTTTGGCGGCGGGTTATGCGAGCCAATGCCCGTGAAATAGATTTGATCACTATAAGGTGTTGCTCGAATACTGTTGAGCGCGACTTCCGTGCGGACTAAACGCAGACACGTAGGGTCGAAGCTCGGGTTGCTGACGGGCTGAAGCCAGACATCTTCGACGGCTTCAGGGCCGGCTCCTACAGCGCCCAGATCAAAGCCCGTAATCGTAACCGTGACGAGCTGCCCGACGCCGATCTGGCCCGAAGTGGGTTCGATGGTCATCGAGCCATCAGCGGGCAAGATTTTGCTGGAACTTAAAGCCGAAGCGCTCTTCGTTTGTAATGTTGCGTTCTGCGCTGCGCCGCAACTGTTCTCGGATGTTGCCCACACGGTGTACGGGTACGAAATATCCGTTGTGCTGGGGTAGACGACGTGCCAGTAGAGCGTTCGCGCAGCACCGGCGGGAAGATTGCCCAAGAAGCGCGTCGCTTCGCTTGCAGAGCCGAGCATCTGCAAGCTTTGTCCTCCGGCATCATCGAAGGTGCCGGGGGTCGTGCCGTTGCCGAGGAAGACTGTGACGTTCTTAAGAACTGTCGAGCCGGAGTTCTGCACTCTCACAGAGAGCGTGGCGACTCGCGGCCCATCGGGGGCGACTAAGGCGAACGGGCTGGACGTGATCGTGATCACTAATGGGCAGTCCGCGTAGACAGGACGTTCTGGGATCGCGCTAGACAACAGGACAGAGAGTACGCTTACAAGAGCGAGCAGGCAAATCTGTCGGCGCATAGCACCTCGCTTTACCGTGCTGCAGTTCGATGATGCTGCGGTGCTGCAGTTCCTGCAGCACTTCGGCACGGCAGCACCTATACACTGATTGTACGAGTCAGCGTGCTGGGCAACGGTGTCTGAGGTCTAGGTGTGGGCGCGACTTCTTCCGCCCGACGACGGACGCCTGGGGCAACTCCAGACAGACATAGGTCCGCGAGGTAGCTTGAATCACGAAAAGCACAGGGCGATCATGAATTTATTTCTGTGCTTTCCGTGGCTCACTTCCGTGTCCTCCGTGATTCCAGACCCTTGATCTGATACAATAAAACAAATCTCAGACTGAGGAGCGGACGCCCTATGGGTGAATTGGTCTTTGCAGTGATCATCTTAATCAGTGCGGTGATCGGCTTTATTGGGCTGGGGTATATGGTCTTTTCGCCGCCCACAGCCCCGAAGGTCTTTCTCATCGCAGGGATTATTGCGATGATCGGGTTTTTGGGGTATGCCGTCTCGCGCGTGCGCGCCGAAAAACGAGCGCAGAGCTCCAGCAATCCGGGGGAGCGCAAGAGCTAGAAGCAAAGGGCACGGAATGGCGACCTTCCGTGCCCCTGTGAGTATCTGCTTGCTCTCTTCTATCTCACGATAACGAGCTTTCTGATCTCGCTGACGTACTCCCGCCCATCGTACCCTCGCACACGTACGATGCAGAGATAGACGCCATTGGACAATAGCTGCCCGGAGCTGTCCATAGCTGGCAGGGTCAGCGTTGTAGTATTGCTGGCTTGGTTCATCAGTTGCCTGCCATTTAGGTCGAAGAGCTGAAGCTGCACAGAGGCAATGCCCTCCCCACGAGCCTCGACGAGCACCCGATCCCCCTGAAGCTCCGCTTGAATGCTCTCTACTCGTAATGGCACAAGCAGCCGCGGCTCACTGGCCGTCGTCAACGTCCCGCAGTCCAGAGTAGTATTAAAATACGGTTGCGTAGCTGTTATGGGGAACGGCCCTGCTGCTGGCCCTCGGACGGTCACCGTGAAGGTTCGAGAGGAGCGATTGTTGATCGTCCTTGGTAGGGATGGGCTGATCCTGACGTATAGTAAAGGGTTCATCTGCTTGAGGGGTGATGGCAGTTACGGTTCTCCCGGCACCACTGTTGTTCCTGACTGTTACACGGATAGTAGCTTGTTGATTGGCTCTGCTGAACGCAATCCTTGCTGGTGAGGAGGTCGCGGTCACGCCCTGGCAGACTGGGGCTAAGTTGAATGTCGCGATGCAGGTCTTATTGGCATTCATGGTGACTTGGCCGTCGGTACAATCAAGGTCGCCGCTCCAACCCGCAAAGACGGAACCAGGATCAGGAGTGGCTGTCAGGTTCACGATAGTATCTAGATCATAGCCCTGTTCGCAGTCTGTGCCACAGTTGATACCTTCTAAATCGCTGATGACTGTTCCGCTCCCGGTCCCATTCTTGGTCACCGTCAGCGTGAATCCTTCTCTCTCGAAAGCCCCGATGTCGCACTGTGCTCTTTGGGGGCGTATCACGCCGCGCTGGTCAGTAGTAACTAAGTTACCATCTGTGTCAGTGCAGTTTGCGAGAGGGATGGCATCAATAGCTGGGCTATCGGGCAGCAGCGCATGAGTCTGAGTGGGACCACCGTTGTCCTGAAGCGGGTTAAGGAGTGGATCGGTGTTGGGAAGATCTGCGGGATGGGTCAAGTTGCAGGTATGATCGCTGCTTAGGTTATAACCTTGCGAGGTGATTTCTACGTAGTTAACACAGTTTCTACCTGAAGGATTGCTTATAATAGAGTTTTTCACTCTAACTGTTCCTTGGTTAAAGAGGCCACTGCCCAAATATGCAGAGTTACCTGCGGTCGTGCTATGGCTAATTCTCAACATCCCCGTGTTGTAAATGCCACCACCTTGGCGCGCTGAGTTCCCAGAAATGGTGCTGTTGTTGAGCGTCACGGATATTCCTGGAAAAGGAGCAGGTGCAGAGGTAGTGGCGGCAATGGCCCCTCCTACTACTCCAGCAGAATTGTCAGAGAAGGTGGTATCGTTAATTGTTAGTAATCCCCAATCCCAAATGAACACGCCACCACCTGACCAGCCAGCAGTATTGCCTAAGAATCTGCTCTTATCAATAATCACTATGCCCCCCCCAGAACTGAAGACCCCACCGCCTCCACCAAGGGCGGAATTATTCGAGACAGTACTGTTCCTAATAGTCAATACGGCAAAGTCGAGGTTAGCGATGCCTCCACCACACAGTCAGTCGAATTGCCTGAAACTGCGCTGTTATTAATAGCCAGAATGCCTCTATTAGCAATTCCACCGCCTGGACAGAGCTTGCCATTTCGCACTGTCAGATCATTCAATGTCAGGTACCCCGGATTTCAACATGAAAGATTCGGAAGCTAGGTGTGCCATCCTCTGAACTTCGCTCAATGATCGCGCCGTTGCCGTTGATCGTAATCGTGCTTGTGATCGAGGGTAGACCATTTGGCCCGTCAGTGGTGTTGTTAACAGCAGTCAAAGTGTAGGTGCCCCCCCCCCAGCACAATCGTATCCGCCCCTGGGTTCGTAACTTCATTATTAGCTGCATTGATTGCAGCGATTAGGGCATTCACGTCCCCAGCCGGAACATTGAACGTCGCTGCATACGCTGGTGATAAACTGGTGATTATGATAATTAAGAGCACCATTAAGAGCACCGCGACGACGAGAACGCCCTTCAGACCTAAGCCGAACCGATACTGCCCGAATTGGCGGTTCATTTTTTCTGCCCCCTCTGTTTTTAGATTTGGGTTTCTGTGATGAGAATCCCTTCTTTCTTCAGCCCGTGGGCCTGAGGGGGCAAGTGGGTGGGTCTTGCGGCGAAGACACTGCGCCTGTCTCCGCAGGCCCCGCGAGCGAACCTCCTCTGAACGCCCACGACCGGGCCTTGAGCAAATCATAGCATAACGATAAGCCGCTTGTCAAGAGGGGTTTTCGTGATTTACAGCAGAAATTGGGATGATATTCGTCATAGTAAAGCTGTATCAGATTTGGGCGATGGAATCAGGCCAGAAAGGTTGCGACTCCCTCATAAAAGGCTTACAATCTCTTGCGGTGATTGATTATGGCTGCTGCACAACTCAAGACGGTTCATCCTTATATCACAAGGCGTAAGAACTACTGTGGTGGGGAGCCCATTATCAAAGGCACAAAATTCCCCGTCCGTTCGGTTGTAACCTATGTGCTGCACCAGGGAATGACTCCAGAGGAGCTAGTCGCGCTCTTCCCGCATCTAACTCTTGCCCAAGTCTACGATGCTCTTTCGTACTACTACGACCACAAAGAAGAAATGGACCAAATTCTCACGAAAAACACGGAAGAGTATTGGCAAACTAAACTGAAGACCGCACCCTAAGCGATGTCTGCAATCGCTCTCTATCTTGATGAGGATGTGCATCCAACGCTTGCAGCTATTCTCCGTGAACGCGGTTTCGATGTACTCACGGCTTCGGAAGCAGGGATGCTGGGGAAAAGCGATCCAGAGCAGTTAGAGTTTGCAGTTCGCCAAGGCCGAGCTGTCCTCACTCATAACATTCGGGATTACGTGCAACTGGCACGTCAATATGCTGAACAAAACCGTACTCACGCTGGAATTATCGTCTCGGATCAATTGCCCTTGAGAGTGCTGTTACGTCGAACTCTCAAGCTGCTTGCAGCACTCTCCGCGGAAGAGATGACTAATCGCTTTGAATGGTTGAGCACTTATCGATAAGGATTAGCTATTCTCGTCCCCGCAGCACGTACTTCTGAATCTTCCCTGATGCGGTCTTAGGAAGCTCTTTCACAAACTCGATCTCCCGGGGGTGCTTGTATGCTGCTAATTCTCTGAGACAGTGCTGGCGAATCTCTTCAGCGAGAGCTTCTGAGGGTGCGTAGCCCGCTTTGAGCACAATGTACGCTTTGACCGTCTCGCCCTTGCGCTCGTCGGGAATCCCTACGACGGCACACTCGGCAACAGCAGGGTGCTCATACAAAACATGCTCGACTTCCTTAGGGAAGACTTTTACGCCACCGACGTTGATCATATCTTTGACGCGATCTACTATATAGTAATAGCCCTCTTCGTCAACGTAGGCTAAGTCTCCTGTGTGGAAGAAGCCCTCTTCATCTATCGCTTGCCGAGTCGCTTCGGGATTGTTGTGATAGCCCTTCATCACCATGGGGCCGCGCACACATAGCTCGCCGACTTGGCCCACGGGAAGGCGTCTATTGTTTTCGTCTACGATCTTGCACTCCGCGCCTTCGATGGGCCAGCCAATCGAGCCGATCTTGGGCTTAGGCGCTGCTAAATTCGTATGCGTCAACGGCGACGTCTCCGTCAGCCCGTAGCCCTCGTAGACCGTCACGCCGAGCTTCTTCTGTATCGCTTCAATGACGGGGACGGGCATCTTCGCGCCCCCAGAGCTGCAGAGCTTGAGCGAACTGAGGTCGTATTGCGTGACTTTCGGGTGGTTGAGCAGATCGATATACAGTGTAGGAACGCAGACCATGCTCGTTATTTTATGCTCTTGAATGAGCTGCATGGCGTGCTCGGCGTCCCAGCGCAGCATTGGGTAGATAGTCACGCCCATTGAGAGCGGGCTTAGCATCAGCACGGTCATCCCGGTGATGTGGAACATGGGGACGGGCACGAGCAGGCGCTCCCCCGCGCCTTTGGCTTGCATCAGTTTCATCACGGCTTGGATGTTGCTGCTCAAATTTTTGTGGGTGAGCAGGACGCCCTTGGGTTTTCCGGTTGTCCCTGACGTATAGGGCATGAGGGCCAAATCGTCGTCGTTGCGCTCCACAAACGTCGGAGGATGCTTGAGAAGCTCGTCAAAGTTCGGGTACGACGAGCCAGGGCCAACGACGAAGACCTTCAGGTCTTTCAGCTCTTCAGCAGCTTTGGCGACTTCTTCGAGCATGAAGACCGGGGCGATGATGAGCTTTGCCCCAGAATCTGTGACTTGATGGATGATCTCGCGCTTTTTGAGCGTAGGGTTCATGGGAGTTGGGACGCAGCCGGCTTTGAACCCGCCCCAGATAGAAATAACAAACTGGGGCAGGTTGGGCAGATAGACGGCGAAGCGATCTCCTGGGGCAAGCCCTAACGCTTTCAACCCTCCGGCGAATCGGCTTGTCCAGTCAGAAAGCTCTCTATACGAGATCGCTCGCGGGGGCACGGCGTTGGGGATGCCGGGGAAATAGACAGCTGTTCTCTCTGGGTATTGCTGCGCGGCGTGCTCAAAGAGATGGGCGACGTTCATAGCCAGACCTCCTCACGCTTTCGGCTGAGAGTATCATACTGCAAGAGCGTCAACGTAGGCAAAATTTAAGGTTTTCTCCCAAGCAGCTCCTCAATGCGCTGTGCGCGACGCTCTGTTTCGTCCAGCTCAAAATGCAGCTCTGGGGTGTGACGGATATGGAGGCGCTTGGCCAGCGCCGAACGCAAAAACCCCCGATGTTCTTGTAAAGCCTGCAGTGACTCTGTCTCCTCTTGGGAGTCGCCCAACACCCCAACGGAGACCCACGCATGACGGATATCTCTAGAAAGCTTGACAGCGAAGATCGTCACGCGCTCCAAGCGCGGGTCACGCGCCTCAAACTGCAAGATCTCGCTCAGTCTCTCATGGATCTCTGCTTGTAAGCGCTCTAAGCCCCAGCGGCTCATGACTAGATAATCTCGATCTCGTAGTCTTCTACAGTAATATCTTTAAAATGCCCCACGGCTTCAACGAGCTTCCCCAAGAGCGCGTTGTTGACCCGCCCATCATTACAGACGATCGCTGCGCCAAGCACAGCAGACTTCCAATCGTCTAGACGGTCGATTTCTGCAATGGATGCGTTGAACTTGCGGCGCAGTTGCGCGATGAGGCTCTGAAGGATATGGCGCTTTTCTTTGAGAGATGTCGGCTCATGTAAGCGCAAGGTCAGGCGCACCACCCCGATCTGCATATGACCACCCCCGGCTTAAACTGCCCTGCACTATAGCTCTTGAACTTCTCAGAACCCTTTGACGACCTCGCGCGTGTAGAACTCCAAGATATCGCCCTCTGCGATCTTCTCAAACCCGGCGATCTTGATCCCGCATTCCTTGTCTTTTTCGATCTTCTTCTCGTCTTTGTCCAGATGCTTTAAACTCGCTAAGACCCCGTCAAAGATCACGGTATCATTGCGTTTGACGCGCACGCGCGCCTCCCGAAGCACATAGCCATCACGCACATAACAGCCCGCTACCGTACCCACATTGGGGATCTTGAAGATCCGGCGGACCTCCGCTTCGCCGATCTTCGTCTCGCGGATCTGCGGGGCAACCAGCCCCTGGAGAGCTTTCTTGACGTCATCTGTGAGCTGATAGATCACGTCGTAGAGCCGAATGGGTACACCCTCTTGATCGGCGAGTTTGGCTGCCTTATCGTCAATGCCAGCACGAAAGCCGATGATCACCGCGTCCTTGGCGGTAGACGCGAGCAGGACATCGCTCTCGTTGACGTTGCCCACGCCCTCGTGCAGAAACTCTAACTGCACTGATTCGACTTTAATATTTTTCAGCTCGTTGCGCACAGCTTCTAAACAGCCAACGCTATCGGCTTTGAGGATGACCTGCAGCACGCGCGTCTTGGCGTGAGCTTGCTGCTGTAAGATATCTTGGATAGTTCTGCGGGTCTTCTCGAAGCGCTTGCGGCGCAGCTCTTCTAGGCGAGCTTCTACAATGCGCCTGGCTTCCATCAGATCGGTCATGACTTCAAAGCGCTCTCCCGCGCCGGGGACTTCCGAAAGCCCTAAGACTTGAACAGCAGAGCCAGGACCAGCTTCACTGACTCGCCGCCCGCGATCATCCAAGAGCGCGCGGATGCGCCCATAAGCCGTGTGACAGACTATAATATCTCGTTCGCGGAGTGTCCCGTCCTGAACGATCACTGTGGCGATGGGGCCACGGGTGGGATCGAGCGCGCTTTCGATCACGACCCCACGGGGGAGGGCTTGAGGATCTGCTTTCAGCTCTTGCAGCTCAGCAACGAGCAAGATCATCTCGAGCAGGTCGTCGACTCCCTGGCCTGTGAGTGCGGAGATGGGCACGGTGATCGTCTCGCCGCCCCAGTCTTCAGGGGTCAACCCTTCACGCGCTAGTTGCTCTTTGACGCGCTGCACGCTCGCGGTGGGCTTGTCTATTTTATTAATAGCGACGATTATGGGGACTTTGGCGGCGCGGGCATGGCTGATCGCTTCTCTCGTTTGCTCCATGATGCCGTCGTCCGCAGCGATAACCAAGACAGCGATATCGGTCACTTGGGCGCCGCGAGCGCGCATGTTCGCAAACGCTTTGTGCCCCGGCGTGTCAATGAACGTGATTTTCTTGTTTTTATACTCGACTTGATACGCCCCGATAGACTGGGTGATCCCGCCGGCTTCACTGGCAGCCACATGCGTCTTGCGAATATAGTCTAAGAGAGTTGTTTTGCCGTGGTCAACGTGCCCTAAGATCGTGACGACTGGGGGCCGAGGGACCAAGGGCCTTGTGGGGGGCGGAGGAGGGGCAGGCTTCTCTAAGACTTCAGTTTTCGCTTCGGCTTTGGGCTTCGGAGGAGCAGGCGCAACTGCTTGGGCTTGCGGTGTGATAGGAGGCGCAGCAAGAGCCTGGGGGCGCGGAGCTTCAGGTTTCTTGAGAGTAGGCTCAACCCTGGGCTCAGGAGTTCTTACTTCAGATGGTAATGGTTGAGTCTTCGGGGCTGTAATCTTAGGTTCAGGCTTGGCAAAAAGCTCCTGTGCGATCTTATACTCTTCTTCAGTGAGATTTTCAAAGCTGTGCTTGCGCTTCTTGATCCCGCGCGTCTCGAGGCGCGCGACAAGCTCAGCGATGGTCGTGTTTAATTCTTTAGCTGCTTTGTAAAGCTGCATGATCGAAACTCTACGCTCCCGCGAAAGTGCTAATAGAATCGGACAAATCTACACTATACCGTCTTTGGGGAGATTTGTCAACCTTAGGCGACGATGAAGTGGATGACGTCGCCGTCCTGGACCTCGTATTTTTCGCCGTGGCGGTGGAGATGTCCCAGCTCGCGCAGGCGCGCTAACGACTTCTCCCTGACGAGCTCGTCCCAGCGCGCGACCTCGCATTGCACAAAGCGCTCGGCAAAGTCTGTGTGGATCTTAGCACCGGCTTGCGGGGCGTGTGTCCCCTTGGGCACTGTCCAGGCCCGAACTTCTGGGCCGTCAATAGTGTAGAAGGTCACCAGGTGCAAGATCTCGTATCCAGCGCGCACCAGCGCGTCCAGCCCAGACTCTTCGATCCCCAGCTCTTTTCTGAAGGCGCGGCGCTCCTCGTCGGTGTCCGCGGCCTCGTAGACTTCAGACTCTAATCGCCCGCGGATGATGACAGCTATAGTGCCGCGCTCCGCTGCAAGTCTCTGAACTTCTCTAGAGTATTCGTTCTCACCCTCATCGCCGACGTTGGCGACAAAGAGCACGGGTTTGAGCGTAAGAGGGTTTAAGTCTTTCAGAAACGGGCGCTCGTGCTCGTGAATCGTGATCTCGCGAATATGCTGTCCCTGCGCCAGGGCCTGGCGCACTCTCTCGAAGAACTCATACTCAGCTTTGGCAGCCTTATCGCCGACTTTCACCCTTGACGCTAACGATTTGACACGCTTTTCGACGGTCTCAAGATCTTTAAGTAAGAGCTCAGTCTCAATGACTTCAATGTCGCGCTTGGGGTCAATAGTGCCGTCGACGTGCACGACGTCGGGGTCTTCAAAGCAGCGCACGACGTGAACAACCGCGTCGACGTTTCTGATCTCAGCTAGGAACTGATTGCCCAGCCCTTGGCCCTCGCTGGCGCCTTTGACCAACCCCGCGATGTCTATAAACTGCAAAGTCGTTGGGACCTTCTTCTTCTCCGGGAAGAGCTTATGGAGCTCGTCAAGTCTGGGATCGGGGACGGGGACGACACCGACGTTGGGCTCAATCGTCGTGAACGGGTAGTTATCGACTCTGGCCCCGGCGGCCGTCAGGGCGTTAAAGATCGTGCTCTTGCCGACGTTGGGCAGGCCGACTAGCCCGCAACTGAAGCCCATGCTCACCCCTTGATGCTCTTAAGCTCTTGGATGAACTTCTCCCGCTCGGAGACAAAGCGATCGATAGCGCGGCTTGCGACTTTCAGGGGGAGTTCTTCGAGGCGCGTGTAGCGTGTCCCCATCAGAGCGTTGATATAGTCTAAGAGCTTGCTCTCTTTGAGATTGGCGGAGCGCAGCTCCTTGCGCAATCGTCCTAGTTGGGCTTCGGTAGCTAAGGGTACTGAAGGAGCTTCTTCGGGCTCGTGCTTCTTATAGAGACTCAAGCCAAACTGATCTCCAAGGGCTCGGAAACATCTCTTGAGTGCATCGGAGACCGCGCCTTTGAGAGCCGTCTCATACGCACGGGCGGGATCAGTTTGACTGACTCCGGAGCCAAAGCCTACGTCTTCGTGAACGACGTCGCCGATGCGAATCCGACATTCACAGAGATACCCAACAGTGTAGGTGCCTTCGCTCGTGTCTTCGTAGATCTTTTCTAAGCGTTTGATCTCGCGCTGCCAACCGCCGTAGCCGAAGATCCTGTTGGCTGTCTCAATGACATCGTACGTTGGAAGATACGTCAATCCGTCGGGGCGGCGCTGGACGCGCGATTCGTCAAGGGGCTTCTCTAATTCCGCGATCTGCTCTGGGGAGAAGGGAGACGCTCTCTGCTGCTTTCCCTCCTTGAAGAGATCGGGCATGGGCCTCAGCTCCTTTCTCACACTTATAGTATGAGGGGTTTTTCAGGAGCGTGCAAGTGGGGCCATGGTGCTCTTGACTTGTCTTTGGTCGGGCACTATATTTGTAGCCGGAGGGTAGAGATGAAGAAGACGCTTTTCATTATGGGTGGAATTGTAGCTGTTAGCCTTATTCTGGGGTTGCTGTCCAGCTCGGTGCTCTCCCCAGCAGACCTAACCACCTTTGGATATTTCGGGGATTCCCATAATCGGTGGTGAATTTGGTAGAATATTAAGAATAGAACTTAAAAAGGGAATTCGGGGATTTGATGAAGACAAATTTGAACTGGATATCAATGGACGGTTTTTTGATTTGATTCTGGCAGAGGATTTTGGCCGAAAAGAAAAAGGATTTGAGAAGTGGGGAGTGTTGCTGCTGATTATGAGACGGCCTTTAAATGATGGAACCAAAAGAACTGAAGAGAAGGGGCTATCCATTGACATTGATAGAAAACTCAATAAATATGTGACCTATTATGTCCATAGTATTCTTGCCCCAGATGGAAGGGTGTTACAGATAATACAGGCGTTAAAATTCATCCAGGGTGAACCCAATCCTATTCCGCAAACTAAATAATCTGCTGCTCTCTCCAATTCCAGCCTAGAACCTTGTCCAAAGGAAAATTTATTTTCTCCCTTGACAAATCCACTTTTTGAGGATAAATTTAAGTTGGATATCAACGGAAGGGAGATTGAGCTAATTTTTAGTCAGGGATTTTGACAGATTGGATAAGGGTTTTCCAGAGGGGGTAATGGGTTTGGTTCTAAGGCAATATGTGCCGAATAGTGGAAACCCACCTAAGACTTAAGAACAAGAAATAGCTATTGATACAGCAACTTAAGAATTCTTACTCCCGATGGCAGGCTCTTAGAATGGAAGCAGTGGAAATTCCTCCCCGGTAATCCCCATCCCGTAGCCTACTGGCAGGGGAAGGGCTAACTTTCCTAAAGATGCCTACCCTTCAAGTCAAGGATAATCGTTGGGGTCTTCCACAACCATCCCCTCCGCCGCAGCGGCATGGTTGAGATCAGCATCAGCACAAACAAAGACTAGCGAGGGCAGCCCGAAGCCCCGGCGGACAGCGTTCAGTTCGTAAGCCGTAGCTAGTTGCACTGCATCATAGCCGCGCAGTCCGTAGCGCTCTGCATAATCCATAGCACGGTTGACCACTGCCGCGGTGATCTCCACGATCTGATACTGCCTGCTCCAGTCAGCCTTAAAGTTAGCTATAGCTCTCTGCCTATCTTCTAGGGTGATCTCCCCGGCGCGAGCCTTGCGCACAAACGCTGCAATAAGCTCCACACCAGTGATACGGGCGATGTAAATCTCGTTCCCTGAGGTGGGATCAGTAATGCTACAAACCCACGGGGTTCCAATCTCCGCAGCGTATCTCTTGACCAGAGCACTACTCTCGAAAAAGTAGACTCCCACTCAGCGCCGCTCCTCGATGATCATCTGTGACAGCGGTTTCCCAGAAACTCGGATTGGGGTGCGATCCCCTGGCAATGGCGTCTTAAGGGGCTGCTTGATCTCGCCCAAGAGACCGAGGGCCAGGAGGCGTTGCTTGCATGCTGCCTCACTGCTGTCGGTTGCGATGCAACCTAAGCGCCTTTCGAGGGCTTGGCGCACCTGCTGACACTCTTCTGGGGTAAGCTGCTCCAGGGCTTGGAGAATCTCCTTCACGGACATAGCTACACCTTCTGAAGCTATTCTACTAGCTTGGAGAGAGGGCTTCAAGCGGGTCTTGTTCCGGCTCGCTCCCGCCGCTCAGCTATTCAACTCTTCGCTGCTCCTCTTGACTTGCCCCTGCTGCGATGTTTTATCAAGAGGGCGCAGATGAAGCAGATAGCTTTTGTTGTAGGTGGGGCCTCTGTCGTCGGTCTTATTCTGGGGTTGCTGTCCAGCTCGGTGCTCTCCCAGCAGACCCAACCACCTCTGGATATTTCTGGGATTGCGGAAATACGAAGTATACCGGTGGGGACATCAAGATTGTATGTCAAAGGTGATAATAGAGATGGTAAATTCTCAATGGAGAAAATCTTAGAGAGTATTGCTAACTTAGCAGTGATGCAGTTTGATGTGGAAAAATATACTATAACTATAACCAACTCTAATGGAGAAAAAGAAACTGTTATTGGTGGCGAGTTTGGCCGAATTTTACGCAAAGAACTTTTAAATATTGAAATTACAGACATCACAATGGCAGTCAAGCACATTGAATTCGTCCAGACCCCTGGTCTTACCCCAAAATTTGATGAGGATAAGTTTAAGTTGGATATTAATGGAGGGGAGATTGAGCTGGTGCTGGCCAGAGATATGGGAAAACCTGAGAAGGGATTTGAATGAGGAGTAGGACTACTTATGTTAGAACAGTATATTCCCAATAGTGGAAATCTTCCTAAGACCGAACAGCGAGCCCTAACCTTAGATTACAATGAGGCCATCTATACCATCAGAATCCTTGCTCTTGATGGCAAGCTTTTAGAATGGAAGCAGTGGAAATTCGTTCCCGGTAATCCCAACCCTGTAGCCTACTGGCAAGGGAAGGGCCCTTAAGACTACCTGAAGTTGCCCTACCTCCAAGCATCCCCTTGACCTGAGCTTTGCACCCGCGACTCATCTAAGGGCTTTTCGAGCTCCGCGATCTGCTTTGGGAAGTCTGCACTGTATAGTATGGAGCTTTTGAAGGGATGTGCAAGTTGACATCCCGCCCACTTTGTGCCATAATTTTGTTGTGAATTCTATGATTGTCTTAAAGCAGATGCTGGTGCTCCTGCTGCTCCGTGCCTGAACGGGCACGGAGACCCCTCACTTGCTTTCTTCTCGCTCTTGCAGCAACAATAACTGACACACTGAGAACTCTCTAACTCAGGACTCACATAGCGAGGTGCCCTATGCCAAGAATCGCCAAATATGACTTCAAGAAGATCGAGAAACGCTGGAAGGACTTCTGGGACAGACAGGGGTTCTTCAAGGTCGACACGGCCAACACCGAGAAGAAGTTCTACTATCTCAATATGTTCCCGTACCCATCAGGGGTCTTGCACGTGGGCCACGGGCGAAATTATATCATTGGGGACGCATTCGCCCGCTACAAGAAGATGCAGGGCTTCAATGTGCTGAATCCCATGGGATTTGACGCGTTCGGCCTGCCCGCAGAAAACGCAGCCATCGAGAACAAGACCCACCCCCGTGATTGGACCATTGCTAACATTGAGGGCATGAAGAAGCAGTTTCGGGAGTGGGGCATCGTCTACGACTGGGACCGCGAGATCAGAACCTGCGAGCCTGACTATTATAAGTGGAACCAATGGCTCTTCTTGCAGTTCTATAAGCGGGGCTTAGCGTATCGTGCCGCAGCCGTAGCCAACTGGTGCCCCGGCTGCGAGACCGTCTTAGCGAACGAGCAGGTCATTGATGGCCGTTGCGAGCGCTGCGACTCTCTTGTCGAGAAGCGCAAGCTCACCCAATGGTTCTTCAAGATCACCCAGTATGCCGAAGAATTACTCAAAGACTTGGAGAAGCTGGAGCACTGGCCGGAGCGCGTCAAGAAGATGCAATATAATTGGATCGGGCGCAGTGAGGGCGTCGAGATTGACTTCGGCGTTGAGACCTCTCCCCCAGCCCCTTCCCTAAAGCGGGAGGGGAGTTCCCCCTTCCCTTTAGGGAAGGGGGGTAGGGGGTTAGGTCCTCTCAGAGTCTTCACGACTCGCCCAGATACGATCTTTGGCGTGACGTTCATGGCTATCGCGCCGGAGCATCCGCTCGTCGAGGAGTTTCTCGCTCATGAGCAAGACCCACAGAAACGCGCCCAGATGGAGGCATTCGTACAAAGAGTGCTCCAGCAGGGCGAGATCGCCCGCAGCGCCGTCACCGTCGAGAAAGAGGGCTTCTTCACAGGACGCTACGCCATCAACCCCGTGAATAACGAAAGAGTCCCCATCTATATTGCCAACTATGTCTTGATGGAGTACGGCACCGGGGCGATCATGGGTGTGCCAGCCCATGACCAACGCGACTTCGAGTTTGCTAAAAAGTACGGGCTTGAAATCCGAAGGGTGATCGAGAGCGACCAGAGCAAGGGCGAGCTGACAGCAGCGTTTGAGGGCGAGGGCTGGCTTGTCAACTCCGGGCAGTTCAATGGGCTGTCCAGCCGCGAAGCGTTCCGCAAGATCGGGGAGTTTTTAGAATCTAAGGGGCTGGGACGCTTTGTCGTCAAATATAAGCTGAGAGACTGGCTCATCTCACGCCAGCGCTATTGGGGAACCCCAATCCCCATGATTCATTGTGAGCGTTGCGGGATCGTGCCCGTGCCCGAAAGCGAGCTGCCCGTGCTGCTCCCTGATGTGCCGTTCATCGGCAAGAAGGGGCTCGCAGAGATCCCCGAGTTCTATCAGACGACCTGCCCGCAATGTCACGGCCCTGCCAGACGTGACACCGACACGATGGACACGTTCGTCGATTCGAGTTGGTATTTCTTACGATTCGTCTCGCCGCATGAGCAGACACGGCCGTTCGATCCCGAAGCCGTCAACAGATGGCTTCCGGTCGATCAGTATGTGGGTGGGGTGGAGCACGCGATCTTGCACCTGCTCTACTCACGATTCTTTACGAAAGCCCTGCGCGATATGGGCTATCTGAAGTTTGACGAGCCATTTGCGCGGCTCTTCACCCAAGGGGTGATCGAGCATCTCGCGTATCGCTGCCCTCAGCACAATTGGATTCATCCCAGCGAGGTCAAGGAGGGCAACAAGTGCCCCCACTGCGGGCGCGAACTCAAAGTAGATCTGCATAAGATGTCCAAGTCCAAGCGCAATACGATCTCGCCCCAAGACGTGATCGACCAATACGGAGCTGACACAGAAAGATTGTACACGCTCTTCATGGGGCCGCCGGAGAAAGATATCGAATGGACAGACGAGGGCGTGCGTGGGAGCTTCCGCTTCTTGAATCGCGTCTGGAATCTCGTGCTCTCCCAGGCGCGCAAGCTCACCGACGCCGGGGAGCTGAATCCAGCTCAGTTCACCGAGCGCGAGCGCAAAGTCTGGCAGAAGCTCCATCAGACAATTAAGTCTGTCACTGAAGACATCGAGCAGTTCCACTTCAACACGGCTGTTTCAGCGATCATGGAGCTGACCAACGAGCTGACAGACTACGTCAGCGAAAACCCAAAGAAGATCAACAAAGCGCTGGTGAAGCGCGCGTTAGAAGAGTTGGTCTTGATCTTATCGCCGTTTACGCCGTTTATCTGTGAAGAGCTGTGGAGACGTCTGGGACACGACGACGCTGTGCTGGAGCAGCGCTGGCCCAGCTATGATCCCCAGGCACTGCACGCGGCGGAGCGCGAGATCGTTATCCAAATTAACGGGAAGGTACGAGATCGCCTTACCGTCCCTGCGGAGATCAGCGAAGATCGAGCTGAGCTGGAGAAGCGCGCGCTGGCGCAGATCCAATCGCGCTTGGACGGCAAGCAAGTCGTCAAAGTCATTGTCGTCCCTGGTCGACTGGTCAACGTGGTCGTGAAGGAATAAAATTAGAGTGAGGAGGTGCATACTATGCGGAAGAGAGTCTGGGTCAGGGTCATAGCTGTTGTCGGGTTGGCATGCGTGCTTGGGGCAGGATGGGCCTTGGGCTCGCCGCGTGTTCAAGACATTCAGCAATTACAGCCCGCTCTAGAGATCCCTCTCTATGAGGGAGCACAAGTCGAGTGGGAAGTGCATCTCACAGCGCAAGAGATGGCTCAGGGGCTTTATAAGTGGGTTGACGATCTGGCGGTGCTCAAGATCGCGGGGTACACGATTGCAGGCGGACGCGCTCTCGAGGTGCTGAACTTCTATAAGCAAGCGTTGGAAGAGTGGCGCCAGGTTCTGTGGGTCAAGCCAGCTGAAGCTGGGGGCGTGCGGCTTCTTGCCAAAGACCAGAGCTATCTCTTTATTGCGGTGTCAAAGGGCTATGAGACAACAGATCTCGTCATTGCTCTAGCGCATGCTGACGGGGCTGCTGTGGACGTGCCCGTCTTTGAGGGCGCGGAGCTGCAGTGGGAGGTTGTGCTCACCACGCGCGATCTCTTGGAGTATCTCAAGCGATGGTTTGGGGATCTTATCACGAATCCCCTGCTCGCGATGAGAATGAGAATATGGGGGCAGCCGGAGCGCCCGCAAGACTCCTTGATTGAGTTCATGAGTTGGCTTGGGGTTTTGGGGATCGAAGCGCTCTTTCGGTTGTTTCAGGACTTCTCCGACGTGGGTGTCGTCGGCTATCGGCTTGATGGGAACAAAGCCCTCGAGGTGTTCAGCTTTTACGAGCAGCAGTTTGGTAATTGGACGCGCAACTTTTGGGTCAAGCCTGAAGAATCTGGGGGGATGCGAATCTTCAGCCAAGGGAGCGCTGAAGGCTTGAAAGAGTTGATCTTAATAATCATCAACTCAATGACATGGGCAGAAGTCACTGATGTGATCGTGCTGCGGGCGCGACGCTGACCCTAGTGTCTTGCGTACCTCCCCATAAGTTCTGCTTGGGCGAGGATGTGCCCCTCCATCGCCTTGAGCAGTTCGTCTTTTGTCGCCCCGGACGCAAGAGTGAGCACAGTATCGAGCGCGTAGAGCTTAAAGAAATATCTATGGGTGCCGCTGGGCGGGCACGGCCCACCGTACCCGATCCGTCTCCAGCTGTTGCGCCCTTGACGACTCCCATCAGGAAGATCAGCATCCGTAGGAACGCCTTCGCTCAACCCACGCGCTGTCGCCGGAATGTTATAGATCACCCAATGGACCCATGTGCCCATGGGGGCATCAGGGTCGTCCATGATAAGCGCAAAGCTCTGAGTCTTTTCTGGAGGCTCACTCCAGCTTAAGGGGGGCGAGATGTCTTTTCCATCGCACGTGTAGTCTTTGGGGATCATCGCCCCATGCGTGAACGCCGTACTTGTTAGAGTCATCATTGCTGGCCCTCCTTTCTCTTGCGAAGTCTTCTCACCTGAGCATCCCGTCAGCAGTGCACCAATCAGCGTAAGAAGAATAATGCATCTCATAATTGTTTTTCTAAGAAGATCTCCATTGCTTTGGCAGCGACTTGGATCGCATTCTGCTCCGCGCGTTGCAGGCTTTCTTGAGTGATCAGCTCCTGCGTGGGCGTGTCCACAACCCCGCAGACGCAGCCAGCGCGTAGCCCTAAGGCGCTGCACATTGTCAATAAAGTCGCAGCTTCCATCTCGTAGTTGAGCACGCCCAAGCGCTCCCACTCGCTCTTCGTTCCCTGGAGCTGTTTGATAATATACTGACTAAAAGAGTCTGAACGCTCTTGTCCGGGATAGAACGTGGCTGATGAGCACGTGATCCCCACGTGATAGGGAATCTTGAGTTTGCGAGCAGCTTGGACGAGCGCCCACACGACCTCATAGTTGGCAACGGCGGGGTACTCTATCGGGGCATAGTGTGTCGACGCGCCGTCGAGACGCACGGCCCCTGTCGTGATGACCACGTCGCCAATATTGATATGGGGCTGGATCGCGCCCGTGGTCCCGACGCGCATAAAGATTTTTACGCCAAGCTGGGCGAGCTCTTCGACGGCAATGGCCGTCGACGACCCGCCGATCCCCGTGGACGTGATCACGATAGGCGTCTCTCTGATGAACCCCAGCCAGGTGCAAAATTCACGATGAGATGTGACGAATCGCCCATGCTTGATGGGCTCCGTCGTGGCGATCTTCTCGACCCGAGCGGGATCGCCGGGGAGGAGGGCCATCTGTGCCCCTGCAATCTCTCTATCGCTCAAGCTGAGATGGTACACGTGTGGCATCGCTCCTCCCCCCTTGGCGATCGTATTTTCATCGGCCTTTAGAGACTAATTGCTTGAACTTGCGGCCGGCTTTGAACTTGGGCACGCGCTTGGCCGGGACGTCAATGGGCTGGCGCGTGCGGGGATTGAAGCGCCGCGCGGCCTTGCGCACCACAGCTTGGAATGTCCCAAACCGCGCTAAGGTCACCGAATCCCCACGGGCGACCGCGTCCATGATTGCGTTGAGCGTTGCGTCGAGAGCCCGCTTGGCTGCGGTCTTCGAGGGCAGCTTGGCTTGCTTAGCTACCAGCTCCGCCAGATCGCTCTTGTTCATCTTATCTCACCTCCTCTCTTTTGTCTTTTATTATAATAATTTCCCACCCGCTTGACCAATTGCCCTCCCTCGAGAAGCTGGGTATACTGACCCTATGGCGCGTGTGCAGTATGTCACGGATCTCGAAGGGCCGCTCACGCTCAACGATAATGCGTTTGAGATCGCGGCGCATTTTCTTCCCAACGGCGCGCACTTCTTCGCGCTCATCAGCAAATATGACGACATTCTCGCTGACATCGTCAAGCGCCCCGCCTACCGCGCAGGGGACACGCTCAAGCTCATCGTGCCGTTCCTCAAAGCGTTTGGGCTGAGCGACCACGAGCTGAGAGAGTTCTCTTGTCAGACTGTGAAGCTTGTTCCAGGCGCTCGCGAGACTGTGCAAAGTATTTATGCGCGAATGCCTACTTTTATTATCAGCACAAGCTATGAGCCCTATGTGCGAGCTGTCTGTGAAATTTTCGATTTCCCCTTCGAGAACGCATACTGCACTAAGATATCTCTGGACGCGTACGCGCTCTCAGAGCGAGAGCGCCGGGAGCTCCTCAGTCTCTACGATCAGATCATCCAGTACCCTCAGATTCAGATTCCTTCGGGAGCTCGCAGTCTTGATGCGCTTTCCGCGCGGGATCGCCAAACTGTCGAGCTTTTTGATAGTATCTTTTGGGGGCGTCTTGCAGCGATGGAGATCGGGCGCATCTTGCAAGAGATTCAGCCTATCGGTGGCCTTGAGAAAGCGCGCGCGCTTCAGGAGATTGTCCAGCGCACAGGGATCGCGCTTTCTCACACGATCTACGTTGGCGACAGCATCACTGATGTCGAAGCGTTAGAATTAGTCCGGCGTGAAGGAGGAGTAGCTCTCGCGTTCAACGGGAACGGCTACGCGCTGCGAGCAGCTGAGTTTGGGTGTATCAGTCCGAGCGCGTTGGTCCTCGTGGAAATTGCTGAGGCATTTGTGCAGGGCGGACGAGAAGCCGTTAAGGCCCTCGAACTCACCACCCAGATAGACGACGCGTTTATCGCGCGCAGCGAGCAGATGCGGCGTCGCCTGCGCGGCCAGGAGATCGGGAGCTTAGGATGACTCGCTTTCAGTTTGGGATTCTCACGTCGCTGCACGACGATGACGCTGTGACGCTCTTGCGCGATCTTGAGAATGCGCTCGCGTCGGGGCGCATCCGAGCAGACGTGCCGTGTGTGCTGTGTAACGTTCCGGAGCGTCCTGCGGATGAGAAGCTTGCGCAGCGCGTTGCAGCCATAAAGACTCTCAAATTCTTGAATAAGCTGAGCTTCTTTCCATCGCGTGAGTTTCAGAAAGAGTTGCGCGAGCAGGCCCGCCAAGACCCAAGGCTCTTGGAGCGCTGGCGCATCGAGCACGATCGTGCCCTGCTGAAGCTTCTCCCCCGTGACGTGAAGCTCTATCTCTCAGTTGGGTATATGCAGATTCTCAGCGCTGAGATCTTGAACGCCCTCGATGTGCTCAATCTTCACCCGGCGATCCCCCAGATCGGCCCCATCGGGATGTGGCCCAAGGTAATGGAGGAGCAAGCCGAGCGCCCGATCCCGTATCTTCTGGCAGTGCCCTCTAAGCGTCTCGCTCAAGAGATCCCGCAGATTATGAGCATAAGCTATCTCAAAGCTGGAGGGATGCTGCATATCGCAACAGAGCAAACAGATCGTGGGCCGGTCATCTCATGGTATGAGTTTCCGCTGAGCTCGGAGAGACTCACGAAGCTTTGGCTTGAGGTGACAGCGGTGGTGCGTGAACATGGCCTCGAGCGCGCCAAGCAAGAGCTCATCTGGAAAGAATTAGTCTATCAGATTCGTCGGGAGCAGTTTGCGGGTGAGACACCCTTGCTCATAGAAACTCTCGCGAAGCTCTCACAAGGCGTGTGGGAGATCAGAGAGAGAACACTCTACATTGAAGGGAAGCCCTATCCCTACGGGTACTGTCTGAATCGTGAGATTGGGGTGTTCAACCGTCCCCCAAGCTGACCAACAGCAAGCTTTGCGAGCTGCGCCCCAAGCTCCGCGCTCTCGCGCAACTCGCGTTCTTCAAAGAGCCCGTAGAGAAAGCCCGCAGCGAAGGCATCTCCCGCGCCGGTCGTGTCCACGATCTTTCTCACGCGCGGTGCCTCGATCCTGTAAGCGCGCTTGCCGTCCGTGACATAGCTGCCCTCAGCTCCAAGCGTCACGACGATGATATGAGAACCGGCCTTGAGTAGTGAACGCGCTCCAATCTCAGGGTCATCCGTGTGTGTGAGAAGCCTCAGTTCGCGCCGATTGAGAAAGAGCACGTGCGTTCTTTTGAGGACGGGTGAGAGCGTTCGTAGCCCTCGACGTGCCAACAGTGCCCCTGGCGCAAAGCTTATGAAAGTCTTGGGCGAGAGCGCGCGCACCAGCTCACACTGAATTGCCCATTGCTCCTCCCCCACAAATGACGATAGGTGCAGAAATTTTGTGCGAGCTACGTAACTGAAATCTACATCGGCTTTGCGCAAGAGACTGTTCGCCCCCGGCTCGATGTAGAGCGTGCGCCGCCCTTGAGGATCTATAAATCCCAGAGCACGTCCCGTCTTTGTCTTGGGCTTGATGACGATCCCTGAGGTGTCTACGCCGACACTGCGAAAGCTCTCCAGAAGAATTCTTCCGGCGTCGTCATCGCCCACGGCACCAAGAAACCCTGTGCGCAGTCCCAGCTTGGCTAACGCATAGATAGTATTCGCTGCCGAGCCTCCGGGATAGGCCCCGGCGAAGACGACCTCGCCCTCGTCGTCATCTAAGAGTTTTTGAACACGATAGAGTTCGTCGAGATTGAGTGCGCCACAGCCGACGATATCAAACGCACGCATTTTTTTATTATACACACTTTGACAGAGCGTGCCGACTTTGGGTAAGCTAAACTGTGATCCCTATGAAACCCAGAGCACTGCTTTCCGTCAGCGATAAAACGAATCTAGACGAGTTTGCCCGTGGCCTTGTCGAGTTGGGTTGGGAGATCGTCTCTACTGGGGGCACAGCAAGGTTCTTACAAGAGCGCAAGATCTCCGTCACGCCCATCGAGTCCGTGACGGGATTCCCCGAGATTTTAAGCGGACGCGTCAAGACGCTCCACCCTAAAATCTTCGGGGGAATTCTCGCCCTCAGAGATAATTCTAAACATCAGAGTGAGCTTGCTGCCCAAGCGATCCAGAAGATAGACTTAGTCTGTGTCAATTTCTATCCGTTCCTGGAAGCCGCGAAGAAGCCTAATCTGTCTGAAGCACAGCTTATTGAAGAGATCGACATTGGCGGGCCATCTTTAGTGCGCGCTGCGGCGAAAAATTTTCAGCACGTCATCGTGCTGACCGATCCGTCAGATTATTCTAGTGTTTTAGAAGAGCTGCGTCGGGGCGGCGTCTCGGAGATGACGAGGCGACACTTGGCGCTCAAAGCGTTCGCCAAAGTTGCCGAACTCGATATCGCGATCTATCAGACGCTGCGTGAGCGCTGGAATCTTTCGTGCGAGAAACTCTTTTTAGCGTATACGAAAGCCCACGAGCTGCGCTATGGTGAGAACCCCCATCAGAAGGCTTCTTTATATCAGAGTGCGCTGGCGCCGGGGCTGTCATCGCAGATCGAGGTCTTGTGGGGCAAAGAGCTTTCATACAACAATTGGCTCGACACAGAGTCAGCGCTCGCTCTCTTAAGCGAGCTTGCGCCCCCTGCGTGCGTGATCATTAAACACAATAATCCTTGCGGGGTTGCGCGCGGCACGACGCTTATAGAAGCTTACGAACGCGCTCTCGAATGCGATCCCGTCTCGGCATTTGGGGGCATCGTCGCGCTCAATCAGACTGTAGACAGAAAGCTCGCAGAAAAGCTCAACGAAATCTTCTTAGAGATCGTCGTCGCGCCGGGGTTTGCGCCCGATGCGCTGCCCGTCTTGCAGCAGAAGAAAGACCGCAGGCTGCTGCGCTATAGGGGGCTGAGCTTTCCCAAGGAGATGCTGCGCTTCCTCTCTGGCGATCTGCTCGTCCAAGATACAGATAGCATCGTCATTCAAGAGAGCAGCTGGAAGGTGCTCGATGATGCGAAGCTCTCAGAGGTAGAGAAGAGCGATCTGATCTTTGCGTTTACGGTCTGTAAGCACGTCAAGTCCAACGCCATTGTCGTGGCCAAAGACAAAGCGACGCTGGGGATCGGGGCAGGGCAGACGAACCGCGTCGGCTCGGCCAAGATTGCTCTCTCTCAAGCGGGCGAGAAGGCCCGCGGCGCGGTGCTCGCCTCTGATGGGTTCTTCCCGTTCCCTGATACAGTCGAGCTTGCGGCCCAATATGGGATCGCAGCGATTATTCAGCCGGGGGGCTCGGTGCGCGATGCAGAAGCTTTTGAAGTCGCACGAAAGCACAAGATTAAGATGGTGCTCACGGGGGTAAGACACTTTCGGCATTAGACCTAACCCCCTGTCTTTCTTCACCCTCACCCCTCGAGTCCCCTCTCCCCTCCGAGGGAGAGGGGAAGGGGGTGAGGGTGGGGAGGGGCCGAGGGAGAGGTTATGATGGAACTCAAAGCGATCTTCTTCGATCTGGACGAGACTCTTTTAGATACGTCGGGCTGTCGGCCTCCGGCGGTCGAGGCGAGCTTTCGCGTGGCAGCGCAGAAGTACTCCCAGCTTGATTTAGAAGCCTGGCGCAGAGCTTCTGAAGAAGTCAAGGCTGAGATGCACGACTTATGGCTCAACTCTCCCAACTCTGGGGCAGAGCTGTTGCGCGAGGGGTCGTATCGCATCTTGAAGAAGCTGGGCATAGACGATAGAGAATTAGCTGCGCACGTGAGCCAGGCATACTATCGGACGTGGGTGAGCTATCTGAAGCTCTTCCCCGAAGTGAAGGAAGTGCTCGCGGCACTGCGCGGGCGGTTTCGTCTTGGGATCATTAGCAACGGGCCAAGCGACTTACAGCGATACAAACTGAAGCTCTTCGATTTAGAGCGCGAATTCGCCCCAATAGTGATTTCCGGTGAGGTTGGGGTAGCCAAGCCCGATCCGGCGATCTTTCGTCGTGCGTTAGAGTTAGCGAACGTCTCGCCGAGCGAGGCGCTCTACGTTGGGGACTCGCCGACATATGACATCGCAGGGGCGAAGGGCGTAGGAATGCAAATGATCTTGGTGAATCGAAACGGTGTTCCCAAGGAGAATTTAGAGATAAAACCGGATAGAGTCGTCCAAGATTTGCGGGATATTTTGAAAATCGCCGTTTCGGTACAGAGCGCGGTGGAGAGAACTTACGGTGCACTCCAGGTACCACCAGAAATTGTACGTGCTATCATGGAAGAAGAACCGGGGATGCTTGAAGGTGAAGACACGGATGAATAGAATGAAAAGAATCTTGTTCTAATTTTCAAATACCGTGAGGTAAGCAATGCCCCATCGAGAAGACTTTTATACAAAACTAAAGCAATCGTTATTAGAAGTACGTATCCCTCATCCTCAAGGAGGTCAACCACTCACTTATGTTAAGTACCTTGCCCTTCCTGAAGAGGTGCGAGGGGATGATGAGCGGGACATTGTGGATCGCATCTTGACCCCCAGGATTCTAATGTGCCTAGGTTATACCGAAGGAGATTGGTACTACAATCGTGCAAAAGGGGAACGGCGCCCAGATTTTATTGTGAAACCTTTAGGCAAGACCGCATTTTTCTGGGAGAACAAACGTACTTTGCTCCCTCTTGATCCTGAAAGCAAGCAGACTCGCAGTTACACCGAATCCGTTGCTCAAGTGGGTATTCTCTTCAATGGCAACACTCTCATCGCCTTTCGATGCGACCGGGAAGCTTTGTCAGTTTTCCTTCAAGTGAACCTGTTAGAAGCGTATGAAGAATTTGGCGTTCGTGTTTTGGATTTTGTGCGTGAAGAACAAAAACAACAACTGGAGCTCTTCTATGAGCTTTTCAGAAAAGAGCGTTTTACCGCCTTTGATGAGAGACTAAAGGCCCTGCTAGTCAATGAAGAGACGTGGAGGAGAGAAGCTCGTCCGATTAAGACTCATCTAGAGACATTTATTAATGAAGTCCAGGGAATTATCGAGCGGCTTGCTCTTATGGCTCACACGGACTTGAGCTTCCATCTGCAAAGGACCGAAGAACTAGAAGGGAAGCTTCATAGATTACAGGAAACTTGGCAGAAGCGGCTGGAGAAAGCCAAGCGGGGAGTTCCGTCTTCGGCTGACCCTGAGGCGTTCATTAAGCAAGGGCAAAATCTTGCCCTTAGGCTGGGCACGCTCAAAGACGAAGAGCTACAAGAACTAGCTGGCGTTCTGAGACCGCGCGCAACATGGAGGAGCTTGCTGGAGGATCTACGAAGTATTAATGATGAAGCTCGTGGCCTACGGATCGAGTGTGAGTTTAGTCAAGCTGTTCAAAATCGTTATGCTCGTTGGATAGAGCTTCAGCGACGTTTCGAGGAAGGCTCTGGTATCACCGAAGAGGGGAAGGAAGAACAAGAGCTACAGTTTAACAGAAAGAAACGCTTCGCTCGTCAATGTGCTTATGTCTTCTTTCTCAAGCTGTTGCTCGTTCGCATTCTTGAAGATAAAGAGATTGTCAAGCCCCGACTCATTTCTGATGGGGGATTAGAAGCCTGGATTACAACAGTACGCCCTCGCTATACTGCTCAAGAGGAACAGTTTGCTGCTGCTCACCTGTTGCGAATGGCGCTGGAGCGCGCGGGCGGCCACTATGGGGAAATTCTCCAGCGAGAAGTTTATGATTGGTTCATGCCGCCTAGCGAACTCTCGATACTAGATGTTTTGGAAACCTTAGCTGCTTATAATTTCTCAGATCTCTCGACAGATCTGATCGGCTATACTTATCAACGATTCTTGGAACGGACTGAGCGCCATCGTCTTGGTCATTATCTTACACCGCCAGAAGTAGTAGACTACATACTAGATGAGGCAGGCTACGTATCAAATAAGCGCGACATTATTGGCAAGAAAGTTCTAGACCCGGCATGTGGCAGTGGCTCGTTTCTTGTCCATGCGGCCTATCGCTATCGGCAAGCGTTAGAGAGCTTCTATCACGAGCAATACGGAGACCCAGAAGAAGCTCGACTCAAATTGGCTCAGGATTTTGTGCAAAGCATTCAAGAGCATTTCGTGGGCATGGACCTTAATCCCTTCTCATGTTACTTGGCACGCATCAACTTGCTCATCCAGGCTTTGGACGATTACCACTTCCTGCAGAGTCGCGGGTATGAAGTAGCCATTAAGGGCTTCAAGATCTATAACACTGATAGCTTGGTGGACTACACTCAAGGGGCCAACTTACTTGAGAAGATCAATGAGTACACTGTTCGCTACCTAAAAGTTAAAGAAGCGGGTAAGTTTGGCTTCGTCTTTGCTAATCCCCCTTATATTACACCTAAGCAGGAGGACGTTGGTATAGCAACGCTGCGAGATAATCCTTTCTACGAGAGCTGGCTCTCTGGTGATATCAACACGTATATCTTCTTCATTCGAGTTGGAATTCATTTTCTCTCTGCAGGTGGCCGCCTAGCGTACATCATCCCTCTAACAAGCTTAGGAGATCAGCAATCGGAGGCTTTAAGGCGCAAGCTCCTAAGCCTGACGAAGCCTCTTGCAATCACTCGTTTTTACACCGAACACGTGCTCTTTAAGGGAGTTCAACAAGCTATCATAGTCCTTGTCTTAGAAAAAGATACTACAGAAGCTAAAGATGCTCTAGAAGTTCGAGTTCGCGGTGGTGGGTATGGCCAGACACCTGAGGAAGCCATTCAAGATACACGGAATAGAGCAATCTTAGGTATTTCGTTCAAGAACTTGAGCTGGTGGATTTCTAAGGCCAACAAACCCCGTCGTGGCTTGAAAGCACCGAATCAACGCGACCCTTGGGAAAATGTTTGGGTTATCTTCCCAGAGAATGGAGACTATTACCGACTCTGGGAGCACATGGTCAGCATCTCTTCAAGGACTCTATACAAGCTGCTCGAGGAGCTTGGCCTGAAACCGCCTGAAGAGTTCATCTCCCAAGGAGATGTCAATACAACTCATGTCAGGCCCTTTCATGTGCCAGCAGATCATCCGCAGGCTATGCCGCTTTACAAGGGGGAGATCATCGAGCTCCTCATGCCACTGCCCTATCCACCAGAACGTGGGCCTCGAGGACGATCTCCATTTGTGGCTCCTGCTGTGGATAATGAACCTACTAGCGAACAAAGAAGAGCTTTAACTCAACTTGAAAGAATTGCTCAATTAAAGCAAGCCGAGAGTGGGCTTATCCTCCATGAGACAGCTAATGTACGCTTATGGAGGCGTATCAAAGGAACTCTATTTCGCAGGGATAAAAAGTTTAAGCCGGTCTTTACTCATAAACTATGGGTATTTCGTTTCCCTAGTATAGACTGGACATTAGCAACGTTAGGTCTCTTAGTATCTGCTCCTCTCAATTTCGCGTATGCGGCACTCTCTACAAATAATTCCATTGCTACGAGATTGCTCTTTTGCCTGCCAGTACCGGACCAGTTCGATAGAGTTGCTCACCAGATACAACAGTATGTAGAGAATGCTCTAAAAGCTGGCGAGAGACTTCAAAACATAGTCAAAGATTTCCAGGGCACGCTCAACATTGAAGCAAGCTATCTTAAGGGAACCATTGAGCTTGATCCTATCACTCTACTACAAAAAGAGCGATTAGCAGAGGCTAAAATCGAGCACTACCAACAACGCGGCCATATCGAGCTGAGCACAGAGAATTTCAGAGTCCAGACTCTTTGGAAGAGAGGGAAGAGAGGAAATCTGAGGGTTAAGAAAGAACCAACTCATCTACAAGATGTTGTGCAGCTCTGGGTTGAGCGTTATGGTGATTGCCGATGGAACGAGTTTAAAGAGCTTCCCGTACCAGATGATCCCAATGTATTTTGGAAGAAATGGATAGAAAAATCCAAAGAAGCTCAAAACTATCTCCAAGATTACTTTAACGCGATAACGTCTATAGACGAAGCAGTAGCCGACTGGTACGAGATACCTGACAACCTAAGATACTTACTGCGAGAGAGGCTGCCTTGGAATCATGGTGCTGATAAAGATGCTGATCAAGAAGAGGACTCTGAACCATGAAAGTCCTTCTCATTGGCTCTGGCGGACGTGAACACGCCTTAGCGTGGGGCTTGGCGCAGTCCCCCAAGCTCTCCAAGCTCTATATCGCCCCAGGCAACGCCGGCACGGCACAGCTTGGAGAGAACGTCTCTATCAGCGCTGAGAATCTCTCTGAGCTTGCTCAGTTCGCCAAGAGAGAGCAGATCGACTTGACTGTCGTCGGCCCGGAAGCCCCCATCGTCGCTGGGATTCGCGATCTCTTTGAGAGAGAAGATCTAAAAATTATCGCGCCCACCCAGAAAGCTTCTTTCTTAGAGGGCAGCAAGGTCCAAGCGAAAGCATTTATGCACAAGCACAGTATCCCTACAGCGCGACATGCGAGCTTCGACAATTTCGAGCAAGCCCTCACGTTCGCCCGCACGATGGCGCCTCCTATCGTCATCAAAGCTGATGGGCTTGCTGCAGGTAAGGGCGTCGCTATCGCGCAAACGCACACCGAAGCTGAGCAGATTCTGCGAGACTTTATGATCGCGAAAAAGTTCGGCGCAGCGTCGCAGCGCGTCGTCGTTGAAGAGTTTTTAGTCGGAAAAGAGTTTTCGCTCTTCGTCGCTTCTGATGGGGTCTCTTGGAAGCTGCTTGGCACGGCGCAAGACTATAAAAGACTGCGCGACGGCGATCAGGGGCCTAATACCGGGGGAATGGGCTCGATCTCACCTGTACCCTGGCTTACTGAGAAGATGCTTGATGAGACAGTGCAAAAGATCGTCGCGCCGACGTTTGCAGCATTGCGCAAGGAGAACTTAAGCTACGAAGGGATTTTGTATTTCGGGTTGATCTGGACAGATAACGGCCCCTCTGTTTTAGAATACAACGTGCGCTTCGGCGATCCGGAAACCCAAGTCCTAGTGCCCAGATTTGACTTTGATCTTTTAGAGCTTTATCTTGCTCTTGCTGAGCGTCGTCTTGAAAAGTTTGAGGCGAATCTTAAGCCCGTCAGTGCTGTCTGCGTTGTCTTAGCATCGGGAGGGTATCCGGAGCACTACGAGAAGGGTTTTGTGATCGAAGGGCTTGAGGCCCTCACCCCCTCATCCCTTTACTTCCCCTCTCCCTCAGAGGGGAGAGGGGAGAGAGGGGTGAGGGTGAGAGGGGCCGGGGGTGAGGGCCATATACTCATCTTTCATGCGGGCACGGCGCTCAAAGATGGGCAGATGGTGACGTCGGGCGGGCGGGTGCTCAATATCATTGGGCTGGGTACTTCTGTGAGCGAAGCCCGTGAGCGCGCATACGCGGCCCTTAAACAGATCAGCTTCCCCAAGATGCACTATCGCACAGACATTGCGGCCTAACGCACTCTCCCGATATAATTAAGTTTACTATGGCCGAGATCGAATTGAAAAGAATCTCTGAATATATCTGGGAGATCCCCCAGACCGGTGGGATGCGCGTTCCAGCACGCGTCTTCGCCAGCGAAAAATTATTAGAAAAGATCAAAGAAGACGAGACGCTCATCCAAGCTCGCAACATGGCCTATCTTCCTGGGGTGCATAGCCCTGTCTGCGTCCTCCCTGATGCCCATCAGGGCTACGGCTTCCCCGTGGGCGGCGTCGCCGCACTCGATGCCGAAAAGGGCGTCATCTCCCCTGGAGCTATCGGCTTTGACATCAATTGTGGGGTGCGCGTCTGCAAGACGAACTTAAAGTATGACGATCTCAAGGGCAAAGAGCAGATCTTAGTAGACACGCTCTTTAGCGAGATCCCCACGGGGATCGGCGAAGGCTCTATTGTCGGGAAGCTCTCCAAAGACGAGCTGGATAAAGTCGCGGTCCAGGGTGTCCAGTGGGCGCTGCGCCACGGCTACGCCGTCGAAGGCGACTTAGAGCATTGCGAAGATAACGGCGTCCGCCCCGGCGCTGATCCCGACGCTGTCTCTACCGAAGCGAAAGAACGCGCCCAGAAACAGTTGGGCTCGCTTGGCTCCGGCAACCACTTTCTTGAAGTCCAGCGCGTCGCGGAGATCTTCGACGAACGAGTCGCTCAAGAGTTCGGGCTGTTTAAAGATCAGATCGTCGTGATGATTCACTGTGGCAGTCGCGGCTACGGGCATCAGATCTGTACTGATTATCTCAGGCTGATCGAAAAAGAGCATCGCGATCTGTTAAACTCATTGCCCGATAGGCAGCTCGCGTGCGCGCCGGTGCACAGCAAGCTCGCGCAAGACTATTACGCTGCGATGAACTGCGCGATCAATTTTGCTTGGTGCAACAGACAAATCATTATGCACAAGGCGCGGGAGTGCTTTGAAAAGGTCTTTCGTGCGAGCTGGCGCGAGCTGGGGATGCATTTACTCTACGACGTCGCGCACAATATTGGGAAACGCGAGACGCACAGAATTAACGGGAAAGAGATCGAGGTCTATGTGCATCGTAAGGGGGCGACGCGGGCCTTCCCGCCAGGGCGGCGCGAAGTCCCAGAAGCTTACCGTCATGTGGGCCAGCCCATTATTATTCCGGGCTCAATGGGCACAGGCGGCTATATCTTAGTGGGCACTGAAGTCGCGATGCGACAGACGTTTGGAAGCACAGCCCACGGAGCCGGTCGGGTCATGAGTCGCACCAAGGCGACAAAAGAGTACCGTGCGGACAATCTCGTAGCGGAGCTGCGCGAGCGTGGCATTTATGTTCGTGGGCAGAGCCGTGCCACGATTGCCGAAGAAGCTCCAGGGGCGTACAAAGATTTAGATGAAGTCGTGCGCGTCTCCCACGAAGTTGGAATTGGCAGAAAAGTCGCAAAACTCCTGCCTATTTGTAACATCAAGGGGTAAAGCCGCGGCCCTTCAGGCGCGGGTCAAGAGCATCACGCAGACCGTCGCCAATAAAATTGAAGCAGAGCACCGTCAGGAAGATGAACAGCCCTGGAAAGAGCGCAATGTAAAAGCCGTTGGGGTAGTAGAAGAACTCTTGTGCCCGCGAGAGCATGTTCCCCCATGAAACTGCGGGAGGCTGAATTCCCAGCCCAAGGAACGACAGCCCAGACTCAATCAAGATCGCCTCGCCGACCATCAGCGTCGCTTGGACAATGATCAAGTGGAGTGTATTAGGCAACAGATGGTTCAAGATGATGCGCGTATGCGAAGCTCCAAGGGCGCGGGCGGCATCGATGAACTCGCGCTCGCGCAGGCTTAAGATCTCGCCGCGGACGAGGCGTGTTGTCCCCATCCATGAGAGCGCCACGATGACGAGAATAATAACGACGATGCTCTTGGCCGGGCCGAGGAGATCGCTGAGATACGCCGAGAGCGGCAGGTCGCGATTCGCTAATAAGCCTGTGAGAATCAGCAAGAGCGGGAAGGTCGGGATCGAGAGCATAATATCTGTAAAGCGCGAGATGATCGCATCGAGCTTACCCCCAAAGTGCGCCGCGAGGGCTCCCAGCAGGCTCCCCACAAGAGTTGAGGCCAGCGCTGCGATAAACCCGACTAAGAGCGAGACGCGCCCGCCGTGCAGGACGCGCGAGAGAATATCTCGCCCTAGATCGTCCGTGCCAAAGGGGTGCATGCCGCACCGCCAGAACAAGACCGCCGGGCGAATGCACGGGCCTGCTAACGCAGGATCAGCGGGGACAACTAAGCTGGGCGGCCCAAAGAGCTTCTGGAGATTGTA
This sequence comes from Candidatus Bipolaricaulota bacterium, assembly GCA_938091745.1. GTDB lineage: Bacteria > Bipolaricaulota > Bipolaricaulia > RBG-16-55-9 > DRXL01 > JANXCC01. The sequence continues at coordinate 112,892 of CALLJK010000009.1, forward strand.
ATCAGTCACATCATAGGGCGTCAGCCAAGGAGCCAGTACAGCTCCTATGATGAGAATCGCAATGACCGAACTGCCCACGATGGCCAGCTTGTGGCGATGGAAGCGACGCCAGGCCAATGCCCACGTCGAGGGGCTGCGCTCGACAATAGGCCGTGCTTGAGCCTCTTCTCTTAGCGCCGGTTTACTCATAGCGAATCCGCGGGTCTACCAACGCATAAGCAATATCGGCGAAAAGATTGAAGATCACGATCAGAAGCGAGATGAACATCAACGAGACCATTGCGACATTGTAGTCATTGTTCAAGATAGACTCAAAGATCGCCCGTCCCATACCCGGCCAGTTGAAGACGGTCTCCGTGAGCACAGCGCCAGACATTGCGGCTGGGATAGAGAGCGCAATCAGTGTGATAATCGGGGCGATGGCGTTGCGCAGCGCGTGCCGGAAGATGACAACCCGCTCTTGAAGGCCCTTAGCACGCGCCGTGCGCACGTAGTCGAGATGGATGACTTCGAGCATGGAGCTGCGCATGAAGCGCGTCCACGAGGCCATCTGAATTGACGAAAGTGCCACCACAGGCAGGATCAAGTGTCGAATACGATCTGTAAGGAACGATCCCAGTTGCGAGAGATACAGATTGAATGCTTCGAAGAAATTGCTCGTCTGCGCCGTTATAGACGCCCAATCTGGAGCCGAGATCCCCGGCGTCGCCAGCCCACCGGCGGGGAACAGCTGCCGAAAGTGTACGGCAAACACATAAATCAAGATAAGTCCCAGCCAGAAGATAGGAATGGAGACCCCGATAAAATTCAAAAACGTCACGGTGTAGTCTAACGGGGTATGCTGGCGCAGTGCCGAGAGAATTCCTGTGGGAATAGCAACGAGCAGCGCAATCACGAGGGCTGTGACTGACAGGAGCAGCGTGTTGGGAAGACGGTAGCGAAAGACATATTCAGCAGCGGGCATCCCGAAGCGTCGTGAAGGGCCAAAATCGCCCTGAACAGCTCGACTGAGCCAGAACCAATAGCGCACATACCAAGGCTTGTCGAGCCCGTAGAGCTTGATGAGCCGTTGGATGTCTTCCGATGTGATCCCCGGGTTGCCAAAGCGCAGTTCTTGGATAGGGTCGCCGGGCTTGAGAGCTAATAAAGCATAGACGATCACGGAGATGAAGAAGACCGTGGGGATGATCTGCAAGAGGCGGCGCACGAGATAACTGAGCATGTCACTACAGATTATACAAAACCGGGGGTGGAGCTTCATCCCCACCCCCGGTTCGTAAGTGACTTTGTAAAGCTTGTCGTTTAACGCACCTTCTTGGCACCGTTCTGCTCCCAGCCCCACTCCCAAGCGTTCCAGAAGGGTGTGCGGGTCAGCGGCGTTCCCTTGGTATAGTTCACCAAGCCCTTCTTGGTTGTGAGGATCTCCACGCGCTCATAGAGCGGGATGAACGGCAGCTCGTCGTTGAAGATCTCTTGCATCTTCTTGATCGTCTCTGCTCGCGCACTGGCGTCAATTTGGCTGAGCGCTTGGAAGTGCAGCTTGTCGTACTCAGCATGAGCCCAACCGGTGACGTTGCTACCGGCAAAGCCGTTAGCCACCCGCGGGATGTTGTCAAACGGCGCTGGCGTATCGGGGTCATCAGCCCACAGCTCGCCCGACAGCTCGTCGGCCGGCACTTCGCCGATGCCACCCGCGGAAGCGAACTCGATGATCCCCTGCCAGTTGCAGTTAGAGCCACTGACGAACTCTGTGCTGAACAGCACTGAAGCGGGCTGATTGCTGACTACCAGCTCGATGCCCACCTCGCGCAGCTGCCGCTGCAAGATCTCCTGCGTGCGCACGCGGAAGGTAGCTGGGGTCGTCACGTGGGGCAGGCGGAAGAAGACATCGCGGCCGTCGGCGGTCTTGCGCGTCAGGACACCGCCGGGGCCCGGCTTCCAACCTAACTCTGCCAAGAGCTTCTTAGCGTTCTCGATGTTGCGCGGCCAGGGGTTGAGCTTTTCGTTGAACCCAAAGTCGCCCCGGACCACAAACGAGTTGGACAGGATCGCGCCGGGGAAGACGACGCGGATGGCATCGCGGTCGAGAGCTTGAATGATCGCCTGGCGGGTGCGCTTATCGCCCAAGAGCAAGTCATCAGCGGTCTGGCAGACAGGCAGGTCGACGGGCCTGCCGGCGTAGGTGCGCCCGCGCACAAAGTTATTGAAGTTGAGCTGCTCGATGAAGCCCGAGGGCGAGACCTCGACGCTGCCACGATCCCCAAGCTGCCCACGCAGCACTGCGGGGTCTTGGCCTGCTAGGCCGATGTCGTCGCTGGCGTCCACTTCGCCCGCCAAGATAGCCGACAGCAGTGTCTCGGTGGCGGTGAAGAAGCGCACGATCACCTCTTGGACGTAGTTCTTGGGATCGCCGGGCGGCGGCAGGAAGAAGTCGGGCCGGCGGGTGAAGCGGATGAACTGGTTGCGCTGCCACTCAGCGAACTTAAACGGCCCGCTGCCTACGACTTTTGTGGGATCTTTGCCAGTCGCTGGGTCGGCCCCCAAGAATTTCTGTTGAATGATCTCAGCGGCGCGACCTGGGTTGGCCTGAGCTTCTCTGATCGCTTCCCGGAAGATCGGCTCCCAAATGTGCTTGGGGGCGATGTCGTAGAAGCGCGCGAGACCGACGCGGCCTGTGGGGCTGGCATAGAAGAGATTAGCTTCCTTGTAGACGATCGTGAAGTTTTTCTTGTCCTTAACTCTGATCTCCTGGATGATGTTGGAGAACGTCCGGAAGGTGACGGGGATCAGCTCGTTTCGTTGAACTTCAAAGGTGAAGAGCACGTCATCGGTGGTGATGTCCACGCCATCGCTCCACTTGGCGTTGGTACGAATAGTCCAATCGACTTCCTGACGGATGACTTTGCCTTGCGCGTCCCTCGTGATGCGGACGCGGCCGTTCTTCTCGGTTGGGATCTCCGTAGCTAGACCGGGCTGCAGGTTGCCCGCTGAGTCGAAGTAGGTCAGCCCAATGTAGAAGAGGGCCATGACGTTCTCTTTGGTGTCGGCAGCGCCTTCCCAGGGGTTAAGCTGATCAGGTTCTTGGTTCGTGCCGATGATGAGATTATTTCTTTCTGGCCCGGCGAGCGTCATCGTGACCGCTACTAATAACATGAGACACACTACTGTAAAGGGTATTTTGCGGCGCATTGAAGGACCCTCCCTCTTTAAGATTTTGGCTCACAGAGCTAACAGATATTTACGCTGAAGTTTGCACCACCTCCTCCTGAATAGATTAGGAGTTGCGCGGTTGCCTGCGAACCCTATCGTAACTATAACGATAGCATGCAAAGACCGATTTGTCAAGAGACCAAGGCAGCGATCCTTCGGGACGCCATCTGCGCCTAGATCCCAATGCAAAAACCCCCATAAGCGTAGCAGCGCGCTACTCTTGGCTCTTGCCTTTCGCTCTCGACAGTACTATAATAAGCCATCTTGAGAACGGCAGGAGGTGGCAACAGTGATCATCATCGATCCGGTGTTGGTGTTGCTCTTCGCGTTCTGGCTCGTCTTCTTGATGACACTGATCATCTTCCTAGCAGGCTCCTAGAAGCTCGATAGTGCTGGGAGTCAATAGCTAGCTAAGGAGGCAGCTGTGCGTAAAGTCTTTATTACTGCGTTTGTGCTCTTATTGGGTGTCACGCTTTCTGCTCTTGGGCAAAGCGCTTTGGAAGAGCTCGCGAAACAACAGATTGCCCAGAAGACCGGGCTTGATCCTAAGCTCTTAGCGACGCTCTTCGTTACTGACGGCGATAATCAGTTTATTCTCGCGTTCGTCTACGTCAACGAACAGACGATGCAGAGCCAGCTCAAGCCCGAGCTGAAGCAAGCGATTGCGCCTTATGTGAATAAGCGCGCCCTCTTGACGCTGCTTGCTCCTGCGACCACGTCGTTTTTCGACCCGTTACGAATAAACTTCGAGCAAGGGTTGGCGCGCTTCCTGCTCTCGGAGGGGTCTATTGTCAAAGTAACCCCGGACTTTGGCGCGGGGAAATTCGAGTCGGGCACGGTGAGCGCAGGGATTCTCTTGCTCAACGACGGGCTTGACTTGAGCAAACCGTTCCGTATCTATTACGGTGCGCAGTCGACGGTCTTCTCGTTGACGGGCGAGACGCTCCCAGCGCAGCCGAATCCGCTCCTCCAGCTGCTCTTGTTCTTGCAGTTTCTGTTTTTGAATATTCTCTTGCTCTTCTTGATCCCGTTCTTGTTGGGGCTATAGGGACCAGAGTGCCCGTAGATACTCGCGTCGCATTATGGCGATGTGCTTGATCGAGATATTCTTTGGGCAAACGGCTTCGCACTCGCCGTGATTGGAGCAGTCTCCGAACCCTTCTTTGTCCATCTGCTCGACCATCCGTAGGACTCTTCGTATGCGCTCCGGCTGCCCTTGAGGCAAGAGCGCCAAATGCGCGATCTTGGCGCTCACAAAGAGAGACGCCGACGCATTGGGACACGCCGCCACACACGCCCCACACCCAATGCACGCCGCAGCATCGAACGCTTGTTCAGCGATCTCTTTCGGGATGGGAATGCTATTTGCATCGGGCGCGCTCCCCGTGTTGACAGAGATATAGCCTCCAGCAGCCATAATTCTGTCTAACGCGCTACGGTCGACGACCAAATCTTTAATAACCGGGAAGGCTTTCGCCCGGAAGGGCTCAAGGGTAATAGTTTCTCCGTCTTTGAAGTCGCGCAGATATTGCTGGCACGCGGTTCGGCCGCGCTTGGGGCCGTGCGCAACGCCATTCACTAAAAATCCGCACGTCCCACAGATCCCCTCACGACAGTCGCTGTCAAACTCTACGGGTGGCTCCCCTTTCTTAATGAGCTCTTCGTTGAGCACGTCTAGGAGCTCCAAAAGCGACATGTCGGAAGAGACGTCCCTGATCGTATACGTGACGAACCTCCCTGGGGTGTGAGGGTTCGGCTGTCGCCAGATCCGCAGGTGTAGAGTCATCTTCTTGGTCATATTACTTATAGCTCCTCACCGTCGGTGTGACGAACTCAAAGACCAAAGGCTCTTTATGCAGCTCAGGCTTACCCAAGTCTCCTGTGTACTCCCACGCGGCCACATAACAAAACTGTTCATCGTTACGCAGGGCTTCGCCGTCGGGGGTCTGATACTCTTCGCGGAAGTGCGCCCCGCACGACTCCTCTCGGTGCAGTGCGTCGATGGCCATCAGCTCTGCCAGCTCTAGGAAATCGGCGACGCGCCCGGCCATCTCCAAGTTCTTATTGAGCATATTGTTGTCGCCGGGGACTTTGAGATTATTCCAGAACTCTTCGCGCAGCTTCCTGATCTTCTCTATAGCTATCTGGAGCCCTTGGGCGTTCCGCGCCATCCCGACATAGTCCCAGAGGATCATCCCCAGCTCACGATGAAACTCAAGCACAGTCTTGTTGCCCTTGATCGATAGGAGCTTTGTCAAAAATCTGTGCACGTCGGCGAGTGATTCTTTGAACGCGCTGTGCTCGGGAGAGACTTTGGGCAGCGTCGTGTTGGCGAAATAATCCCCGATCGTATAGGGAATAATGAAATACCCATCGGCGAGCCCTTGCATGAGGGCGCTCGCGCCCAAGCGATTCGCTCCGTGATCGGAGAAGTTCGCTTCGCCGAGCACAAACAGCCCCGGGATCGTGCTCATCAAGTTATAGTCGACCCACAGCCCACCCATGGTATAGTGCACGGCGGGATAGATGCGCATGGGAACTTTATATGGGTCTTCCCCGGTGATATGCTGGTACATCTCGAAGAGATTGCCGTATTTCTCTTTGATATACTCAATGCCCTTCTCTCTGATCGTATCGGAGAAATCGAGATAGACGGCTCTCCCCGTCGCGCCCACGCCGCGGCCCTCGTCGCAGACGGCTTTCACTGCTCGCGACGCGATATCGCGCGGGGCTAAGTTCCCGTAGGTGGGGTACTTGCGCTCGAGAAAATAATCTCTTTCGTCTTCGGGGATCTCGTTAGGGGGGCGGGTGTCGCCCTTCTTTTTCGGAACCCAGACGCGCCCATCGTTGCGTAAGCTCTCGCTCATCAGGGTTAATTTGGACTGATAGTCTCCCGTGACGGGGATGCACGTCGGGTGAATCTGTGTAAAGCACGGGTTGGCGAAGAGTGCCCCGCGCTTGTGGCAGCGCCAGATCGCGGTTGCATTAGAATTTTTCGCATAAGTTGCGAGAAAGTACGCATTGCCGTAGCCGCCGGTGCAGAGCACTACGGCATCGCCCACATAAGACTCTAGTTCTCCAGTGATGAGATTTCTGCAGACTATTCCGCGCGCTTGCCCATTGATGACGACTAAGTCGAGCATTTCGCGCCGGGGGTAGAGGGTGACGCGTCCCGCGTCGACTTGGCGCATCATGGCGCTGTAGGCACCCAACAGTAACTGTTGGCCCGTCTGGCCGCGAGCGTAGAACGTCCGCTCGACCAGAGCGCCGCCGAACGAACGCGTATCTAACAGTCCCCCGTACTCGCGGGCAAACGGCACCCCTTGGGCGACACACTGATCTATGATATTCACACTCAGTTCGGCTAAGCGATAGACGTTCGCTTCGCGGGCGCGGAAGTCCCCGCCCTTGATCGTATCGTAGAATAATCTCCAGATGCTATCGCCGTCGTTTCTGTAATTTTTCGCGGCGTTGATGCCGCCCTGAGCCGCGATCGAGTGCGCGCGCCGGGGCGAGTCCTGAATGCAGAACGCTTTGACGTTGTAGCCCAGCTCTGCTAACGAAGCGGCCGCTGAAGCTCCAGCCAAGCCCGTGCCTACGACCAAGATCGTGTACTTGCGCTTGTTGGTCGGGCTGACGAGCTTGAGCTGATCTTTATGCCGTGTCCATCTCGATTCTAAGGGTCCGCTGGGAACTTTGGAGTCTAATTTGATCGCTGTAGCCATAGTGCTCCTAGAGATAGAGATACACCCATATGGGGATCACAATGAACCCAGCCGCAAGCGCTGCGGCGACAAGCACCCCGCCGGAGTACCAGACCGGGGTCCAGCGCGGGTGATAGGCGCCCAGGGACTGTAAGGCGCTCCAGAAGCCGTGTCGCAGATGGAACCCTAAAAAGACCATCACGGCGACGTAGAGCACAACGTTAATGGGCTCGTTGAAGACTTCGACAACAAGCCGGTGCAGGTCGCGCATCTCGACCCCGTCGACCATAATGGGATAGTACGGGCCGAACCGGAACGTGATCACATGCCAGATGACAAACGCTAATAAGACGATCCCTGTATAGATCATTGTTTGTGAGGAGAGCGTCTGGCGGCTCGTCCAGCCCGCGGTCCGATAGACCCTATACCCATGGGGACGGGCCTTCCATTTGTCCCAATAGACGAGAAGAGCACTCCAGATATGGGCGATGAAGAAAGCAGCGAGCCCTATCTCGATGATCCGGAGCACCACGCCGAAGCTCTCTAGAAAGTGAGCCCATCGGTTGAAATCATCGGGGTTTCCCGTCAGGAGCAGCAAGTTCTCGAACAGATGGACGACCACGAAGATGAAGAGCCCAATTCCCGTAATAGCATTGAGAAACTTCTTGGCAACCGACGATTGTGGCCACAACGCCATATGCGCTCATCCCCTTGCAGAGCGTTTTACACTATATTTTGTGATGAGCTCTTCTGCCATGATATACATCAGCTTCTGAAGTGATCACACACGCCCTTTCGCCGGCACGCGAAATTTGTTACACTACAGAGCGCTATGATCAAGCGAACGAAGGTTGTCTGTACGATTGGGCCGGCGTCATCGCGCCCAGAGATAATCCGTGCCATGATCGAGCAAGGGATGAACGTCGCGCGGATTAATATGTCTCACGGCACGCATGAAGAACATCAGGAGATCATTGAGCGCGTGCGGTCCGCAGCTCGCTCTCTCGGAGTTCCCATTGCGGTCATGGCCGACACCAAAGGGCCAGCGATCCGCACCGGCGAGCTCAAAACCGAGAAGATCTTCCTAAGAAAGGGACAAACGCTGACGCTTGTCGAAGACCCTATCTTAGGTGATGAGACGCGGATCTCGATTAGCTATAAAGGGCTTTCGCAATACGTCAGGCCGGGTATGAAGATTCTCTTAGCTAATGGCGAGATCGAGCTGATAGTTTCAGAAGTGCAGCCGGGTTGTATTTTGTGCGAAGTGCAAAATTCCCAAGAGCTTGGGGAGCGCAAGCGCGTCAGCGTCCCCGAAGTCACGCTCCCAGGGATTGCACAGACTGACGAAGAAGATATTCTCTTTGCCCAAAAAGTCGGGGTTGATTACATCGCGGCGAGCTTTGTGCAGACAGGCTTGGATATTGATCATATGCGCACGCTGCTCGGCCCAACAGATATAGAGATCATCGCGAAGATCGAGACGCGCGAGGCTGCGCGCAATATCGACGATATTATCGCAGCGTCTGACGCCGTGATGGTCGCGCGCGGGGACTTAGGGGTCGAGCTGCCCCCAGAAGAAGTCCCGCTGTTACAGAAAGAGATCGTCAAGAAGTGCAATCGTGCGGGCAAGCCTGTGATTATTGCTACCCAAATGCTGAAATCGATGACCGAGAACCCTGCACCCACGCGCGCGGAAGTCGCCGATGTCGCCAACGCCATTCTCGATGGGACCGATGCTGTGATGCTCTCGGAGGAGACCGCGATGGGCAAGTACCCCGTCGAGGCAGTGCGCATGATGAGGCGGATTGCTGAGCACATCGAGCGATCTCCTGCGATCTATCATCGGTACGAGATGAGCACAGGCACGGTGACGGAAGCGATTGGGGAATCGGCGTGTCAGATCGCGCACAGAATTGGTGCAGCGGCGATCATCCCCTCGACGACCTCGGGGTCGACCGCGAAATTGGTCGCGAAGTTCCGTCCCAGAACACCCATTATCGCTGTGACGTACACTGAGCGGGTGCGCAATAAATTAGCGTTGGTGTGGGGAGTTTACCCTGTGCAAGTGGAGTTCTCTAAGGACACAGACGCGATGCTGAAGCTCTCTATTGAAGCGGCGGCCCAAGTGGCGCAGCTCCCGTCGGGATCGCTCGTGGTGATCACGGCAGGAGTGCCCTTCGGCGTGCCGGGGACGACAAATCTTATCAAGGTCGAGCGCGTCTGAGCGCTCAAGTCAAGGAGCAATCTCATGAATACGACCAAGACGGTTGTTATCGCGTTAGGCGGAAATGCGCTGCTCGATCCAAAGACCAACGGGTCTATCGCTGAACAGATCCGTACTATTGAACGAAGCTGTCAGAAGATCGCCCAGATTATTGCTCAGGGGTATCGTGTTGTGCTCACGCACGGCAACGGCCCGCAGGTTGGGAATCTCTTGATTCAACAAGAGGAAGCCAAAGAGCTTGTCCCACCATTGCCGTTAGACATCTGCGGGGCAATGACCCAAGGGCAGTTGGGCTATTTAATTCAGCAGAAGCTCCGTGAAGCCCTAGGGCCGTTGGGCATAGCAAAGCCTGTGGTCACGGTGGTGACCCAAGTGCAAGTAGACCCAGATGATCCGGCATTTGCCGATCCGACGAAGCCCATCGGGCCGTTCTATTCAGAGCGCGAGCGCCCGATGCTCGAGCAGAAAGGGTATGTGCTCAAGAGAGTTGGGAAGGGGGCCAAGCCGTGGCGCCGTGTTGTTGCCTCCCCAGAGCCGAAAGATATCGTTGAGATTGAGAGCATTAAAGAGCTCATTGCTGCAGGCTCGATCGTGATCGCCTGCGGTGGGGGCGGGGTTCCAGTAGTGCGTGAGCATGGGAGGTGGCGTGGGGTCGAAGCTGTGATCGACAAAGACCTCGCTTCGGCGCTGCTGGCTGAAGAACTTGGGGCTGAGATTCTGCTGATTCTGACCAATGTTGAGCGTGTCGCGTTGTACTTTGGCACGCCACAGCAAGTCTTTTTAGATCGCATGTCAGTGCGTGAAGCGAGAAGATATCTCCTCGAAGGGCATTTCCCGGCGGGGAGCATGGGCCCCAAAGTTGAGGCCGCGATTCGCTTTGTGGAGGGCGGGGGCGAGCGTGCGTACATTACGTCGTTAGAGAAGGCTCTCGAAGCGCTCGAAGGGCGTGCAGGGACGGGAGTTTATTAAAATCTCGCTCGCACCAAATCCACGATACCCAGCCAACTTAGCGGTAATGCAGTTTGATGGGGAAAAATTTGTGATTAAGGCAGTCAATCCTTATACCAAGCAGGAAGAAGAAGTAATTGGTGGAGAATTTGGGAGAATTTTAAGGCACGAAATCCTCGGGATTAATCCTAAAAGAGAAAGACTTGGAGTAGACCACATTGAATTCGTCCAGACCCCTGGCCTTACTCCCAAATTTGATGAGGATAAGTTTAAGTTAGATATCAATGGAAGGGAGATTGATTTAATCTTAGTGAGGGATTTTGGCAGGCCAGATAAAGGTTTTCCCGAGTGGGGGGGTGAGAGGTTTAGTTTTGACTATGTATGTGCCGAATAGCGGTAATCCGCCGAAAACGGAAGTGCGAGATTTATCTATTGACCCAGAAGCGACCTACTACACTATTACCATCCTTGCCCCCGATGGCAAGCTCTTAGAATGGAAAAAGTGGAAATTTGTTCCTGGTAATCCTAATCCCGTAGACTACTGGGAAGGAAAGGGCCCCTAAGACTACCTGAGGTTGCCCTCCCTCCAATATCCCCTTGACCTGAGCTCTGGTATAGCGGCGCTCTTTCTGGGTACAATCGGAAGATCATGGCCATTAAGCCCGTCGTCGCCGATGCCTCGAGCCTCATCCTCCTCGCCAAGAGCAAGCTGCTGGAACCTGTGAGCAAGAGGCTCACGGTGATTGTCCCCTCCCTGGTCTATGAGGAAGCTGTGGTGCGTGGGAAGGCGAAGGGACACGCCGATGCCCTCGCTCTAGAGGTCTTTTTCCAAACTCACAGGCTTCAGGTCAGAGAGCCTCAGCGCACTAGCCAACAGATGGTTGAGCAGCTCTTCGGCCTGCGCGCGGGGGAACGGGACGCGCTCGCCCTGGCCTATGAGCTTGGCATACCAGACGTGCTGATAGACGACAAGAAGGGGATCAACGCTTGCAAGGCGCTAGGGCTGCGGCCCATCACAGTGTTGGCCCTGTTGGTCATCTTGCGCAAACAAGGTATAATCAGCAGGGCTAAGGGGTTGAGAGCCATCGATCTCCTTGAGCGCTACGGATGGTACAGCCAAGATGTGATAAAGCAAGCAAGAGGTGATCTCGATGCACGTTGAAGTCCCGCGCGAGCTGACAGAATTTCTTGCCAGTTTGAGCCAATACGAGCCGGTGGAGGAGGAGTTCCTGGTGCGACAAGTCTTCCGCTACGGGCTGGCGGACTTGCGCCGGGAGTACGCGGTGAAGCTCTTTGCGGAGGGGCGGGTCTCTCTCGGTGAGGGGGCGCAGCTGGCGGGGCTCTCCGTAGGGGAGTATATGGATCTTTTGGCCAGTCGGGGTCTCAAATCCAAGGTCACTTTAGAGGACTACCGACAAGGGCTCCGGGCTACGAAGGCCCTCCTGAAGTGACGCCTGCGTCTAGCATGTGCTCTCTTGACTCGCTCCGGCTTGATTTCTATACTCTCTATGGCAAGGGAAGGAGGGACGATGAAGCAGCTGTTCATAGGGGTTTTTGGTCTTGTTCTGGGGCTGTTGCCTAGTTCGGTGTTCTCCCAGCAGACCCAACCACCTTTGGATATAAGTGGGATTGATATAATTCGGGCACTGCCTATTGGGGCACTGGAAGTTTACGATAAAGAAAATTCCATAAAAATCCTTAACAGCATTGCCAACTTAGCGGTAATGCAATTTGATGTGGAGAAATTTGTGATTAAAGCAGTTAATCCCTATACAAAACAGGAAGAGGAGGTTATTGGCGGAGAGTTTGGGAGAATTTTAAGGCATGAAATCTTGGGATTAATCCGAGGAGGGAAAGACTTGGTGTCAAGCACATCGAACTTGTCCAGACCCCAGGCCTTACCCCCAAATTTGATGAGGATAAGTTTAAGTTGGATATCAATGGAAGGGAGATTGATTTAAAGTTGCGCCGCGACCTGGGCTGGCCAGAAAAAGGGTTTCCCGAGTGGGGGGTACTTGGATTGAAACTTATACGGTACGTTCCCAATAGTGGAAATCCTCCTCAAACTGAGGAGTTAGATCTTGGTTTAGATGTTCTCAAAGGGGAAGGTACGGCTTTCTTCTCAAAGCGCCTTTATGCTCCGAATGGAACACTCATCAAATGGGAGACTTGGGAATTTAAAGCAGGTAATCCCAATCCTGTGGCCTACCGGGAAGGAAAAGGCCCCTAAGACTATCACAATTTAGGGGTATGCTGTAACGCTTCTCTCGCCAATTCGACGATCTGTTTTGGCGTCCGGGCCACGGGAATCCCGTGGGCTTCCAACGCTTGTGCTTTCGCTTCTGCCGTCCCTTCGCCCCCGGAGATGATCGCCCCGGCGTGGCCCATGCGCTTGCCCGGCGGCGCCGAAAACCCCGCAATGTACGCGACCACGGGCTTAGTCATATGCTGAGAGATAAATTCAGCTGCCCGCTCTTCGTCGGTGCCCCCGATCTCGCCGACCAAGACAACAGCTTTCGTCTGACGATCTTTCTGGAAGAGCTCTAAAATATCAATAAAAGAGCTGCCGATGATCGGGTCGCCCCCGATCCCTACGACCGTAGACTGCCCAATCCCCGCGCGCGAGAGCTGATCGGCGATCTCATATGTTAACGTGCCGCTGCGGCTGACGATCCCCACCGGGCCAGGCTTGAAGACGTGATTTGGCAGAATCCCGACTTTAGATTTGCCCGGTGAGATCACCCCCGGGCAGTTGGGCCCGATCAAGCGACTGGACTTCTGGGAGAGAATCTGCACGACCTTGAGCATCTGATGGACGGGGATATGCTCGGTGATACAAACGATAAGCTCAATCCCCGCGTCGGCGGCTTCGAGAATGGCGTCGGCAGCAAACTGGGCTGGGACGAAGATCGCGCTCACGTCGATCTCGTGATTCTTCACGGCTTCGGCGACTGTGTTATAGATGGGGATGCCCTCAAAATCCGAGCCGCCCTTGCCCGGCGTCACCCCGGCGACGATCTGCGTGCCGTACTCTCTCATCCGTTGGGTGTGAAAGCTGCCCTCGCTCCCCGTGATGCCCTGCACCAAGACCTTCGTATGAGAGTTGATGAGAATGCTCATAATGGTCTGAGTATAAAAGAAGCTTTTGCTTGCTGCAACAGGGTTGTGGGCGACGAGATTTCTTGCTACTGTGAAGCAGCATGGACAGGGATCAAGCGATCATAGAGCAGCAGCTTGGCCGGCCCCCGCGCGGCCTCAGAAATATCGAAGTGCGCTGCCCCTGGGGGTATCCCGCGGTCATCCGCGTCGCCCCGCTGCTCACAGAGAACGATGAGATCGAGCCGTTCCCCACGCTTTTTTGGCTGACATGCCCCATCTTGCGCGAGCAGATTTCCCGTCTGGAGGAGCGCGGGATTATCGCGCAGCTCGAAGCCGAGATCGCACGCGATCCCGATCTTCGAGAACGCTATGCTGAAGATCACCGACGCTATGCTCAGGAGCGTTTCGCATTGCTCAGCACCCAAGAGAAAGAGCTCTTAGCTGAGCGCGGCTGGCTAGAAGCGCTGCGCGACCGCGGGATCGCGGGGATCGCCGACTTTCGCAGCGTAAAGTGTCTCCATGCGCACTATGCGCATCATCTGGCACGCAAGAGCACTCTTGGGCGCTGGCTTGACAAGCGCTTCCAGCTCTCGTGGTGCCCCGCTGACGATATACGCTGTGATAAGTTAGCCGACAAGCTGAGAGCTGATCGCTGATCGCTTTTCTACAGCCGTCAGCAGCATCCGCTCAACGAGATCGTCGAACTCTATGCCCATCGCCGCGGCGGCCTTGGGCAGATCGCTCGTGTTGGTCATCCCTGGAAGCGTGTTGACTTCGAGCAGATACGGCTCATTCTGCGGAGTAACGCGCAAGTCCACTCGTGAGAACCCGAAGCACCCCAGCACTTTATGGGCTTGCAGCGCGAGCTGTTGGACGCGCGCCGTCGTCTGGGCGTCCAGCTCAGCGGGGATGATAAATTCACATTCCCCAGGGATGTATTTGGCAGTATAATCGTAAAATTCCCGACGAGGACGAAGCTCTATGAGAGGCAAAGCGCGGTCTGCACTATCTATGCGCAAGATCCCCGCAGTGATCTCTTTCCCGGGGATGAACTTCTCGACGAAGAAATCCCCAAACTCAGACTGCGTCGCTTGGCACGCGGGGATCAGCTCTTCTGGGGCATGAACGATGCGGACGCCTACGCTCGAGCCCTCGCGCATGGGCTTCACGACGCAGGGGAAGCCTAGCTCTGTAGCAACACGCTCGCCCCAAGTGGGCCAAGGCTCTCCCGCGTACTCGATCCAAGGAGCCGTAGGCAGATTGTAACTGACGAAGATGCGCTTGGCGTGCGGCTTATTCATAGCGAGCGCGCTCGCTAACACCCCTGATCCGACATAGGGGATCTCCAAGACCTCTAACAGGGCTTGGAGGGTGCCGTCCTCGCCAATGCCCCCGTGTAAACAGAGAAAAGCGATATCTATCTGCGAGAGAGCTGGGATGATCTGATCGGGGTGATCGAGCACGAAGGGATGAACACGGTACCCCAGACGTCGCAGCGCTTCGTAGACGTTCTGTCCCGATTTCAGCGAGACCTCGCGCTCTGGCGACAGCCCCCCCATCAGTACCCCGATCCGCCTGCGCTTCAGATCCATACTATAACTGTATCTCGGTGAGTTCTGCTCGACAAGGAGCCCTGTCTCCTCTTTGGGAGGGACAGCGGGCACCTTTGGTCTTGCTCGTAATCCCAAAGGCCCATCGATTGCTAAAAACCCTGAATTGCTCTTGACAATACCCCCTTGGGGAGTTATAATAAAGCTACCTTGAATCAGGGATTTTTGGTCTCACTGTCCTCTGGCGGGGCCAGAGGTTTCTTTGTATCTAAATCACCAAAACTTCGTCTAGAATGGAGTTAAGGAGGAGCTTTTAGCATGCGTACCGACGAAGAAACGGAGATTTTTGAGATGGCCAATGAAGAAGAGCTTGAGGAAGAATTCGAAGAGGAGCTCGAGCCGGAATTAGCTCTGGAAGAGGAGCTCGAGGGCGATCTCTCTGAGGATTTGGTCAAGCTCTATCTCCAGGAGATCGGAAAAGTCCCGCTGTTGACGCGCGAGGAGGAAGTGAAGCTGGCCAAGCGCGTCGCCCGCGGCGATAAGAAAGCCAAGGAACAATTGGCTTTAGCCAACTTGCGCTTGGTCGTCTCCATCGCCAAGAAGCACCAGGGGAGCGGGCTCTCTTTATTAGATCTGATCCAAGAGGGCAATATCGGCTTGATGAAAGCGATTGAGAAATTCGACTATCGCAAGGGCTATAAGTTCAGCACCTATGCGACATGGTGGATTCGGCAAGCGATCAGTCGCGCTATCGCCGACAAAGCCCGGACGATCCGCATCCCCACACACGTGCTCGAATTGATGCGCCGCATCTACAAAGCCGAGGAAGAATACGTGCAAGAGAAGGGCGAGCCTCCTAGCAGCCAAGAACTCTCTCGAATGTTAGGCGTGCCTGTCGAAGAGATCGAGCGAGTGAAGAAGATCAGCCCGTATACGCGCTCATTTGAAGAGCCCATCGGCGATGAGGAAGAGGGCTCAGTGCTAGGGGACTTCATCGGGCGGACGAAGTCCTCTCCGCTCCAAGAGGCCTTCTCGGAGATGCAGCGCGAGGAGCTGCGCAAGGCGATCAGCGAGCTGAGCGAGCGCGAGCGCAAGGTCTTAGACTTGCGCTTTGGGCTGAGCGGGCAGCAGCCGATGACCCTTGAAGAAGTGGGGAAGGTCTTTGGGTTGAGCCGTGAGCGCATCCGCCAGATCGAAAAAGAAGCCCTCGAACGCTTAAAGGCGATGAAGCTCCGCCAGAAGCTGATCTCGTTCGAGAACCTTATCCAAGAAAGCGAAATTCACATGAACTGACGACTTAGCAGCAGCCTTGGCTGCATCCCCCTTGGGATTGAGCTTTAGGATTATCTATAAAGAAGCCCTGCTCAGGGCCTTCCATAAAGTCTAGAGTCGCTTCGTCTAAGAGCGCGCTGCTCATCTGATCGAGAAAGATCTTGACTGGCCCAGCATGGATGATCGTGTCCCCTGGGGCGCTCTCTTTCTCTAAGAAGAGCCCGTACGCTGGGCCGCAACAGCTACAGCCGCCCTCTTGGGCAATGATACGCAAAGCATACTCGGTCTTGCCCTCGCTTTGTAAGAACTGATAGAGTACCTGGGCGGCTCTCTCAGTCACTGTAAACATCTGCAACCACTCCTCGGGATAAGATGGCTTATTATAACAAGATATTGTCAGGGTTGCGAAACTCGGACTATTTTAGTATACTTTTTGCGAGGTCGAAAGTATGAAAGACACGGCTGAAGGAATTGTTATCGGTGCAGTTGCGGATCGTGTACGCGTGCGGGTCTATCGCTCTGGGACCTGTGAGAACTGCACGTGCGTCTTGAGCACAGCGTGCTCACCTGAAGAAGTAGAGCAACATCGCGGGATTTTGGGGAGTCTCTTTCGGCAGTCTTCGGTGATGGAGATCGAGGCGCTCAACGAAGTCGGCGCTGCCCCTGGGGATCGCGTCGAGCTCCAGCTCAAATCTAAAGCTTCTGTCGTAAAAGCGTCAGCGCTGCTCTATCTCATCCCAGCGATGATGTTTGTTCTGGGGATTGTGTTTGGTGGGTGGTGGAGCTCCACGCGCTGGGGCTTTTCGGGAGATGCTGTGATTCTCAGCCAAGTCGCTTTCGGTTTTGGGCTGATGATGCTGAGCTTCGCGTTGGCTGCTGTGTATGCGAAGCTGCGCGAGCGCACCGAGTTCACCCCAATAGCGACAAAAATTCTCTTCAGAGCTGCGGATCCACGTTCACCGTCACTGAGTCAGCCAGCTTCAGCTCTGTGAGAGCTTCCCAGACAGCTTTTTGCCCAGAGTCTGTTATAGCTTTGAGCACGAGCTGCCAACGGTAGCGCCCGCGTAGCCGATAGGGCAATGCCCGCGCCGGGCCGAGAACCTCTCCGACTCTTAAAATCTCTAAGTGCTCTTTAAGCCTATCCGCGTGCTCGCGAGCGTTCGTCTCGTTACCGTGTTCAATAGTTATAAAGATGATTCTCGCGAAGGGCGGATAACCGAGCGCTTGGCGCAGTGCGATCTCGTGCTCATAAAAAGCTCGATAGTCTTGGGCAGCAGCTAACTGAATGATCTCGTTGTCAGGGTGTCGGGTTTGAATAATCACTTCGCCGGGGCGTTCACCGCGGCCGGCCCGCCCGGCAGCTTGGGAGATCAACTGAAACGTACGCTCTCCTGCGCGAAAGTCCGGAAAGTCTAATAAAGTATCGGCAGAGACAATCCCAACGAGCGTCACGTTGGGGAAATCGAGTCCCAGTCCGATCATCTGCGTACCCAACAGAATCTGAATCTGCCCTTGACGGAAGGCTTCTAAGATTGCAGCGTGCTCGCCGCGGCGAACGCTCTCGGAGTCCATCCGACGAAAATTCACATGGGGAAAGCTCTTGTGCACTTCAAGCTCAAGGCGCTCCGTGCCCCCGCCTTCAAAGAGCAGCTCTGTCGAGCCGCACGAGCGACAGCGGGGCATCTTTAGACTGTAATTGCAGTACCGGCAGCGCAGCTCTTGCTCGCGCATGTGCACGGTCAGGGCGATCTGACAGAGCGGGCACTTCACGGTCTGGCGGCAGCGCCGACAGATCGCGACAGAGTAGCCCAGTCTGTTTAAAAAGAGAATCACTTGTTCGTTGTTTTTGAGTCTCTGTTCGATCTTGGCGCGTAAGATCGGGCTGAGCAGATTCTTTTGATCTCTCATATCTAGAATCTTGATCGTCGGCGGCTGCGTGGGGACGACGCGCTCCGTCAATTCTAAGAGCTGATAGCGCCCGCTCTGCGCATAGAAATAGCTCTCAATGCTCGGAGTGGCGCTGCCCAAGACGACCGTCGCGCCGGTGAGCTGCGCACGCGTGAGGGCCACATCGCGCACGTGATAACGGGGGGCAAGATCGTCTTGCTTATAGGTGCTCTCGTGCTCTTCGTCAATCACTATAAGTTTGAGATTGGGGCATGGGGCGAAGATCGCAGCACGCACGCCTATGACAATCTGGGCGTCGCCGCTCTTGAGACGGTGCCACTGGCGTGCACGCTCAGCGTCCGTCAGCCCACTGTGATAGACGGCTATCTTCTCGCCAAAGCAGCTCTTGAAGCGCGCGATCACTTGAGGGGTTAAGGAGATCTCAGGGACGAGCACAATCGCTTGGCCGCCGTGATCGAGCGCATGCTGACAAGCTCTGATATAAACTTCGGTCTTGCCGCTGTTGTTGACTCCGTGGAGGAGGAAGGCCCTCACCCCCTTCACCTCTCCCTCAGAGGGGAGAGGTGATTCGAGAGGTGAGGGTGAGCTAAGGGCCTGCACAATCGCTTCGAGCGCCCGCTGCTGCTCAGTCTTGAGAGCGATCGTTTTTGGGGGTTCGTGAAACTCGATGCGCTCGCGCGGCTTTTTCGTAATAGTGACGAGTCCCGCTTGGGCGAGGGCTTTGAGCGGCCCTGGCCCACAGCCGACCCGCGCTAAAAGCTCGTGCTCTGGAATAATCTCTACGTTCAGCAGCGCACGCAGCAGAGCCGCTTGCTGCGGGGCACGCTGAGCGCGCGCTTCAATGTGGGCTAGCAGCTCAGCAAGAGAGATATTGAGCTTCACGTATTTGACAGCGTTCTCGCGCGTGGGGGGAGCGTGCCCCGGCGCTATCGTCTGCAAGACGATCCCCAAGGGGGCCAGATAATACTCAGAGATCCAGCGCGCCAGAGCAAGATCAGACTCGCTCAGCTCTGGTTTATCTGGGACAAGAGCAGCGATCTCACGTAGGCGGCTCTCAAACGGGCTCGTCTCTTTCAGCGCGATGACGAACGCTTCGACTCTGGCACGCTCGCGGAAGGGCACGAGCACCCGCTGCCCCACTCTTATTTGATCACGCAACGCTTCAGGAATTTTATAGTCGAACGCCTGCTCGACCGCGAGCGGAACAGCAACTTCGGCAACAGAGTACTTCATTGCACCAGCTCGATCTGCCATGGGGATCGCACGATGATCTGCGGTTGCCCCTGATACTGAGAGAACTCCCCGGTCACGCGGATCTTCTTCTTTGTGTAGAATCGCGTGGGGTCGATCCCCAAACCCTGAAAGCGCGGCTCATAGCTCCGAAATATGATCACCGAGAGATGATTGGAGAAATCCCTATCAGACTGCACGCGGATGACGCTGCCTGATACAGCCGTCGCCACGACAGTAAACTCCGTCGTGACTAATTTTTCGAGATAGCGTTCAGGATGAGTCTCGAGCGCTTCTGTGGGCGTCAGCCCTAGCACGACGCGCTCTCTTGTGTTCTCACGCCACTGCGGGCCGAGACACTTCGTCGCAGCCTTACAGTCTAAATCGTCGCAGTCTATAGAACGATCTCCATCGTTATCGATAGCATCGTCGCAGTCGCACTCCTCGCGCGCCCCAGCAATCAGGCAGAACGGCGCTTGCACAGTCAGCACAAATTCATTGGACCAATCTGTAAACTGACCGCTCACAGCGCTGCGCATGCGATAGAACCATCGTTGTCCGATCTGGACGCCGTCGTCTATGAAATACCGATGATTCGCGGGAATCTGGGAGTAGACGCGCTCACATGGCCCGAACGATTCTCTCGCTCGGCAGAGCTCATAGAAATCCACTGAACGACCAAGATGAGGGCGCCATTCTATGCGCGCCAGCACGTCTTGAGTATTATAGTGACGGATCGTGACGCGCGGCGGCAGGGTCGGCGTTTGATCATACGTGAGGGCGTCATTCTTGAGGCGCTCAAAGTGCCGAGAAAATTGAGCTGCGATTGCTGGACTCTCTATCGTTAAGAGATTCTCGTCGTTGCTGAAGAACCCGCTATCCGACCAGTTCGTCGAGCCGGTGATCACGGCCTTGTCATCAATGATGGCAAACTTATGATGCACCAACCCCGGCAGGGCATCCACAACGCCGATCCCAAGACGCAGCGCATCGTCTATCTCGGAATCTTCAAAGCGCTCCCAGCCGCGAAAATCCCAGACGGCGTCTATCTGTACGCCACGGGCTTGAGCTGCTGCCAACTCGGCCATCAGCAAGTCGTCAGTGAAGTAGAACATCGCAATTTTTATAGATTTCTGTGCATTGCGTATCGCATCGCGCACGATCTTTTGTGGCGCGCCGCTGGGGGTAAAGTAGATCCCGACTGCTGCCGAGCCGACCGCATACGCGCGTAATTGCGTGAAGACCTTCCCATCGTACTTCTGCTGTCCAAATCGGTCTTTAAGAAACATCTCATTGAACTCAGCCGTGAAGAGTTGAGCGACGCGCTCGTCCCGTATGACAAGGGCGTTATTGGCGTCGAAGAACAATTCTCTATCAGCCCAGTTGAGTGAGCCCGTCCAGATTATAGCGCTATCAATGATAGCGAACTTATGGTGCATGGTATGGTCAAAGCGTTCACGAGCATCGGCGCTAGCGTCGGTCTTCAGAGTGACACACGGAAGGCTCTGAAGCTGGCTGTATTCGCTAGAAAACCTCTCAACTGAAGACTGATCCGTGACGATGCGAACAGAGACTCCTCGCGCGCACGCGCGCTGAAGTGCCGTGATAATGGGCTGATACGTCAGCCGGTAGAGAGCAGCATCGATGGTCTTTTGTGCTGAATCAATCAGCGAGATCAGCGCTGTGTCTACTCCGTTGGCTTGCGCGTGAAGCTTGTCCATCCAGGGGAGGCCAGCTAGAGGGTCAGTGAAATAGACCTCGATGGAGTCACCGCCCGAGTGTACATATAAAGGGCATCCCATGCAGAAAGCGAGCAAGATCAAGCCAAGCACAAGCTTCTTCATAGTCTCCTCCTTCCCTTGTCTGGGACTCTGAAGATAGTCTAGCCTCCTCTCTGCAGATGAGCAAGTTGAGACCCATGGATGCAGCAAAAAGCTTGATGCCAAGAGAACTTGGCGATCTATGTTACCCTCAGTGGTGACCAAGATCACTCGCACACATCTTGACATAAAAAAATTTTTGCTCTATACTCACATTGGATATCTTGCGTATGGTGGTGCATAGCACGGATGAAAGGAGTATCAGAAAGGTCTGGGGAGATCGAGCAAAGATCTCTGCACTGGGGCCTCTGGGGTGCACCACGACGAGTCTCCTGTCACCTTCTCTTTCCCCTCTCTTGGAACATCTCTCGACCTTCGACCATTCCCTATACACTGATCAATCTATGAACCCCGTACCCTATCATCATACAAGGAGGAGGTGACATAGGAATGCCGGCGAAGAAGAAAGCTGCCGCAAAGAAGAAGACGACGGCGAAGAAGACAGCCAAGAAGAAGAAGTAAGAGAGCAGCCCTCGACAAAGTTTCTCCACCCCTTGTCGAGGGCCGAGGGTAAAAGGCTACCAGGGTCTGTTGGTAGCCTTTTACTATTGTACCCCCCTAGGGGTGCAAGAGCAACTTTCCGAACTGTTCACGCTTTTCGAGCATCTCTTGAGCCTTGGCCGCCTCAGCTAACGAAAAGACCCCGGCGATCACAGGGCGGAGCCTGCCCGCCCAGATCAAATTCAAAACCGTCTGGAGCTCGCGCCGCGTCCCCATCGTCGAACCCAAAATCTGGAGCTGCTTCCAAAAGACCAAGCGAATATCGGTCTCGCCGATGGGCCCCGTCGTGGCCCCACACGTCACCAAGCGCCCGTTGCGTGCTAAAGCTCTCAAACTCTTCTGCCATGTCGCTTGCCCGACACTCTCGACGACGACGTCAACGCCGCGCTTGTTCGTGAGCTTCCAGACTTCTTTATCGAAGTCCGTCTTGGCGTAGTTGATCACGATGTCAGCGCCGAGTTCTTTCGCTTTGGCGAGCTTCTCGTCGGTGCTCGCCGTGGCGATGACTCGCGCGCCGCAGAGTTTCGCAATCTGAATAGCTGCACTGCCCACGCCGCTGCCGGCTGCTAAGACTAAGACGTCTTCGCCGGGTCTGACTTTCGCGCGAGTGACGACCATGCGCCAAGCCGTCATAAACGTCAAGGGCACAGCGGCAGCTTCGTCAAACGAGACATGATCTGGGATTTTCATGACATTGCGTGCCGGGACTTTAACGAACTCCGCGTAGCCTCCGGGTGCGTGCTCGCCTAAGATCCCATAGTTCACGCAGAGACTATCTTCGCCCATCTGGCAGTACTCGCACTCCCCACAATTTAAGTTGGGGTTGAGCACGACGCGCTCCCCGACTTTGATATCCTTCACAGCCGAGCCGACTTTCTCGACGATACCAGCGACGTCGGCTCCAGGGATATGTGGGGGCTCGATGCCGGGGATACCGCGCCGCACCCAAATATCCAAGTGATTGAGTGCGCAAGCCTTCACCCGCACGAGCACGTCTGTATCTGAGATCTCCGGGGTGGGGATCTCTTCAAACTTAAGTTTTTCCGGTCCGCCGTGTTCGCGAATGACGATGGCTTTCATCACTCCTCCAATTTCACCCCATGTTTCATGATCACTGCAAATTCAATTGATATCATCTCTCTTCTGGAGTCCTTGATTGCCCACGTAGTATCTGGCTCTACACTATATCGCAGAAGGCGACACTTAGGAGCAGAGAACTTGTATTCCTCAACCTCTATCTCAAAAGAGACAGGCTCCTGACCCGCAGCTACCTGACCAATATAGCTTAATTCTTCTACGGTTTCGCGGGAACTCGTGGGCCAGCGATACTTAATGACAAAGCCGCTAGGACCTGTAAAACCAAATCCATATACCTGTTTTAGCTCTCTCCCATTGAGCTTGATAACCAAATATTCCTCGCCAGGCTTAGGTTTCAAAAATAGATGCTGTGCAAACGGGGCAGGGAGCTTAACAGGCTTTTTGCGCTTCGAGAGATTTAATATGAGAAATCCCACAATAGCCCCAGTGTTTTCTTCAATCTTCAGCCATACGTCATCTCCAATGTCCTTAGCGATAGCCACAGCATGTGCATTGCTTGATGCTTCCAGAATATCGCCTTCGCGATCATACTCTAGGATCAGCTCTTGCGCCATAATAAACCTCCTTGTTTGATGCGATCAGCAACATACGCTGTGAGCACGAAGCTCCCTATAGGGTCATGTTTGACAACCACAACAGACCATTGGCTTCCGTAAGCTCGGTAATACAGATGGACATCAGGATCATAAGCGCTTGCTCTGATCTCTTCAGGCTCTTTAAGCGTTTGCATGATCATATCAATGTCGGGTCGGCGCTCTCCTCGTTGCCTCTTCTCTTCGATATGTTCCCATCGCTCTTGCGTGAGTCGAACTATCCCATCAAGCTGGCTCTCCAAAAACAACGGGAACGCCATATTGTATCCTAAGAATGGCTCTCTCGCTACAGCTGCACCCGCCCAGCTAACGCCCGCGACAGCGTCACTTCGTCAGCGAACTCTAAGTCGCGCCCTACGGGCACCCCATGCGCAATCTGAGTAATCTTGATCCCCAAGGGCTTGATCTTTCTCGCTAAATACATTGCCGTCGCTTCGCCTTCGACTTTCGGGTCGAGCGCGAGGATCACTTCTTGGACGTTCCCTTTGCTTAAGCGCACTAAAAGCTCCTCGATATGGAGCTGCTCCGGACCAATGCCGTTGACAGGAGAAAGCAGCCCCCCTAAGACGTGATACAGTCCGTGATACTCACGAGTCTTCTCGAGCTTCAACAGCTCCTGGGGATGACTCACAACGCAGATTACAGAAGAGTCGCGCTGAGAATCCCGACAGATCTCGCACAGCTCGTTCTCGATCTCCGTGAAATTAAAGCACTCTTTACAAGTATGAATCTTCTCCTTGACGTGCGCGATCGCTTGGCTCAGTAACTCTAGCTCTTCGGGGGGCTGATTGAGCAAATAGAACACCAGGCGCTCAGCGGTCTTGCGCCCGATGCTTGGCAGCTTCTGAAACTCTTTAATGAGATTCTCTAACGGTTCAGGGTACTTGTCCATCCTAGAAACCTAAGCCCGGAATGTTGGGCAGCCCCAGCTGCCCCATGATGCTCGCCATCTCGCGCTGTGCGAGCTCTTTCGATTTCGCTTGCGCTTCCTTGATCGCTGCTAAAATCAAGTCTTCAAGCATGTCCACGTCATTGGGATCAACGACTTCTTTGGATATCTCTATATCGACGATTTCCTCTCTGCCGTTGGCGATCACTTTGACCATGCCCCCACCTGAGGATGCTTCGATCCGTAAGTTTGCAAGCTCTTGTTGCTTCTGCTCCATCAGCTCCTGCATCTTCTTGACCTGCTTCATCGCCTCTTTCATCCCGCCAGGGAACTGCATACTGCCTCCTTTGAGAGCCATCAGCTCTATTCTAAGATTTCGCCGTCGAACGCTTTCTTCAACAGCTCAGCTTTTTCGCGGACTTCCGCGCTCTTGCTCTTGCGCCGCGGTGCTGAGTCCGTCGTGAACGCGATCTCGACCTGGTGTACCCCGTAGACGCGCGCAGCAACTTCTTCAAGGTACTTGCGATGCTTCTCGAGGCTCTCTTTATGAAAAGTGTGCTGAGGGTCGTATTCGATGCGCAGTGTATCAGGGAGCTCGACGGGTTGGCCGTCTAAAAGAAGCGCATGGACCGTGCCGCGGCGGTCGCGCTTCACTTCGTTCAGGAGTTGTGTCCATCGATCTGGCGACGATCCCACAGCTGCTTGCTCATCGTGAGCTTTTTTTAGGGGCTTCTCTTTGGACGACTTTGTCTCGGTGCTTGCTGACGGCGGTGACGATGAAGCAAGCCCTCCCTGAGTGAGTTCTAAAGCTTTAACTTCGAGTAAAATACGCTTCTCCCAGGCGCGCCCCAGCTCGCGCTTGAGATTTAATAGCTGGGTGCTCAGCGTGATGAGCGCTTCAAGACTAACGTGCTCGAGAGGGGGATGGCCGTCGATCTGCGCGATGATCCAGTCGCGTGTCTGCTCAATCAGCTCGTCGACAAAGAGTTCTAAGTCTTTGCCCCGATCCGCAAGATCAGCGATGATCTCCAGCGCTTTGCGCCCTTGGCGTGCTAGCACCGCTTTCAAAAACTCGGTTACGGTCTCTTCGCTGGCTAATCCCATGATCTCGTAGAGATCGTGTTCTTCGATGCGGGCCGAGCCCTTGTACGACGCCAGTTGCTCCACCATCACGATGGCATCGCGCAAGGCCCCACGCGCCCGATACGAAATAGCCGTGAGCACCTTTGGGCTCGCGTTGATCTTCTCGGCTTCACAGATCTCTTTGAGGCGCTTCTCGATGCGCTCTGGAGGCAGAAGTTTTAATTCAAATGCCTGGCACCGGCTGACAATCGTCAACGGGACTTTGTGGGGCTCGGTTGTGGCAAAGATGAAGATCACGTGTCGAGGGGGCTCTTCGAGGGTCTTCAAGAGTGCATTGAACGCTTCGTTGGTGAGCATGTGTACTTCGTCGATGATATAGACTTTATATTTCGCTTCCGCGGGGACGAAGTTCACTTCTTCACGGAGCTGTCGGATTTGATCGATACCGCGGTTGCTCGCCCCGTCGATTTCGATGACATCGAGCGCATTGCCGCGCGTGATCTTCTTGCACATCTCGCACTGGTTACACGGTTCACCTTGTTGAGGGTTGGTGCAGTTGACGGCTTTCGCGAAGATGCGGGCTATAGAAGTCTTGCCGACGCCGCGCGGGCCGGCCAACAGATACGCATGGGCGATCTGCCCCGAGAGCACGGCGTTCTGTAAAGTACGCACCGTGTATTCTTGGTGGACGACGTCGGCAAAACGTTGCGGGCGCCACTTGCGATAGAGCGCTTGGTACTCGTGGGCTTCAGTCATAGCAGAGTTGGTCGGAGAGGCCGGATTTGAACCGGCGACCTCTTGGTCCCAAACCAAGCGCGCTGCCACTGCGCCACTCTCCGAGCGCAGATCATTATAGTTTCTGTAGAGGTTCTCGTCAACCCGGGTATGTTGCCAGACGGCTTTGCAGCATGTAGGATCAGAGCGTGATTCCTTGGGAAGCGAAAGTAAGGTCTCTGCCGCAGGAGCCCGGCGTCTATCTCTTCAAGGATGCTCGAGGGGGGATTCTCTATGTTGGGAAAGCCGCGTCGCTGCGCGACCGCGTGCGCTCGTACTTCCAGCCCACAGAGAATCTGAAAACGCAGCGCCTCATGCGCGAGGTCTCGGATTTCGAGTATATCGTTACCCAAACCGAGCGCGACGCGCTCATTCTCGAAGCTGCGCTCATTAAAAAGCACCAGCCGCGCTATAATATTCGCCTGAAGGACGACAAGCGCTACCCGTATATTAAATTGACAGATGAGCCGTTCCCCAGAATCGAGATCGCGCGGCGTCTGGCGCGCGACGGCAAATATTTTGGCCCGTACACCAACAGCGACGCCGTGCGCGAAACGATAAAGATCCTGCAGAAAGTATTTCGGCTGCGCACCTGTGCGCTCTCTTTAGAAAAAATTCCGGCGCGCCAGCGCCCCTGCTTAGATCACTATATTGGGTTATGTGACGCCCCGTGCGTCGGCGCGATCTCTCAAGAAGACTACGAAAAGCTCGTCGAAGAAGCGACGCTCTTCCTGCGCGGGCGCCACGATACCCTCATTGAGGAGTTGCAAGCACGCATGGCGGAAGCCGCAGAACGCTTAGAGTTTGAGCGTGCCGCGCGCTTGAGAGACCAGATCGCGGCTTTGGAGAAGCTCTTTGCTGGACAGAAAGAGCTTGTCACGCGCCCCATCGAGCGCGATCTCATCGGCTACGCTTTGGGAGACAAGATCGCATGCGTGCAGGTCTTCTTCGTGCGTCAGGGAAAACTCGTGGGCCGCGACAGCGTCTTCGTTGAGGCTCCGTCTGATACGACTCCCTCCGAGCTGTTGACAGCGTTCGTCAAGCAGTATTACAGCAAAACAGAGCAGATTCCCAAAGAGATTCTCGTGCCTTGTGCGTTGGACGAATCTGACGCGATTGAGCAGTGGCTGGCGGAGCGGCGCAATGGTCCAGTCAAGCTGAAAACGATCATGCGCGGGCCGACGCGCAAGCTCTTAGATTTAGTCATGCACAATGCTGAGCTAGCCCTGCACGCGCACCTCTCCCCCAGCCCCTCCCCGACACGGGGAGGGGAGAGTGCCCTCTCCGAACTGCAGCAGGTCCTTCGCTTAGCAGCCCCGCCCCGACGCATCGAAGCCTATGACATCTCGAATCTTCACGGCACTCACGCTGTCGGCTCGATGGTCGTCTTCTGGGACGGCTCGCCAAAAAAATCTGAGTATAGGCGGTTTCGCGTGCAGACCGTCTCAGGGATTGACGACTTCGCCATGATCGCTGAAGTGCTGCGACGGCGCATAGAGCGAGCGCGTCTGGGCGATGAGCGCTTTCTGCCCCTGCCCGATCTCATTCTCATAGACGGGGGCAAGGGGCAGCTCAGCGCGGCGCGGGCAGTGCTGCGTCAAGTCGGCTGCGAAAAGATCCCAACGATAGCTCTCGCCAAAGAACACGAGCATATCTTTGTCGAGGGCTGGGCGCGACCCCTCGTGCTGTCGCGAGAATCCAAAGCGTTGCAGCTTTTGCAGAGAATTCGCGATGAGGCCCATCGCTTCGCGGTAACGTATCATCGCGTGGTGCGCCGCAAGAGATTCTTAGAGTCGGCACTCGATAGGATTGAGGGGCTGGGGCCCAAGCGTAAACAGCGGCTCTTGGAGCGATTCGGGTCGCTGCAGGGCATCGCTCGCGCAAGCATAGATGACCTTCGTGCGGTGCTCCCCAAGGTCATAGCGCGACGGCTCTACGACGCGCTCCACTCATCTTCGTTCCCACAATCACTCCTGAAGCAGACGGATGACTCGCCAAAGTGAGACCCATCCCCTTGAGCGCGTTCGTGCTCTCTCGTAGACTCAAGCGCGATTTATATGACAACCGCGAAGCTGTTGCAGACGGCGCCGCCATTCCGACCGGACCTAGAGGCTGCTTCTCAGAGCGACCGGTTGTGGCGCTGGATGGAGGAGATCGCTGAGCGCGTGCAGTATCAGTGTGGGGAGTGGATTCACCGTGGGCACGACGCGCCCGATGCGATCTATCTTATTTGTCGTGGGCGGGTTGGGGTCTCAGCGGGGGAGGAGGGGGCGATCTTGCGGGCTGGGGAGCTTTTTGGGGAGTTATTCTTTGACGAGAGTGAGCTGAGGGGGAGCTATCTAGCGCGGGCGCTTGAAGAGAGTGAGGTTTGGGTTTTGCGGCGGGAGCGGATGCGAGAGCTTTTAGGGGAGAAGGGGCTGGGGGCGTTGCGGGGGTTGATCGCGTACAAGCGCGATTTGGTCTTTCTGTTCAAATAACGTTTCAACACCGTGCTGGTTTAGCGAAAAGATCACTGTGTTCGGGCGGAACCCGCCCGCTTTTTTGTTTCAATACCACACTGGTTCAATTAAAAGTCTCCATTGGCCGAGCGCAAGCGCGGTGATGTCGGCCAGTTTCAATACCACACTGGTTCAATTAAAAGCCAGTGGGGGCGTGGGTGACAGAGACAGCCCTGCACGAGTTTCAATACCACACTGGTTCAATTAAAAGTCAGAGATGATCTGTCGCGCCAAGACCAAGGCATCAGTTTCAATACCACACTGGTTCAATTAAAAGGTTGCGTTCACGTCGCCGCTTGTGGGCGGCATGTTCGGGTTTCAATACCACACTGGTTCAATTAAAAGTCTTGCCTCTGCAATAATTCCGTCTACGATCCACGTGTTTCAATACCACACTGGTTCAATTAAAAGTCTATTACAATCGCCATAGCCTACCATCCTAGCGCTTGTTTCAATACCACACTGGTTCAATTAAAAGGCAGGCGGGGCGACGACTCATGGGCCTCGCGAGCAAGATGAGCAAAACTCGATCAGATCAGCTCTGACCCTAAGCCTCCCCATCCCTCACAAGGCCCACTCCCCCTATGCTTTGGAACCCCTAATCGTCGTCGCGCCCCAATCCTGCACAAACCCCAGGACCTCGACGACTATGGGGATTTCTCTGGTCCTATCGGGATTATTCACTTGTCAAAGACCCCCGCTGACCCCGTCGGCCCAGCGCTCCGTGCTCCCATTATACCCCCCTCGACGACAACTCGTCAAGAGGGCTTCCCCCACCCCCTTGACAAAACGACCAAAATCTGCTATAAACACTTTGATCTCTGTACCCGGCCCGGCTCATAAAGGATGATATCCATGAGAGTGATCATATCTCTGAGGCCGGAACGGGTCCCCTGCACCATCCCGTTCTCTTATTCCCATGATCTCACTGCCGTCATCTATGGGTTCTTAGCACGCTCCTCTCGCGATTACGCACGCTTCCTCCACGACGAGGGCTATCGCGCCGGCACAAAGCGCTTCAAGCTCTTCACCTTCTCGCAACTTTTGCTCCCAGAGCGCCGGATTGCCCCGGAGGGCTTGGTCTGCCTCAGCCCTCAGATCTCCTGGCAGATCGCCTCGCCCATCTCCGAATTCGTTGAGCACCTGGCGACGGGGCTATTACAGCTGGGGCAGATGCGCCTTGGGGCCATAGCATTTATCGTTGAGCGCGTCGAGGTTGCCCCGCAACCGGTGTTCTCCCACGCTATGCAGATGCGCTGTCTTTCACCGATTGTGGCGTCGAGGGCCGAGGAGCGGGCGGGGAAGCTGGTGGCGAGATATCTGCGCGCGGACGACCCGTGGCTGTCTGAAGCGCTGCGCCAGAACCTCCTGAGAAAATTTCTCTTGGTGCACGGGCGGGAGCCGACTGACAGCGCGCTGGCGGTGGAGTTTGACGGCGAGTATCTGCGGCGCAAGGGGAATGGGGTCTATCGCGTGATAGACTACAAGGGCACGAAGATCAAAGCGATCATGGCGCCGTTTACAGTCTTGGGCAGCCCGGAGCTTATAGAGCTGGGCTACGAAGCGGGGTTTGGCGAGAAGAACTCTATGGGCTTTGGCATGGGGGAGGTGATACAATGCGATTGACAGTCTCATACTCTCTAGACAATAAATATTTGCCGATAGACTATCGACGTGGCTTCGCATCGCTGCTCAAGGAATCACTCAAGAAAGCCAGCAACGAACTCTTCACGAGATACTATTCGAAATCTCATGTTCTAAAACCTTTCACTTTCTCTATCTATTTCCCTGAGCTTATAGGAGAGGAAGAAGGGCGCTTTAAAGTCGGCACTAGGGCTGTCCTTAATTTCTCAACTATATCTTATGAGCTAGGGGCCTACATTTACAACGGACTATTAGATCATCGCTCGTTTCGCCTTTTTGAGAACTCAGCGCAGCTTATGCATATTACCCTGCGACCATCAGTTGTTATTCGCCAGGAATCAGCGATATTTAAAACCATGGCCCCTATCTTGGTCAACAGCAAAGGGAGTGCTGAATGGTATCTCTTGCCAGGTGATGAAGGGTTTGCCCAAAGCTTAAACTTCTCCGTCAGAGAGCTCGCCCGTACCTTTTTAGGTAAGGCTGAGGTGCATATTGAGTTTCGGCCTATACGTATTCAGCGGAAGGTAGTGCGGCATTATAATATGAACATGCAAGGTTTCGTAGGAGTGTTCGAATTGCGCGGCCACCAAGACGTGTTGAACTTAGTCTATCAAATTGGCTTGGGTGTGCGTCGCAGCCAGGGCTTTGGCATGCTGGAGCTGGTGCGCCAAGGGCCTTATTTAGAACAGGCTGCTTCAGGGGGGAGGCGCTCATGAGTGAGATTACTTTGTATCCGTCGAACTGGTTGTACAATGCGGGGGTGATTGGCTTTCTGGTTTCGCTTGAAGAAGTGGAAGAATTTGATATCGAAGATATAATGCTGCCCCAAAGCGGTGAACTTCGGATTCTACTGCCATTCTTTACGAACCTGCAAGTCGATAAACGCTACTTTGGAAAAAAGAAGATAGCTTCGATTGTAGGGAATAATAGGCTGTATAGAAATTATCTGCAAGCCAATCAAAAAAAGCTTTTTACTAAATTTGTTAAATCGCTTGATTCTGTAGGCTCCTTTGGTCGATGCGATGTGTGCGGGCAGGGGTGGTCACTGAAAGTCGATGACGTTGCTGAACTGAATAAGAAAGATCCAGGAAATGCTAAATTTCTGGACAGGATCAAGAACTTTAACATAGTTCATAACTCTATGATTGGACCATCAGTAAACGAGTTCCCCAATGCTTTTTGGAATCTTAGGCAGAGCGTAGCAGTATGCCATCTTTGTAGTTTTCTAATCATTCACCACCATCTCGCACTCACCCGTCTTTCCGATGGCTCAGAAATCTTCATCAATGCCCCGTCGTTCAAGGTGATGTACTATCTGAACAAGTTTGTCCGAGAAGCTTTCGGCGCATCCTCGTCGCCAGAAGCGCGATCAAAAAGAGAGATCTTGGCGATGTCTGTGATCGAATATGCTACGAAGTTGCAAACGACCCTCGGCGTCTGGACAGGGATGAATATCGAGGTGGTGAGCCGGCGGGGCGATGAGATCGAGTTCTTCAGCTTGCCCTATGAGGTGATTCAGCTCCTTGCGGACCGTAGGATCGCTTCGCTTCTTAGCCAAATCGGAGAGTTTACTATCCTGAACCTCCTTCTCACTCAGGATTTTTCTCGCTTGATGGAGATGGGGTATCGCCTCCTGCGGATTGGGCTGAAGCGTAATAGGGAACGGGGGAAATCAGAGAAGGACTTCGTGAATCAAAATTTGAGACTTGAGAAAAATAGAAAGAATCTTGCTGAGGTAGCCAGACAGATTTTTAAACTTTTCGCTCTCATCGAAGAAAAGCGCAAAAGGAGGAATGCGTATGAGCACGCCAGTTTCATCTGAAGTGAGCTTAGAGGAAAAGCTACAGCAACTTGAAGAGCAATTAAAAGCGGGCACTCCTAACGCCGAGGAATTTCGCCTTGTTCACAATGAGCTGAAGAAGCTGAACCGCAGGCTTCAGGAACTCCTCCAGTGGGCTGAGGAACAGCATAGAGACGAAAAAGAATTTGAGAGTCTGCATCGCCAGGTAGCCGGCTGGAACGCTTCCGACCTCATGGAGAGCTTGAAGAAAACTGGCTTCGCCTCTAAGCAAGACCGAGACCTCAAAGATGCTTTTGATCGTCAGGGATATCGGATATTAGAGCTTGTGCGCGCAGGAAAACGAGATGAAGTCTTCCACGCTATCTTACGCACTTTTGTGTCGGCAAAGAAGGAGTTTCCGGTCCATCTGGTGGAAGCGTTTAAGCCTGTCTACTCCGATGAGCTCTTCAAGGTCTTTCTGTTCTCCTTCCTGAGCGGCATCTTGGGTGAAGAGCGAGAGCAAGAGTAATCCAACGAAAAGGATGGAATCATGGAACCCCAAAAGTCACAAAACAGCGAGAATCCAAACCAAAAGGAGGATGCTATGAGCATCAAGAACGTCACGGTTACTATCATCTTTGATGGTGCAGCTCTAAACCGCGATGAGAAGATCGGTGGCAATATCCTTTCGATCAAGAAGCTCAATGTGAACGGCGAAGTTCGCTCCTTCATCGGAAAGCCCGCTATACGGCATTATCTATTCCAGACTTTGCGGAGAGCATTTGGCTGGAAGGAGGCAAAGGTTACAGGCCAAGGACAGGTTGTGCAGTTCGACATCACTCAGGATGATATTCTCACGAGCGAAGAACTGGACGCCTTTGGCTACATGTACACTCTTGGAGGTCAAACATCTATCACGCGGAAGGCGCCCGTGGGGATCACAAAGGCAGTTTCGTTGTGTCCCTACGAAGCTGATCTAGCCTTCTATGCCAATCACGATTTAGTGAAAAGAGGGCAGAGCCAAGGATTGGCTATTGATCCGAACCCTTATAACAAAGAAGAGCACGCATCGCTCTATAAAGTCAGCTTCACAATTGATGTTGAAAAGTTTGGCAGAGATGTTTGGTTGGTAGATAACTACAATCAGGACACTAAGGAGATCACCTTTAATTACAGGGAAAACAATCGACAAAGAGAATTAAAATTCGTAAAGAACTACCCGAATTTGAAGGGGCAACAGATCCCTGGGACGAATAAATACAAAATTGAGTTCGAGCTTGATACTACAAAGAAAAAACAAAGAATTCGAAATATTCTCGATGCCATCAAATCAGGTCTCTACTCCCAATCCAGCGGCGAGGCGAATACGATCGTTCCCCTCTTTCTGATGGCGGCGGCGGTCAAGGTACCCTCGCCCGTGCTCCATCCCTATATTGATCTTCGCAAAGAAGATGGCAGGTGGAAAGTTATCGGCGTTGCTGATGCATTGAAAAATGGTTGGATAGAGAAAGACAACGCTGAGCCAATCGTTTATATCCAGGATTGTGAACGCTTGCAAGTTGATAGTTCACTAAAAAGCAACAGAGATGACTGGGATAGCTTCTTAGAGAAGCTCGGACTGCTGATGGATCAGACAAGCCAGGGGCAGCAAGGTGGGACGTCTGCGGGCGGATCAGGCGCCGCTAAAGAGGAAAGTTCGGATTGAAACGAGGGAAGGGAAAGAATGAAGGTACTTCGACTTCGCATCTACCAACCCCAGGCGCACTACCGGATCCCCTTCACTTACCAGCGGCGTCACACCTATCCCATCCCGCCCTACTCAACCGTGATCGGTTTCCTGTGCAATGTGCTGGGGATCGATGACCAGAAAAAGCAGGAGAATCTCAACGGCCAGCAAGTGATACTCTACGATGAGTTGAAGAAGATCAAAATCTCCATTGCGGGTAACTTCGAGAGCAAGACGACCGAGTACGTCTGGTTTCGCAACCTCTCGAAGACAGCCCATGAGGATCGCTTCGGATACATCAAAAATCGAAGTGTGGGCGGCCATGTCGAGCACATCGGCGGACAATCGCCTGTTTTGATGGATGTCCTCAATGAGGTCATGCTTGTCATTCATCTGGCACATGAGAAAGAGACCTTCTTGAAGCTCATTAAATCCTCGTTGGAAAATCCCGTTCGCAGGCTTGAGGTTCTCCATCTCGGCCGGGCTGAGGACTGGATCGTGATCGAGGAGTTGTCCGAAGTGTTTGAGCTATCGCGTTTCACTGTGAAAAGGGTGGATGCAAACTTCCGGCATTTCTTCTGGATTCCTGAGAGGGTATTGGCGAGCGATCCAGAAAGCTCGGGAGCCAGTACTTTCGATGGGTTCCAAGGGCTGCTGTACAATGTCCCGACGTTCTGGACCGTGGCTGATTATGATCGGACTTGGAATCGCCACGGCCAGCGCGTTTTTGAATACATTCGGGCTAAGCTGAACGACGGTCTGATCACTGGTTGTAAATTTCTTTACGATGAAGATAGTAGCCTTCCGATCTTTCTTGCGAATTCGAGGTCAAGCGATGAGTAAGATTTGGGCTAAAAGCAGCAAGGATGGCAGTAGTGCGCCTGTCTCTCTTTCCGAGCACATACAAGATGTGCTGGAAGCCTTCAATGTGTTGAAACATCAAGTGAAGGATTCTCATCTTAGCGATCTTACTCAGCTTGCGATCGTCTGCCACGATTGGGGGAAAGTCCTGCCAGCCTTCCAGAGTCGAACCTTGAAGAACAACGATTATGAGCCTTTCCATCCTTATCACAATGTCCCTCATTCGTTGTTCTCCGTCCTCTGGATCAACCTTGAAAAGCTACGGGAGAAAATCTCGTTGGATGATTATGTGAACTTCGTCGTCTCTGCTGTGGCATATCATCATTGGAGGGAAGAGTTTATTGAATTGCTCGGTGCACATAACCGAACGCTTGGGGAACTTTGTGAGGAGTTGTTACAGAGTAAGAGGTGCGTGGAAAAACTACAACAA
The DNA here is from genome assembly GCA_938091745.1 of Candidatus Bipolaricaulota bacterium. Taxonomy (GTDB): domain Bacteria; phylum Bipolaricaulota; class Bipolaricaulia; order RBG-16-55-9; family DRXL01; genus JANXCC01. The sequence continues at coordinate 147,794 of CALLJK010000009.1, forward strand.
AATCTCAAGGAAGAAATCCAGCAGCTTAATGGTGATTGGGAAAGTATAATCGGCTTTAATGAGAAGATGGCTGAGGGTTTGAAGAATGGTGTGCCCTTTTCGGAATATGCTCGTCCACCATATCAGCTCTATTGGTTGCCAAAGCGCGCTGCAATCGAGGATCGTAAGCTGAAAGACTGGATTCTCATCTCCGGCTTCTTGATGCGCTCGGACCACTTTGCGTCGTTCTGTGAGGAGGAGGGCGAAAAGTATACACCCGAGCATCAAAACGTTAGTCATGATGTGATTATGCAGAATATCCAAGCAAGGATCGAGAAAAAAACCGGCAAGATAGAGGAAAAGAGGGTATGGCAGCTTGAAAAGATCACCTGCTTGAAAGACAAGAATGTGATCCTTGTCGCTCCCACAGGCTATGGCAAGACCGAGTTCGCTTTTCTTTGGTCAAACAGTGAGAAGTTCTTCTACACGCTGCCGCTCCGCGCCGCCGTGAACCAGATATTCGAGCGCGCCAAAGAGATTTTCAAAGATCAGTCGCCCGATGAGAAGGTGGGATTGCTCCATTCTGATGCCGATGTGTACCTGTTTGGAGACGGCGGCGAAGCGCAGGCGAACTTGAAGTCCTACGACCTGGCGCGACAGCTCGCCTACCCAGTCTTGATCTCGACCGGGGATCAATTCTTCCCTTACGCTCTCCGGCCGCCCGGATACGAGAAGATCTACGCCACATTTTCCTATTCGCGCTTGGTCATTGATGAAGTGCAGGCATATGATCCGCGGGCAGCAGCAATCATCGTCAAATTCATCGAAGATGTAGTCCGTATGGGGGGTAAGTTTCTTCTTATGACGGCGACGCTTCCTAAGTTCGTCAAAGATGAGATAGACCGAATCGTTGGTCAAGATCAATACGAGCTGCTTAATCTGTACGAAGAAAGAAAAAACGACCTCCAGAAGATCAAAAAGCACTTCATAAAAGTCGAGCTAATCGAAAACGCTGCCGATGAGGGTAAGCCTAATTTTACTGTCCCTAAAGATAAACTTAAGGAGGTTCTCGATAGAGCAAGGGAAGGCAAGCGAGTAATTGTGATCGCCAACACTGTTAAGCAGGCTCAGGAGATTTTTAGAGGCTTGCAGCAATTAATCGAGCAAAATGTGGACTATAAGGCCCTGAGTGATAAGCTCTGGTTATTACACTCACGATTCACCCAGCATGACCGCAATGAAAGAGAACAAAATCTGCAGAAAGAGTTTTGTAATCCCAAGCCCTCTAATGAGCAAGCGGGCAAAATCTTAATAGCGACACAGGTTGTCGAGGCATCATTGGATATTGATGCCGATGTCCTATTCACGGAAATAGCGCCTTTGGACGCGCTGGTCCAAAGAATGGGGCGGATCTGGAGAAGGTATGGTCCAATGGAAAAGCCTGAAGAAATTCCTAAACCTGAAAATCCAAACGTGTACGTTTGGGTTTTTAAGCAAGGTCTCCATTCAGGACGGCATCATGTGTATGATAACGATCTGGTGCTTTTGACTCTTAAGCTCTTGAAGGATAAAGCTGGCGACTACAATAGTGATTATAAAGAGTGGCTAACAAAAAAGAGCAAGGACTACCCCAAAGCAGAGGAGCGGATAGGAGCTGTAGTCGAAGAAGTGTTTGGTCGCCAGGAAAGTCCACAGAGAAAGGTGCGAAATCGTAAGCGGGACAGGTCAAACGATGCGAAGCAGGCCGCGACATCTGGACAGCAAGGATTCGAGGTAACCCTTTCTGAGTATGACAAGTTTGCTTTAGTCGAAAAGCTTTATGACCTTCCCGATGACCATAGTTACCTGACGAAATTTGAGCAAACGAAAGATATTCTTGATGCCGGATACATGTCAGACCGAATCGAGGAAGCCCATGAAATCTTTAGAAGGATATATACGGTTTCAATAATCCCTACTCAAAAGAAAGACAAGTTTGAGGAAGAGGTTAAGAGGTTTTTCAAAATCAAAAGGCATGGTAAAGGACTTTTCACACAGTTCAAAAAGGAAGTGCTCTATAAATTTGTTGTACAAGTTCCTCTTTATGTCGAGCAACTCCAAGAGCGAAAGCTTCAACCTGCTGAGAGATGGATGAAAGACCTACTGGAGATATCAGATGAGCAAAGGAAACGACTGATGCGCTGGTGTCGAGGTATATACTTTGCTGATTATAAATACGATCCTACACTAGGTATTGAGGTGAAAATCCCATATCATAACATTGAAGCGTGTATGCTTTAGCAGAAGATCCCACAAGGACGCTCAGGGCAAGCCTTGCACAAGCCCGCTCACTAAGATCAGCAAAGGAGAATGTCCAATGACAGCACAAGAGAATCTCCCCCATCCCTCTTCACCGGCACCCAAGTCAATTACTCTCTCGTCTGCCCCAGAAAGCTCTGGCTCTTCAGCAAAGATTTAGACATGGAACACACGTCAGAGTACGTCGAGCTGGGACGCTTTATTCACGAAAGCTCCTTCACCCGCCATGAGAAAGAGATCCTCATTGATCGCATCAAGATAGACTTCTCCGGACACGATGGCATCGTCCACGAAATCAAAAAGTCCGATGCCGTCGAGGAAGCCCACACCTTCCAAGTGCTCTATTATCTGTACTATCTCAAACACGCCAAGGGATTAGAAAATATCACAGGGCGTATCCATTACCCGAAGCTGCGCCACACTCTAGACATCGAGCTGACTGCAGAGCGCGAAGCCCAGCTGGAAGCAATCTTAGCCAAGATCGACGCGATTCTTGCCAGCGACCAGCCGCCGCCCAGACTCGAGAAGATCTCGTTCTGCAAGAAGTGCAGCTACTACGAACTATGCTATAGTTAAGAGCAGGCTTCACAGAGATACAGTACAATAAGTCGGAGGTGGAAGTCTATGAACGCTCTGCAGCTTGAGCTTCCCCCAGAGATCACAGCCGAGGAAGCTCGTGTGCTTCTCGCTATCAAGCTCTACGAAATGCACAAGCTCACGCTGGGGCAGGCAGCCCGCTTAGCTGGATACTCCAAGCGAGCCTTTATGGAAGTATTAGGGAAGCACGGTGTCCCTGTGTTTGCTTACCTTCCTGAGGAGCTCCAAGAGGAGGCAGGGGCGTGAAAGAGCCGATCGTCACCAATAGCACATGTCTGATCAGCTTGGAACGTATCCATCAGTTAGGGCTTCTCCCCACTTTATTTGAGCCCGTCATGGTTCCTCCCAAAGTGCAAGAGGAGTTTGGGATCTCAGTCGCTTGGCTCACTGTAGAACATCCTCAAAACACAGCCTTAGTGATGGCCCTGAGCCAGCTTGTAGATGCCGGGGAGGCTGAGGCTATTGCCCTGGCTCTGGAGCACAAGACAGCCCTTGTGCTGGACGACCGCAAAGCGCGCCATGTCGCAAGACGCCTTGGTATTCCCATTATCGGCACTATAGGGATTCTCGTGCGCGCCAAGAGACAGGGAGCTCTCTCAAGCATCCGGCCCCAGTTGGAGGCTCTCAAGCACGCTGGTCTTCATCTGACTCCCGAACTCGAGCAAGAAGCACTCCATCTTGCCAACGAGGGATGACACATGAGCCGCAGCTATTATATCTTCAAAAGCGGCACGCTCTCCCGCGAACAGAACACCGTCTATTTTGAAAACGCCGAGGGCAAGCGCCCCATCCCCGTCGAAGATATTGACGCTCTCTATATCTTCGGCGAGGTGACCCTCAACAGCAAATTTTTAGATTTTTTAGATAAGCACGGGATCTGCGCGCACTTCTTTGATTATTACGAGCACTATTCGGGCAGCTTCGTGCCGCGCCAGCCCAAACAGTCGGGGTTCTTATTAGTGCACCAAGTGCGGCACTATCTTGACGGCACGAAGCGTTTGGCTTTGGCGCGTGAGATCGTCGCCACAGCAACAGACAACATCTTACGCAATCTCAAGTACTACAAGAATCGCGTTGCGGACGGCGCTGCCATCGAGCAGCTCATCGCCGAGATCGAAGCTGACCAGCAGGCAATCCCGAGCGCCCGCGACTGCTTGGAATTGATGGCTCTTGAGGGCCGCATTCGTGACAAGTACTATCAGAGCTTCAATCTCATTCTCAAATTAGAAGAGCCTTTCATCAAGCGCGAGCGCCGCCCGCCCACCAACCCCATCAACGCTTTGATCTCTTTTGGGAACTCGCTGCTCTATGCCACGACGCTCAGCGAGATCTACAGAACGCAGCTCAATCCCACTGTGAGCTTTTTGCACGAGCCCAGCGCGCGACGCTACTCGCTCAGCTTAGATCTCAGTGAGATCTTCAAGCCGATCATCGTAGACCGGACGATCTTCAAGCTGGTCAATGAGAAGATGCTGAAGCTCGACGACTTTGAGCGCGATCTGAACTATTGCTATTTAGGGGAGAGCGGGCGCAAGACGTTCGTGCAGGAGTACGAGAGCAGATTGCAGCAGACGATCGAGCATAGAAAGCTCAAAAAGCACGTCTCATACAGGCATCTAATTCGCTTGGAGTGCTATAAGTTAGTGAAGCACATTCTTGGAGAGGAGGCGTATGAAGGGTTCAGGATGTGGTGGTGAGTGGGAGGTTTGTTATAATTGCAAAGCCTATGAGGCTTAGGATCGACCAAGAGAGAAGGAGGGAGCAGCGTTGAAGAGAGCTTTCAGAGCAACAGTCTGGCAGGAAGGCGACTGGTTTGTGGCACAGTGTCTTGACGTAGATATAGCTAGCCAAGGGAAGACCGAGCAAGAAGCCCTTGAGAATCTACGAGAAGCTTTAGAGCTGCACTTCGAAGCCCCTCAGGCTACCGTCACTCCTCATGTCGTTACTATAGAGGCGGAGGTCTCTGCTGCTTAAACCACTGTCCTATCGCGAGGTCAAGAGAAAATTGGAATTGGAGATCACCGTAGGTACCTTGCGCAGTATCTTGCGACAGGCAGGCTTGAGCATCGAAGAATTTATGCATCTATAGGCCTATGTACGTTCTTTTGGTCTACGATGTGGATGTCTCTCGTGTGCCCAAGGTCTGCAAGTTTTTACGAAGATACTTGCATTGGGTGCAGAATTCCGTGTTTGAGGGGGAGCTGCGCGAATCCCAGCTAGAAGAGGTGCGGTGGGGGCTGAAGCAGCTCATCGATGCTGAGCGGGATTCGATCTACATCTATCGGGTGCGTGACCAGAAGTGGATAGATAAAGAGATTCTGGGGCAGGAGCGCAGCCCGACCGATGCGATCATTTGACTGAGCGTCGTCGAGGGGGGTATAATAAAAACAATAGAGTCGGGTTTTGGGAAGGACGGCGGGGTCATTGACAAGTGGATAGGGTGCTTGGCAACGGGGGAATCTCCCGAGTCGTCGAGGCTCTGGGTTTTTTGCAGGATTGGGGCTCGACGACGATGGAGGACGTTGGAGGGCCGCGGGGAGGAGAAGGGGAGGTGCAACGGTAGCACTGATCTGATGAGGTGTTTGCCCTTCTACTCCCCAGGCCCCTGAGTCGTCAAACTCTCTGCCTTTTAATTGAACCAGTGTGGTATTGAAACGATACAGAACGAGAGCGATCCGCTGAAGAAAGAGCTGCTTTTAATTGAACCAGTGTGGTATTGAAACCGACGCGACTCAATGAACTTCACCCCTTCCCTCTGGACTTTTAATTGAACCAGTGTGGTATTGAAACGTTGAGACTGGATAACTGTCTAACTGGGAACTGTTCCTTTTAATTGAACCAGTGTGGTATTGAAGCGTTGAATAACGCCCTTGCGCTTCCAACACTGCCTACGTTATAATTCCCCCGTGAGCACCCAAATCACTAAAGAAGAATCAGCCCAACAGACACAAGAAAAGCCCGTCGTCCCCACTAACAGCGTTCACGTCCCCGGCCTCGCCGGCGCACGCCTCCCCCGTACCTTCAAAGCTCTGCAACACAGAAATTATCGGCTCTTCTGGACCGGCCAGCTCGTCTCTCTGACGGGAACCTGGATGCAGTCCATCGCCCAGGGCTGGCTCGTCTACTTGCTCACAAAATCTGCGCTCAACCTGGGCATCGTCAGCTTCTCACAGTTCCTGCCGGTCCTGCTCTTCACGCTCTTAGGGGGAGTGGCCGCCGACCGCTTCGACCGCCATAAATTAGTGCTCTTCACCCAGAGCGCCTCACTTGTCCAAGCGTCTATATTAGCTCTGCTGACCTTGACCGGCGTCATTGAGATCTGGCATATCATCGCTCTCGCTTTCGTGTTGGGAACTATCAATGCTTTAGATACCCCAGCACGCCAATCGCTCATCCATGAACTCGTCTCCAAAGAAGACTTGATGAACGCTATCGCGCTGAACTCGACGGCGTTCAACGGGACGCGCATCGTTGGCCCGGCCATCGCCGGGACATTGCTTGGGGCCATAAGCGCCTGGCTCAGCTCCCACTTTACCCTGGATTCCGATACTGCGAGCCGCATCGCCGTTGGGATCTGCTTCGCCCTCAATGCCCTGTCGTACTCGGCCGTGATCGTAGGGCTGCTGCTCATGGATCGCCGTCCTCGTCAAGCAAACAGCAATCACGAATCAGTCTGGAGGAGCTTGTGGGCGGGGCTGGATTACGCCCGGCGCGATAAAAGAGTGCTCGCGCTGCTCAGCTTGATGGGGGTTTCGAGCATCTTCGGGTTCTCGTATATGACAGTCCTCCCCCTCTACGCTGGAGAGATTCTCAGGGTCGGCCCGCAGGGCTATGGCTTTCTGATGGCCGCGGCGGGGCTGGGGGCGCTCTCCGGGGCGCTGATTCTCGCTTCGCTTGGGAATTCCCAACGCAAAGGGCTTTTGCTCAGCATCGGGAACTTCGTCTTCCCCGTGATGCTCTTGGTCTTTGCGCAGTCAAAGGTCTTCCCACTCTCGCTGATCGTGCTTGTGGGCTTTGGCTGGGGGCTGATCACTCAGAATGCGCTCACCAATACTCTGTTGCAGACTCTCGTGCCGGGGGAGCTGCGCGGGCGCATTCTCAGTCTCTATACTCTGACGTTTATGGGGATGCTGCCTGTAGGGAGCTTGCAAGTGGGCGCGGTGGCCGAGCGGTTCGGCGCGCCTACCGCGCTGACGCTTGGAGCCTTGATCTGTTTGGGGTTTGGGCTCTTTGTCTGGTGGCGCTGGCCGCACGTGCGGGCCTTGCCCTAGCTTGAATCTTCGCGCGCTGTTTGTTATACTCACCGTAACTTTCGCCCGTCTCGCGTTTCACCGACAAGCAAGAGCACGGGCGCGTGTTGGCAGCGAGGGTAAGGTATGCGAGCAGAGCGAGAACTAAGCCCAGAAGAGCGTTTCTCTGAGCTTGTCCTGGTGCGCGAAAAAGAGAAAGAGATCAAGCGGCGCATCGAGGAGGCCCACGCCCGCGCCGAAGAGATACGGGCTGCGGCGCGTGAGCGCGCCGCCCATCTGAAATCCCAAGCCGCCCATGAGCTGCACCGTGAGCTTGAGCGTCGTCGTGCTGAGGCTCGGCAGCAGTACGAAGCCGAAGTCCACACGATTCTCGCCGAGGGTCGTGCCCAAGCTGCTGCCGCTGCTGAGCGTGCCCGTGCGCGCTTGGCCCACCTACTCGAAAGACTCCGCCACGAGCTATTCTTCGAGTGAACAGCCATGCAGCGTCGAATGACCCGCGTCTATGTGCTCTCCGCGCAGGGGCTTCTGAGGGAGCTGGTGCGCGTTCTGCAGAAGCTCGGGCTGCTGCACATCGAGCCGGTGGCGCTCTCCGAGCGCACTGCTAGTGGCCGATTCGAGGCAGAGCGGGCCGAGCTGGAAGATCTCTTGCTCAAGGTCCGGGGCCTGCGCGACGTGCTCCCGCAGAGTCCAGCACAAGCGCAACAGCCCGAAGCCCACGAGGGCTTCGCTCTTGCGGAAGTCCGCGAGCGAGTACATGCTCTGGAAGAGCAAGTGAGACCGCTCATCGCGGAGCGCCGTCAGTGGGAGGAGCGCCTCGACGCTGCGACGCGCTTGCACGATATTCTCGAAACCACTGAAGCGCTCTTACAGAAACTCGGGACGCAGCCAGGGCGAGAGCTCATCGTCGGCCTCAGCGACATCCCCTCAGAAGAGATCGCGCAGTTCTTGCAGACGGAGCTTGCCGGGCGATGCACGGTGCGCGCTCACGCCTTCCCTGATGGCCGCTGGGAGTTGATCGTCAGTGTGGATGCCGAGTACGCTCCCGCCGTGAGAGAGTATCTTGAAGCCAAGGGGGTGCGCCCGCTGGCCTTGCCCGCTCATATCCCCAGCACCATGCCCCTTGCGGAAGCGATAGCGCAGCTCAAGCGCGATCGTGAGCAAGGCCCAGCCCGCCTACACGAGCTTGAAAGCAAGCTGCGCGAGCTGGGACAGCTCCACGGAGCAGAGCTTCGTGCCCTCGAGCGGGCGCTGGCCAACAGAATCGCACAGCTAGACGCGATGGCGCAGTTTGGCTACACCGACTACGCTATGGTCATCACGGGGTGGCTCCCTACGGACGAGTACGAGCGCTTCGCCCAAAAGTTGCGCGAGAGATTTCCGGGGATCGTCGTGCGGGAGGACCCGCAGCCGGCCGCGCCTGAAGAAGTCCCCGTGGCGCTCCAGAACAATAGCTGGAGCCGACCCTACGAGCTCTTCTTATCTATTATGGGTGTCCCCAAGTACGGAACGATAGACCCGGTGCCGTTTGTGAGCTTCTTCTTCCCGCTCTTCTTTGGGATCATTGTGGGGGACATGGGCTACGGGGCTGTGATTGGGCTGGTGGGGCTGTGGCTGCGTCGCGCGCGGTCGGAGCTGGTGCGCCACGCGAGCCAGATCGTGCTTCACTGTGCCCTGTCTACGATCTTCTTTGGCGCGATCTTCGCGGAGTTTTTCGGGTTTCTTCTGCCGTACCCGCACTTCAAGCGCGGCGAGCAGACCAATGAGCTGTTGCTCTTCTGTGTGGCGCTCGGCGCGACCCAGATTCTCCTGGGCTTTCTGCTGGGCGCGCTCAATGCCCTGCGGGAGCGTCACAACAAGCACGCCCTGGCGAAGCTCGCGGCGATTGGGGCCTTGGTGGGGCTGGGGCTGAGCGTTGGGGCCTTGGCCGGGCAGCTCCCAGAAATCCTGAAGACCCCAAGCTTCGCGCTGCTCGCGATAGCGTTGGTGCTCTTAGTGCTGAGCGAGGGCTTCCTTGGAGTATTAGAGCTGGTCAGCTACGTCGGGAATATTATCTCCTACGCGCGCTTGATGGGCTTCGGGTTAGTCGGGCTGAAGATCGCTGAGCTTATTAACGAAGCTGGGCATGCGTTGCACAATGTCTTTCTCGCTGTCATCATCGGGGTTGTGGCGCATTCGGCGAACTTGGGGTTAGCTATCTTCGAGTCAACCGTGCAGTCAGCGCGGTTGCATTACGTTGAATTCTTCCAGAAGTTTTTAGAGCTAGGAGGGCGGAAATATGAGCCGTTCCGAGAGATCTCATCACCGTAAAGGAGGCACGATGAAGAAACTCGCACTCGCTGTGGTCGTCTTCAACGTCGTCGTGATCGGGGCGTGTCTGATCGGGTTAGCTCAGGAGCTTCCACAGTATGCCGAAAGCCCCCTCGTGGCAGGGCTGAAGGCCATCGCCGCGGCGATCGCGTTTGCTGCCGGGGCGTTCAGCACGGCTTGGGCACAGACGCGCATTGGCCCAGCAGCCGTTGCCGCGGTGGCCGAAGATCAGAAGAACTTCGTCAGCGCCGTGATCTTCGTGGCCATCCCCGAGACGATCGTCGTCTTCGGGTTTGTCGTCGTATTCTTGCTCTAGCATGGAGCTTCTGAAACAGATCGAATCTGAGGGCGAGCGTCACGTCCAAGAGATCTTGGCTCAAGCCGAGCGCCAAGCCCAGGAGCTGCTCGCTCAGGCCGAGCGCGAGATCCAACAAGAGCGTGAGCGCGCCCTGAAAGAACTGGAAGCACAGCTGGAGCACGAGCGCCGTGCGGCCCTAAGCCGTGCGCGCGCTCAAGCCCGCGCCGAGTTTCTGAGCGCAAAGAGCGCCGCAGCCGAAGAACTCTTTCGCACGCTCGCTCAGGAGATGGCCCAGCTGCGCTCCTCCCCAGAACGCTATAAAAGATTTCTGGAGCGGTGCCTGCGCGAAGCCGAGCAGGCTCTCCCCGGTACATTGATCGTCCACGCTGCACCGGAAGATCAAAGACTCATCCAAGAGTTGCTCCAGAACTCTCGGCACAAACTGGGCGATCCCATTGCGACCGTGGGCGGGCTGGTAGCAACCAATGAGCAGGGCGATCTCGTCGTGGATAATCGTTTAGAGACGCGTCTGGAGAACCTGCGCGCGCGCTTCCGTGCTGAGCTGGGGCGGGCGTTGGCAGAGTAGCTATGTCCTACGAGTATCTCAACACGCGCATCCGCGTGATGCTCGCCAAGCTCCTCACGCCCAAGCAGTTTGAGGCGCTGCTGGAACTGCGTGATCTGAGTGGGCTGGTCAACGCTCTTGTTGAGACCGACTACGCCCCGGAGATCGAGCGCTGCTCCGTCGAATTCTCCGGGTATGAGCTGATCGAGCAGGCGGTGCTCCGCAACGGCCAGCGCGCTTTCACCCATATGCTACGCATCGCCCCGGAAGACCCACGCCAGCTCATCGCGCTGGTCTTGGAGCGCTTTGAAGTCTTCAATCTCAAGACGATCGTGCGGGGCTTGCATGTCGGGGCCTCTCCTGACGAGATAGCGCGCAATCTCTCCCCATCTCTTGTGTATACTCTAGCTTTTTATCAAGAGCTGCTCAGGCACGAGACGCTGCGCGGTATGCTCGACTATCTCTTAAGCACGGGAAATCGCTACTATCAGCCGTTGGCTGAAGTCTTTGCAGAGTACGAGCGCACAGGGAAGGTCGCGCTGCTGGAGCACGCTCTAGATTCGTTCTATTTCGCTCACGCCCGCGCCCTTCTCCAAGAGCGCGCCGACGAGAACGCCCTTATAGTTCGCGATGCGTTGGGCACCGAAGCCGATGTTCTCAATCTGGTCTACGCCCTGCGCGTCGTCGAGGCCGGCGTGCAGTCCGACGAAAAGTATCGCTATATTTTAGAAGGAGGGCGCGTTCTCTCGCGAGACGCCGTGCGCGAGCTTCTGAATGCTTCTGATGCGCGCGAGTTCTGGGGAAAGTTCGCGCGCACCCCATATTTTAAAGAACTGGGCGCTCCCCAGGAGCAGCTCGATGCCCCGCGCTTCCAAGAGCGCTTGGAAAATCTCGTGTATGCCAAGATGTGTCGTCTCGACTTGGGACAGCTCTTCGATATTCATATGGCTCTCAGCTATATCTGGCGCAAGAGCGCCGAGATGACCAATCTGAGAGTCATCGCGAGCGGGCTGGCGCGCCACGCGCCACGTGCTCAGATCGAGAAGAATCTCATCCCCTTGGAGGTCTTCTCATGAAACCCGTCATTGTGGCGCCGCCGGATTTGGCCGACGGCTTTCGCCTGGCGGGCTGTGTCGTCTTTGAGATCTCTGCTCACGACGAGATCGCCCGTATTGTTGAGGAGATTCGCGCCATGCCCGATGTCGGCTTGGTTTTAGTAGATGAACGGTTTATGGAAGGCTTTGAGCGGGCCTTAGGCGGGAGCGACCTGCCCATGATCGCGTCGTTTCCTGCCGAAGAAGTCTCTCGCGAAGAGACATATATTGACGAGCTGACGAAGCGCTTCTTGGGACAGAAGATCTACGGGGAAGGAGAGTGAGCTATGATTATCGGGAAAATCTCGCGGATCTCCGGGCCGGTGGTCCATGCGCGGGGCATGGAGGGCATCAAGATCAGGGACTTGGTGCGCGTGGGGGAATTGGGCCTCGTCGGCGAGGTCATCGAAGTCAAGGGCGATTACGTCGCTATCCAAGTCTACGAAGAGACCGACGGCTTACAAGTCGGCGAACCCGTCAAGAGCGACGGAAAGCCCTTCTTGGCCGAGCTGGGGCCGGGACTCTTGGGGATGATCTACGACGGGATTCAGCGCCCTTTGGAAGCCATTCGCGATCAGACGGGGAGCTTCATTGCCCGCGGCGCCACAGGAGATCCGCTCGACCGCACGAAACGATGGCACTTTGTGCCCACGGCCAGACGCGGCGAGCACGTATCTCACGGGGACGTCATCGGCTGGGTGCAAGAGACCCCAGCAATCCAGCACAGAATTTTAGTTCCCGAAGGTGTGTCGGGGAAGATCGTCACGATCGCAGAAGGCGACTACACTCTCGACGAGCCGGTCGCCGAGCTGGACACGGGACAGCAGCTCTTCATGAAGCAGCTCTGGCCGATCCGAAGACCCAGACCTATCGTGCAGAAGATCGCGGCGGGAGTTCCCTTGATCACGGGGCAGCGCATCTTTGACGTCTTCTTCCCCGTGGCGAAGGGGGGCAGCGCGATTGTGCCGGGGCCGTTTGGCTCGGGGAAGACCGTCACACAGCAAGCTCTAGCCAAATGGTCCGACGCGGATATCGTCGTCTACATTGGGTGTGGCGAGCGCGGCAACGAGATGACCGAAGTTTTGACAGAGTTCCCCCATCTTGAAGACCCGCGCACGGGCCAGCCCTTAATGCATCGCACCGTGCTCATTGCCAATACGAGCAACATGCCCGTAGCCGCGCGCGAGACCAGCATCTATACGGGGATTACGATCGCTGAGTATTATCGCGACATGGGCTATGACGTGGCGCTCATGGCCGATTCCACGTCGCGCTGGGCTGAGGCCTTGCGCGAGATCTCCGGGCGCTTGGAGGAGATGCCCGGCGAGGAGGGCTATCCCCCGTACTTGGCGAGCCGGATTGCCGAATTCTACGAGCGAGCTGGACGCGTCATCTGTCTGGGGCGCGATAAGAGATCAGGCTCGGTCACGGTGATCGGCGCGGTCTCGCCGCCGGGAGGAGATTTCTCTGAACCGGTCACACAAAATTCGCTGAGAATCGCGGGGGCGTTCTGGGGGCTCGATGCCCGCTTAGCCTATAGTCGGCACTTCCCAGCGATCAACTGGCTCACAAGCTATTCGCTCTATTTGGACGCCCTGCAGGACTGGTACACCCAGAATGCCGGGCCGGATTTTTTGGAGATGCGCCGCGAATTATTAGAGATCCTGCAGAAAGAAGAAGAGCTCAAGAAGATCGTCCAGCTGGTCGGCAGAGAATCCCTCAGCGAGCCGGATAAGCTCCTGTTGGATATTGCCCGCACGATCCGCGACGATTTTCTGCGCCAAAACGCATTTCACGAAATAGACGCCTACTGCCCGCTCAAGAAACAGTATTATATGATGAAAGCGATCTTGATGTTCTATAAAGCGTGCCAGGATATGCTCAGCCAAATCTCTTACGAAGAGATTAGAAAGCTTCCCGGCTGGGAGCACCTAAGCAAGATGCGTTATACGCCCAACGATCAAACAGAGAGCTTCTTCCCGAAGTTCATCGAGGAGCTGAGCGCTGTGAGTCAGGAGGCCGTCGCATGAGCGCCGCACTCTACGCCAAAGCCCATCGCACCATCACCGAGATCAAAGGTCCGTTAGTCTTCTTGCAGAGCGTCCCCGGCGTGCGCTACGGCGAGCGCGTCACGCTCGTAGATAGCGCAGGGAACAAAAAATCGGGCCAAGTCCTCGAAGTCGGTGAGCACGCCATCGTCGTGCAAGTTTTCGAGGGCAGCGACGGCTTGGACAAGAAGGGAACTACTGTTTTCTTCAGCGGCGATGTCGTCAAATTGGGGCTCTCAGAAGATATGCTGGGACGAGTGCTCGACGGCTCAGGGAATCCGCGCGACGGCCTAGGCGAGATCTTCCCTGAAGTCGAGCGTCCCATCACGGGGAGTCCACTTAATCCCGTCTGCCGTCAGCAGCCCTTTGAGTACATCGAGACCGGAATCTCCGCGATAGATCTGATGAACACGCTCGTTAAGGGGCAGAAGCTGCCGATCTTCACCGGTGCGGGGCTGCCCGCCAATAGAGTCGCCGTCCAGATCGCCCGCCAAGTCATCCGCCAATCCAAAGAAGAGCTGATCGTCGTCTTCGCAGGCATGGGCATCACGTCGCGCGAGTATAACTACTTCTATAAAGAGTTCCAAGATTCGGGGGCCCTGGCGAATTCCGTGCTCTTCTTGAACTTGGCCGACGATCCCACGATTGAGCGCATTCTGACTCCGCGGCTCGCCTTGACGACGGCCGAATACTTCGCGTTCGACAAGGGCAGAGACGTCTTGGTGATCTTGACGGATATGCTCAACTATGCGAATGCCTTGCGCGAGATCAGCTCAGCGCGCGAGGAGATCCCCGGTCGCCGAGGGTATCCCGGCTATCTCTACACGGATCTGGCGACGAACTACGAGCGCGCGGGAATTATTCAGGGGCAGAAGGGGTCTGTCACCCAACTGCCCATTGTCACCATGCCCAACGACGACATCACTCATCCTGTCATTGACCTGACGGGATACATTACCGAAGGGCAGATCATTCTGAGTCGTGAGCTGGATCGTAAGGGCTTCTATCCCCCGATCAACCCGCTACCCAGCTTGTCTCGCCTGATGAACTTGGGGATCGGCAAAGGCAAGACCAGAGAAGATCACCGTCAGGTGCAAGATCAGCTCTACGCGCTCTACGCTCAGGGCAAAGAGCTGGAGAAACTGACGGCGATCATCGGGAGTGCGGGCTTAGGTGAGACGGAGCGCAAGATCGTGCGCTTTGTCGAGCGCTTCGAGAGCGAGTTCATCAACCAAGGGGAGATCCCTCGCACGATTCGCGAAAGTTTAGAGCTTGCGTGGGACCTGCTCAGCGAGATCCCGCGCACGGAACTGCGCCGCGTTGAAGATAAGTACATAGATCAGTACTGGCGGGGCGCGCGTCCGTGACTGTTGGGAGGGGACAGAGGGCGTTGATCGACTCCTCTGCTTGGGGTATTCTTAAGTTCAGAGAGAGGGAGTGGCTGTGGATATTTTAAAGCTGCTTGCGAGTGATCGTCCGATTCGCGAGATTGTCGAGAATTTTCAGCAAGAGTTTAATAGGGCTTTGATAAGTGCGCTGGCGCGCAAGGCCGAGGAATCTCAAGACTTGCCCGTGCTCGTTCAGCGCGCGCTCGCGGGAACGGAGGGCTTCAGTTTACGAAGCTTTGCGGCACGCGGCGGCAAGCGCATCCGCCCCTTGCTCTTCTGTTGTGGGTATATGTGCGTGGGGGGAACCGATGCCCACGCGATCCTCAATGCTTCTATTGCTGTAGAGCTGCTGCAGACGGGGTTAATTATCCACGACGACGTCATTGACCGCAGTGTCGAGCGTCGTGCCGGCCCAACTATGCATCTTCTGTGGGAAAGATACTTTCACGAGGCGCGCTATCGTGCCCGCTACCCTGGGGAACCTGAGCACTTTGGGCTTTCTATGGCGCTCCTGATGGGCGACATCGCTTCGGCCTTAGCGTACGAGATATTGGTACGCTCAGACTTTCCCACCGAGCGCAAGCTCGCAGCCGTGCGCACGTTTAGTGACGTGATCTATCGCGTTGCGTTTGGGGAGCTGCTCGACGTCGATCTGAGCATGAGGCCGCTCGACGCGCTCAGCGAAGAAGAGATTCTGAGGGTCTACGAGCTGAAGACCGCGGGCTACACGACCGAAGGGCCGCTGCACATGGGAGCAGCCTTGGGAGGCGCTAATGCTCATCAGATAGATCTGTTGCGTGAGTATGCAGTTCCCTTAGGAGTGGCTTTTCAGATTCAGGATGATCTGTTGGGGATGTTCGGCACCCGTCAAGAGACCGGCAAGGACGAAGGCTCTGATCTTCTGGAAGCGAAGCGCACGCCGCTGGTGCTGCGGGCGTGGCAGAAGACAGCGCCCAAGGAGCGTGCACTGCTGGAGAGGGCGTTGCACGACCCCCAGCAAGCACGACGCGATCTGGAGCGCATCCGCGCACTCATTCTCTCCACCGGCGCCGCACGCCATGCCCAAGAGCTAATTGCTCACAACTTTGCCAAAGTCTACGCGAGCGTAGAGAAGATCGAGCGCGAGCTGGGGCCGACGGCGGGACGGCTCCTCCGTCAGGTCGCCCAGTACATCGAAGACCGCAGGGATTACAAGGGGGCTGTCGAATCCTATGCCAACGCTCACACAGAATATATCCGTTGAAGAAGGGGCGTTGCTTGCGCAGCTTGACCGCGCGCGCATGCCCACGCACATCGCGATCATCATGGACGGCAACGGCCGCTGGGCCAAGGAGCGCGGGCTGAGCGTCCAGCACGGCCACCATGCGGGCCGCCAAGCCGTCAAACGCACTATTGAAGCGTGCCTCCAGCTGGGTATCCCGTATCTGACGGTCTACGCGTTCTCCACGGAAAATTGGCGGCGCCCCGCCAGCGAAGTCAACTTCTTGATGCAGCTCTTAGAGCAAGCCATAGAAGATGAACTTGATGAGCTGAAGCGCAATGGGGTGCGCGTGCGCGTCATCGGGCGCTTGAACGAAAAGCTTCCCCAGACGTTGATACGGAAGGTGTGTCAAGTCATTGAAGAGACGAAGCACAATAGAAAGCTGACGTTCACCATAGCGCTCAACTACGGCGGTCGTGCAGAGATCATCGATGCGGCGCGCAAGATCGCTGTCGAAGCAGCCGCAGGGCGGCTCGACCCCCGCTCCATCACTGAAGAGAATTTTCACGAATTTCTCTACACGAACGGGACGCCCGATCCCGACTTGGTGATTCGCACTGGCGGGGAGATGCGGCTCAGCAACTTCTTGCTCTGGCAGCTCGCCTATGCAGAATTCGTCTCAACGCCGATCTACTGGCCGGATTTTGACAAGAAGGAGCTGATTCGCGCGATCTTAGAGTATCAGCGGCGCGAACGGCGCTTTGGAGGGCGCAATGGAGACTATCAAAGCGACGCGAGATGAGCTGCTGCGCACCCGGCAAGAGTTAGCCATCGCGCAGAGCGGAAAGCAGATCTTAGAGAAGAAGAAAGAAGCCCTTCTAAATAGATTTCTCGCGATGGTGCGCCAATACAAGGGGCGTCGCGAGGCGCTCGTGGCGGATTTGAAGCACCTGAAAGATCTGTTAGCCCTGACGCGGGCGCGCGACGGCTCGATCACCCTCAAATCAATGGCATTAGCGACCAGCCAAGATATCTCGCTCGAGATCACGCGTGACACTGTCATGGGCACGAAGATCTTCCACGCCCAGCACCCCCATGTCACTCGCGATATCCTCTCACGCGGGTACAATCCCGCCAGCACCAGCAGCCGCATCGAAGCGTGTGCGCAAGTCGCGGAGCAGCTCTTGGATAAAATGCTCGATATCGCGCACTTAGAGCACAATATTAAGACCATCGGGCGGGAGATGCGCAGCCTCAACAGCAAGATCAACGCGTTGGAAGAGAATATTATCCCGGCGCTCAAAGCCAAGAAACGCTACATCGAAGACGTCTTAGAGCAAAACGAGCGCGAGGAGATCTTTCGCCTGAAGATGGTCAAGCGGGTCCAAGAGAGAAAAGCCCAAAACGCTACCCCCACAGCTCAGCGAGCGTGATCTCCAGCTGAGGGAAGAGCGCGGACCGCAAGGTCTCATCACTTTGATATGTCGCGACGTGCTGAAAAACCCGTCTCTTTGGCTCTAATTTGTAGACCTCGACTGTCTCGCGGTCAGGGTCAATGATCCAATACTCTTTGACCCCGTGGCGCGCGTAGATCTGTTTTTTCGTGGTGCGGTCTTGCTCAGCGCTCGTCTCAGAGAGAATCTCTACTATCAAATCAGGGGCACCTTGGATGTTCTTGTCAGTGATAATGTTCTTGCGGGCATTGGAGACAAAGAGCAGATCTGGTTGGACGACGTTCGTATAAGACAAAACAACATCAGTTGGAGCGCTCAACACCATGCCAAGCTTGTGCTGCCGAACGTGTTGATGGAGTATCGCCAGAAGATTCGCTGAGATGATTTGATGCTTCGTCACCGGTGATGGGCTCACAAAGATCTCCCCTTCTAAGATCTCGTAGCGTTTCCCATCGTTGGGCAGATGGAGATAATCGTCGTAGGTGAGTACGACCCTCTCGCTGACTGCACGCGCCATAGCGTTCACCCTCACAGAGTATAGAGCAAGACGCCCTAGATGTCCAAGTTCGTGATCATGTCGCTATTCTCTAAGATGAAGTCGCGACGCGGGCCGACCTCGCTGCCCATGAGCACCCGAAAGAGCTCTTCAGCTTGGAGGGCATCGCTAATAGTCACTTGCTTTAAGATGCGCTTCTCGGGGTTCATGGTCGTCTCCCAGAGCTCTTGGGGGTTCATCTCGCCCAGGCCCTTGTAGCGCTTCACTTCAAAATGCCCGTCCTTCCCGTCTTGGCTGCGCAAGGCCTTCAGCTCTTCGTCGGAGTAGAGATAGAGCACTTGTCGGCCCTTCTTGACTTGGTAGAGCGGCGGCTTGGCGATATAGACATGGCCGCGCTCGATGAGCTGACGCAGATTTCTAAACAAGAACGTGAGCAAGAGCGTTCTGATATGTGCCCCGTCAATATCGGCGTCGCACATCAAGATGATCTTATGATAGCGTAAGCGCTCAATATCAAACTCTTCGCGGATGCCCGTGCCCAGCGCGGTGATGAGCGCGTTGAGCTCTTTGTTATCTAGGAGCTTATTGAGCGCGGCTTTTTCGACGTTCAAGACTTTGCCGCGCAGGGGGAGGATCGCTTGGAACTCTCTATTGCGTCCCTGCTTGGCGCTGCCGCCGGCGGAGTCGCCTTCTACTATATAGAGTTCGCACTTGGCCGGGTCTTTCTCAGCGCAGTCGGCGAGCTTGCCCGGCAGCGTGCTGCTGGAGAGCAGTCCCTTGCGCCGCACTAATTGTCTCGCTTTCTTCGCAGCGAGGCGCGCTTCTTGCGCGCGCAGAGCTTTTTCGAGCAAGAGCCGCGCTGTCCCCGGATTGTTATTGAAATAAAGTTCGAGCTGCTCGCGCACGATATTGGAGACGCGCTCTTGCACCTCGGGGTTGCCGAGTTTCGTCTTCGTTTGGCCCTCAAATTGCGGGTTGCGCAGCTTCACCGAGACGATAGCCGTCAACCCCTCGCGGATGTCCCGGCCGTCGAGATTTTCGGCGTCCTGAGGGATGATCTTCTTCTCGCGGCCATATTCGTTAAAGACGCGCGTCAGCGCGGTCTTGAAGCCCATCAAGTGGGTGCCGCCCTCGTTGGTATTGATAACATTCGCGAAGCTGTAGATGTTCTCGTCGTACTCGTCGGTGAACTGCATGGCGACTTCGAGCACAAACCCCGAAGCCCCGTTCTCATCTCTGAAATAAATGATGTCGTCGTGGAGGGGCTTGCGCCCTTCGTTGAGTTCTTTCACATACGCGGCGATGCCGCCCTCGGACTGAAAATGTCTCTGAATCCCCGTGATGCGATTATCGAGATGGATCGAAAGTCCCGGGTTGAGATAGGCCAGCTCTTTCAATCTATGGGAGAGCCGGGCAAAGTCGTATTTGATCTCGCCGAAGATTTGACGATCCGGCAAGAACGTGACGGTCGTGCCCGTATCGGACGCTTCGCCGATGACTTTCAGATCGCAGGCTTTCTGGCCGCGCTCGAATCTCTGATAGTATCGCTTGCCGTTGCGGCGGACCTCGACTTCGAGAAATTCAGAAAGAGCATTGACGACGGAAGCGCCCACGCCGTGCAGCCCCCCGGAGACTTTATAGCTTCCGGTGTCGAATTTCCCGCCGGCGTGTAGTTTTGTATAGACCAATTCGACGGTGTTGATGCCGGCTTCGGGATGGATCTCTGTGGGGATGCCGCGCCCATTATCTGAGACGGTGATGCGATTGTCTTCGTGCACCGTGACTTTAATCTCGGTGCATGCGCCGGCGAGATGCTCGTCGATAGCGTTATCAACGATCTCCCATATTAAGTGCATGAGGCCGTCTTGGCCGGTGCCCCCGATGTACATCCCCGGGCGCATCCGCACGGCCTCTAAGTCCTCAAGAACTTTGATCTGTTCGGCTCCGTACTGGCTCACGGTTGCGGTCACTGAGTTATTGTTCTGGGTTCGCTCTACCAAGGTCTCTCACCCCTGATGCACAATTATACCGAATTAGACTGGTAAAAGCAAAAGAAATCGGTCTAAACTCAAGGTGACGGCAGCGGGGTAATTGACGCTCACGCTATAATTAAGCTGGCTATGAAGAAGCACATCATTTGTGGGAGGCCGCTGTCTCCTCGAGAGCTAGTCTGGGGTATCGTAGCTGTGATCGCGTTTACAGTCGCTTGTGGAGTGCTGTTTTGGTATCCGATCCTCAGTCTGGTAGCCTTGGGCGTCTCAGTAGTCGCTTTTGGTCGGGGTGGATTCTTGCAGGAATTCAAGCGCGCGATCCGCAATGTTCGCGATATTTGGCGGGAAGGCTATTGGCTGAAATACCAGTGATGACTTTGGCCAGAGCCTCGCCGTTCTTTAAAATTAATACTTTTTTTGCACAAGTCAAGACCCCTTCCTGGGGAGGGAGTAGCTTGCAGATGCGCCTTGGCTTTCGTTAAAGTTCTATTATGTATTGGCGCTTTCTTGATACCGGCATTCAGAGCGCCGCCATGAACATGGCCATTGATGAAGCTCTGTTGCTTTCGTGCGATGAGCAGCCCCACATAACGCTGCGCTTTTATGGGTGGGCACGGCCGACGCTCTCGCTGGGCTATTTTCAGAGCATCAGCGAGATCGATCTGATAGAATGCGAGCGCCGGGGCTTCGACTGGGTGAGACGGCTCACAGGCGGCCGCGCCGTCTTGCACGATCACGAGCTGACATATAGCGTCATCGCGCCCATAGAAACTCTGGGCGCAAGCATTGCGCAGTCTCATGAGAAGATCAGTCGAGCCCTCGCTTTAGGGTTGGAGAAACTTGGAGTGCACGCGGAATTTACGCGATCAAGGGCGAGCGTGAAAGAGACGAGCGCCGCGTGCTTTGCTGTCCCGGCACGTGTGGAGCTGACCGTGCAGGGCAAGAAGGTGATCGGCAGCGCCCAGGTGCGCACGAAAAAGTCTCTCTTACAGCACGGCTCGATCCCAATTACAATAGATTTTGACGCGCTCGCGGCTGTTCTGAAAATAAAGCACTCAGAGTTATTACGAAAGAAGGCCGCGGGGCTTGCAGAATTTCTCGGCTACGCGCCGACGCTCGATGCTCTGAAAGACGCTGTTCGTCGGGGCTTTGCTGAGTTTTTCAAGATCGCGCTTCACCCCCAAGAACTCTCTTGGAAGGAGCAGGCTCTCGCGGAGAAACTCTGCGCCGAAAAGTACGCGACGCGCGCGTGGAACTGGCGCTGTTGACTTACCCTCTGCTGAAGGTTATCATAAATATCGAAGAAGGTGACTTATGGAGCATCGCTTTACAGCTGTCTTCGAAAGGGATGGTGACTGGTGGATTGCTTACACTGAAGAGCTGCCAGGAGCCAATACTCAAGGGCGAACTTTGGAGGAAGCACGCAAAAACTTGAAAGAAGCTATTGCATTGGTGCTCGAGGCCAACCGCGAGCTAGCCGAACGCGAGATCGCCGGTAAGCCTGTCATCAAAGAAGAAGTCGTCGTTATTGTGTGAATGAAGCGGCGCGATGTGCTTCGGCACCTGGAGCAGCACGGTTGTCAGCTTCTTCGTGAAGGCCCTCGCCATACGATCTATTGGAATCCTGCAAATAAGAGGGTTTCTGCTGTGCCGCGCCACCGCGAGATCAGTGACAAGCTCGTCAATAAGATTTGTAGAGATTTAGGAATACCAAAGGCCTTAGAGTAAAAATATGGCTATCAAAACGAAAGTCCGCACAGTGCTCCTAGCTCTCGATGTAGGCAATACGATGACCAAACTCGGCTTGTTCTCCGGGGAAAAGCTCTTGACGGATTTTCAGCTTGCGTCCAATCGCGAAAGAACTGCTGATGAAGTAGGACTATCGATCAAGACGCTGCTTTCTGACTGGCCCAAGCCGACGCACGTCATTATTAGCTCGGTTGTGCCCCATCTCAACGTGGCCCTGACGCGCGCGTTTCAAAGACACTTCTCCGTTGAGCCCGAGTTTTTAAGTTATCAATGGGGAGTGATCCCACTTGATGTCGAAGAGCCCTCCAAGGTCGGCACAGATCGTCTCGCCGATGCTATCGCCGCGTTCTATCTCTATGGCGGCCCAGCGTTGACTATTAATTTCGGCACGGCCACGACGTTCAATCTCATCTCTGAAGACGGCAGATTCTTAGGCGGGGCTATCGCGCCGCAGATGGAACTTGCAGCTTCTGCGTTGGCGCAGCGCGCCGCGCAGCTCTATGAAGTGGAGTTGCACTGCCCCGCAAGCGTCATCGGCAAGACAACCGATGAAAACATTCGCGCCGGGTTTGTACTGGGCTTTATAGATCTAATTTCGGGGCTGATCCGGCGCTTCCGCACAGAATATAAGAAGGACTTAAAAGTCATAGCCACGGGTGGGCGCGGTGAGTTCTTCGCCAAGCACATCAAAGAGATCTCGATCTACGATCCTCATCTGACGCTGCACGGACTGCGCTTAGCGTGGGAGCTACACCAGCGGTCCCCTCTCCCTCGGAGGGGAGAGGGGCTGGGGTGAGGGCCTTCTCTTTAGGGATCGGCTTTGACTTGCACTCTGATTTGTGCTAGAGTGAGACGGCATGGAGGTGCACAGTATGTTCAATTTGGGTGCTCCAGAACTCCTCATAATCTTTCTCGTGGTGCTGCTGCTCTTTGGTGGGGCGAAGCTGCCGGAGCTCGCCCGTGGCTTGGGCAAAGCAATTCGGAACTTCAAAGAAGAAGCCGAGGGCATCAAGCGAGAGATCGAGAAGGCTGCTGAGCCTCCCCCGTCGGAAACGCCTAAGAAAGCTGAGGAACAGCCCGCTCCCAAGCAGAGCTAGCTTATGAAGTGGCTGCTCATTCTAGCGTTGCTCTTGCTGATCTTTGGGGCGACGCGCCTGCCCCAAGTCGGGCGCAGTTTGGGTCAAGCCCTGCGCGCCTTCCGCGAGGAAGTGAAAAAAAATAAATAGCTTATGCGCTTGCAAGAATATCAAGGGAAAGAACTGTTTCGGCGAGTCGGGATTCCCGTTGCCGATGGCAAGGTCGCGTTCTCACCACCAGAGGCGGAGGAGATCGCGCGTGAGCTGGGCGGCCCTGTTGTCGTCAAGGCTCAAGTCTTAGTGGGCGGGCGGGGCAAGGCCGGCGGGATCAAGCTCGCGCAAACTCCACAAGAAGCGCGCGCCCACGCCGAAGCTATCCTCAATATGACCATCAAGGGCGAGCGCGTCAGAAAAGTCTTGGTCACCAGAGCCGTCGAGATCGAAAGAGAATTCTATCTGTCGGTCACGATTGACCGTGCGGCGAAAAAGCCTATCGTGATCTTCTCAGCTGAAGGCGGCATGGAGATCGAAGAGCTTGCAAGAACACATCCAGAAAAGATTGTGCGATTTCATGTCGATCCGTTGCTTGGGCTGCAAGCGTATCAGATCCGCACAGCGCTCTTTCAATCTGATATAGCGCCGACTCTGATGCGGCCCCTGAGCGATGTCTTCTTTAAACTCTATCAGGCGTTTGTGCAGTATCGCGCGCAGCTGGTGGAGATCAACCCCTTGGCGCTCTCCGATGGGAAGCTGATCGCCGTGGACTCGAAGTTTATCATTGACGACGATGACGTGCCTGTGGAACTGCAGGGGTGGGAAGAAGAAGAACTTGCTGGCAGCCCTGAAGAGCGCGCGGCCAAGCAAGCGGGGCTGCAGTACGTCAAGCTTGATGGCACTATCGGGATCATTGGGAACGGCGCAGGCTTGGTGATGGCAACTCTCGATGTCGTAGCGCTTAAGGGTGGGCGCCCCGCGAATTTCTTAGACATCGGCGGCGGAGCCAATGCCGAAGTCATGAAGAAAGCCCTACAGATTGTGTGCTCAGACCCCAACGTGCGCGGGCTCTTTATTAATATCTTTGGGGGAATTACGCGTTGCGATGAAGTCGCGCGCGGCTTGGTCGCGGCTCAACGGGAGCTCGGAATCCGTGTGCCGATGGTCGTGCGCCTGACAGGGACCAACGAAGTCGAAGGGCGCAAGATCTTAGAAGCGCAGGGCATCATCCCCGTAGCCGACATGGAGGAAGGGGCTGCCGAGATCGTACGACAGACAAGTTAAAGCTTCCTGAAACCTTGGTGCTCACATCCTTAAGGCAAACACACGTCTCCTTCCATGATCCAATTGCGATTATTGTGAGCAATCTCAACATCCCTGAGTTCCGCGTGCACTTCAAGCGGGGCATCTTCTCCACCAAAGTTGCCACACTTCGCGAGCTCCGCGGCAATACCCCATCCAAAATTCTCTCGTATCGCACCTCCATGGACAGAGAGCACGATCTTTGTTTTTGTGCCATCAGATGGGGTCTTCCCATAGAGTATGATGCCTGATCCCCGCAGTACATCAAATGGTTCAACAGCTTGCTCTAAACCGGGCTTCCACATGAGGGCATTGCCATTCCGCACGATGATAGAATCCTCGATACGGATATGCGCATCATCAGATATAATGATTCCAGCACCTCTTTGCTCCGCAATCACAGAGCGTTGAATAACAGCTTTGATCTCTCCGAGGCCCAAAATCCCAAGATTATTATGTTCTAGCCTCGACCCGACAAGTTCTAAAGAGCCGCCGTGTGTTAATACAGCCTTGCAATTATGAAAGAAGGAACTATCTGCTACCTTGATCCTAAACGATGGCTTGGGGTCTTGGTAGTAATCAAATGTCTCAATGGCCCCCTCGAAATTATAAAAGACGCTATTGATCACTTCTAGCTCCATATCGTTGATCACAGTAACGCCCTGTGTTGTGGAGCAGTAGTGCAACGATGTTGGGTCTCCTAGTAGCTCCACGTTTTCAAGCACGATACGTCCAGGTTTATATCCTAGTCGCCGGAAATATTGCGTTATAATCGCAGCATAGGCATTGAGTGGAGGAAGCACAGTTAAGTTGGAGAAGCGAACTTCCTTGATAGATGGCTCGCTTCTGCCACGGAGTTGTCGAGGTCCTGACCAACTGACGGAGAAAGACCCAACGATAACAGTCTTGCCAGTCCCAGCCCCGCGCACGGTCAGCCAGGCGTTATCGATGTCAACATTCTCGCCGTGCCCGTAGACACCAGCTTGTAGGCATATCACGCTGTTAGGTGGGGCTATATTAAGAGCTTGCTGCAGCGAATCTCCAGGGCGTAGGGTCATATAGCATTGTTCTTGCGTCGTTGATCCAATAGCGAGAAGTCTAGGAACAACCAGAATAAGACTTATAGCGACCCTCAGCAACATTTGTGTTCACCTCGTTCCCTAAGTTCTAGGGTGTAGACTATAATAACCATCGCAGGTGTGGTTCACAAGTGCCCTTAAAGCTGTGAGTAGGAGTGAGCAGCTTTTGGGGAGAAGAGTTAAGATGGGGAGCATCAATTTAGGATAATGTTGATTATTCCCCCTCTAGCACATATAATGCTGAGTATGATTATCTCGAAACTTAAGGAGGGGTCTGCTGTGAGGCTCATCAAAGTTGTAATGTTAGGAGCACTCTTATTTGCAAGCCTTGGTGCTCGTCTTGCTGACTCTCAGAGCCAGATCATCCCGTTCAGCGAGATCAAGCCCGGCATGGAAGGCTTCGGCAAGACAGTAATCAAGGGCAATGAGATTCAAACGTTCTCAGTGAAAGTCATTAACGTCATTGATAATCCCGGCGTTCTGGATGATCACATAGTCGTGCGGGTCGGTGGGCCGACGATTCGTCAAGCAGGCGGGGTCGCCGCGGGGATGAGCGGCAGCCCAATCTATATAAATAATAGGCTAGCGGGGGCGCTGTGGGGCTCGTGGGGCTTCCAAGTCGGGGCGGAACCCATCGCGCTGGTGCGCCCCATCGAGACGATGCTCGCGCTTATAGAGCCGCTCAAAGAGAAAGCTCAGAAGAGACTTAGCTACGTTCCCACTATTCCCTTAGGAGTCATCGGCTCCGTCGAGATAGACGGCCAACTCAAACAAATCGAAGTCGTTTCGCAGATGCCCCCGGAACGCGCCAACTGTCTAGATACGATCTTCATTCAAGCTGCTGCGACCCCAATACTTGTGTCAGGACTGAATGGCCGGGCATTGAAGTATCTCAAAGATGGGATGAGCGAAAGAGCAATGCGCGCCGCGGGGATGCGCCAGGCGCTCTTACCCATCGCGTCTGAAGACTTTGTGCAAGAACTCTCGCATGGGCTTGAAGAACGCTATAGCGTTCGGGTGCAGCCGACAGGGCTTTCTGGTGCAGCAGCTCACGCTTCGGTGTACACAACTGAATCGATTGATCTTCAAGAGGGCAGCCCCTTCGGCGTCATGCTCACTGATGGTGACGTCACTATCGGGGCGTTCGGGACTGTCTCGTACCTCGAAGAGAATATTCTGTTGGGGTTTGGGCACTGGCTCTTCCCCGCAGGCGAGACGGAGTTCTTCTTGACGGACGCGTATATCCTCGACACAGTGGAGTCGTTGGAGATGCCGTTTAAGCTTGGGGTACCCGGGAAGACTCGCGGGACGATCTTCGAAGATCGCTGGCAGGGGGTAGGGGGAGTTACGGCGATAGAGCCGCGCTCGC
This sequence comes from Candidatus Bipolaricaulota bacterium, assembly GCA_938091745.1. Taxonomy (GTDB): domain Bacteria; phylum Bipolaricaulota; class Bipolaricaulia; order RBG-16-55-9; family DRXL01; genus JANXCC01. The sequence goes on from CALLJK010000009.1 coordinate 174,329, forward strand.
TAACGGTCTCTTTAACTGTACAGGACAGAGATCTTGGAGTGACAACCCAAACATGGTTCCGTATCGCATACTATGAGAGCCTGATCCCATTCTTGTTCTTAGTTGGGGCTTTAGATGCTGTCGATCGTACGCTCAACAGAATCGGGCCGGGCACCATGATCGTGCGCTATACACTTCAAGCTAACGAGCTCAGCCAGCCCTTGACACGCACAGATGTCTTTGCGAGCTTAAGCGACGTTGCTGTCACCGGGCCGTTGCGCGTCGCGCAGACGCTCTTTACACTCGCGCGGAACGAGTTCCGAGATGTGGGTTTCAGCTCGTTAGATATCGAGCTGGACATCCAGCGTTCAGTAAGAGCGTTGCGTGTCAAGTCCATCAAGACCGATAAAGAGAGCTACGAGCCGGGCGAGAGCATTCACTATACGGTGACGCTTCACGCATATCGAGGGAAGGAACAGACTGTTGCTGGAGAGCTGAGGCTCCCTCAAGAGCTTGATCGTTCGAGCGTCACGCTTGTGGCGTTTGGTGGGCCACGGCGCAGCGACCGCGAGGAAGCTCCGGAGTTCGACTCACTTGACGACTTAATCGACTTTTTACAAAAGACCCCTAGCAATAACAATTTAACCGTAGAATTATTAGATATTTCTGACAAAACATCAGATTCTCAAAAGCAAGAAGATGATAAGAATAAAATCTCTTACAAAAATACTCAAACTATCGATGAAACGATTGTTTACGGAGAAAAGACATTGGAAATAAAGATTAAGACTGGGAAGTCGCAAGAACCAACGCCGGAGGAGCCCAAAGAACCCAAGCAAGAGAAGAAACCATGCAAGTTTCCGTTCTATTGCCCGTAAAACAATCGATTAGAAACGATCTTTTGGCGCTTATCGATTTGGAGGCGCTTTATTGCCTTCCAGGGATGGGAATCTATCCCTTCCTCGATAGTCCCCATACCCAAGCCAATAGAGGGGCTATAATGTGAAGCCGCGAAGAAAACCCTCATGATTTCAGTATTTCAGCTCTTCTGGCTCCTCTATCGCTATGTCTGCTAACTAAGATTTAGCAGACTTTCTAACCCAGTTGCGCTTCCTCATAAGACTCGGTAACGTGAATACTGTGATCACCATAAAGGAGGTATCCACGTATGAGCAAGCTATGGAGGCTGGAGAAGCCGCAAAACGACGTCAATAAAATCCCCACATACGCCCCCAGAACTCCTGAGCGCGACCAGCTCCTCCGCGAGATCGAAGCCCTCACGCACACGACCGAAGAGATCCCCTTGATCATCAACGGCGAGCCAGTCAAGACTGGTCAGACTGTCGACGTCGTCTGCCCGCACGATCACAAGAGAGTCTTAGCGCGAGCACACCTGGCAGGCGAAGCCGAACTGCGCCGTGCCATCGACGCAGCTTTAGAAGCGCATAAATCTTGGTCAGCTTTAGACGGCTACGACCGCGCCGCGATCTTCTCCCGCGCTGCAGATCTTTTGGCTGGGCCAAAGAGAATTCAGAACATCGCGGCGATTATGATAAATCAGTCCAAGACGCCCTTCGAAGCTGAGATTGATTTGGCTGAGCTTGTAGACTTCTGGCGCTTCAATGCTTACTATATGCAGTTTCTCTACGAGCAGCAGCCCGATCAGATTTATGGGGAGATCAATCGCTTCGACTGGCGGCCCTTGGAGGGCTTCGTGCTCGCTGTGCCGCCATTTAACTTCTATTCTATTGGTGGAAACCTTCCCACAGCTCCGGCTCTGGTAGGCAACGTCGCCCTGTGGAAGCCCGCGCGCTCGGTGCTGCTCTCGAACTATCGCATCATGCAGATTCTGCTAGAAGCCGGGCTGCCCAAGGGCGTCATTAACTTCGTGCCCTTCGAGAGCAAATACTCCGACGTTGTGCTCAAACACCCGGACTTCGCGGGGCTGCACTTTACGGGCAGCTACGAGACGCTTATTCACTTATGGAACGAGATCGGCAAGAATCTGCCCAACTATAAAAACTTCCCCAGAATCGTGGGCGAGACCGGCGGCAAGGACTTCGTCTTCGTGCACAGCTCCGCTGACGTAGACGCCGTCGCGGCCAACACGATCCGCGGGGCGTTCGAGTACCAAGGGCAGAAGTGCTCTGCTGCGTCGCGCATGTACGTCCCGCAGAGTCTTTGGCCCGCGCTCAAACAGAAATTCTTAACAGAATTGCCCAAGCTCAAAGTCGGCCCTACCGAAGATCTTTCGGTCTTCATGGGCGCGATCATCACCAAAGAAGCTTTTGACAAGATCGTCTCGTACATCGAAGTAGCAAAGGGCGACCCAAAGACTTATGAGATCGTCTTCGGCGGCGAGTACGACAGCTCGAAGGGCTGGTTCGTCCAACCGACAGTGATTATCTCCAAAGACCCCAAGAGCAAGCTCATGACTGAAGAGATTTTCGGGCCGGTGCTGACAGTCTATATCTACCCCGATACCGAGTACGAGAAGACGCTCAAGCTCTGCGATGAATCTACACAATTTGCGCTGACTGGCTCGATCTTCGCGCAGGATCGCTACGCGATTGTGCAAGCCGAGCAAGCCTTGCGCTACGCTGCGGGGAATTTCTATATTAACGACAAGCCCACGGGAGCCGTCGTAGGACGACAGCCCTTCGGCGGCGCAAGACACTCTGGGACGAACGACAAGGCTGGCTCATGGATTAATCTGATGCGCTGGCTCAGCCCGCGAACTATAAAAGAGACGCTCGTGCCGCCCAAAGATTGGCGACGGCCCTATATGGGGTAAAAATAACAGAGAAAGGAGCAACGTATGCGATCAATCTACGCGCTATTGGTGTTTATCGCTATCGGTCTTCTGATGGGAGATGTGACGGTTTGGGCTGTTGGGGAGCGGGCAGTCGCACCGCTGCGCGATGCTGAAGGGAAAGTGCTGGGCGTGGCGCTCTTCGTGCAGGAGGCCCAAGGCGTGCGGATCTCCCTCACGGTGAAGGGCTTATCGCCGGGCGAGCACGGGATTCACATTCACGCGGTGGGCAAGTGCGAGCCCCCGGATTTTCTCTCCGCCGGGCCGCACTTCAACCCAACGAGCAAAAAACACGGACTGAACAATCCTGAAGGCCCGCACGCTGGGGATCTGCCCAATCTCGTCGTCGGTGAAGACGGCTCAGCAGTCTACGAGTACGTGACGAATCTTGTGACGCTGACGCCGGGGGAGCTCTCGCTCTTCGATGAAGACGGCAGCGCTTTAGTGATTCACGCGAACCCAGATGACCAGATGACCGATCCGGCGGGCAACAGCGGCGCGCGCGTGCTCTGCGGCGTCATTACCCCGATGAAGGAGGCTGCTGTGCGCATTGGGGGCTTCCTCCCAACGCTACTTCTCTTTGCTGCGGTGGCTCTCGTCATCTGGCTGCTATTTTTCAGATGAGCAGTCTTTTTGTGTGAGCGCTTGAGCTTTCTTGTGCGTCCAGAGCTTTTGAAATTCGCTCTCGAACGCTTGGGCGAGTTCTGGGCTGTATATCACTAACAAATTCTCTTCGTTGCGCGTCTGGGCTGAAGTCGTCCAGTTATACGAGCCGGTGATCACGATAGTGCTATCAACGACGGCAAATTTGTGATGCATGATGCCGGAGTCGACGTACTGTTTGACTGAGATACCCGCGCCCAGCAGCAGACAGCCCTTGCTGCCCTTGCTCGGCTCGTCATCTAAGAGGATTTTCAGCTCGATCCCGCGTGTAGATAGCTCTACAAGAGCTTGAGCGATCTCCGGGTCGGTGAGCTGGTAGAGCGCGGCATGCACGGACTGCTGAGCGTTTTGCAGCGTGTGAATGATGGCTCGCTCCGGCTCCGGAGATGGTGAAAAATACGCGGTGATTGGCGCGCTGGGAGCGCCGAAGCCCTGGGGGATGGGCGTAAGCTGGCGCTCCGTATGTGAATACGAGCTGGCCAGCCAGCCAAGCATAAAGCCTATTCCTAAGCCTATCAACAAGACTTTAAAAGACTTTCTCATGATTTGATTGTAGCTTAAGGTAATATGGCACGCTAGAGAGCAGGTTCCGTTGGCAGAGGGACAGTTGTTCTATGAAATGATAAAACTATTAACAAGATATGACAGCACTGATAGCAAATAAGCGAATTTTTGCATCTAGCGTTGAACTTTCTCATAGCTGAGTTTGATTAATTCGATTACTCTGGGAAGCTGACCCTCATCAGTGAGAGCAATCTCTGTATCTCCCACTCCCCAATGGCCGATTTTGCTTACATCGCGGACAAACTGAGGAGGGTTCTCAAGAGCATTATAATTAAGCTTGACCCATATTCGGAGGCCACCTTTCTGCACATGGACTGAACAGAAAATCCTGTTTTGTTCGAGATAATCGATAACCTTTGCCAGCGGCTTTTTCTGTATTCGCCCTGGTGCAAGAGCTAAAATAGCTGCGTCTAGACGATGAAACAGTTCTTGTATCGCTTGCGGCTTTCCTTCTAAATGCTGTTCAAAGGTATAGAATCTCTTTTTCTGGGCATGTGGCTTGAAAACTCCTGGTGTTTTTTCAGCAGCGACTATAGTGGAAGTTTGGCCTCCCTGAACAACTTGCCAAATCCGCTTGAGTGACTGCCGGATGTCATCTCGGCGTAGAGCAGCGTCACTACTCTCTCTTGATTAAATTGATAAATGCACGGGGAGGATCTGCGAAAAGCCTCTCTAGGGTTTTTCGCACTTTCCCATCAACGAAAACTTGCTTCCCCCATGCATCTAGTTGCCCCTCAGCTAGTGCTTCTTTGCTAAGACGCTCAAACGGCCGAACAATATCCTCAAGCGAGCTACTAGGGTTGTCGCTAGGGTCGATAGAACACTCAAAGAGCAATTTCTCGGGGGCTGGTACTTTCTCTGAGCTTCGATAGACTCGATATTGCCTTCCGTTGGTCAAAATGCACCAATCTATCCCATCGGCGTTGGCGTAGTTTACTATCTGAGTAACTGATTTCACATCCTCTAGGTCGTCATCTAAGGGCTTAGCTTCTAAATAAACAACTGGCTTGCGGTTAATCTTTAACGCATAATCCACAGGTTTGCCGTCAACAGTCGAATATTCTGGTTCAACTTCGTCTAAGTCTCGAACATCCCATCCTAAGGCTTCCAGTAGAGGCTCAATGAAAACTGTACGTGTAGGAGTTTCCTTCAGGGATTTCCCTCGCCATCTTTCTAGTTCTTGCTGTAGTCTTTGGATAGTTTGAACTAATTTAGTCACTGTTGTCCCTTAAATATATTTTAACTCAGACAGACCACAAAGGCAAATTCACGCCGTGATCGCTGGATTCTCGCCCCTCCAGACGTGCTGCACGAACGCCTCCCACGTCCAGGGCATCTTCGCTTTAAAGATTTTTGCAATCGCTTCAGCGTACTGGCGGATCTCCCACTGCGCGCCCACGTCCGCCCGCAGATTGATGAAGTTCATGAGCGACCGCGCGTTGATCGTCCAGTAGAACTGCGTGTAGAGCGACAGGGGCAAGATCGCGCGCGCCAGCTCCCGCGCTACCCCAGCTGCCAATAACTTTTTGTATCGCTCATAGACGAGATCGTACGTCTCTTGGATCATCGCGATCAGCTCTGGTTCATTGGGAATCTCCCCGAACTCACTCGCTTGCTTGTTGGACTTGGCTTGGAGACGGAGTCTTTGGGGAAGATAAAATTCGTCTTCGTACTCGACATATCTTCCCGAACGCTCGTTGTAACTTGCGACTCTATGCCGAAACCATTGGCGCGCGACAAAGAGCGGGCACGAGATGTGAAACTGAAAGACCGAGTGCTCAAACGGCGTCTCGTGCTTGTGCTTCATCAGATAATTGATAAGTTTTCGGTCTTGCTCTTCGCCCTTGAGCCCTTTGCCCGTAGAGACCCGCGCCGCTAAGACGACCGTCTCGTCCCCGCCCATAAAGTTAATAAGCCGCACAAAGCCCTTGTCCAAAACTTTGATCTCAATGGGCTCCATTGTCATCGCCCTCCTTCATTGGCGACGATTATAGTCCGGTATGGGGAGCGCAGGCAAATTCCATCGTCACAGCCCAAAGGCCGGAATGACCACGAGATAGACAAGCAGTGTGATGACGACAGCTGCTAGGATGTTCAAGACGAACCCCACACGTGCCATGTGGGAGATCGTGACGTAGCCACTCCCGAAGACAATAGCGTTCGGGGGCGTCGACACAGGTAAGATGAACGCCGCGGAGACGGCTATCGTTGCAGGGATCATGAGCAAAAATGGATGAATATGCACGGACTGGGCCGTAACTCCCAAGATGGGCACGGCAATCGTCGCCAAAGCAGTATTCGATGCGATGCCGCTGAGAAGCCCCATCGAGAGAGCTATGATGAAAATAAGTAATGGGAGAGGGACCTGAGCGAGCTTCACCAGGCCTTGAGCAACCCAAGTGGCGAGCCCCGTCTGCTGAATCCCTTGCGCCAGGGCAAAGCCTCCTCCGAAGATGAGCAACACCCCCCATGGGATGCGTCCCGCCCACTCCCACGTCAATAAGAACTCCCCTGTTCTGAAGTTCGTTGGGATAAGGAAAAGGAGTAGTACTGCTGCTAACGCTACTGTCGCATCGCCCACGGACTCGCTCACCCCAGCGAGCGTGGCCCATCCGGGAATTCTCAGGGGCCCCAGCTGCATATCGGCGCGGAAGACCCATCCCAAGACTGCTATTGCGAAGATCGCCAGGACTCCCTTCTCTGCACGGCTCAGGGGCCCAAGCTGCTGCACCTCACGAGAGATCTCAGTAGGATCGGCTATCTCAGGGTTTCTCATGGAGACAAATGCCAAGTACGCCCAAGATATCAAGAGAAAGATCAGCACAAACGGAACTCCCACAAGCATCCATTGGAAGAAGCCGACCTCGCCTAGCTCCGGGAAGAGCATCTTCACTTGGCCGACAAAGATCGCATTAGGTGGAGTTCCGGTGATCGTCCCCACCCCGCCGATGCTCGCCGCGTAGGCGATGCTTAACATAAGAACAGCGCCGAAGCTGCTGTGGCGCTGTGACTTCTTGTCCAGAGCTGAAGGATCAAGCTTACTGATGAGGGCTAAGCTGATGGGGAAGATCATGATCGTCGTCGCGGTGTTGGAGACCCACATGGAGATAAACGCTGTGGCGACCATAAATCCCAACAGAAGCCGTCGTGGGCTTGTCCCGACAATTGCGATAATCTGCAACGCTATGCGGTGGTGCAGCCCCCAGCGCTGCATGGCCATTGCTAAGAAGAACCCCCCCATAAAGAGAAAGATCGTGGGCTCGGCGTAGGGCGCTGCAGCTTCTTTGATAGAGAGCACGTTGAGCAGAGGAAAGAGCACTAACGGGAGAAGTGCCGTTGCATAGAGCGAGATGGCTTCACTCACCCACCAGATGGCCATCAGTATCGCGACGACGGCGACGCGCTGGGCTGCGAGCGAGAGACCACCAAGCGGGGGCAGGAAGACCCCTATAAAAAAGATGAGCAACCCGAGCAGCAGTCCGAGCTTCTGTCGCAGGGAGTACGGACTTCCCAGCTGCTCGCCGAGCCATTTGTACGGCGTCATGCACTCAAGTATACTCAATCAAGTACGCCAAGACGAGTGAGGCATTATATGGAAGTTCGCGAAGTCGAGCTCCCTGGCATTGGGATGAAGTTCTCGTTCGAGACTGAAGAGGGTGAGACGCTATGTGTTGTCATTCACAAGACAGGCCGCCGCGAGATCTATCGCTTTCTGCCCGGACAAGAGACCCCAGAATCAGTCATTGAGTTGAGCGACAAGGAAGCCCGCGAGCTGGGCGCGATCTTGATCGGCACGCACTTCCAACCCGATGCCCACGACACGGCCCGGCTTGTCATGAAGGAGCTCACGATTGAATGGCTCAAAGTCCCCAAAGATTCGCCGTTAGCGGGCAAATCTATCCAAGAGAATAAAATTCGTAAGCTCACCGGCGCGACGATCATCGCTGTCCTTGGGCCGACTAAGAAGATCTTGAACCCGGCCCCAGACACGATCATCGACAGTGGCGATACTGTTGTCGTCGTAGGCGAGCAGGCGCAAATCCAACAATTCCAAGAGCGCTTTGGGCTCCGCTGACCATGCTCTTCCAGCTTGGGCTGATTTTGCTCGTACTCTATGTCGGAGCGCTCTTGGCCCATCGGATCAAACAGTCGAGCGTGCCCGTCTTTATTCTCGCGGGTGTAGGGTTGCAGCTCTTCATCGTGCACTCTGACGTCATTGGGTTTCTCGCGCAGTTGGGTGCGATGCTCCTGCTCTTTACAATTGGGCTGGATTTTTCCCCAGAGCGCATCCGGCGCAGCGGGCGCACGCTCCTGGGAGCGACGCTCGTTGATGTTCTGATCAATCTCCCGTTAGGGGTTGTCGTGGGGCTTGCGTTGGGATTCGATCTCGTGGGAGCGCTCATCTTGGGAGGAGCGCTCTACAACAACAGCACATCGCTTATAGCGCGGTTTCTCATAGACTTCAAGCGCACGGCGTTGCCGGAGACCGAGTACGCCGTGGGAGTTTCAGTTCTCCAAGATCTTATCACGGCTCTCTATCTGGCGGTCATCGCTGGATTCCTCCATAGTGATGGGATTGGGGGGCTTGAGATTCTGCTTGTCTTTGTCAAGGCTGTGGGCTTCTTCAGCGGGGCGTTGCTCGCTGCAGTCGTGTTGCGCCCGGTGCTACAGCAGTTGCTCGCCCATGAATCTGTTGAGGTCTTTCTGTTCTTCGTGTTTGCGTTTGTCTTGGTGCTCGCGGCGATTGCCGAATGGCTGGGAGTGTCGGCAGCGATCGGGGCGTTCTTCGCGGGGTTCATTCTGCCTGAGCGGGAGTTTCGTGAGCGCATAGATCGCGTCATCTCCCCGTTTCGCGATCTGTTCGCCGCGATCTTCTTCGTCTCGTTTGGGCTGCTCTTCGATATGACAGATATCGGTCGTGTGCTCGCTCTGAGCGTGCTCGTTATCGGTGTGGCCATAGGGGGCAAGCTCCTTACGGGGTGGGTGATCGGGCGGCTTGGGCGTCTGAGTAGACGAGCTGCTTTGCGCTTAGGGGCTGCGCTCATCCCGCGCGGCGAGTTCTCTATACTCTTAGCGGGGCTTGCTGCGCCCACGACGCCGCTTTTGCCCTTAACGATCGTGACGGTCTTTGTCTTAGCGCTTGTAGGGCCGCTCCTCATGAAATGGGCTGAATAACCACGTATAATTCGTTTGATGGCAATTCCAACGCTCTTGACGATTCTCGCGGTCGCGCTCGTGCTCTTCATCAGCGAGCGCGTGCGTGCCGATCTCGTCGCGATGCTCGTGCTGGTGGCGTTAGCCCTCACGGGTCTGTTGAGCGCACAAGAGGTCTTCAGCGGTTTTAGCAGCCCCGCGGTCATCACCGTCGGGGCGATGTTCGTGATGAGCGCCGCGGCCACGCGCACCGGCATCGCGGCGTATCTAGGGCGCTTATTGAAAGCGCTCGCCGGCGGGCGCGAGTGGGCCTTGGTCTTCGTCATTATGCTCGCCGTCGCGACGATCTCGGCGTTCATCAACAACGTCGGCGCTGTGGCTTTGCTCCTGCCTGTCGTGATGGAGCTGGGGCGCCAAAGCAAGATCAGTCCTTCGAAATTACTGATCCCGTTAGCGTATGGCTCGATGCTGGGAGGGGTCTGCACGCTCATCGGGACACCGCCTAATATCTTAGTGAGCACCATTGGAACTCAGCATGGGCTGCGCCCGTTTGGGCTTTTTGAATTCGCCCCTATCGGGGTTGCCCTTGTAGGCGCGGGCGTCCTCTATATGATGCTGATTGGACGCCATCTCATCCCGGCACGCCGTACCGAAGAGATCGTAGACTCTATGCCCAAGCACTATCTGACCGAGCTGGTCATTCCTAAAGATTCTCAGCTCATCACCAAGCGCTTACACGAGCTGGGGTGGCGCGAGCGGGGGATTGAGATCCTCTCCATCCGTCGCGGCCCACGGGAGATCTTCGATATCTGGGGCTGGGCCAGCTTGCAAGCCAACGACGTTCTCGTCGTCACCGGCAAGGCCGAAGAGATCTTAAAACTGAAAGACGAGCTGGGGCTAGAGATCCGCCCCGAGGTCGAGTACACCCATCCGTGGCATCCGTCGGATACGATCCAGCGCGTGGAGGCGACGCTCGCGCCCAATGCGTCGTTTATCGGGCGCACGCTGGCCGAGCTGGATTTCCACAACCGCTACGGCGTGACGGTACTAGCTATCGCCCGGCACGGGGCGCTGCTGCGGGGGCAGCTCGCGCAGATCCCGTTGCAATTCGGCGACACGCTCCTGCTCCAAGGGCCGGAGCACCGTCTGGCTCAGATCCCCAAAGAGAACTTCATTCTGATGAGCCCGCTGGCGCTGCAAGCCCTGCGCACCGACAAGGCCCCCATCGCGCTTATGATCTTCGCTGGGGTGTTGGTGCTTGCGGCTTTAGGGGTGATGCACATCAGTATTGCTGGGGTGCTCGGCGCGGTGCTCATGGTGCTGACGCGCTGCCTCACCTCAGAAGAAGCTTATGAATCTATAGATTGGAAGGTGATCTTTCTCCTAGCGGGGATGATCCCCGCGGGGATCGCGTTGGAGAAGACAGGGGCCGCGCAGCTGCTTGCGGAGTTCATCGTGAAGGGCATCGGCCCGCTCGGCCCGCTGTTTGTCCTGGGGGCGCTGCTGGCGTGCACCTCGCTGATCACTGAAGTCCTCTCCAACGCCGCGACGGCGGTGCTCGTGACTCCTCTGGCGATCTCGCTGGCGGCGCAGTTGGGAGTCAGCCCCTACCCGTTTCTCATGGGCGTGGCCGTAGCAGCGTCATCGAGCTTCATGACGCCGATCAGTCATCAATCGAACGCGATTGTCTTTGGGCCTGGGGGATATAGATTTTCAGACTATGTGCGCGCAGGGCTAGGGATGAACATCATCGCGTGGCTGGTGGCGATGCTCCTGATTCCCAGGCTCTGGCCCTTCTAGGGCAGCACGCCCTCGGTGACGTAGCGCGTCAGCTCGCTGACACTGAGACGCTCGATGCCCAGCTTGTCTAATGTGCGCCCGCGCCGCCAATAGTCCGTGCGATGGATGATACATGCCAAATGAATAATACTCTCGATGGCTCGAGTCTCTACACCGTAGCGCTTCCCCAGCGCTGCAATGGGCACCAGGCTCATGGGCACGTCTTCGAAGATATAGCGATGCTCTAAGCGACTAGGTGCCGTGATCCCGTAATAGCCGGGGTTAGCGTGCACAGCTTCGTAGAGATTTTCGCCCTTGGCGTCGTAGGCCATCTTCAGCCATTCTATAGCCGTCATAGCGCGAATGCCCAAAGCTGCAGCGATGGTCACGCGCTCGCGATCTAAGACTTCCAAGACCCGTGCGGTCGAGGGCGTCACGCCGTCAATATAGAACTGAAAATTCCCCTTGGTGGCCTCGATCCACCCCGCGTTGAGAATAGTTAAAGCTGGGTGGAAGATCGCGCCCATGTTATCGAGCCCCGTCTGGAGCACATTACCCCCATCTATGAATTGGGGGTAGGCGTCATTGAGAACTTCTAAGACTTTCTGGGTGTGCGTCGCGGGCAAGGCAGCGAGGGGGACGGCGTCTTTAGTACTGAAGATGCGGGCTTGCGCCGGGCCGATGGAACGGCTGGCATAGATGAACGTCTCGGCCTCAGCGACGATCACGTCGGCCGAACAACTATTATCCCGAAGTACTTTGGCAAATTCGATAGCGCCGCACGTGCGCCCAGGGTGCAAAATCACGATTTGCTCATCTTTGAGATATGGAGCGCACGCTTGGGCGAGCTCTCTATGAGCCGACGAGGGCACGACGACCATCACGACGTGGGCGTCGGCAAGCGCCTCTTTAAGATCGGATGTGCACTTTTCGAGCTTAGCAAAGCCGTGGGGGCCGTCGGGAAAGCTTTCGAGCTCGATGCCCTTGCGGGCTTGAATAGCCTTTATATTTTCGGGCGTGCGGTTATATAACGTGACGGGATAGCCCATGAGCGCTAAGTGAGCGGCCATTGCTTTGCCGCCATGTCCGGCACCGATCACGGTGTAATTGATGTTCTTGGGCATAGAGAGAATCACCTCGCTTCGGGTCGGGGTGTCCAGCTCAGACAATGAGCGACAGAATTTGGGAAGTAGCGTCGCCAGATTCTGTAATAATACAGCTCTTCTTTGGAGCGCAGCGTGAGGGTATCTGAAAGAGCGCGCTCACGCTCGAACTCTCTATCGGAGATCTCGCGCTCGGCGATCTGTTCGAAGACGAGAGCCGAGCCGGCTCCACGCGAGAATTTTTCTTTCTCGCGCCAGAGAATCTCTTCGGGGAGAAAGCCCTCAAACGCCTTGCGCAGGATATACTTTTCGATCCCGTTGGAGTGCTTGAGCTGCGGGGGCAGAGCAAAAGCTACTCTCAGCAGATCCAAGTCGAGATACGGCTCGCGGCCTTCGATGCCGTGTGCCATCGTCATGCGGTCCACTCGCTGAAGATTGGAGTTATGGAGCTTGCTGGTGATCGCGAGGAGCTCGCGATGCAGACGCGCTGCGTCGCCGATCTCTTTGAGATAGTGATAGCCGCCAAAGAGCTCGTCGGAGCCCTCGCCCACGAGCACGACCTTGACAAAGTCTTTCGCAAGCCGCGCGACAAAATAGTTGGCGATGGCGCTGCGTACCAACGCAAAATCAAAAGACTCCAAGTGATAGATCACGTCGGGTAGTATCTGGAGCATCTCGGCTTCGGGGTAGAGATACTCGTGGTGCACTGTGCCCAGATACTGAGCGACCTTTCGAGCGTAGAGGGGGTCTTGGCCCTGGGGGGTGCCTATGGAGAACGAGTGCAGCGTAGGAGTGTGCTCTTTCATCACAGCAGCGACGAGACTGCTGTCAAGACCGCCACTGAGGAAGACCCCGACCGGCACGTCTGAGATAAGCCGTTTTTCAACGGCTGCGATGAAGCAATCTCGCAGCGTCCCTTCGGGGTTTTTGAGCTCGCTTGAGGCTGCTGCTTCAACCCACTGCGCGAGATCGAAATAGCGCTTCCACCCAAGCTTACTATGGAACCAATGGCCAGGCGGGAACTCTACAATATCTGTAGTGATCGGCAACAGTGCTTTTATCTCCGAAGCGAAGTAGAGCTGCCCATGAGCGAGTGCATAATAGAGGGGTTTCACGCCCAAGGGGTCACGGGCGAGAAAGAGATCGTCGCCGTCTATGAGCGCAAACGCGAACATCCCATCGAAGAGTTTTACACACTCCGGGCCGTGTTCTTCGTAGCTGTGCACGACGACTTCCGTGTCGGTGCGCGTGCACAGCTGGTGGCGGTGCGCGAGCTGGGAGCGCAGCTTGGGAAAGTTATAGATCTCGCCATTGTAGACGATATGGATCGAGCCGTCTTCGTTGGCGATAGGTTGATGCCCGCCGGGCACGTCAATAATAGAGAGCCGTGTGTGCCCTAAAGCAGCTCGCTCGTTCCGCCAAACGCCAGAATCGTCCGGCCCGCGATGGCTCAGTCTCTCCAGCATCGTCGCGACGAAGATCTGTGCGGGAGAAGCTCCCCGTTCGAGCGCAAAGCACCCAGCAATGCCGCACATAGCGCCTCCTTAGACTGAGATGCCCAGCCGCGCCAGGCGCTCAGCTTCGCTTATGGGCTTGCCCGTCTGAGGGTCTACTCCTACGCACATGCCGTCAATGATTCTCGTGACGATCTGCCCCTTGGCGATGGGACTGCCCTTCAGGTGCGGCGCATCGAGAATCCCCACAGTAACAGCCCGCGCCAGCGTCGTCGGATCGGCCCACGGATCAGAGATATTCGGCCCGGCAAGCTTTGTGATCGCTTCAAGAGTGATGCGCGCCTCGCGGACAAGCTCGTCCCTGCGGCGTTGCACGAGAGGGTCAGCCGTCATATCTGGGGCACCGCGCAGGGCGTTCTCAATGGCGCGACGCGCGATCTTAACGCTCTCGATCAGCTCTTTTGCTGTTGTGGCGTGATGAGCTTCCGTTGCCCCAACAACGTGCACGATATGGGGCTTGATTGCCATTTGCAAATAGACAGACGCTGCCAGATGCCCCCGCGCGGCGTCGGGATCAACGGGGTAACTTAAAAGCCCTGTGCGTGCCTGACGATAGACCCGAAAGTTCTCATCAGCGAGCGTTTCTGATAGCTCGATGCACGCTAAGATTTTTGCTAAATCCATGCGGTCCGACAGCCCCGCGGGGCTGTTGAACATATACTGGGCGATATAGTCTTTGACGCCCATCGCCTTAGCGTTGTAGGCTGACAGGAAGCTCGTGACGACGTAGATGACATCGGGGGCATCGCGCATCCCCCAGTGATGCGGTTCGTTGACCTCCACGGGGATATTGCGCTCGCCGTGCCAGCGCATCAGCTCCTGATGGACGCGAATAGATTCTTCTAAGCCCAGCGGGCCGCGACGATCGAGCTGATTGAACCAGAAGATCGAAGTGGCGCACCAGGCGTTGTGGAACGTCTCGACGTAGAGCTGAGCGAGCTTGAGCTGATCGTCGGTGCCCGAGTACGCGCGCATCAACGGGTAGTTCCCGCATCGGCTTGCTTGATACAGCGCGCGGTACTCTTCAGCCGTGCGCACGGGGACGCCGCCGGCGCCCTTGCGCCGCGGGTCTTGCCGCTCAGGGTGAAAGAAGTTCTCTTGGGCGTCTTGGTCAATGCCCAGAGAGATCACGTCGAGCACGCGGGCTTGCGCGACCTCGCGAATCCCTTCAATCGTCTCTTCGATCGTTGGGCGCCCATAATGATGGCGAATCAACGGGAATGGCTTCTTCCACATAAGACGTTCTGCGAACGTCTGGGGAAAATCTTTCTCGGTCGTGCCCTGCCACAGCTCGCCCCTCAGATACGCGATGACCTCTTCGACGGGTTCTTCGCCGGAGAAGCAGCGCTCGAAGAATTCCAACTTGCGGGCGCGCTCCACAAGCGGTGGCGTCCCGCCAAAGACGAAGCGTCGCTTCTCCAAGCCGGCTTGCCGCACAGATTCTATAAATCTCTTGAGCAATGCTTCTCCCGTTTCGGGAGTGAGTCTGTAGCTGACCGCGACCAGGTCGGGGTTATGCTGACGGATGCTTTCGAGAAAGTGTGCGATGGGGACGGCCGGGCCAAGATAGACCGTGCGCCAGCCGACTTCTTCGGCCAAGCGCAAGAAGCTCGCAACGCCCGCGACGTGGGCGTCCTCACCCAAGGCACCAGCGAGTACCGTGCGCATAGACAAGCACCTCCCAAGGGACAGTTCAGAGTTTGCAGTTTGAGCTGTGAACTCGGAACTGTATAATTGAGAAACTGTCTCGTGGCCTGGAGGGCCGCCATCACCGAAGAGAGGACTTCCCCATTAGGGGCGGGCAAAAACTGTCGGGATGGCGGGATTTGAACCCGCGACCCCACGCACCCCAAGCGTGTGCGCTACCAGGCTGCGCCACATCCCGAATCCATATGCACTATAGCACATGAAGTGCCCCGATGCAAGGGACAGCGGGGATTTGCGTGGCCTGACTCGTCTTGCTTATAATCCAATATCAGTATTGGAGAGGGAGTGATCGCGTATTCGCGGACCCTTCTTGCTCAACGACCGTACTATTAAACAGATGGTGCGCAAGCCGCGGCCTGGCATCTTCTTGCTCCATACGGTGCCAGGGGGACAGCCACGCTTTCTCGGACGCGATGACAAAGACGTGCGCGACAAGCTCTTAAAATGGCTCGGCCGAAGCTATAGATACTTCCAGTTCGACTACTGCGAAACCCCAGAAGAGGCGTTTCGCAGACAATGCGAGCTGTACCATCAGCTCAAGCAATATCTCGATAACACGCGCCACCCCGAGCGCCCCGACGGCACGGAGTGGCGCTGCCCCCTCTGCGACTTCTATAAGTGAACTTATGGCTCCTTCGGCGGCGGAGGCGGCGTGAACGTCACCTTGGGCACGACCTTGGCCTCCGGCGGCACTTCGTAGTACGCAGCTGTCTGAAAGCCGTAGAGCTGCGCCAAGAAATTATTGGGGAACCTGCGAATGTTCGCGTTGTAGCTCTGCACAGCTTCGTTATAGCGCATCCGCTCGACGGCCAAGCGATTCTCCGTGCCCGCAAGTTCGTCCATCAGTCTCATAAACGTCTGATCGGACTTGAGCGTCGGGTAGTTCTCGACGATCACTAAGAGTCTTGCAAGAGCGCTTCCAAGCTCATTAGCCGCGGCAATCTTATCGGAGATCTGCACCGCGCCGCCGTACTTGGTGCGCGCCTCGGCGATCTCTCTAAAGATCGTGAGCTCCTGCCCAGCAAAGCCTCGCACCGTCTCGACCAAGTTGGGAATTAAGTCATTGCGTCTCTGCAGCTGATTCTCCACTTGCGCCCAACGCTGCCGGATCTCTTCTTGCTGGGTGACAAACTGATTGTACGTCCCAGCAAAGAGCGAGTACGCGACGACACCCAAGACGACCAGCACGCCAAGCGTGATCCACAGAGCTCTATTCATATGACCTCCTTCTTTGTATCTCGTGATTGAACTGACCCTCACCATCCCCGTCCGGCCCCACCGCCGCCGGTACGCCCACCGCCAAAACTGCCAAAGCCACCGCGACTGAACCCACCGCCAAAACCACCGAAGCTGCCGCGCCCACTCGATCTCCCAGTGCCCATGCCCGCCATCCAGACCCACCATGGGATCGTGCTGCGTGACGTGCGCCGCGCCCGCCGCATCATAAAACTCACAATAAAGAATATCACAATAAGTGCAATGAGCAGCGCTACGAGCGACGGGGCTTCAGGAAGACGACTAATATCGACAGGGGCTTCGCCGGTCAATTCGACCCCTGCGTCCTTGGCGATGACGAGAGCAATCGCCCAGACCCCCTTATAGATCCCTTCATCAAAACGCCCCTCGCGAAACTCCGGGAGCACAAACTCATCTAAAATAGCGCCGACCTTCCTGTCAGGGAGAATACCCTCTAGCCCATAGCCCGTCACAATTCTCACCCGACGATCTTCCGTAGCAACGAGAAAGAGCGCGCCGTTATCTTTGCCCTTCTGCCCGATCTTCCAGCTGTCAAAGACCTTCACAGCATACTGAAAGTCATCATAGGGCTGGGTCGTCTGCACCGTCAAGATGGCGATTTGGGCTGTCGTCTTCTGTTCAAGCTCTTGCAGCAATGCCGTGAGTTTTTCCTGCATCTGCGGGCTGAGAAGCCCAGCGTAATCCGAGACATACCCTTGAAACGCAGGGATCTCCTGAGCAAGAACACCGAATGAGACGAAGAAGAACAGCGCAAAGATTTTGTGGATCATCGGATCTCTCTCAAGAGAGTATCAGCACAAGCTCCGAGCTGCTCAATATCTGCTAAGTAGCGCTCAAAGAGCACCTGGGCATTAGACTTGTCAACGCGCATCATGCCTAAGCGCAGGCTGTGGACATCCCGCATCGCTTCTAAAGAGATTCCGAATGTTTCTTCGGCTTGGACGAGGATCTCCAGAAACTCGTGAGCGGGCTGGAGTCCCTTCAAGCGCAGCAAGTGTCGCACGATGATGAGAAACGATTTGAGGGAGCGTGTCATAAGCTCCTCGAGGGCTTCGACGCGTCCGCCGGTCTCCAGATATGCCCGTCGCAGATTGAGCAGCTTGCCCTTCAGCTCCTCCTCGCACTGCAGACGAAGATTCTTTGGAGAGATCTTCAAATCGAGCAAGATATCCCTCCCAGCGAGCAGTCGGTGCTGCTCTTGCATATCTAAAAATTCAATGGGGAAGATGTCTAGAGAAGACTGCAGAAACTCCGGATCGACAAAGAGCGGGGTGGCGATCTTCTGACGATGCCATGCTCGTACTAAGGGCATGGCCTTGCGCAGGGCTTCGGGAGTGACGCTTTTCAAAACGATAAGAAAGTTGAGGTCGGATCTGTCGGGGACAAAGTCTGTTCCAGCAGCACTGCCGTAGAGAATCAATGAGACGAGATCGTCCCCGTAGAGCGCCTGGATCTCATGGGTGAATTTTTCGATAGTTTGCTCTGTTTGGGTGTCAAGCCTTCTCATAACAAAAGATATTGTACTACATAAGACAGGGGTTTGAAAAATAGAATAAGAACCACCTTGACAAAAGCGGACTAATCTGGTAGGATTTTTACGAGAACGTCTCATTGAAGGAGCTGAGCTGATGGCCAGCGTTTTGGAGATCAAAGATCTACATGTGAGTGTCGAGGGCAAGGAGATCCTCAAGGGTTTGACGCTGACCGTGAAGACCGGGGAGGTCCATTCGATCATGGGCCCCAACGGCTCTGGTAAAAGCACGTTGGCGTTGGCCTTGATGGGCCATCCCAAGTACGAAGTCACCCACGGAGAGATTCTCTTTAAAGGGCGGAATATCGTCGAACTTGAGCCAGATGAGCGTGCGCGGCTCGGGCTCTTCTTGGCGTTTCAGTATCCTCTAGAGATTCAAGGTGTTCCGCTGGGGCGCTTCTTGTGGGCAGCCAAGAAAGCTATGATGGGGCAAGGCACAGACGGCCCGACTGACAAGAAAGCCGACGCCAAGGCGCTCTCGCAATTTCGCCAAGAACTCCAGGAGAAAATGAAACTCTTAAAAATGGACGAGTCGTTCGCACAACGCTATCTCAATGTGGGGTTCTCCGGCGGGGAGAAGAAACGCGCAGAAATCGTCCAGATGCACATTCTCAAGCCGGAGATCGCTATTCTAGACGAGACCGATTCGGGCTTGGATATCGACTCTGTGAAGATCGTCGCTGAGGCTGTCAATCAGTTACGTGGGCCGGACTTTGGCGCGTTAGTGATCACGCACTACCAGCGCATTTTAAACTTCTTGAAGCCCGACTACGTGCATGTCATGATCGATGGGCGTATTGTGCGTAGCGGCGACGAGAGCTTGGTTCATGAGCTTGAAGCCAAAGGCTACGATTGGCTAGTAAACGGTGCCAACAACGCCAAGGTGATACAATGATGACAAAGAAGATAGAAGAAGTGCGCCATCTCGGGGAGAAGAAGCGTTCCGTTGAGAAGGAGCAAGCTGTCTACGACCGCGATTACTCGCGCTATGCGTTCAGCTACCCCACGGACAAATATAAGTATGTGCTCAAGCCGGGGCTCTCCCGCGAGGTGGTCGAAGAGATCTCAGCTATTAAAAACGAACCCACATGGATGCGCGAGTTTCGCTTGCAAGCATATGAGATCTTTCTCAAGAAGCCCATGCCCACCTGGGGGGGCGACCTCTCGCAGATCAACTTTGACACCATTACGTACTACGCGACCCCAACAGACAAGAGCGCGCGCAGCTGGGACGACGTCCCTGAAGAAGTCAAGAAGACCTTTGATCGTTTGGGGATTCCCGAAGCCGAGAGAAAATTCTTAGCTGGTGTTGGGGCACAGTACGATAGCGAGGTGCTCTATCACTCGATTCGCGAAGACTTAGCGAAGAAGGGCGTCATATTTTTGAGCATGGACGATGGCCTGCGGGAGTACCCGGAGTTAGTGAGGGAGTACTTCGGCACAGTGGTTCCCCCAACGGACAACAAATTTGCCGCGCTCAATAGTGCTGTCTGGAGTGGGGGAAGCTTTATTTACGTGCCCAAGGGCGTGCAGGTCGAGATCCCGCTGCAAGCGTATTTCAGGATCAACGCCCCGCAGATGGGGCAATTTGAGAGAACACTGATCATCGCTGATGAAGGATCACGGGTCCACTATATAGAAGGCTGCACTGCGCCCATCTATTCGAAAGAGTCTCTGCACTCGGCTGTCGTCGAGCTGATCGCCAAGCGCGGGGCACATCTGCGATATACGACGCTCCAGAATTGGTCGAACGACGTCTATAACTTAGTGACCAAGCGCGCGGTGGCCTATGAAGACGCGACAGTCGAGTGGGTCGACGCGAATATCGGTTCTCGCCTGACCATGAAGTATCCGTCGGTCTATATGTTGGGCCAGGGCGCACGAGCAGATATTCTCTCTGTAGCGTTTGCCGGCAAGGGCCAGCACCAAGACACCGGCGGCAAAGCCATTCACGCCGCGCCGTATACGACCTCGACTATTGTGTCGAAGTCCGTGAGCAAGGACGGGGGACGCGCGACCTATCGAGGACACTTAGTGGTAGCCAAGGGCGCCCATCACGCCAAGTCCAACGTGCGCTGCGATGCCCTGATCCTAGACGAACGCTCGCGCTCCGATACCTATCCCTACATCGAGATCGACGAAGATCAAGTCACCATCGGGCATGAAGCTACAGTTGGCAAGGTCGGCGATGACCAGATCTTTTATCTCATGAGCCGTGGGCTCTCAGAATCTGAAGCCCTCTCAATGATAGTGCTCGGCTTTATGGAGCCGTTTACGAAGACGCTGCCGATGGAGTACGCCATCGAATTCAATAGACTAATTCAGTTGGAGATGGAAGGCTCAGTAGGATAAAGATGGTACGCATTGCCAAGTCTATTACAGAATTGATCGGTAACACGCCCTTGGTGCGGCTCAATCGGGTGACACAGGGGGCGTATGCAGAAGTCGTAGCTAAGTTAGAGTCATTTAATCCATTAAGCAGCGTGAAAGACCGTATCGGGGTAAGCATGATCGAGGATGCGGAGCGCAGAGGGGTGCTCACCAAAGATACGGTCATCATTGAGCCGACCAGCGGCAATACAGGGATCGCTTTAGCGTTTGTGTGTGCGGCCAAAGGGTATCGCTTAATTCTTACTATGCCGGATACTATGAGCATGGAGCGCCGTCAGCTCTTGAAAGCTTTAGGGGCAGAGCTTGTTCTGACCCCGGGGACGGAGGGGATGAGGGGCGCGATCAAGAAAGCTGAAGAACTGATGAAAAACTTCCCTAAGGCGTTCATGCCCCAGCAGTTCCGGAACCCTGCCAACCCCAAAATTCATCGCGAGACCACAGCCGAGGAGATCTGGCGGGACACTGATGGGAAGGTCGACATATTGGTCGCCGGGGTTGGAACGGGAGGAACGATCACGGGAGTAGCTGAAGTAATCAAGCAAAGGAAGCCCAGTTTCCGCGCAATCGCGGTGGAGCCCAAAGATTCCCCAGTGCTGTCTGGGGGCAAGCCCGGCCCCCATAAGATCCAAGGGATCGGTGCAGGGTTCGTGCCCGAAGTGCTTAGAACAGATCTCATCGACGAGATAATTCAAGTGACTCATGAAGACGCGGGGATGATGGCGCGCAGGCTCGCACGCGAAGAAGGGATATTCGTGGGGATATCGTCAGGGGCAGCGGCCTGGGCGGCCATAGAAGTCGCCAAAAGACCTGAAAACAAGGGAAAACTGATCGTTGTTGTCCTGCCTGATACCGGCGAACGATACTTAAGCACTTGGCTCTTTCAAGAGGGATGATGCTCCTGAGAACGCTCAGAGAAGATATACAGACTGTATTTGCGAAGGACCCGGCTGCCCGTAGTGTTGTAGAAGTTCTCTTTTGCTATCCGGGGTTGCACGCGCTATGGTTGCACCGCATAGCTCATTTCTTGTGGCAGCATCGGCTCTTCTTCTTAGCTCGCTTGCTCTCCCATATCAATCGGGCCTTAACCGGAATCGAGATTCATCCGGGGGCCAAGATCGGACGACGGTTCTTCATCGATCACGGCATGGGGGTTGTTATCGGGGAGACGGCTGAGATCGGCGATGACGTCTTGATCTATCAGGGAGTCGTCCTAGGAGGGACATCTCTGGAGAAGAAGAAGCGCCATCCAACAGTCGAGGATAACGTGGTAATCGGCGCGGGAGCGATCTTACTCGGCCCGATTACTATAGGGCGAGGAGCCCTCATCGGGGCTGGTTCTGTCGTTATTAAATCTGTCCCTCCAGGAGCTACCGTCGTGGGCGTCCCCGGCAGAGTCATAACAGAAGAAGGAAAGCGCCCGATAGCCCCATTGGAACATGGGAAGCTTCCTGATCCTATAGCTGAGGCGATCAGAGCGATCTGGGACCGGCAAGGGCGATTAGAAGATAGATTACACTGTATAGAAAAGACCATAGGTCTTGTTAGTTCCGATGGGCAAAAGCGTGAGGAAGCCGCGGAACTCTTCACTCAGGGAGATGGGATCTAGCGATGAGGTCATTGACAACCCGAAGCTCAGGTGGTAAAATACTATCGACCCCTCTCCCCTCCTTAAATGCCCAACCCCCCTCCTCCGCCCTGGAGAGGGGGGTCTTTTAGAGACGACTATGAGAACACTGTTATCTCTTTCGGTAGACCAAATAATCAAGCAAAGTTCGGAGCGGCGCGAGCCCGATTGGCTTGTGCGGAAGCGCGTGGAGGCGTTAGCAGCTTTGCAGAAGTTGCCCATGCCAGAGTCGCGCTATACGAAGATTCGCGAGCTCGATCTCGATGCTTTTGATTTTGCAAAGCAAAACGCTCATGGAGCTCGCGTGAGCGAATTCGCGACTGAGCGCGAGGCCGTGCACATCCAAATTGACGCAAAAGTCCTCACAACGCAAGTGCCGGAGCCGCTGAGCAATAAGATTATCTTCTGCGATATGGCGACGGCGGTGCGCGAGCACCCTGAGCTTCTCCAGAAGTATCTCTTTGGAATCATCTCGCCCCAAGAAGACAAGATGACCGCGCTCGTTGGAGCGTTGGCTCAGAACGGGATTTTTATTTACATCCCTAAAGAGACAGTTCTCGAAGAGCCCTTGCGATTGGTCTATCTCTTGGACGAGCCATCGGTAGCGGCCTTGGCCCATCAAGTGATCGTCGTAGAGTCAGGGAGCTTGGTGACCGTGCTCGAAGAAGCTTACGCTAAGCATCCTCAAGAGATAGGGCCTCATCTGCACGGAGCGATCACGGAAGTTTATCTGGGCGATGGGGCGCAGATGAAGTTTGGGGCGCTGCAAAATTGGAACGAAGGGACGTTCAGTTTTGTGCGGCGTCGGGCGCATGTGGAGCGCGACGCCAAGCTCCACTGGACGATAGGATGGTTAGGTGGGCGCTTGACCATGAGCCATGTGGAGAGTAGACTAGTAGGCCCAGGAGCGGAGATGGAAGATATCCAAGTGCTTTTCGGACGCCACAAGCAGCACTTTGATCTGACGAGCTCGTTGCGCAACATGGCTCCGCACGTCAAGGGAGAGATTCACATGAAGGGCGTCATGAAGGATCAAGCTCGTGCTGTCATGTACGGATTTATTAGAGTCGATCCCGTCGCGCAGCAGTCGAATTCGTATCAGTTAGCTCAAGGGCTTCTGCTCAATGATGGTGCGCACTGCGACGCTATTCCCGGACTGGAGATCGAAGCCAACGACGTGCGCGCCACCCATGGCGCTTCGATCGGGCCCATTGATGAAGAACAGATTTTCTATCTGATGAGCCGGGGCTTCGATCGCGAACAGGCCAAGCGCACTATCGTCGAGGGCTTTTTGACGCCCACGCTCGAGCAGATCCCTATCGCTGGGGTGCGTGAGCGCTTCCACGCGTTCATCGAGCAAAAATGGAATGAGTAGCTATGACTGTCTCGGCTGATTTAGATTTTATCATCGAGCACTATAAGAACCCGCAGAACTTCGGACACTTGGAAAACCCTGATATCGTCCATGAAGAGGGCAACCCCAGCTGCGGGGACCAGATTCGCATTGAGCTCAAGCTCGATAATAATAGAATCACGGATGTGCGCTTCAGCGGCAAGGGTTGCGCGATCTCCCAAGCCGCAGCGTCGATCTTAACTGAAGAGATCAAGGGCAAGACGCTCGACGAAGTGAAACAGTTCGATAAACAAAAGATGCTCGATCTGTTGGGGATCGAGGTGAGCGCGATGCGCATTAAGTGCGCGCTCTTGGCGCTCAAAGTTATTAAAGCTGGGGTGTACGGGATGAAGAACTGGGGAGAAGAAGATGAGCAAGAAGGTCCGGATAGCAAGGGTGGATGAACTTGCCCCTGGGCAGTACAGGAGCATCGAGATCGAAGGTGAGCGCATTGCGCTCTTCAACATTGACGGCAAGTTCTACGCCCTCAAGGATATGTGCACGCATGACGGGGGCGTCTTGACAGGGGGCACATTGCAAGGGTATACCGTCGAGTGTCCTCGGCATGGCGCGCGGTTTGACGTGCGCACAGGAGCAGTCGTACGTTTACCAGCCTATGTCGGCGTGAAGACATACCCGGTATCTATCGAAGACAACGCGATCTTCGTCATTGTAGACTAAGAAGGTGACAGCATGGCTGCCCAGCCCGATGCGTGTAAGACACTCGACCCGCGCGTTCTGCGCCGCGATTTTCCGATCTTCACTCGTACTGTTCATGAGAAGCCCCTAATCTATCTCGATAACGCTGCGACCAGCCAGCGCCCTCAAGTCGTCATCGACGCGATCACAGATTATTACCGAAGATATAACGCCAATGTCCATCGTGCGGTGCACACGCTCTCGCACGAAGCTTCTGTGGCTTACGAAGAAGCCCACAAGAAAGCTGCTCGGTTTGTGAACGCGCGTTCCTGGCGCGAGATCGTCTTTACCAGAAATGCGACCGAAGCGATCAATCTCGTCGCGTATGCGTGGGGCCTGTACAATCTGCAGCCGGGCGACGAAGTCTTAGTAACTATTATGGAGCATCATTCGAACTTGGTGCCATGGCAGATGCTCCGAGAACTTAAAAAGATTCAGCTCACATTCTTAGATGTCACGGACGAAGGCCGACTCAACTTGGCCGAGCTGCCCAAGCTTTTAACCAGGCGAACGAAACTCGTTGGGATCATCTACGCCAGCAACGTCTTGGGGACGATCAACCCTGTGGGAGAGATCATCGAAGAAGCCAAGCGGGTTGGAGCCGTAACGGTCATAGACGCGGCACAAGCCGCGCCCCATATCCCCATAGATGTCCAAGCGCTCAACTGTGATTTCTTAGCTGTCTCGGGGCATAAGATGCTCGGCCCAACGGGGATTGGGTTTCTCTACGGGCGCAGAGAATTATTAGAAGCCATGCACCCGTTCTTGCACGGCGGCGACATGATCTCGACGGTGACGACAGAGAGCGTGACGTTCAACGATCTGCCGTGGAAATTTGAAGCAGGCACGCCCAACATCGCTGGAGGAATTGGCCTTGGCGCAGCGATTGAGTATCTTGCAGCGCTAGGGTTAGAGAATGTCTATGCGCACGAGCAGAAGCTCTTAGAATATGCGCTTGATAAGCTCTTGCAGATCGATGGGCTGGAGATTTACGGGCCAAAAGATATACAAGATCGTCTCGCGGTGATCTCGTTCAATCTCCAGGGCGTGCACCCTCACGACGTAGCGGGGATCTTGGACGAAGCGGGGATCGCTATACGCAGCGGGCACCACTGCGCGCAGCCATTGATGAAGAGACTAGGGATGGACAACACTGCTCGCGCGAGCTTCTATATCTATAATTCTGAAGACGACGTAGATGCGCTCGTAGACGCGCTTAAGACAGCGCAGAAGCTCTTTACTTAGCTGAGTAGCTCCCGACACTCGCGTACAAAGCCTACCGTTAGTTTCACGGTGTTCTCGAAGTCGTCGAGTCTTAATAAACTGAACTGCGAGTGAATATAGCGGCAGGGCACTGCCAGCACACCAGCTAAGATGCCTCCACGCGTCGTGTGGATCGCTCCAGCGTCGGTGCCGCCATAGATGGGCAATTTATACTGATACGCGATCTTGAGCTTTTCGGCAATCTTTTCGAGTGCTTCCACAACACGACGACTTACGACAAGAGAGTTATCAGCGATAGTGATCGCTGGGCCTTTGCCCAACGCTGTAGGCTGGCGTGCCGGAGGGACGCCGGGAACATCAGCGCTGATTGTCCCTTCCAGAGCGAGCGCGACGTTGGGATTGATACTGTACGCCGCAGCACGTGCGCCGCGCAGCCCTGTCTCTTCGCCGATAGCGAAATTGCAAACCAGCGTCAGATTTAAGTCTTCTTTTTGAAGCTCTTCTAGCGTGCGAATTACTACAGCACACCCGGCACGGTCATCGAACGCTTTGCCCCCGACTAAGTTTTCGTTCAGCTGCTCAAAGGGATAGTACGGCACAGCGGGATCGCCGATGCGAATCCCCATCTTCTGGACTTCTTCGGCAGAAGAGGCCCCAACGTCAATGAAGAGATCTTCGAGCTTGAAGGGCTTTTCACGATCTTCGGGCTTGAGCACATGGGGTGGGACGCTGCCGATGACCCCCGTAATGAGCTTTCCCGTGCGCGTGCGGATCTTGACGACCTGCGCTGGTAATATGCGAAGATCCCAGCCACCAAGGGTGGCGAAGCGCAGAAAGCCCTTCTCTTCAATATAGCTAACAATCAAGCCGACCTCGTCCATGTGCGCGTCGAGCATGAGCGTAAAATCAGATTTGCCCTTACGAGTGACGATGAGATTGCCCAACGGATCGACGCGTATCTCGTCAACAAGAGGCTTGACAAACTGGGTGATCACATTGCGAATATCGTCCTCAAAGCCGGAGACCCCAAATGCTGTGGAGAGCTGTGCGAGTAACTGAATGCTGTTTGAGTAATTCTTCGCCATAGTGGCGATTATAAATGATACCAGCAGTGGGAATCAAATCTTGCGTAGAACGATCGCTGAGTTATGGCCGCCAAAGCCCAGCGAATTCGAGAGAGCGATCTCAACTTTCGCTGGACGGGCCTTGTGGGGAACATAATCTAAATCACATTCGGGATCTGGGTTATCTAAATTAATCGTAGGGGGCAGAAGCCCGCGGTCGAGAGCCATCAACGTTGCTATAGCTTCTGCTGCCCCTGCAGCTCCGAGCAGATGCCCAATCTGTGATTTCGTTGAGCTGACGGCAAGCCTATACGCATGCGCACCGAAGAGTCTTTTAATCGCGCGTGTCTCGCTGATATCCCCCAAAGGGGTTGCTGTTCCGTGCGCGTTGATGTAGTCGACTTCGTCAGGACGAACGCCCGCGCGCTCCAGCGCCATCAGCATCGCTCTGTATGCTCCCTCGCCGTGCTCATCTGGCGCAGTGATGTGCCCAGCGTCAGCGCTCATTCCCAAGCTTGCCAGCTCCGCGTAGATATGGGCTCCACGAGCGCGGGCGTGCTCGAAGCTCTCTAAGATTAAAATTCCCGCGCCCTCACCCACGACAAATCCATCACGGTCTCGATCAAACGGGCGCGAAGCTCGTGTGGGTTCGTCATTTCTGCGCGAGAGCGCCCCCATCTGATCAAACCCAGCAAATGTCAACGGATGCAAGACGGATTCCGTCCCGCCACAGATCATTACGTCGGCGTAGCCGTAGCGGATCGCGTCAGCCGCAAGACCAAGAGCATGATTCGAGCTAGCGCACGCCGAAACCGTTCCATAATTGGGTCCTCGTAAGCCCCATTCAATAGAGATCTCACCCGCGACAGCGTTGGGCATGAACATGGGGACGAAGAACGGGCTCACTCTGCCAGGCCCGCGCTGTAAGAAGATATCGTAATTCTCTGTGAGCGCTTCGATGTTGCCAATTCCCGTCCCGATGACGACCCCAACGCGATCCCGATCTTCTTGAGTGAGATCAAGGTGCCCATCTTCCAGGGCGAGTTTCGTAGCGGCCAGGGCGAGCTGAGAAGCGCGTCCTAGCCGGCGCGCTCGTTTCTTTTCTATAAACTGTAGGGGATCGAACTCCCGAATGTATGCGCCAATCTTGACAGGGATATCCGTGAGATCAATCACATCGTCTATACGGCTAACCCCGCTTTTGCCCCTCGCCAACCCTTCCCAAAAAGCTTCTTTGCCAATTCCAAGGGGAGTGACAGCCCCAATTCCCGTGATGACGACGCGTTTGGGTGCGCTCATAAATTTCAGTTATAATACCCCATAAGCTCTCACGGAGCAAGCTCTCTTGCTCCTCTACCAACAGTTTGCTATTCTTTGTGGACGAGGAGGAGCTGGTGGCATGGAACTGCCGAAAGCTTACGACCCAAAAGAAGCCGAAGAGAGATGGTACGCCTTCTGGGAGGCGCACCATTATTTTGATGGGAACGTCAACGAGAGCAAAAAGCCCTTCGCTATAGTCATTCCGCCGCCCAACGTCACCGGCGGACTGCACATGGGGCACGCCCTCAATAATACCCTTCAAGATATTATAATTCGCTACAAGCGCATGGACGGCTACGAAGCGTGCTGGTTCCCCGGCACCGATCACGCGAGCATCGCCGTGCATGTGCTGATCGAGAAGGGACTGGCCAAGCGCGAGCTCGATGACTTACTAAGAGAAATTGGCTACTCTGTCCCACCTGACAAGCGCCCCCTCACGCGCTACGATCTCGGACGTGATTACTTTGTCAAGCTCGGCTGGGCCTGGAAGAATCGCTATGGCTCGCGGATTCGCGAGCAGTTGCGTGCGTTGGGGTGCTCGTGCGATTGGCGGCGCGAAAGCTTTACCTTAGACCAAGTGCGCAGCCGAGCCGTCACAGAAGTCTTCGTTCGGCTCTACGAAGAGGGCTTTATCTATCGCGGGGATAGATTGATCAACTGGTGTCCACGCTGTCAGACAGTGCTCTCTGACTTAGAAGTGGAGCACGAGGATACTGAGGGCCAGCTCTATTATATTCGCTATCCCTTGGCAGATGGAGACGGGTTTATCACTGTAGCGACCACGCGCCCGGAGACGATGCTCGGCGATACTGGGGTTGCCGTCCATCCCGATGATGGGCGCTACCAAGAACTGATTGGGAAGTTTGTGATCTTGCCGTTACTAGAGCGAAAGATCCCTATCATTGCTGATGAAGCTGTTGACAAAGAATTCGGCACCGGCGCGGTGAAGGTCACCCCTGCCCATGACCCTGTCGATTTTGAGCTGGGGCGCCGGCATGGGCTCAAGATAATTAATATCTTCAAAACAGACGCGACGACTAACGAGAACGCCGGACCATATAAAGATTTAGATCGCTATGAAGCGCGTCAGCGTGTCCTTGAGGATCTGAAAGCCCAAGGGTTGTTAGAGCGCACGGAGAAGCACATCCATGCCGTAGGGCACTGCCAGCGATGTCATACGGCGATTGAGCCGTTGATCTCAACGCAATGGTTCGTGCGCATGAGGGAGCTCGCTGAACCAGCGATCAAAGTCATCGAGTCCGGAGAGATTCAGTTCATCCCAGAGCGATGGACGAAGGTTTATTTCGATTGGATGCGTAATATCAAAGACTGGCCCATCTCTCGACAGCTGTGGTGGGGCCATCGCATTCCCGCGTGGCACTGCGCTGACTGCAAAGCGATCACGGTTGCACGGCAAGCCCCATCAGCGTGCTCCCAGTGCAATTCTAACAATATCAAACAAGACGAGGACGTCTTAGACACATGGTTCAGCTCGGCGCTGTGGCCCTTTTCCGTCATGGGCTGGCCAGAAGAGACCCCTGAACTGAGATATTTCTATCCGACACAGCTCCTGAGCACCGGGCACGATATTATCTTCTTCTGGGTCGCTCGGATGATCATGATGGGCTTGCACTTTATGGGGAAGATCCCGTTTGAGCGCGTCTTCTTCCATCCCATCATCAAAGACGAACGTGGCCAGAAGATGAGCAAATCCAAAGGGAACGTCATCGACCCATTGGAAATGAAGGAGAAATACGGCATGGACGCGCTGCGGCTGACGCTAGCAGCGCTCTGTGCCCAAGGCAAAGAGATGCGGCTCTCCATCCAAGATATCGAAGGGTACAAGAAGTTTCTCAATAAGCTCTGGAACGCCGCGCGATTCTCGTTGATGAACCTTGAAGGCCCTCACCCCGCCTCCGGCACCCCTCTCCCGTGGCTCCACGGGAGAGGGGCTGGGGGTGAGGGCCCCTTAGAAGACCGCTGGATTCTCTCACGGCTCAGTCGGACGATTCTGCAGACGCGTGAGAGCTTGGATCACTATGAGTTCAACCATGCTGCGAAGGGCTTGTACGACTTCGTCTGGCACGACTTCTGTGATTGGTATCTCGAGATGATCAAGCCGCGCCTGTACGGCACCGATCCCCAAGCCAAAGCTCAAGCCCAGAGGGTGCTGCTCGCTGTGCTCACAGATATTCTTAAGCTCCTGCACCCGTTTATCCCGTTCATCACCGAGGAGATCTGGCAACGATTGCCGCACAAGCCAGCAGAGAGCGTGATGATCGCCGAGTATCCGAAGGTGCGATCAGAATGGATAGACGAGCTTGCTGAGCAAACGATGCAGAAGCTTCAAGCCCTCATCACGGCGATTCGCACGATTCGCTCCGAGATGAATGTGCCGCCTCAGAAGAAAGCAAAGGTCTTCATCAAAGCCGAAGATCCATCTGTCCAGCAATTAGTGCGCGACTATAAGATCTTTTTCGAGGAGCTTGCTCAAGCAAGCGAAGTGGTTGTGGGGCCAAGCGTGGAGCGTCCCAAGAATGCCCCGCGGATGGTCTTAGAATGGGCCGAGGTCTTCGTCCCCTTGGAAGGACTGCTCGACCTTAAACGAGAATACAAGCGTCTGCGCCAAGAGCTCCAGGAAGCGCGTGCGGGACTCGAAGCGACGCTGCGCAAGCTGGACAACCCCGACTTTTTAGAGCGTGCCCCAGATGAGGTCATCGAGAAGGAGAAGCGTAAGGCGCAAGAGTTCAGGGAGAAAGTCGAACGATTAGAACAAAATCTTCGACTCTTACAAGGCTCGTGACACAGTGGATCAAGCTATCGCGTATCTGAAAAGATTGCCCCATACCGAGGTCAAGCCTGGTCTCTCCCGCATTGGGGCGCTCTTGGAAGCTGTGGGCAACCCGCACAAGCGGTTTCGTGCAGTGCACATCGCGGGGACGAACGGGAAGGGCTCAGTCGCGGCGATGCTGGCTAGCGTCTTGCAGAGCGCAGGGTATCGCGTCGGGCTCTACACATCCCCTCATTTGGTCAGTTATTGCGAGAGAATCCAGATCAATCAGAATCTGATTTCAGAGCGCGAGTTCGTGCAGCTGGCCGACGAGCTGATGCCCATTGTTGACGCGATGCCAGATACGCCCACACAGTTTGAGTTTCTCACAGCAATGGCGTTTCTGTATTTTGCGCGCCAGAAGATAGATATAGCTGTGATCGAAGTTGGGCTAGGCGGGCGCTTCGACGCGACAAATGTGATCACGCCAGCAGTAAGCGTGCTTGCCAACGTCGAGCTCGATCATACAGATCTCCTAGGGAACACGATAGAGCAGATCGCGTGGGAGAAGGCGGGGATTGCGAAGAAAGACGTGCCATTGGTGACGGGGGAGCGCAAGGGCGAAGCGTTGAGAGTGATTGAGCGCGAGTGCGCTGCTGCTGGAGCGCCGCTGATACGCGCCCGCGAGCGAGCACGGCGAACGGATTTCACCTGGGAGTATCAGGAGTTCGAGATCGAATCTATAGGAAGAGTTCGCATAAAGCTTTTGGGGGGCTATCAACAAGAGAATCTTAATATCGTTCTTGAAGCCATCACAGCCCTTCGAGGGTCGCTTATGATCCCCCAAGACGCGATGCAGGAGGGACTCGAACAGACGCGCTGGCCTGGACGCTTCGAGGTCGTGCAACGGGAGCCGTATGTGATCGTGCTCGATGGCGCGCATAACCCTCATGCAATCGGAGCATTGCGCGACGACCTGCGACGCTATCGTGAGAAGTATTCTCTGAGAAAGAGCACACTGCTCTTTGGTGTGCTCAAAGATAAAGATTATAAAACTATGGCCCAGATGCTCTTCCCTGAATTCAATGAGATAATCTTGGTGCCACCGGACTCGCCTCGCGCTCTTGATCCGCATGAACTGCAGTCGTGGGCTCCTCATGCTAAGATATATCGAGACACGGCAGCGGGATTCACAGCAGCCTGCGGAACTGAGACGCAGTTGCTCTGTATAACGGGCTCGCTCTACCTTATCGGCGCAGTGAAACGCTTACTATGAGAGACTTGCTCCCTCGGACGATCACAGCGATCGTTGCTATCGCGATTGTTGTAGCAGCTCTCGCGTTGGGCTGGGCCTGGCAAAGCATCTGGCCGGTAGCGTTTTTGGGGGCATTCGTCGTTGGTGTCGCATCGTGGGAGTACGTGCAGCTCTTGGAGCGCAACGGCGTATCGCTCAATCGCTTCTTCTTCGTCAGCTCGGCCGTGCTGGTGATGCTCGCCTATGGGACACCCGAAGCGGCGTTTGGGGATTTGGTGCTGTGGACGGCGCTGGTCTTCCCTATTGCGCTCTATCTTTTCGACCCTGATGCCCTGAGAAAGATCTTAGCGACGATGGGAGGGATTATCTACATCCCCTATTTATTGCACTTTTTCTACCCGCTCTATCGAGCTGGGGCTCTCTATGGGCTCTTGGCCTTGGCGCTCGTGTGGGGCTATGACATTGGGGCATATATAGCGGGCTCAGCGTGGGGCAGAAGTCTCTTAGCGCCGACGATCAGTCCGCGCAAGAGCTGGGAGGGAGTTGCGGGAGGCTTTATTCTCTCGCTCACAGTCGCAGCAGTGGCGCCGATCTGGAAGGACTGGTGGGCTTCTCTCCCACATATGATCGCGCTAGCGGGGATCACCAGTGCGCTTACGCAGTTAGGGGATCTGTTGGAGTCGCGCTTAAAGCGTCTTGCTCAAGTCAAAGACACCGGGGGTTTGATGCCCGGCCACGGAGGTGTATTAGATCGAATAGACGGACTACTCTTGGCGATCCCAGCGATTTACTTTTATTTTCGCTTCGTGCTCAAATGGGTCTAATGCATCCTCATCATGTCTCTTGACGCACTTGCCATGGTTTGTGCTATAATTCCAAAGTGTCACTATGTGTTTGCATGCTGTGCTGAAAAGATATAGAGGGGTGCTGGCTTTATTGTTCTGTTTTGCCTTAATGTTTAACGGAGCCGTATCTTGGGATGCCAAGGTATCTTCTGGCTCCCTCGGCCTTTATGTCGAGGGCACTTCATCGAGTTCGGTCTCCGTTGCGTGGTCAAGGGTTCCCAACGCCACTGCTGCGAAGGTCTTCATAAGTGCTGAACCCGGCAATACTGTAGGCGCACCGATGCCTGGAGAGGTCGAGATTGCAGTACTCGATGGAGCAGCGAGCGCCTACACGGTGATGGGGCTGGCCCCGGCCGTAGATGTATTCATTAGGGTAGAAGTTCAGTCGAATACTGCTGTCTTTTCTGAGCATGTCCATGCGCGGACAAAAGGCGGGCCTCGGGCGTCGCTCAATACACCCGTCCGCGAGGTCCATATGTACTCCCCGAAAATACTGGGGATCGTGATCGCGGGCGGCGACGGGGGAACGCTCCAAGCTGGCCCGTGGACAGTGCAGCGCTTCACTGGGGGTTCTCTCGGTGTCGAGTCAGTGCACAGACATTCAGTTGCCGTGAGTGCGCCTGCGTATCAAATCGGCTACGGGCTTGAGTCTGATGATTCCATTATCGATGTAGATCATCGCATCTTTCTCGCACTAGATCAGCCGGTAGGACAGCGTGAGATACTCCATGTGACCGGCCCTGGCGTTGATTTCATTCTCCCATTCAGTGATGTGTATCTCGAGACGCCGGTGATCCAGCTCAATCAAGTGGGCTACAGCCCGCGGGCTACGAAGAGATGGGCGTATGTGTACGGCTGGCTGGGGGATGGAGGGCCTTTGTTGCTTTCTGATTTTCCAGCTACAGCTGATGTCATCAGGGAAGCGAGTGACGCGCGATTGCCGCGCGAGTACGTGTTGCACAATCTCGCGATCACCGTAAGGACCTCTTACGATGAGGACGCTGGGGGCGAAGTTCGCGAGATCGATTTATCGCAGCTTCCCCCGGGAAGATACTATCGTGTTCGGATTCCCGGCGTTGGAGTCTCGTGGAGGACGGAAGTTAGCGAAAGCGCTATATTCCGAGCATATTATATCGCGATGCGCGGGCTATTTTTCAATAGATGGGGCGGGAATTTAAGCGCGCAATACACGAACTGGAGCCGACCTCCTGATCATCCGTTTGTCTACACTGGCGAGGAGCCTGACTTCACGCGCTTCTACCCGGAAGATCAACCTCAAGTGGGGCAGAGAAGCCTTGTTGGCGGGTATCATGACGCGGGCGACTTCGACCAACGCCCTATGCATACTGTAGTGCCCCAAGTCTTGATGCGCGCCTATGAGATCAACCCGCAGCTTTATAGCGACGGGCAGCTCAACATCCCTGAGAGCGGCAACGGCATCCCAGATATACTCGATGAAGCGCTCTGGGGCATAGCTGCCTGGGAGCAACTCCAAGAAGAAGATGGGGGCGTGCGCCAGGGCGTAGAATCGTACCGGCACCCGTGGGGCTATTACTTGGCGAGCGATGATCCGTTGCCCTATTGGACATACGCACGCGACCCAAGAGTGACAGCACGAGCTGCGGGGCTGTTCGCCCAGGCCGCACGGCTCATCCGGCCCTTTCGCGTACAGCGATCCAACGAGCTTCAGCAACGGGCAATCGCTGCGTATGCATGGGCTAAAGCCCACCGAACTGATACTACAGACATCTTCTTGCTCTATGGCGCAGGAGAGCTGCTCCTGCTCACGGGATCAGCCGAGTACAATAACGATTTCGTGAATATATGGCGTAAATATTCGCCGGAACTCCATTGGTGGGAGTTCCCCCCTATGGCGCTCTCCCATCTGGAGTTATCAGATTATATTGACGGTGGGCGCATGATGCCCGATTACGTGCTTGGGTATTATCGCAGCCCTCAAGCCCATCCGGACATAAAGAACGCTATAGACTTCTGGCTCGCTCGCTATGCCAACGATGCTATCAATAGCATCATAGACTCTGAGCACGCGCATAGAAACCCGCGACCTGCAGCGTATGGGGTCTATTGGGGCAATGGCGTAAACAGCGCCAAGTATATGGATCCTGCTATCGCTGATATCTATCGTCGCAACGTTGCTCCTGAGAGCATTCAGAGTTATTTTGATGCGCTCTCGCTCGCTGCTGATTTCATCCTGGGCGCAAATCCCGCTGGCTTGGTGTACATCACTGGGCTGGGGGCACGGCATCCCATGGAGCCGCTCCATCTCGACTCACTGGTCTTCATCAAGCAAGGCAATGGCTTCCCTATGCCGGGGATACCCTCCTATGGCCCTGTGGATTCGTTCCCTGGGGCTTCGTACAGTCAGCCTGCAGGAGCCGCATTCTATCCCTCTTTTAATGAGCAACCCCGCGCGCTGCGCTATGCCGATGTCAGGACTGTGCCACCGTGCAGCGAGTTCACCGTATGGGAGATGCAGGCGCCCATAGTTGAGCTGTTCGCCCTGCTCATAGCATCGCAGATGTCTCCAAACATTCTGAGTGACAATTGCGGCATAGATCACTGCATGGATGACCTTGGGTCCGGCACGATAGAACCGTTTCTCTTTCGTGTCACGAGAGAGGGGAGTGTCTACGCTGCAGGGACTTTCTTCCCCGGCCAAGGCGCTGATATTGCAGAATGGGTCGGAGTGAGCGAGCCAGTAGAACCAGGAGATGTGATAGAACTCGATCTAGATAATCCCGGCCATTATCGCAAGACTCGTGAGCCATACTCTACTTTAGTAGTCGGGGTGATCTCCAGCGTGCCGGGGGTTGTCTTGGGTGAAATGCCGTCGGGAAGCAAGGCGCTGCTGGCCCTGCTGGGAACTGTTCTCGTCAAGGCTACTGCCGAGAACGGCCCAATCCGTCCAGGCGATCTGCTCGTGAGCGCTTTCAGAGCGGGATATGCCATGCGCTGCGATAAGCAAGAGAGGTGTAAAAACGTGATCTTCGGCAAAGCCTTAGAATCTTTAGAGGGCGAGACGGGCATCATTCGGATGCTGGTCATGCGATAGCGACCATCGATTTGTGCTCCAATGGGTCTGAAGAGCAAATTCATCGCTGCGTTTGTCGGGTTCACGGTGCTGTTCACCGTGATCTTTGGGGGCATCGCGGCCTATCGCATGGCCTATGAGCTGGACGAGCAGTTCGTCGAGCGCGCTCAGGGCATAGCCGAGCACATAGCTGCGGAGGCCGAGCGCACGCTCGCTCTTGGAGGCCCTCAGAATCTCCCCGTGATGTTAGAGGGTGTGGTCAGCGGGCACGTGCTCTATGCTCAGATCGTGCAGACGCGAGCTTTTGTCGGCACTGAGCCGTTCCCCGTGCAGCCCCCTCTCGTGCTTGCCGAGCGAAAACAGAACGCCCTAGAGATTCCCCCAGAAGGAGCGAAAGAGCTTGAGCGCGGGCGTCTGGCCGACGGCACAGCGTATCTTGATCTGAAGCGCCCCTGGCGCTTGGGCTATGTGCGCTTAGGAGTGTCGTTGGAGTATATCGCTAACGAGGTGCGCCTGGACCTTCTGATCGTCGTGAGTGTCAGCATCGGGCTTATTCTGATCGGGACGCTGGTCGCGTTTCTGCTCTATCGCTCGATTTTGCGCCCTCTGGAGCAGTTAGCTTCATCGGTGCGGGCATTTGGGCAAGGGGACTTTGGTGCGCGAGCGCGGCTGCGCACGCATACGGAGATCGAAGCCTTGGCGCACGAGTTCAATCGCATGGCCGATTCCATCGTGCGCATGAAAGAAGAGCTGGAGCGCTCCAGCAAGGCGAAGTCCGAGTTTTTGACGATCATGGGGCACGAGCTGCGCACGCCCCTGAACGCGCTCTTGGGCCATGCGCAGCTCCTGGGGGAACAGCTTGAGGGCACCCTCAACGCCGCGCAGCAAGAGCGCCTGATGGCGATCGTGCGCGCGGGGGAGCACTTATCGGAGCTGTTAGAAAACGTCTTGCGGTTCGCGAAGTTAGAGATGGGCCAAGAACGGCTCATCCGAGAGCCCTGTGATGTGAACAGTGTCGTCGCAGAAGCACTCAGCAGCGTACAAGCGTTAGCGACCCAGAAGGGGATCGCGTTGCGCTTTCAGCCCGTCGAGTCGATGACGATCCAGGCTGATCGCACGAAGCTCCGGCAAGTTCTCATCAATCTCTTGACTAACGGGATCAAGTACACTGAGCGTGGAGGATCAGTCGAGGTCCGGGTTGAGCGCGGCACTTCGGAGCTGCGCTGTGCCGTGCGCGACAGCGGGCGTGGAATCTCCCTCGAAGACCAAGCGCGGCTCTTCGAGCCGTTCACACAGTTAGGGCCGACAACGACCCGTGAGGGCGATGGGCTGGGCTTGGGCTTAGCCATCGTGAAACGCTACGTCGAGATGCACAGCGGGCGCGTCTGGGTGGAAAGTCAACTGAACCAAGGGAGCACATTCTATTTTACGATCCCCTATGAAGATCTTAATCGTTGACGACGACGCCGACTCCCGCGAGATCTTGAAGACGTACTTCGAAGCCCAGGGATATCAGATTATTCTTGCTGCCGACGGCATGGAGGCGCTCAAAAGATTTACAGACGAGAAGCCCGACTTGGTCTTGCTCGATATTATGATGCCCAAGCTCGACGGCTGGGAGGTGCTGCACTATATCAGAACAGCTGGGCGCACCCCCGTGCTGATGATCACCGCCAAGGACGCGACTGAAGATATCGTCAAAGCGTTATCAAGCGGAGCCGATGACTATATCGTGAAGCCCTTGAAGCTGCGCGAGGTAGAAGCGCGCATGACTGCCGTCATGCGCCGAGTGCAGCCCGCAGTACGCTGGCGCGTTGGAGAGTTAGAGATTGACGACGCCCAGAAGCGTGTCCGACTTGGAGAGAAGGAGATCGCGCTCTCGCCCAAAGAGTACGAGCTGTTAAAGCTCTTAGCGTCGCAACCGGGGCGGGTCTTCTCCGACGAAGAGATCATTCGCCATGTCTGGCCAGAGGGCAGCCTGGCGTCGGCGACCGACGTCAAACGCTATATCTATCTCGTACGTCATAAGATCGAAGAAGACCCAAAAAATCCCAAATTCATCCTCACTGTGCCGGGGTTTGGGTACAAGCTCGCAGCTTAACTTTCACCGGTTTTTCACCAGACTTTCAAATGATTTTCTTCTCGCTGCTATCGCTCCGTCACTCTATCCCTCGTACACTGATCATAGACACAAAACTAACGAGGTGAACTATGACGAATATCCATCCGATAGTTGTGCACTTCCCTATAGCGCTGTTTCTCACAGGGTTTGCTCTGGACGTGACTGGTCATCTCTTTCAGCGCGAGACGCTGAAGAGAATGGGCTTGATCTTGATTGTGTTAGGAGCGCTCGGAGCCCTCGCCGCGATGTTCACGGGGCAGCTCGCAGAAGAATCAGTTGAAGAGCGTTTGAGCGGAGCCGGCGAGCGCGTGCTTGACACGCACGAGGACTTAGGCAAGCTCACGGCGTATCTCTTGCTCGCGGTCGCTGCCATAAGGTTGATGCTCGCGACGAGTTGGCTGAGTAGATGGCGCTTGGCTGCTGGAGCTGTTCTTGCGATCTATCTCATGTTGGGTGGTGTGGGCGTTGGGGCTTTAACAGCGACGGGCTACTACGGCGGCGAGCTGGTCTATCGCTACGGCGCGGGGGTGCAACTTGCTCAGCCAGCGATGGACCTGCAAGACCATCAAACGGCGATGCCGGCGCAGCGCGATCACGACCACGATCATGATAAAGATGATGACGACGACTAGTACTCAAGGAGGCGCGCTATGATAACAAAGATCAAGCTACTGATGCTAGTAATTGGGTTTATCATGATTGGGTGGGTGGCTTGGGCACAGGTGCCCATTGTGGGCACGGTCGTGCAGATGTGGTGGGCCAAAGATGATCTCTTCGTGCAGTTGGATACGAACGCCGATCAACGTGCTGATATCTTAGTGAAGATCGAGCACAAGACCCGGATCGTAGATAGTGCGAATAGGCCGTTGCCCATCACTGCGATCACAGTTGGGGTGACGCTGACGATCACTCACTACAAGTGGGACGATGACGGCTACTATAAGGCCTATCGGATCGTTGTGGGTACAACGAGCACAGGGCAGCCTCCGACGGTTCCTCCCAGGCAGCAGGTCATCAAGGGCACGGTCATCCAGGCATTTTGGTTTGGTGACGACTTCTTCGTTGCTCTTGACGTCGACAGGGATGGGCAGCCGGACCTGCGCGTGAAGATCAAGCATCATGCGCTTATCACCGATCCGGCAGGCAATAGGCTTTCGTTCGAGGCCATTCAAGTTGGGGTCGTGCTCACGCTGGTCGCCTACAAGCTCGACGACGACGGCTACTACGAAGCATGGCACGTGATCGTTGGGGAGACTTCGACGTCGACCCTGCAACCCCTTGTGGGTATCGTCTTGGACGTCATTGTATTTGGGGACGATCTCTTAGTGCGCCTGGACGCGAACAACGACGGCAAAGAAGATTTTCCTGTCAAGATCAGCAAGAGCACGCAGATCGTAGACTCCCAAGGCAAGCCGGTAGATCGCTCGGCCATTGTGCAAGGGGTGAGACTGACTGTCACGCACTATAAGATGAAGAACGGCTACTACGAAGCGAAGCACGTCATTGTTGGGTAAGAAATCTTTCATAACCAAGGGAGTGGTGTACATGAAGTTAGCGAAGCTACTCGCAGTCGCGGGGTTGATGGTCACAGCGCTGGCGGTGACAAGCTTGGCCAGCGGCAACGAAGTGAAGGGGACGCTCAACGCTGTTGACGTCGCGGGTATGACAGTCACGATGAACAATCAAGTCTACCCGGTCAGTGCCAACGTCGTCGTCAAGGTGAAGCATCAGGGGTATATCCCATTCAGTCAGCTGCCCAACTATGTGGGCCGCTGGGTCGAACTCAAGCTCACTGCTCAAGGGCTGGTCTATAAGATCGAAGTCAAAAACAGCTCTGGAGGCGGTGGGCAACCCGGTAAGCTCAAGGGCACCCTGCAGGCCGTAGATGTAGCCAATCGTACGATCACCGTGAGTAACCAGACGTTCACTGTAAGCGCCAACGTCGTCATCGAAGTCAAGCAGGGCAAAAAGAAGAGCTATATCTCTTTTGAGCAACTGCCCGGCTATGTTGGGAAGTTCGTCGAGATCAAGTACAATACTAATCAGGAGGTCTACAAGATCGGGGTCAAGAGCTAGCCCCTCTCCCTAAACCCTATCTTGCCTGACAAGGCCCTCAGATTCGTGTCTAAGGGCCTCGTCTTTCTCGCTTAGTGCGCCCAGGTGCTCGATAGGGTATTATGAGAATATATGGCACAGCGCGAGATGACGACGATCCTTCACGTTGAGAGTGTGCACAAATCTTTTGATGGCACCAAGGCTGTAGATGGCGTAAGCTTCACCGTGCAGAAGGGCGAGATCTTCGGGCTGCTCGGCCCCAACGGCGCGGGCAAGACGACTCTTATTCGCATGATCTTGGGGATCTTTCAACCCGATTCTGGGGAGATTCGATTCTCGTTCTCGCCCGATGGGAGATTGCTTCCGGAGCGCGTGGGGTATCTCCCCGAAGAGCGCGGGCTGTACGATAACAGAAAAGTCTGTGACACGCTCGTCTTTCTCGCTGGGCTCAAGGGCCTTGACGCCCGTGTCGCCCGCGAGCGCGCCTTGCTCTGGCTGCATCGCCTCCAGCTCGAAAAGTACTTTTATCGAAACATCCGAGAGCTCTCCAAGGGAATGCAACAGAAGATTCAGTTCATCGCGGCGATCTTGCACGAGCCGGAGTTCGTCATCTTGGACGAACCCTTCGCGGGGCTGGATCCGATCAATCAAGATCTCTTCCGCGAACTGATCGTGGAGCTGAAGGCGCGGGGCACGGCTGTGCTCTTGTCAGCTCATCAGATGCATCTTGTCGAAGACTTGGTAGACAGGATCTTCCTCATCAACAAGGGTCGCCAAGTGCTCTACGGCGAGTTGCGCGAGATCAAACGCTCTTGGAGAGAAGACTGGGTGACCATAGACTTTCGCGGCGACGGCGCATTTCTCAAAGAGAGTTCTCTTGTGAAGTCAGCGCAGATCGAGAACGGGCGTGCGCAGCTCATCTTACAAGAGGGCGTGCGCCCAGAAGAGTTTCTCGCAGCTCTTGTGGGGAAGATTGAGATCGAGCAGATCGCGATCAGAAAACCCCCATTGCACCATATCTTTGTGGAGATAGTGAAGGAGCAGAAGTGAGGCCCTCGCCCCCAACCCCTCTCCCGTCTTCACGGACGGGAGAGGGGTGCTGTCAGGCGGGGTGAGGGCCTTGATAAGGAGTGAAGGATATGCTCACAGTCGCGCGCTGGGAGTTTGTGCAGAATCTCAAGAGCAAGGCGTTCGTGATCGCGACGTTTGCTGCGCCGCTCTTTTCTTTGAGCTTGATAGCATTGGTGATCTGGATCGCGCGCGCTGCCGAGCGAGATGGCGTGACTCAGCTTGCGGTCTTAGATCGCGCTGGGGTCTTTACGGAGCTGCGCGAGCGCCTTCAGGGCTCAGGGTATCGCGTCGTGCTCTTTAACGGTTCTGAAGCTGAGCTTCCCGCGCGCATGCAGCGCGGCGAGTTCGACGGTTACTTAGTGATAGAGTCCGATTTCTTTCAAACTCGCCAAGTGCGCTACGTGCCAAAGCCCCGCGAAGGTCTGGGCTTGAACATTCGAGAGCTACAAGCCCAAGGCGTGCCGCGCCCCGTGCGCGACGCACTCTCACAAATCTTATTAGCTCATAGCTTACGTGAAGCCGGGCTGCCCCCAGAGAAAGCTACGGAGCTGAGCCAGGGCGTCCAAATCATTGTGCAAGCCGCGCCTGAAGCTGTGACAGAACAGCTCAAGGCCGGGATCACCATCGG
The DNA here is from genome assembly GCA_938091745.1 of Candidatus Bipolaricaulota bacterium. Taxonomy (GTDB): domain Bacteria; phylum Bipolaricaulota; class Bipolaricaulia; order RBG-16-55-9; family DRXL01; genus JANXCC01. The sequence goes on from CALLJK010000009.1 coordinate 215,905, forward strand.
CGTGGGATTTGTCATCATTCTGCTCTTATTGTTTATCACCATGAACTCGATCACGTGGATCATGTACGGCGTGATCTCGGAGAAGCGCAATCGCGTCGTAGAGATTCTCCTCTCTTCGATTCGGGCGCATGAGCTGATGACGGGCAAGATCTTGGGGCTTGGAGGTTTAGCGTTAGTGCAGGCGTTCATTTGGGCTCTTGTGGGCTTGACTCTAATTTTTGTGGGCGGGCCGTATGTGGGGCTGCCAACGTCAGTGATTAGCCTTGCGATCTTGCCGTTCTTAGCTTGGGGAAAGATTCTCTTATATTTAGCGTACTTCGTGTTGGGGTATCTCTTTTTAGCTTCACTGACGGCAGCGGTGAGCGCTACACTCAGCGATGACTTGCAGAGCGCGAGCTCTTTCGGGATGTCGCTGGTCTTTTTGCCCCCAATCTTGCCCATTATGCTCTTTTCGCTAGTGCTGAGAAATCCAGATCATATTGCCCTGAAGATTATCAGTCTCTTTCCGCCGTCCACGCCGGGGATGATGATCTTGCGCACGGCGGTCAGCCCAGTGCCGTGGTGGGAAGTGCTCTTATCCGTCATAGTGCTTGCTTTGGCGACGTATGGGATGATGCGCTTGGCGGGCAAGATCTTCCAAGTGGGGATTCTGATGTACGGGAAATCCCCGACATTGCGCGAGCTGTGGAGATGGGTGAGAAGTTAACTACAACTCTTCTTCCAACTGCCTCAGCAGCTCCTGCGCTCGGCGCGATAAGCCCTTGGGGACCTCGACTTTGACAGTGACGTATTGGTCACCCTTGCCCCAGCCCTGCAGGTGCGGAATCCCCTTCCCAGGGAGCTTGAATTGCTCCCCAGACTGCGTCCCCGCTGGGATTGTCAATTCTTCTTCGCCGTAGAGCGTGGGAACTTTCACGCGTGCCCCAAGGGCAGCTTGCGTAAATTTAATGGGGAGCTCGATATAAATATCATCGCCCTGGCGCCGGAAGATCGGATGCGGACGAATTTCAACAGTAATATAGAGATCGCCCGGCGGCCCGCCTTCTAGCCCGGCATTGCCCTCGCCCGCCAAACGCAGCCGAGAACCCGTGTCCACCCCCGGCGGAATTTTTACAGAAAGCTGACTCTCTGTCTTGACTCGCCCAGAGCCATGACACCGATGGCACGGATGCTCTATGATCTCGCCCGTGCCACCGCACCGCCCGCAGGTGCGAATGTTCACAAAGCTCCCCAAGAGCGTTTGCTGACGATACTGGATCTCCCCGCGTCCACGACAGTCAGGACACATTGTGCGCTGTGTCCCCGGCTCAACCCCAGTTCCTCTACAGACATCGCACGCAATATATCTGGGCACAGTGAGCTTCATCTGTGCGCCAAACGCTGCGTCTTCGAGATTAATGCGCAGACGATACTCTAAGTCCTCACCGCGTTGGGCGCGGCTGCGCCGCCGCTCGCGCGTGGTCCGCGTGCGCAGCCCCTCGCCGAAGAACATATCGAAGATATCTTCCCAAGCCGAGCCAAAGCCAAACTCTTCAAACGCCTCGCGCGCCCGCCGGAAGTCTCTCAAGTCAAAGTCGAAGCGCTGCTCCGGCCCGACATGCCCAAAGCGATCGTACTGGGCGCGCTTGTCCGGGTCGCTGAGCACTTCGTAGGCTTCAGCGACTTCTTTGAACTTTTCCGGATCGCCGCCCTTGTCCGGATGGTACTTTTTCGCAAGCTGCCGAAACGCTTTCTTGATCTCGTCCTGGGAGGCGTTGCGTGAGACGCCTAGGATTTCGTAATAATCCTTCTTGGCCATAGGAGCTCTTTCTGTGAATCACAGAGCACACGGAAGGAGCCACGGATTACACAGAAACGGCTGTGCTTCCGTGCTTTCCGTGGCTCGTCTCCGTGACTTCTGTGATTCACTCATCCTTCTTTTCGTACTCCGCGTCGATGTAGTCCTTGCCATCAGAAGACTGGCGCTCGGAGCTTGAGCTGCCTGTCGCTTGAGCGCCGCTTGCTTGGTAGATCTCGCGCCCCAGTTCAAGGCTCACTTCTTCGAGCTCTTTCATGAGTTGGCGGATCTCCGCGATGGGGGCTTGCGCCTTGAGCTTCTCTTTCAGGGCGTCAGCGGCTCGTTGGATCCGGTCACGCGTCGCTGCGCTGACTTTGCTGCCGTGCTCCCGCAACGCCTTCTCGGTCATATAGACCATGTGATCGGCGCGGTTGCGGGTCTCGACCTCTTCGGCGCGACGACGATCTTCTTCTTCGTAGCGCTTGGCGTCCTCTTGCATCCTCTTGATCTCTTCGTCGCTCAAGCGCGACTGTTCTTTAATCACAATGCTCGCAGATTTCCCTGTTGCTTTGTCTTTGGCTGTCACGTGCAGGATACCGTCCACGTCGATGCTGAACGTCACGTCAATCTGCGGGACGCCGCGCGGCGCCGGAGGAATCCCCGTGAGTTGAAATCGCCCAAGAGACTTATTATCAGCGGCAAACTTGCGCTCCCCTTGCACAATGTGAATATCTACGGTCGTCTGACCGTCCTCGGCGGTCGTAAACGTCTTGGTGCGCTCGACGGGGATGGTCGTATTGCGCTCGATGATCGGGGTTGCGATCCCACCGAGCGTCTCGATGGAGAGCGTCAGCGGAGTCACGTCGAGCAAGACGATCTGATCGACTTCTCCAGCGAGCACGCCGCCTTGGATGGCCGCGCCCATCGCGACGACTTCGTCGGGGTTGATCTCTTTATTGAGCTTAGCTGAGCCGAACATCTCCGCAACACGCTCTTGGACTCTTGGCATTCGCGTGCTGCCACCGACTAATACGACTTGCTGAATGTCCTTGGGCGAGAGCTTCGCGTCGCTCAGCGCCTGCTCTACGATGCGCATCGTCCGATCTACAAGGTCGTCGGTGAGGGCTTGGAACTTGGCGCGCGTGAGCTTGCGCTCCAGGTGCTTCGGCCCGCGGGCATCGGCTGCGATATAGGGCAAGCTGATGAGCGTCTCAGTCTTGAACGACAGCTCTTTCTTGGCAGCTTCGGCGGCATCTTTCAGACGCTGCAACGCCGAGAGGTCTTTGGAGAGATCGATGCCCGTCTCGGCTTTGAATTCTGCAATAAGCCAATCGATAATGCGCTGATCGAAGTCCTTGCCGCCGAGATACGTGTCACCCGAAGTCGACTTCACTTCGAATACCCCATCGCCGATCTCTAAGATCGTCACGTCGAAGGTCCCGCCGCCTAGATCGTAGACCAAGATCGTCTCGTCTTTCTCTTTATCAAGGCCGTAAGCAAGTGACGCTGCCGTCGGCTCATTGATGATGCGCTCGACCTCTAAACCAGCGATCTTGCCCGCGTCTTTTGTGGCTTGGCGCTGCTGCTGGTTAAAGTACGCCGGCACCGTAATGACAGCTTTAGTGATCTTGAAGCCGAGCTTCTCTTCGGCGTCCTTCTTGAGTTTCTGCAAGATCATCGCGGAGATCTCTTCGGGGGTGTACTCTCGCGTCGTCCCCCCAGCGGTGATCTTCACGCGATAATCCGTGCCCATCTTGCGCTTGATCTCTTGGATGGTGCGCTCGGGGTTCATAACAGCCTGACGCTTGGCAAGCGTCCCCACCAAGCGCTCTCCCGTCTCGGTGAACGCTACGACTGAAGGGGTAATGCGCTCCCCCTCAGCGTTGGTGATGATCTCTGGTTTGCCGCCTTCAACGATAGCGATGGCGGATTTTGTCGTTCCCAAGTCAATGCCAACGATTCTTTCCTTGGCCATAGGTCCCTCCTTAGAGTGTTATGGGTTTGCAGAGCTTGGCGTGCTCTGCGATTCTTGAGAGATCTTTCGTTTGCTCACTTTCACTTTGCTGGGGCGCAGCACGCGACCCGCGCGCTGATACCCCCGCTCGAACTCTTCTAAGACTTTGCCGCCGTCCTCGGCCTCCACCATAATCAACGCTTCGTGGAGGGCTGGATCAAAGAGCTCCCCTAGAGCGGGGATAGGGCGCACACCCTTGCCCTCCAAAAACGCATGGAATTGGGCAAAGATACGCTCAATCCCCTCGACGAACGAATCTTTATCGTTGTTTTTATTAAACGAGCGGAACGCCCGCTCTAAATTATCATAGATTGGGAGAATCTCTGTGAGGAGCTGGTCTTCCAAGCGCATAAGCAGCTCTTCGCTCTCGCGCGCCTGGCGCTTCTTATAGTTCTCAAAGTCCGCTTGCAGACGCTGCAGGCGCTCGATGAGCTCTTTGTTCTGCTTCTCCTTGAGCTCAAGTTGCGCCTTCAGCTCTGCCAACTCTTGGGTTTCTGTCTCTTGTTGGGTCTTGGGTTCCTCCATAGAGATCACCTCTTGAGGGCTGCGGCTTTGGAGACGGCCAGAATCGCGCGCAGGCGATTCCCAATATATTGGGTCGTCGAGACGACTTTGCTATAGTCCATGCGCACCGGCCCCAGCACCCCTAAGACGCCGTCATAACCGTAATTGAGGCTGACTACGCTGTAGGGGTGCAGTTCTTTCACAAGGTTCTCCTCGCCGATAATCGTAATGAGTTCGCCGGGACGGGTCTTGCCAATAGCTTGAATAAACCGACTCTCATCCTCAAGCAAGCACAAGAGCTTGCGGGCCTCTTCGATGGCCTCCTCCCAGGTGAAGACCGTCTGGAGGAGGTGAGCCAGCCCCTCAGTGATGAGGCGCTGACGAGTCAATTGAGGCGTAATTAATTGTTGAATGAGGGCGAAAGCGTCTTGGGTGAGGCGATCAGCCCAGCCTTCCAGAGGGCTTTCGGTAAGCTCTGTAGCCAACTCACCCAGACGTCGCCCCTGCAGAGAGCGATTGAGCAAATCCCCGATCTTTGCGAGCTGTTCCTCCGGTAGCGTCGTAGGGATAATCCGAGACTCTACAATCCCCAAATCGGAGACGAGCACGGCTAAGGCATGATCTGGGGGCAGCTTCACCAACGCGATGAATTCTAGTTCAGTCTGGTCAATCCGCGGGGTGAGCACAAACCCCAGATGCCCTGTAAGACTTGCTAATAAGAACGCTGTCTGCTGAAGAAGCTCATCTAATCTTTGTTTTTGGAAGCCGTAGGCCTCTAAAATAGCGTGCTGTTGCTTGCGGGCGAGCTCGCTCAGCTCCAAGAGCCAGTCCACAAAGAAGCGATAGCCCTTGGCCGTGGGGATACGCCCGGAAGAACTCCATGCTTTTGTAATATAGCCCTGCTTTTCGAGATACTTCATATCATTGCGAATCGTCGCGGAGCTGACCGACAGCCCGTATTTCTCTAAGATCGTCTGGGAGCTGACGGCCTTGCCCGTCCGAATATAATGATCTACTATTTCTTTGAGAATCAATCGCTTCCGTGCGTCCATTAGCAATCACCTTATGAGTCTGCTAAGTAATGATACCAGAGCCGGGGGAGTTTGTCAACTGGGTAGGGAGGGGCAACTTTTGCTAAAATGACTCAATGAGACCCGCGGAGGAGAATTTAGCTCTACGGGCACAGGTTGTGCAAGATGGCGTAATACGGGCGGAGACGCAATGGAATCGCAACGAACCAGCTGAAAGGGGACATCATGGATGATTATGTTACCTACGGGACATTTTGGATGACGTTAGCCTTCGTCAATGCAGGCATTGCTCAAGGGAAAAACAGAAGTGGGCTCAACTGGTTTTTCGCCTCTTTGCTCTTTGGGCCTATAGCCACGTTCCTGTTAGTAGCGTTTTTCCCCAAGGAACGTTAAAAATCCAATTGACAATTTTTATACTATGCCCCACGCCCGCGCGAGCAGCTCCGACAGGTGCACCGTCTGTATCCCTAAATTCTGTCTGCGGCACCCGTATTGATGCTGGATCATGCACGCGGAGCAGGGGGTCATCAGCGTCTGTGCTCCCGTCGCTTTCAGGCGCTCGAGCTCGTCTTCTAAAATCTTAAGCGAAATTTTGTGATGGATTGTGCTGTACGTCCCCGCGCCGCCGCAGCAGTGATCAGATTTTTCTAATTCTCTGATCTGAAGCCCCGGAATCTTTCTGAGCAACTCTAATGGTTTTTCGCCCAGCTTCTGCGTGCGCACCAGGTGACACGGCGCATGGTACGTGACGATCTCTGATAGAGGCTGAAAGGGGTTTAGCTCAATCTGGGAGAGAAATTCACTTAGCTCGCGAATTCTCTGCGAGAGCTTTTCGGCGCGCTGAGCATAGGTGGGGTCATCTTTAAGAAGCTTAGGATAGCTCTTCACAAACCCGGAGCACGTCGCCTCGTCGGAGATAATCACGTCTGCGTCGAGTTTTTCAAGAATCTCTATATTCAGACGAGCTAGGTTCTTCGCGGCAAGCTCGTCTCCATAATAGAACGCCGGCGCGCCGCAACAGATGTGTTTTTCAGCGCAGCGCACAGCGCACCCATTGTGCTGCAAGATTTTTATAGTCGCTGCCCCGGCGCTGGGATAGAGCAAGTCCATCCCGCAGCTGACAAAATACCCGACGCGATGCTGAGCACCTTGGGGATTGTGCGCGAGCAACTCTGCGAGCCGTTCGTGCAAGAACTTTTGGGCAAACTGATGACTTTGCACAATCTCGATCCCATGAGCGAGGTCTTCGTCGGTGCGCGTGAGGATCGCATGGACGATCTTGGGAAGCCCAACCCTTGCACCTAGCTGCCACGCTCGCACAGCGCGCGCCAGGCGCTTTCTGTTGGGCAAAAGCTTTCTGTACGCGAAACTCTTAAGCCGATCCGTCGGCGTGCGTCCTAAGTGTTCGTTTGCTCGACTGAGCAGTTGCGCATTACGCCAGGGAAGATCGATCTGCACAGGGCACTCTTGGGCGCAAAGCCCGCAGGTCATGCAGAGCGACGCCAGCTCGCGGGCACGCGCCAGATCGCCTTGACCGTTGTGATCGACAAATGCTGTCCAAATCGCACCGATCACGCCCATATATGTCTGTCCAGCATAGACGTGCCCGCCCACAGACCGAAACGCTGGACAGATGTTCATGCAGCTGCCGCAGCGGATGCAATAGAGCGCCTCACGGAATTGAGCGTCAGCGCGCATCCGACTGCGTCCGTTATCGACCACAATAACGTGCACTTCGCGGTCATGACCTAACCCCCTAGCCCCCTTCCCTAAAAGGGAAGGGGGAAGGCTCCCCTCCCCGTGCCGGGGAGGGGCCGGGGGAGAGGTCGGAGTCACTAATGACACATAGCTGGTGAGCTTCTGCCCCGTGGCGCTGCGCGGCAAAAGTTTTAAGAGCACTAAAGCGTCGGCGAGCGTTGGGACGATCTTCTCGATCCCGGTGATGATGACGTGTACTTTGGGCAGCGTCATGGTGAGCCGGGCATTGCCTTCATTAGTGATGACGAGGAATGTCCCCGTCTGGGCGACGGCGAAATTGGCGCCGGTGATCCCAAGATCAGCTTCCAGATAACTCTGTCTCAGCGACGCGCGGGCGATCTTTGTTAACTCATACGGGTCATTGGTGTAGGGGACGCCGAGCTTTTCCGCAAAGAGTTTACCTACTGCTTCACGGGGCTTGTGAATCGCCGGGCCGGTGATGTGAAACGGGCGCTCTCCCGCTAACTGAATAATGCGCTCCCCTAGATCTGTTTCGATCACTTCGACGCCAGCAGACTCTAAGTGCTTATTAAGTTCAATCTCTTCAGTGACCATCGATTTCGATTTAACGGCTTTTTTCACGTTACGTGCGCGCACGAGCTTGAGCACGTAGTCGTTCGCAGTCTGAGCAGTGGGAGCGAGATAGAAGTGCCCGCCATGACGGATAACACTCTCCCGCAATTGCGCTATGAGCTCATCGAGATGCTCGATGGAAAACTCTTTGATCTGGCGGGCGCGGCGCTTGAGGGCGTCTTTGTTGGGAAGATCAGCGAACGCCCAGGTGCGCGAGAGATCAAAGTAGAGACTCGCACGGCTGAGTGCCGTGTGCATCATCGTATCTTGGAGGCTCTGCGCGATCTTGTATGAGAAATCTCGGCTCATAGGGTGTCACCAGCAAAGATCATACCCGATCTGGCTTGGTAAAGACAAGATGAGCAATTTGCTAGGCAATGGGTGAATAGCTATAATAGGGCTGTTACTGGGGCCGTAGCTCAGTTGGGAGAGCGCTGCGTTCGCAACGCAGAGGTCGCCGGTTCGACTCCGGTCGGCTCCACATATCTCTTATGGTGCGCACCTACCGCGTGGAGCTTGAGACAGATACGCAGACGGGTCAAGTCTGCGCAACGCTTCCGGCTCTTAATGATCTCTCAGATTTTGGCGAGGCTGTTGAAGAAGCCCTTGCCAACCTCCGCCAGCTTGCAGAATTTGCTTTGCGGTGTCGTCTTGACGATGGGGAGCCGATCCCTCCGAGTGATCCCGTCCGCTCTGGGGAGCTGTATCTCTCCGTTGAGGTGCCCAGCGCTACAGCATATCGCATTATCGAGTTGAGCGCTTGGCTTTGGGAGCCGAGAGACCAAGCTTTTGCAACGCTTCTTCGAGAGGGATTTTGGGGTTCTGCTGCGACTTAATCACGAGAGCGCGGAGCAGGTCAATCTCATCTTGCAGGAGCTCCAAACGCCTCAGCAACTCAGCTTTGCTCATCCGTACACGCTCTCTCGACAAAGCTTTCATCATCGTATCATACCAAAAGATATCTGATTGTGCGACGCATCTAATCCCCCAATCCCACCCGCGCCTGGGCCATGCATTGCTGCGAGAAGTTATTGACGTCGCCGTAGAACAAGAGCATGGTGTCGCCGTCCCAGACGCTGAGCTCCCCATCGTTTTGGACAGCAGGCGTGAGACGCTGCACGAGCAGAGGCCCTAATCCTGCAAAGATCCCCGTGTTGCTGCCGCCGATCTCCGTCAGACGGAAGACTTCTAGGTCATTTGTATGGGGGACCATAACCCAGGCGAAGACGACATCAGGGACGTCCGTGTCAATATTCTCATCAGGTTCATTGACCATCGCGAAGATCTGGCGCCCCACACGCACAAAGCGCACTTGTTTGATCGGCGGCGTCCAGCCATCGACAAACCAGATGCACTCTGGCGTATTGGCTGGAGGCACAGGGCAGCCCATATTCGCTGGCCCTCCGGCTTCATTGGGACATGCATCTTCACGGTTAGAGACGCCATCTCGGTCGTCATCAGCAGCAACGTGAATCGTCGCGGGCAGCGACGCGCTCATCTGATCCCCAATTACAACGACGACTTCGAGAGATAAATTCGTCTCGGTGTTGGGCGTCGAAACTGTGACCGGCACCCGCACCGTGTCGCTGGTCTTCTCTAAATTTATAGACTCTTCTCTCACCGTCGCTCCGGAGAGCTTGACGATCACTCTCGCTTTCAGACCTAAGTCACCGTCTTCGTGATTGTAGGCGAAGCTGACTGTGACAGACTGCGTCACGCCGCCGGGGAGAGTCGCGGGCTCGACCCGAATATTCGAGATAGATGCTGGCCCGATCTTGACGGGAAAGATTTTGTCTAAGTCGCCCAACGTTAAGAAGCAGCCGCTCACCAGAACGGGGAGTATGAACAACAAGCCAACAGATAAGATTCTCTTAATCATGGTACGTAAGCGACACCTCCTGAGAGCATCAAAAAGTCTGTGATGGCAAAGCCAACGGCAATATGAACTATCGGCACGGTGTTGGAGAACTTGGGCTTTGGCCCTTGAACGATTAAGACTCCTGCACCGCCGCCGATGTGCAATCCGCCTCCAAGACTATACCAGACAGTGAAGTCCACGGGCATCACTGTGAAGTTGACGGGCTTGGTCAGCTCAGGTTTCTGTATCGAGCCAGAGCCGTATCCCACCGAGAGCATCCCCTTGAGTGAGCTATTAAAAGCCATCCCGACGGAGCCACGAAACGCGAGCACCGGCCCAATCGAAGAGACTCCCCCGGAGATGAAGAACGGCAAGCCTCCTGTGGGAGTCGGGATCGGCGGTACCCCGGGTGGCTGCGGCGCAGGTACTGACGGCTGGGGGACGGGCACCGGCGGCGCAGAGAGCCGCGCGAACGAATGCGTCGGCTGCTCCACGCTCACTTGGCAGCTCTTGGGATTGTACTCACCGACGACTTCGACGCCCTCACCGCCACGCAAGCTCGCTGCCCCACGCACGCGCACAGCTAAGCGTTCAGTTGTGCACGGCTGCGGCCCGTCGAGCACTTGAACGTTCTGGAGCGTCACGTGATCGCTGCCGACTTGAGCGACAGTGCCCTGAAGTTTGATTGTCGTAGGGAGACGCTCGACAGAGTGCTGGCGACTCGTGAGTTCGACGCGACAGCTGTCAGGACGATACTCGCCCGTGACACGCACGCGCTCAGCAAGCTGCACGGGTTCCGTCTGCGCCTGGTCGGACTTGACCTGGACAGGCAAGTTCTCAAAGCGACACGGCTGCGGCCCCGCAAGCACGATCACGTTTTTCAGAGCAAACTGCTTAGGCGTCCCTGCGCTCACAATCCCTTCAAGCTCGATAGAGATCGGGCGCAGCTCAACATAATGAGTCGGTGTGTTCACGCGCACTGTGCAGTCTTCGGCGTGATAGTTGCCCTTGACAGTCACGAGATCGCCTGCCTGCAGAGCACTTGGGGGAAGAAGATTGCGCGACTCTATCTGTACAGTGAGCCTTTCGAGCGAGCACGGCTGCGGCCCAGACAAAACTGTCACTTCGCTGAGCGTAAAGCTCTCTTGCCCTGCGCGGGCGACGACCCCTTCAAGCTCAATCGCTACGGGTGCCACAACGGTCACCCGCACATAGTGCTCAGCAGATTTCACGGTGATCTGACAAGACTTCTCATCATACTCGCCCTTGACAGTGACCTTGTCGCCGACGTTCAGAGTGATAGGGGCACGCTCGACGCGCACCGCGAGGTTCTCCCGTGAACAGAGAAAGAGCTTGCTATCACGGGCTTGCACATCTTTGAGAGCAAACGCTTGAGCATCACCGTGCGCGACGACGCCCTCAAATTCCGCTGTGATCGCTGCCGGGGGACGCGTCAAGAAAAAAATAAAAATCGCGATGATCACGACGGCGACGGCTGTGCCGCCGAGGATCATCCATCGCTGGGTTGGGGTCATACCAACCTTCTTTAGAGTTTTCAGGGTTTTCTACCAAATGTCGCAATGCGATCTCTGTAATAAACTTGGAACCCCTGCGAGGGATCGAGCCAGTCGGGAAGACGCACAAGCCCTAGCACATGTGAGCCCGCACGCACCTGTGCGAGCACATTAGGAAAGCTCGGGAAATTCCCCATCAGGGCTATCCACGGTGGGCGTGCCCCATTGAGAGCATATTGATTGAGAGCCAGCTCTTCGGGCTCATAGCGTCGCAGGTTCTCCCCACGCTTCTGCACTAACGCGATATCGCTTATACGAAAGAGGCTCTCTTGCAGAGCGTGCACGAACACTAAGAGCGACGGCATTGGAATCTCGCCCGCCAGCAGCCCCAACTCTTCCGGACGCCCTCGTGCCGCTTGATACTGTTGGAAAAACTCCTCGTTGAGGAGCGCGCAGACTATGACCATCTGGAGCTGCTCGCCTTCGGTGACGACAATATAGTCATAGAGCGACTCGTCAAGGGACGCCCAGGCGTCGGGGAGCGCGCCCTCGCCTAAAAGATCTCTGAGATTGGCCCACTTCGCGGTCACTGTGACGAAGATTGTGACCGTGCGATAGTCTCCAAGCTCCCCGAGGATCGGCTCTTCAAGGTGCGCCCCAGCAGTGATCTCCTCCGCTGCGGGCTGGATCCACGACTGCACGCTCTCGAAAGAGAGCGATTTTCGGTATGCGTACTTATACAGTATGGGGCGGTCGAAGCCCTTGAGCTGAACTGAAGCTATATCCGGCTTATGGATAGCAAGAGCTTCTCTCAGATACTCATAGGCAATGGCCTGCAGGCGGTCTTGAGTCAGCTTGGGAATAACGATCTCAATCTCAACCTCAACACGAACGAGATCTCTCTCCTTGATCTGGGTCTGACTGACGAGCCGATGGTCGCGGATGTGCAGAGGCTGATCCGTCCCTTTGGGAAGATGGAGCTGCCACCAAACGAGGGGAACGCCACCGCTGACAACAAGGATCGCTCCGACGGTCAGAAAGAGCACAGTTAAGCTCTGACGGGCGGTGCGCCGCCAGAGTGCCCATGTGAGCGCAATGAGCAGGGCCAGCGCGACGATCCATAGGATAATTTGCATCTCTTGGCTCATCTCTTTCCCCTCTCACCAAGGGTCTTCATGATGGCATTATACTGTAAAGTCCTACCGTCGGCCAAACGCAAGCTCCGTCGTGACCGCCCAGCCGTCAGCCTGCCAAGTAAAGTCCGTTTGCAAGATATTCAAGATTCCCAAGCCTCCGCCCCACGTGATCTCCCGCCCGTTCCAGCCTGCGCGCAGCGCAATCCCCTCAAAGGGCTGAACTTCTATCCCCACACGAAGAGCGCGCAGCTCCTCTTGGCGCGCAAGGTCTACTGCCCCAAGAAGACGTACCATCCCTTCGGAAAGCTTTATGGTCGCTCCCATGCGCACGATCATGGGAAGCTGCCCTCCTACGATATCAGTGACAGCCAAGCCTCCTTGCACCCAGCCAAATCGCACCATCAGCCCAAGATCAATCCCTGTCCCGTGAAAGCGCTGTCCCGCGCGTAGCTCATCGTAGAGCTTCACCGCGATTCCTGCGCTCATGGTCTCTCGCACTCCAGCACCAATAGCGAGAACTGTCAACGAGTGCTCTTCTCTGGTCGGGGCTTTGAGGGTTTTACTGCCGTACCAGATCGCACCGCCGATCCCAAAGATACCGCCGCTCAATGCTGCCCCGAAGATCTCAAACGGCGTCGTCGGGGCGGGCATGGCGAGCCTCCCCAAGATTCCAAAGCCCTTTAGCGTAAATAGCCCCGCGGGGTTCCACAGCGCTGCTGACGCGTCATCGGCAAGCCCGACAAACGCCCCGCCAAGACTGACTGCCCGTGGGGAAAGCTCTTCGGTCAGAAACCCCTGAGCGAAAGTCGGCAAGACAAACAATTTACTACCCAAAGCGATAATAAATAGAATGCGCATACTTTACGGAGGACGTGGCGGCAACGGCTGATCGACGGGCGTGTTCGAGAGCCAATACGCGATCAGCTCTTGCATAGTAGCGAGATCGATCTGTTGCCCGCCAGTGCCGGGCACAATCGGCGATTCGCCGATAGGAGACCATCCCGTAGCTAGCCACCAGCTCACCGCCCGCTGAATCTGATTGAACGAGATCAGATTGTCGTCTTTCGGATCAATACGCTCTTCTTCGGGGGGAATATCCGGGCGCGTGATATAGTGTGCTACGACGACCTTGATCGGCAGCCCCGCGACAAGCTGGAACGAGCTTGTCCCCTCCGTGGGCGTCTGGATATCGGGGACCTTGCTGATGACAAATCCCGTCAGCATGGGCGAATCCATCTCGGCAGTCTCTGAGAGCTTCACTTCGTAGACGATCTTCTTCACCGTGCCCGCAGGTAAGCGTTCGGGGAAGATCCATTCTATTGCAGTGCCTCCTGGGAGTGGTGGGCGCATCGTGCCCCCGTGCGATTCCCCAAGAACTTTCTCAGTGACATCTTCGACTTTTGTATCGACAGCTATGATATTCTTGGGCCATTCCTCACGAACCCCAAGCCCCAACACGTCGCGATTGACCCGAATCTCTAAATAGACTCTGATAAATATCCCGCGCGGCAGTTGCCCGCCAAACGTGGGCAAGTCGCGAATCGCCACGGCGATATTAATGACCGCGATGGTAACACTTGCGCTGTTAGTAGCCCCTTCGTTGTCGGTGACCGTTAGGGTCACCGTGTACGTCCCAGCTTTTTCGTAAGCATAGGAAGGGCTCGTTTCGGTGCTCGTTCTCCCATCACCGAAGTCCCACAGATAGCTGACGATGCTCCCATCAAGATCAGACGACTGATTGCTAAAGAAGATCGTCTCTTTGACGGCAGGCTCTGCAGGGCTGAAGACGAATTTTGCCACCGGCGGAGCGTTGGGGACGTCCAGAGTAATAAACGGCAGATTGATGCGCGCTCTCTGCCCTAAAATGTTCGTGTACTCGACGGTGCTGGGGCTGCGATTAATGGGAAAAGAGCCTTTGACACTTGAGCTGACTTGGAAGCGAAATGTTACGGTCTCTTCGGGGCGGATCGCCTCAACTCTCCAAGTCAGCATCTTGCTGCCGTCAGCGAAGTCTTGAATCTCTGGGTTGCCCTCGGCCCCCTCGAACGTCACCCGGTTGGTAATCGTCACTTTGGCGACGACCTGGCGGGCTATGAACTCTATGCGCAGTTGCCCTTGCAATGCCGTCAGGGTCTCGTCGGAGAAGCTCTTCAAGAAGAGCCCGTTGGTGAAGCGTGCCAGAGAGAGCAGCGTTTGGGAGCGCGCAGCTTCGTCCGTGGTCGTCACGACGTGAATCGTGATTTGGCTGTCGCGGGCGCGCTGGGCTTGGGTGAGCACCGGGCCGAACTCCGCCGGGGCCAATCCCGCGCGCGCGATCAGCCAGATCTGAATCTTGCGCGCTTCAGGTCGAGCAGTCTCGACAAGCGTCTTTGTCGCGAGAGCGACGGCATCAGCCAAGCCCAAGGGGCTGCTAGGAGTCAGCTCGGAGAATCGCTGCCGAATGAGATTGAAGTCAGCCGTCAAGGGGCTGTCCAGCGTTGGTGGGGCGAGAGAGATTAGCCCGACGCGGTCGTCCGGCCCAAGCAGATTGAGCAGCCGATCTACGAACGAGCGAGCTTCTTCTAAGTTGATGGAGCGATCTACGCCAATGATCACGTCGAGGGGGGGCGGGGTGAGAAAGTCCCCGCGCAGCGCGAGCTTCACTGTCGCGATCTGGGGCTGGGCGAGCGAGCCCTTTTGATAGACCGGAACCGTTTCCACGACAAACTCTGCCGTAATGCCTGGCGGAGGAGTGACCTGGGCGCGGCTACTGAGAACCAGCAAGACTCCTAAAAGAATCGCAATGACGGCATACGCACGACGCCCTGGCATACCCAGTCTGCTCCTTTTTCAAGCGATGACAGCTCGCCCTCTATCATACCCCATACAGAGGGAACTGACAGTGGCTTGTGTTACGTTAAGAACCTCTCCCCCGGCCCCTCCCCGATACGGGGAGGGGAGCACTCCCTTCCCGCGTCGGGAAGGGGGTTGGGGGTTAGGTCAACTACACTTGAGCTTGGCCGTCACTTGACTTGCTGGAAGCGTAATGAGAAATTCGGCGAAAAAGATCTGCGACAGCGGGATCAGGGCAATCGTCTTGATCTCGACCGCTTGGGGAGCTACCCCCACCGTCCAGAGATAGAACTGCACTTTGACAGCGTCGAAATCTGCTTCAGCTTTGATACGATATGTGTACCATTCAGGGTAGAGCTTGGCCTTGGGGGTGAGATATTTATTGATCATCATCTTTGCTGCGGCCTCGCGCAGTTGGGGCGAGCTTCCAAAGATCGCGAGCTGTTCCAGCTCCTGAATGGTCTTAGTGCGTAGATCAACTCCGGCGACGACGGGGTTCTCGACCGTGGGGAGATTCCAACACGCGCTGATCACCTTGCCCTGTTTGGCTTCTTCGACGGCTTGACGGAGCTCTTTAAATCCGCGCTCTTGCTCGATCTTGCGAATGAGCGGGTCGAGCTCCGACAGCGGGCGATCCAGAAAGAGATACGCGGCAACGAGCGTCCGCGCCGCAGCGAGGCGAAATTCGGGAATAGCATCGGTGGAGACCATCTCGATCAACCTGGGAATGGGCTTCGTGTCCGCCCAGGAGACTGCCACCAACAAGAGCACTAAACTTGCTGTGATAACGAATAGCCGTCGCGTCATAGCGTATCACCCCAGCGTCGAGTTTTGCAAGACGATTCTACTTGAAAGCGAAGCTGCCGACAAGTGAGCCTATGGCTTGACTGCCGGTTTGGTGCCCCTTGACAAAAGCGGACTATTTTGGTATGCTTTTTTGTGCCATAAGCCAATGAGTACAAAATTGGGGAAGAGATTAGCACTCATTGCGGTTCTGGTGCTCGCGCCGATGACACTGGCTCAGCCGTCGGGAGAGTTAGTGATCTACTCTGGGCGGAGCGAGCCGCTCATCGTCCCTGTGATTCAGTTCTTCCAGCAGCAGACGGGCATCAAGGTCACGCTCCAGAGCGGATCAGCGACGGCGCTTGCGAACTTAGTGCTGCAAGAGCAGCCCACCCCCCGCGCTGACATCTTCATTGCCAACGATGCTGGGACGCTCGAATTTCTCAAGCTCAAGAATGCGCTCCAGCCCTATATCTCTGAACAGATCAAGAAGATCCCTGAGCAGTTTCGCGCCCGCGACGGCAGTTGGCTGGGGGTTTCGGGTCGAAGCCGCGTCATTATGTACAATACAAAGCTCGTCAAGCCCCAAGAGCTGCCCAACTCTGTCTTCTCCTTGACTGACCCTCAATGGAAGGGCAAGATCGCGATGGCCACAACACGCAACGAGTCGGTCATCGCCTGGGTGACCGCCTTGAGATTAGTGAAGGGCGACGCGTTCACCAAAGAGTATCTTTTGAAACTGAAAGCGAATGGGATCGTCACCCTCAACGGCCACACCGATGTGAGAAAAGCCGTAGGACGTGGGGAGTTCTCGTTGGGGTTGGTGAATCACTATTACTATCACGTAGAGCTGCGCGACGGCTCTCCCGTCGGCGTGATCTACCCCGACCAAGGCCCCAATGATATCGGGGTCCTCGTCAACGCTGCCGGCGCAGCCATGGTGAGGAACGCAAAGCATCAGCGCGAGGCTCAGCGTTTTTTGGACTTTCTCGCTTCTCCCGAAGCGCAGAAGCTTTTTGCCGAGCTGAACTTCGAGTACCCCCTGCTGCCGGGGGTGCCCACGGTGCCGGGCGTGCGCCCGTTAGAGACTCTGAAGCTCATGCCCGTCCGATTAGACGAGCTGGGCCAAGAACTGGAAAAGACGCTCAAGCTGTTAGATGAAGTTGGGTTGGGGTAGAATATATGGCCCTCACCCCGCCCTATGGGCTGGGGGTGAGGGCCTGATAAAGATGGCTTCCCATTGGGTTCTTACAGGACGTGTGCGCGCGCGCTGGAGTGAGCTGCGTTTGCCTCAGCGCGCCCTTCTCACTCTTATAGCTTCTGCTATTGCTGGGGCGATGGCGCTCCCGTTGATAGTGACGCTCTGGCGTGGGCTGAGCGCTGATCCCTCTCTGTGGGCTACACTCTGGCACGCGCGACTCGTGCCCTTGCTTGGTACCACGCTAGCGCTCGCAGGTGCTGTGACCATCAGCTCGCTCCTTCTGGGAATGCTCTTGGCGTGGCTGGTGGAGCGCACTGATCTGCCCGGCAGAAAGATCTTCGGCCCGCTCCTTGTGGCGACGCTCGTCATCCCATGTTATTTAATTGCGATCTGGCACGTCTCGTTCTGGGGACCGGGAGGGCTGCTAGAACACTCGATAACAACGCTCTTTGGTGTTTCTGTGAGGGTGCCCACAATCTACGGGTTTCTCGGCGCGTGGTTGATCTTAGTGATCGCGACCTATCCGTATGTGTACACGCTCGCGCGGGCGGCGCTGCGCGCGCTCGACCCCCAGCTCGAAGAAGCCGCGCGGTCGCTCGGCGCTCATAGACTGAAAATCTTTCTCAAAGTGACGCTGCCGTTGCTCGCCCCGGCGCTCGCCGCCGGAGGCTTGCTCACAGCCGTCTACACGCTCTCCGACTACGGCGTCGTCGCGACGCTGCGCTACGAGACGTTCACAACAGCGATCTATAAACAGTTGACGGGACGCTACGATCAAGCCCCAGCGGCTATTCTCAGCACAGTGCTCATCGCGCTCACCGTGATTTTCTTAATCATTCAGCAACGCTTATGGGGGCGCGGACGCCATTACTACAAAGCGACGCAGCGTCCCGTGCCGCCGGTGCGCTTGAGCATATGGGGTCGCTGGACAGCGCTGGGCTTTGTCGGGATCGTGCTCTTTTTAGGATTGATCCTGCCCGTTGGAGTCTCGCTCTACTGGTGGCTGGAGGGCTTCGTTCGTCCCAACCCGACGGCAGCGCTGTGGGGCACCTCGCCCACTGATCTCTTGAGATATGCGGGGAACAGTGTGTTCAGCGCCGCGACAGCCGCGACACTCGCGCTTGTGCTTGCCTGGCCCATCGCGTATCGAGCTGTGCGCTATGGCCGACACGGATTGACAAGACTTGCCCAAGCAGGGCAAGCCCTGCCCGGCGTGCTCATCGCGCTTGCTCTAGCGCTCTTGCTCCATCGCTTTGTGCCGTCGCTGTATTTTACGGTCTGGGCGCTGATTCTCGGGTATGTGATTCGGTTCTTCTCGCACGCGCTGCAAGCGACGGAATCGGGACTGGCGCGGGTGCCGGTGCGTCTTGAAGAGGCCGCGCGATCACTGGGTCATAGGACACTAAGCGTCTGGCGGCGCGTGACGATCCCGCTGGTCGCGCCGAGCTTAGCTGCCGGTTGGACGCTTATTTTCTTAAATGCGTTGCGCGAGCTGCCCGCAACACTGCTCTTGCGCCCGCCGGGGTTTGATACGCTTCCCGTGAGATTATGGATCGCCGCTGGGGAAGGCTTTTACACACAAGCCGCTGCTCCGGCGCTCGTGCTCATCATTTTATCGCTGCCGATGCTCGTGTTGCTGCGAGTGGGCGATCGGCCCGAGGTCCGCTATGGCGACTGAGTTTCTCCAGCTTCACGAGGTGCGCTTGCGCGTGGGGCAGTTTCAGCTTGGCCCGTTGTCGCTTTCTGTCCAGAAGGGCGAGCTAGTAGCAGTGCTGGGGCCGTCGGGTTCGGGCAAGACGACGCTCTTGCGCGTGATCGCGGGGTTCGAGCGCCCTGATAGAGGCTCTATCGTCATAGATGGGCGCATCGTCGCCGATGCGACGCGCTGGGTCGAGCCCGAAGATCGCGGTGTAGGCATGGTCTTTCAAGACTATGCGCTCTTTCCCCATTTGACCGTGGCTCAAAATATCGCATTTGGCCTGAACAAGAACGACAGCCGTGCGCGCATTCACGAGCTGCTCAAACTCGTCGGCCTTAATGGATTTTCTGAACGCTATCCTCATGAGCTATCCGGGGGCGAGCAGCAGCGGGTGGCACTGGCGCGATCTCTTGCTGCCAATCCCAAAGTGCTCTTGCTTGACGAACCCTTCTCAAACTTAGATGCCGATCTGCGCCCCAAGATGCGCGCTGAGCTGAAGCTCTTACTGCAAAGACTCAACTGCACCACAATCCTCGTCACGCACGACCAAGAAGAAGCCTTCGAGCTGGCCGATCGTATCGCGGTGCTCAACGCCGGGCGCTTGGAGCAGATTGATACTCTTGAGAATTTGTATCGTGCTCCGGCGACGCGCTTCGTTGCTGAATTTATTGGGCACGCCAATTTTCTGAGAGGGTGCGTGCGCGGAGCCTGCATCGAGACAGCGCTGGGGTGTTTTAGGCTGTCTCGGTCCTTGCCCGAAGGCACAGTAGGAGAAGTTATGGTGCGGCCGGAGGAAGTCGAGCTTGAGGCCCTCACCTCCTCCACCCCCTCTCCCGTGATGACTCACGGGAGAGGGGTGCCCCAAGGGCGGGGTGAGGGCCTCATCGTAGCACGGTGCTATCGCGGGGGAATGCAACTCCTAACGGTCCGTCTATCTTCTGGGGAAGTGCTGCGCAGCCTCCAGCCTACCGGCGCACATTTTCCGCTGGCCAGTCGAGTGCGCGTGCGCGTATGCCCCGCAAGCGATCCCCTTGTGATCTTCTTCCTCGATCGTTCGCGCGATCACGCTTGGCCTAGCGACACATAGATCCTTCACCATCGATGCTCAGGCAGGCGCGTGTCAATCTTAAAAACCCTATAGAGATAATCACGGGCAAGCAGCACTGTCATCCCAGCATAGAACGCCACTATTGCCAACACTATCCCCAACGCTGATCCCCATCCCACTCGTGAGGCGTAGTACCCTCCGGCAATCGCCAGCCCTACTCGAATGATTCTGTCTTCGATGCCCAGACGGCCGGGCTGAGCCGGCTTTGTCTCTCGAGGTGCCTCCTGGCCGAGCATCTCGTATTTGGGCTTTTCCATCGCGCCAAACTCCCCACGGAAGATCGCTAAGACGATCAGCCCCAGAGCGCCGATCCCTAGCACAATGCCGAGCCAGTTGAGCGGGTCCATAAGCGAGAAGCCCCTCACTCGTGCGAATGCTCGCCGCTTAAGCTCTTGATATATGCGATGATCGCTTTGATATCGTCTTCGCTCAGTTGCCCTTGGTAGATGGGCATGAGATTAGCCTGGAAGCCCTTGGTGATCTTGGCGTTGGGGTATAAGATTGACTCCCGAAGATATTCATCGTCAGCGATGACTGTGGTCTCGGTGCCGTCGGGCAGCACAACTTCAACTTCGTGCCCGTAGAGCCCTTTCCATGTGGGGCCGACGATCTTCGTCCCATCGGTGCTATGGCACGCCGTACACCCTATTGATTTTGAAAGCTGCTCACCTTTTGCGATCAGGAGCTCCTCTTCGGTCTGAGCGGGCGGCGGAGCGGGCTGTTCCGTCGGCGGCGATGGCTGTGATGCGGGCTGCTGCGTCTGTTGCCCTCCTCCCCCACACGCCGTCACAAAAGAGAGCACGAAAACTAAAGCGATCCCGTACAAAACCCATCTGTGTGAACGAGTCACTATCATCTACCTCCTAAAGATATTTTAGCGCAAACTCTTGATGTACTCAATGAGCGCTTGAAGCTCTTCATCAGTGAAGCGCCCTGCGTAGCTGGGCATCACGTTCTGGAAGCCTTTGACGATCTTGGCTGCCGGCTGCTCAATAGACTCGCGCAGGTATGCTTCGTCCGCGAGCACTTTCGTCTCGGTGCCGTCGGGCAGCACGACCTCAACTTCATGCTCAAAGAGACCCTTCCAAGTCGGGCCGACGTTGGGCGAGCCGTCGACGCTGTGACACGCGACACAGCCCGCGCTTCGGTAGAGTTCTCTGCCCTTGGCAATGCGCGGGTCTTCTGCGGGCGGCGGGGTCGGCGTCACCCCTGCGCGCAGCTTCTGTGGCTCGTTGCCCAAGCTCACTAAAAACGCCGCAAGATCACGAAGGTCTCGCTCGCTCAGATAGCGATACGTCGGCATGACCGACTTGGGCTTGAATTTTCTGGGGTCTACTAAGTGATCAATGTGATACTTCATATCGGGGATCTTGCGCCCGATGATCGAGAGATCAGGCCCATCGCGCTGCGTGCCCAGCATCGTGAATGGGAAGTGCACGAAATCCCCCATCTGCGAGACTTCGTCGGGCTTAGCGCCCTCGGCCCAGCCCGTCTTCAGGTCTTCAGGACGCAGATAGAGCGTGTGACAGTAGGTGCACCCATTCGCTAAATAGACCAAATATCCCCGATAGGGTTCGCCCTCCAGCCCGGAGCCGCCGGGGTCTTTAATAGTCTCACCGGGCTTCCAGTCCCAGGCTCGCGCCGTCGGGGGGATCTGCTGCGCCTGGTTGGCAGGAATAATATAGAGCACGAGCGTAAAGAGCGTCATGATGATCACGAGAGCTCCTAATGCGTGATAGCCCGCCGTTGTCCATCGTCGCGGGCGCATCTTGCCGTAGAGCGCCCAGAGCATAAACGCGAGAAGCCCAGCTCCAACGAGCACGACTAAGACCCAATAGACCCCCGAAGCTTCGCTGGGTGCCTGCCAGGGTTGGTGTTGATGCTGCATACTATGCTGTCACCCTCCTCTCCGCACGAGCGAGCACAGGCTCGGCAACTTCGTTCATGCCCTCAGCGAACTTCGGGCCAATCTGTAACGAACGCACGATCAGATATCCAAAGAGCAGAAACCCCAAGACGACCCCCGCGCCCATAAGAGTTCGAAAGAGCCGTGCCAGCCAGACCGCCGAGATCGTCTCGTAGATCGTGTTGCCTAGGATATTGATACTGATCCCGGTCACTAACCCGGAGTGCGTGAACCCCAAATAAAATAACGGGAAGACGACGGCCATGATCCAGAAGACCCAATTGGCTAACGTCCGGCTGTAGAGCTGTCTGCCCGTCAGGCGCGGGAAGATATAGATAATCGCGGCAATCCCGTAGCAGGTGAACGCGCCGGTGAGCGCTAAGTGCGCGTGGGCCTGCACCCACTCGGTAAAGTGCACAAACCAGTTGACGGCGTGGGTCGTCTGGAACGGCCCCTGGATGCACGTAAACAGATAATAGACCGAGCCGAAGATCGCAAATCTCAAGGGGAACGAGTCAAAAATCTTTCTCCAATTGCCCGCGGGCGTCGCTAGGTGATTGACGACCACAGCGAGCACAGGGATCGCCAAGAGCACTGAGCTGACCACGGCGAACTCGCCGATCCACGTGGGCATGGGCATCTGCAAGAAGTGATGCAGCCCCGTCCCCGGATAGAAGGCCATCAGTGTCCAGAAGCCCAAAATCCCCAATCTGTGGGAATAGACGGGCTGCTGCGACGCGATGGGGATCAGATAGTACGCGATCCCCAGCCCCAGGGGTGTAATGAACAACCCCACGGCATTGTGCAGCCACCACGCGTGGATGATCTGATTCCCCAACCCTGAAAACGCCAAAACGAGAAAGTTCCCGACGAGATATGTAATCGCCGTCGTGTACAGCCCTCCCAGCAGATACCACACCGAGACGTAGAGCGTGGGCTTGGTGCGTGCGAGCACCGTTGAGTGCACGCTGAAGATAACAGCAACGGCGCAGAGCACGATGAGAATATCTACTAAGAGCGGGGCTTCAGCGTACTCATAGGGCTGGATCGAGAGCAACGGGTTCCCCACGATCCCCGCCCAGATCAAAATCAAATTCAGCAGCACAGCGAGGTTCCACAGCCACCCGGCCCAGTAAGCAAGCTTGGGATATTTCAGCTCGGTGCCGCAGAGCTTGGGAATAATATAGAGAATCGCTGCGACGAAGCTCATCCCGATCCAGCCGTAGATGACTAAGTTCGTATGGAAGATGCGGGCCTTGCTGTACGCAAAGTTGAAGTCTGCTAGAAAATTCAGCGCGTTGGGCCAGAGAAACTGTAAGGACATCAACGCGCCGATGAGCGGCCCCAGCGCGAGCCACACCAGCGACGAGAAGAACCACAGCTTGATAGCTTTCTCAGCCATGCTCTATTCTCCTTGAGCTTTTTTAGCGCGGACTTGTCAGCGCGAACGGCCCAATGAGAAAAGCGTAGACAAGCCACGCGAGTATCGCAACCCAAACCCACCACGGGAAACGCCCTTCCCCCTCGGAAATCTCCGGTTCCTTCTCCGCCATAAGCGCCTCACACTCCTTGTTAAAGTAAGCAAATTATATTGATATTGCACTGAGATCGGCAAATCGCTATAATAGGGCTGTCATAAGTCAGTTAAGTATATGATTTATATCACTAAAGATGGGGGAAGAGTCGATCGGTATGTCCATGGTAACTTTTGGAGTGCTGGTCGCCATCGTTGTTGGAGCTCTCGCGCTCATAGCCAGCGGCATCTGGTGGTTCACCCCGTTAGCGTCCAATTGGAGCGAGATAGACGGAGCGCTGCTCATCACGCTCGCCGTGATCGGGATCGCGTTCGTGACGCTCAATCTGGCCTTAGCGTATCTTGTCCTGCGCTATCGTCATAGCGAGGGCACACGCGCCCAGTTCATCCCCGATAACCCCAAGATCGAGAAGATCCTCATTGGGGTCACAGCGTTAGGGATTATTATTTTGCTCGCGCCGGGGCTGTTTGCGTACTCGCGCTTTATTAGCCCACCGCGCGACGCGATGGTCGTCGAAGTTTTGGGGGAGCAGTGGCGCTGGAGCTATCGCTACCCCGGCCCCGATGGCAAGCTCGGCCGAGCCACCCCTAAGCTCATCAGCTCAAAGAATCACTTTGGGATTGACTTGACCGACCCCGCCGCCCACGACGATATTCTGTCATATACGGAGTTACATCTGCCCGTCAATCGTCCGGTCGTGCTGCACATACGATCCAAAGACGTGATACACAGCTTTTTTATTCCGAGCTTCCGCGCCAAGATGGACGCCGTCCCCGGCATGGTCACTCACTATTGGTTCATCCCCACGCGTGAGGGGAGGTTCCAAGCCGTCTGCGCCGAATTGTGCGGCATCGGCCATCACAAGATGCAAAGCCCCGTCATCGTCGAGAGTCTAGAAAAATTTCAAGAGTGGCTGGCCAAGCAACCCACCGTCGCCGCCACCGTCAAACCCTAGGAGTGAGCAGATATGCACGACCATCATGAAAGCTTTTGGACAAAATACATCTTCAGCCAAGACCATAAAGTCATCGCTATTCAGTACACGATCACCGCACTGCTTGTGGGGTTGTTCGGGTTGGTGCTCTCGTGGCTCTTGCGGGTGCAGTTGGGATTTCCCGGAAAGTTTAGCTTCTTAAATCCCGGCTCATACTATCAGATGCTGACCCAGCACGGCATGATCATGATCGTCTATCTGCTGACGGCGATCTTGCTTGGGGGTTTTGGGAACTATCTCATCCCGTTGATGATCGGGGCGCGGGATATGGCCTTCCCGTTCTTGAATATGCTGAGCTACTGGGTCTATCTGCTCTCGGTGCTTGTGCTTATGGCAGCGTTCTTGGTGCCGGGCGGGCCCACAGGCGCGGGCTGGACGCTCTATCCCCCATTATCAGCCCTCCCCAACGCCGCGCCCGGCTCAGGCTGGGGCATCAAATTGATGCTCATTTCGCTCGTGATCTTCATTGCTGCGGCAACGATGGGCGGCCTCAATTATGTCACGACCGTCTTGCAATGTCGAACTAAGGGCATGACCCTCATGAGAATGCCCTTGTCAGTCTGGGGGATTTTTATCGCTTCCGTGATGGCGCTGTTTGCGTTTCCGGCGCTCTTTGTCGGCGGCGTCATGCTCTTATTCGATAATCTTTTAGGCACGAGCTTCTTCATCCCGGCAGTCACGCTCTTTGGGCAGCAGCTTCCCCGCGAGGGCGGCAACCCCTTGCTCTTCCAACATCTATTTTGGTACTTTGGACATCCCGAAGTCTATATCGTGATCCTGCCGGCGATGGGCATCGCTTCGGAGCTGATCGCAACGCACTCGCGCAAGCCGATCTTCGGCTACAAAGCGATGGTCGTGGCGCTCGCCGCGATCGCGATCATCGGGTTTCTCGTCTGGGCGCATCATATGTTCGTGAGCGGCATGAACCCGTATTTTGGGTTCTTCTTTGCCGTGAGCACGCTGATCATCGCGATCCCCTCAGCCGTGAAAGTCTATAACTGGCTGCTCACGCTCTGGCGGGGCAATATACGCTTCAACACCCCGATGCTTTTTGGCATCGGTTGGATCAGCACATTTATTATTGGAGGGCTGACGGGTTTGCCCTTGGGCAACGTCATCGCTGACGTGCCGCTGCACGACACGTACTTCGTCGTGGGGCACTTTCATCTGGTGATGGGCGTGGCGGCCCTCATGGCGATCTTCGGTGGGATCTATCACTGGTTCCCCAAGATCACAGGAAGAATGTTCAACGAGAGATTAGGGAAGCTGCACTTTTTGGTGACGTTTGTGGGCGCGTATATGATATTCTTCCCCATGTTCCTGCTGGGGATTTTGGGCGTGCCCCGACGGTACTTCGACTTTGAAGCGTTACAGTATCTGCCACCGCAGACGCATGGGCTGAACATAGTCATCACGGTAGCTGCGTTGATCGTGGGTGCAGCGCAGCTGCTCTTTTTAGGAAATCTGATTTGGAGCGCGGTGCGCGGCCCGCGCGCTGCAGCCAACCCGTGGCACGCCACGACGCTCGAATGGCAGACGCCGACAACGCCGCCCCCGCACGGCAACTGGGGCGCAGAGACCCCTACGGTCTATCGCTGGGCTTATGACTACAGCGTCCCCGGTGCCGAGCGCGATTTCATCCCGCAGAACGTCCCGCTGACACCGACCGTGCCCATGGGTGTCTCAGCAAGATAACAGTATGATCGCGAATCACGGTTCAAACGGCTATAGAGAGTCTCTCACCACGCCAGGGCGCGTAGGGCTGTGGCTCTTTCTTGCTGTAGCCACGATGCTCTTTGCGGCGTTCATCAGCGCTTATATTGTGCGCATGGGATCATCGGACTGGCATTCGCTGCCCAAGCCAGGGCTGCTCTGGGTCAACACCGCGATATTACTTTTAAGCAGTGCCGCGCTTCAGTGGGCACGCCTGAACGAGCGCCAAGGCAACAGCCAAAGCGCTCGACTCGGCGTCATCGCCGCAGCGGTGCTCAGCGCGCTCTTCTTGCTCGGGCAGATCTGGGCATGGCTCGTGCTGCACAGGCTCGGCTACTTTCTCAATACAAACCCGTCGAGCAGCTTCTTCTATCTCTTGACGGCCGTGCACGGGCTGCACTTAGCAGGCGGGCTGATCGTCGCTGCATGGACGGTGCGCACCCGTGAGCGATTACAGCTCTTTGTGACGTACTGGCATTTTCTCACGATCGTATGGGTGGTGCTGTTTGCTCTGATCGTGCTGACATAAAACAAGGCCCTCACCCCTGGCCCCTCTCCCGTAGTGACCTACGGGAGAGGGGTGCCCACAAGGGCAGGGTGAGGGCCCGAAAAGAGGTGCACTATGGCGCAATCTCTCGAAGAGCGAGTACGAGCTATGCCTCGGTGGCTGCGTGATCTTGTCGCTGACTGGTCGTCGGATCAGCAGACGTTCAAAGTCAACTGGGGTAAGGCGATGATGTGGTTCTTCATCGTCAGCGATATGTTTGTGTTCGGTGCGTTTCTCTCGGCGTATGCCGCGGCACGGCTGGGCGCGACGCTGCCCTGGCCCGATCCCGCCAAAGTCTTTGCCCTGCACATCGGCGAGAGCGAAATCCCGCTCTTACTCATCGCGATCATGACGGTCGTTCTCATCAGCAGTAGCGGGACGATGGCCATCGCTGTCAAGTACGGCTACGAGCGCAACCGCGCCAAGGCCGCGCTCTTTCTGGCTCTCACAGCGCTGTTGGGATTAACGTTCGTGGGGATGCAGGCGTTCGAGTGGACCAAGCTCATTCGTGAGGGCTTTCGCCCCTGGACAAATCCCCTAGGCGCGCCGCAGTTTGGCTCGTCGTTCTTCATGATCACCGGCTTTCACGGCCTGCACGTCACCGCCGGGGTGATCTATCTCATAACAATAGCTTCTCAGGTGCTGCGCGGCGCCTATGAGAAGATCGGGTATCAGCGCGTCGAGATCGCCGGGCTCTATTGGCATTTTGTCGATCTCGTGTGGGTCTTCATCTTCGCGTTCTTCTATCTCTTCTGAAGGGGGTACGAGCAGTATGGAGCACTCTGGCGAGCAGCATCATCCGATAAGAGTTTATTTAGTCGTGTGGGGCTTGCTCTTCCTGCTGAGCGCGATGTCGTACTTCGTAGACTATTTCGAGGTGCGTCCCAAAGAGCTGGCGTGGTTTTTGATCACGGCGTTTGCGCTCTTGAAGGCCGGGCTGATCGTCAGTTACTTTATGCACGTGCGCTTTGAGCGCTTGAGTTTAGTCTACGCGATCCTACTGCCCACGCTTTTAATTTTGGCGCTGACGGCGTTCGTGATGGCGGAAGGCAGCTATGTCTTTGACGTGCGCGCGATCTTCTTCGGAAGGTGAGAGATCATGAGAGGAGTCATAGCAACACTAGGAAGTCTGACGGTGACTCAGAGCACAATTGCTTACGCCGACCACGAGCTGCGCAAGAGCATCTTTGAGTCGCTCGGCCCCAACGCGTGGGGGATGTATATTCTCTTACCCATCCCGTTCATCGCGTTGGGGGTGATCGGGTATTTTATCTACCGAGCATGGCGAGCGTCACACTCGGATAGCACGCCCCCATCGCTCAATTAAATTATGCAGACTTCGGCCATCTTTCGTCGTCTAAGTATCATCGCAGTCGTGATCACATTTGGGCATCTGCTCTTTGGGAATATCGTGAGTGGGACGGATTCGGGGATGGGTTGTGGCCCCCACTGGCCTCTCTGCCGTGGGCAACTCTTCCCCCCTCTCACTGACTCGGCACTCGTGATCGAATTGTTTCATCGGCTCTTTGCCCTGCTTGTGGGGGTGAGCATCCTCGCGCTCGCAGGTGTCGCGTGGCGGCGGGAGCGCGACAAGCCCACGCTCCTCTGGCTCGCTACAGCGTCGCTGCTCCTAGTCATCATCGTCGGGATCTTCGGGGGCATAACGGTCTTATTGGAGCTTCCTCAAGCTGTCTCTACAGCGCACTTTGGGCTGGGCGTCTTGCTCTTTTCGCTGCTCGTCGTGCTTGCGGCAAAAGCGCACGCACCTGCTTTTCCCCGTGCTTCTGCGAGCACGCATCGGTGGGCGCTCGCTTCAGTTATTGTGATCTATCTCCAAGCAGTGCTGGGCGCGTATGTGCGCCACAGCCAGGCAGGGCTGGCCCTGCCCCTCTGGCCCTTCTTGACGTTCTTCCCCAACTTAGCCATCAGCCCCATCGCCCACCAATGGTCGCATAGGCTGCTCGCGCTGATCGTCCTTGGAGTCGTTGCTCTCACGGCAGCGCGGGCGATCAAGTCGGGCTACACAGCCTTAGGAGTCAGCTCGGTCGCTCTTGTGCTTATTCAGATTGCCCTTGGGGTGCTCACGGTCTGGTCTCTGCTCAATTCTATTATTGCTATGCTCCATCTTGCGGGCGCCCTGGGGGTGTTGGGAGTGCAGATCGTGCTGACGGTGCAGAGCTGGCCGGCCCTTACCCCCTTCCCCTCTCCCGTAGGTGACTACGGGAGAGGGGTGCCGTAGGCGGGGTGAGGGCCTGAAAGAGGAGAAGCACACGCATCATGACGACCGTCGCCCAACGCACAGCTTTTCGCCAGACGCTCGCAGATTATGTAGCTCTCACCAAGCCGCGCATCACGCTCTTAGTCTTGGTGACGACCGCAGCGGCGTTTTGGCTTGCTGCGAAAGACTCGTTCTCGCTGGGGCTCTTCGCGATTACTCTCGTGGGGACGGGGCTGGCATCTTCGGCTGCTGGGGTTTTGAACTGTCTCATCGACCGTGACGTAGACTCGCTCATGGTGCGCACGCGCACGCGGCCCCTGCCCGCGGGCCGCGTGCAGCCCGTATCAGCTATGCTCTTCGGGATTGCGCTCACGCTCGCTTCGTGTGCGGTGCTCGCTCTAGGGGCGAATCTCCTCGCCGCGGGCCTGGCGCTCTTTGCAGTTCTGTTCTATACGCTTGTATACACGCGCTGGCTGAAGCGTTCCTCCCCGTGGTGCACAGAGATCGGCGGGATCGCTGGGGCGATGCCCCCGCTCATAGGCTGGGCCGCCGCCACAGGGCAGATCGAAGCCCCGGCCCTCGTGCTCTTTGGGATTCTTCTGCTCTGGCAGCCGCCGCACTTTTGGGCCTTGGCTCTGGGACGAGTCGAAGAGTACAAAGCAGCGAGTCTCCCAATCCTCCCTGTGGTGTACGGCGAGCGCGCCACGCGCCGACGCAGCTTACTCTATGCGTTGGTGCTCTTGCCCACAAGTCTCTTGCTCTTCTACCCCTTGAGAGTGACGGGCATCTTCTACGCCGTGGGAGCGCTCCTGCTTAGCATCGGGTTCGTTTATCGTGCGTGGAGAGACTGGCGTTCCCCAAGCCCTGCCAACGGGAAGAAGCTCTTCTTGTACTCGATGCTCTATCTCGCGATGCTCTTCTTGGTGCTCGTCGTTAGCGTGCAGTTATGAACGCGATTGCTCTGATCCCCACTGCTAATGCTGTGCTCAACTTTCTGAGCGCGCTCTTGATCTTGCTAGGGTTATATTTTATCAAGCGTGGGCGGCGCGAGCCTCACAGAAAGTGTATGGTGACAGCGTTTGCGCTGTCTGTGCTCTTTCTAGTTCTGTATGGGATACGCTACGCGCTGACCGGCCCGACGCCCTACACCGGCCCGGCCCGTTCTATCTATCTGCTCATTCTGGGGACGCACACCCCATTGGCAGCACTCACGCCCATCTTCGTCATCGTTACTCTCCGTCGCGCGCTGCGCGGCGACTTCGCTCAGCACAAGAAGATCGCTCGCATTGCGTTTCCCATCTGGCTCTATGTCTCCGTGACGGGGTTGATCATTTACGCGATGCTCCATTATGCGCATTAGCGGCGCCGCTTGGGGGAGCGCCAGACCGCTAGCCCAAACCCTACCGTCGAGACGAGCACAATAGCGCTCCCTATGGGGAGATCGAACGCAAACGACAGCGCTATGCCCACACCCGCATAGCTCACTCCTAACAGAGCAGCCCAGAAGAAGATCTTTTTTAAGTCATACAAAAACTGAAACGCTGTCGCCGCGGGGCTCTGTAACAGGACAAAGACGAGCAGCCCTCCTACCAAGCGCAACGCCAGAGCAATAGTCGCTCCCGTTAAGAAGAGAATCAGATAATAGAAGGGTCTTGTGGGGATGCCCGACTCTTCGGCAAGCTTGCGATCAAACAAGAGCGCTTGGAACTCTTTGAAAAAAAGCCCGATCGTAAGCACTATAGCCCCTGTGAGCCCCATGAGCCAGAGAAAATCTGTGTGAGTCATTGCCAAGAGACTTCCCCATAACAGCCCCAGAGCCGAGCTGCTCATCGCTGTTCCTGGCGCAAGATAGAGAAAGATCAACCCCAGGGCCATCGTCAACGGGAAGAGCACCCCAGTGATAACATCAGCTGGGAGCTTGGCGCGCTCGGCCACTGGGCCGAGTACTGCAGCAGTCAAGACTGAAGCGATTAATGCTAAAGTTAACGGCTCTATTCCCAAAGCAAGCCCTAAAGCTGCGCCAGCAAACGCCGCGTGGGACATCGTAAAGCCCAGCGAGCTCAAACGAAGCCGAACGACGAACGTCCCCAGCAGCCCGCAGGCTGCGCCGGTCAGGGCTGCCCCACCCACGAGCGTGACGATCAAACTCCACGGTAACCCGTACATCGCTCTATTTCCCGTAAGCGAGCGTGAAAGCCTGCACGACGCGCTCCCGCGCCCCGTCTTGCCTTATGCGCCCTCCGTCGAGCAAGACAACTCGATGACAATGTGACGGGATCGCTTCAAGATCATGCAAGACTATAAGCGTCGTAAGCCCGCGCTCGCGGTGCCAGCGCGCGATGAGCTCGGCGACTTCGTCGCGCGCCGCAAAATCGAGATGGCTGAAGGGTTCATCTAATAACAAGATTTTTGGTTCTTTCGCGAGCGCACGCGCGAGCAAGACCTTCTGCTGCTGACCTCCCGAGAGTTTTCCGATGGGGCGCTCGGCAAGCTCCGCCAATCCCAGCAACTCTAAAGCTTCTTGAACCCGTGTGCGATCTTCTGTTGAGGGTCGACGGAGCAGCCCGATCTGCCCATAGCGCCCCATGAGCACGACGTCTCTCACTAAGACCGGAGTCGTCTCGTCGAACTGAAACTCTTGGGGCACGTAACCGATCTGGCTGCGGAGCTGCGGGCCGAATCGCGCGACGTCTTGTCCAAGCACTAAGACTTGCCCGCGCGTGTAGGGCAAGAGCCCATTGATCGTCTCAAGAAGCGTTGTCTTGCCCGCGCCGTTAGGCCCAATGATCGCGACGAACTCCCCTAGCTCAATTGAGAGATTGATCTCACGGATCGCCGGGACGCGCTCGCCCTCGTAGACCGTCGAGACATCTCGAAGCTCAATTACAGGAGTCGCCATGTGAAAAGCTCTTCATCAGAAGCGCGCAGCACAGTCTTGGCTGCGGTTTCGCCATCTAGTTGTGCGAATTTTTCTGGCCATTCTGGGCGAAGCTCGATCACCACGCTCTGATCTGTGGTGCGAAAGAGAGCGCGCGCGTGCCCTCCGCCATGCACAGCGATGTTGCCCTTGCCCAGCGTGCAGCCAGTCGCTACTTGGAGCCCATCAACAAGACAGGAGACAGGGGGTGTGACCCCCGTCTCTGCTGTCACGGTAAGCCCTGTGTAACCGCGCGATCGGATCAAGCGTAGTGCCAGAAGCCCCATCTTCACCCCACAGATGAGATACGGCCCCAGGTGCCCGTGAAACTCGACCGCACGAGAGACAAGTTCATTCAGATCAACTTCAGCAACGTCGATCTCGCGCATCTTCATGGCCGTCGCCGATAGCTCTCAAGGGCTTCAAACATCTGAGTTCCGTTGTGGGCAATCACTTCGAGATAGTCCCGAGTGTTGGGCACGGCGCCGGGGAAGTTCGTCAACACAACGTTGATAGCGCCGATCTCGAACGCCAGCCGCGCCCCTAGCCCAACGCCGCTCTGGAGATTGTCCACGACGAGCGCGACCTTCTGCTCGCGCCCTAACTGTACTAGCTGTAAGAAAAGCTGAGCCGAGACGCGCTCCGGCGGCGGATAGGTGCCAACGACATTAAAACCTAGCCAACTCACAAACTTTGCTTGAAAGGCTTGACTGATCACCTTCGCTTCTTGGACGTTGAGCTGCTGCGCTCGCGCGAGCAGTCTTCCCGCGAGCTCTTCGATGCGCTTCTGAAACGCCAGAGCGTTCTGCTGCATAACCGAAGCGTCTTTGGGAAGAATCTTGGCGAGTGCGTCCTGGACAATGCCCACTTGCTGGATAGCGTTGGGAGGCACGTTCCAGTCGTCGCCGGTCTTCACAACTACTGCTTTGCTCCCCGAAGATTTGACGAGATTCTCCAGCCATGGCTCAAACCCATGATGCAAGACGAGCGCTGCCCGAGCTACAGCCGCAACATCGCTAGGACGTATGTCATAGTGTGCTGGGCACATCCCACCGGGGATGAGCACGATAAGCTCTACTCGGTCTTCCGCGACTTTGCGCACGAAATCGCCTATGATCTCCGTGGTGGCCACAACGATCGGCTTCTCTTGAGCGTGCCCAACTTTCAGGAGCCCCAGCCCTGTCCCAATCAGCGCAATTCCCAAAAGCACTAGTATGATCTTGCGCATAGCGAGTGTGACCTCCTTTCGTAGCACGCTTATTCTAAGCGTAGCACGATTTGATTAAAAATAAGAGACTCACCGAAGCCCACGTCCTGTAGAAGTCGCCGTCAGCTTGCCGTGTCTCACCCCCTTC
Source organism: Candidatus Bipolaricaulota bacterium (assembly GCA_938091745.1). Classification (GTDB taxonomy): domain Bacteria; phylum Bipolaricaulota; class Bipolaricaulia; order RBG-16-55-9; family DRXL01; genus JANXCC01. Next base: position 248,878 of record CALLJK010000009.1, read on the forward strand.
ATTCCGATGAGCTTGGTCGCGAGTTCTTCAATCTGACGTCCTGTGCCGCGCACCGCGATGATCTCCAAGCAATTGTCGTGGTCTAGGTGAATGTGCATGGTCGAGAGAATCTGTTCGTGATACTTGTGCTGGATATCTGTAAGCTGGGCTTCTAAACTGCGGGCGTGATGGTCATAGAGCAACGTGACGACCCCGACGACTTCTTCATTGGCTTGCCATTGCTGCTGCACGAGGGCGTCGCGCATCAAATCTCTGAGAGCTTCTGAACGATTCGCATAACCCCGCGCCACCGTGAGCTTGTCAAATTTTTCTAGCAGCTCTTCGTCAACCGCGACGCCGAAACGCACCAGCTCGCCCATAGCACGTTTTATAATAACGTGCTACAAGAGTCGTGCCAATGACCGCGATCAGCTCAGAATTTGATCTTGGGCAAGCTCCGCTTCGGGTTCACCTGAACACGCAAGCTTCCTACCCTGTCGAGGGTTGGCGCTCCGCTCGCAGTACTTTTTCGAGCATCCACGCCACGACGCCTAGCCCAGCAACAAACAGAATCAGAAAGACAACCAACGGACTAAGCTGGAGGTTGACCGGCTCCGCTGTCACGTCCACGAACTTGCTCAGCTCAATGTTTTGCACAAACTGACGGCTGATCGCGTTGAGCCCCAAGACGCCAAACTGTGCTAACCCTGTCACAATCGCGAGCGTCTGCGTGATCTGTCGGCGCTGGAAGAGAATCAAGAGCCAGGGCACCCCCGGCCCCAGGGCCGTCAGCACCGTCAGAAGTATGAGCGGGCTTGCGAACATCTGATCGCGCACGTCCGTAGACCACGTGCCAAAGACGTACCACAAGCCCATCACCGCGAACCAGATCAGACCGATAGTATACAGCTTCAGCGCGAAGCTTCCAGCCCACCTTCTGTACCCTGCGCTTTCGCGGCGGGCGAAGACCCCAGCGTCAAACACCGTATACGCTGCCACGGTCGTCAGCGCTAATCCAAACATCATGAGCCAGCGAGGCCAGAGTGTCGGGTCAGCCAGATTGAGCGCGGTGCCCAGCGGCGCGCCGGCGACGCTCGTGCTCTGCCAGATCTGGGGCCAGGCGTCCAGATTCGTCATGAGACTGAACCCATTGGAGAAGAGAAACCCTATCGCGAGAAACAAGATCGCCGAGATCCAGCCCGCAACACGTTTGAACAGTGTCAGCTCCGCGTTATCTTTGAGGCCCGTCACATAGATATAGACCCCATAGTATGCAAACGTCAAGAGAATAATTATCAAGAACCAGGGCCAAGCCATGAGAATTGTCGCGGGATAGAAGACGCGATAGTACGCGACTTGCGTAAACAGCAACGGCACGATCCCAAAATTCACGCCCAGCGCGATGATGACCGACATCTGTTTTAGTAGTCGTGCCGACCAGCGCTGCGCTTCTGTGCTGCCCCAGCGCGCTAATATCATGGCTAACAGAGTCCCAGCAAACCATAGGTGCATCGGCCCCATGTGCAGCGTGAAGCCCAAGACTTTGAACGTCACTAAGAACCAATAGGGGGCCGGGTATCCCAGCGGGCTTGGTGGACCGATCAGCTCTGTCGGGTTCATAGTTATTTCATCCCTCCTGGGCGCGGCGGCGCAATCGAGATCAGATATTTGGTCAGCAGTTCGGCTTCTTCGGGAGTTCCCGCCCACGGCGGCATGAAGAAGTGAAATTTCTCGGTGTTCTGCACGAGATTCTTGATCATCTCGAGGGTCCAGCCGCGCACAAGCTGCGCTGCTGCTGAGTAGCCCTCGCGCGTCGCATGACACGAGCTACAGTGATACTGAAAGAGCACCTTGCCCAGCTCACGCTGATCTGCTTCAGGGAGAGCGAGCAGCTTCTGTTCATCAATCTGCTGGGATTGCACAGCATTGGAGTAGCGCGATCTCACCCAGGCGCTTGTCCACGTGCCCCCTTCTAAGTAGCCCTTCTCGCGCAGCGTCGGCAACTCTTCTGGGAAAATCTGATTGCTGTAGACGACGTTATAGATAATATATGGCTTGCGCACCGCTTCGCGGACGAACTCCCCTGTGCTGAAGACTGTCAGCCCCATGCCAAAGAGCACGAGAGCAAACCCAGGGCTCACCCAACTTGGGTTGCGCAGCGGCCCAAGATAGAGCATGACGAAGACAGCGATCGTGAGCGCGAAGATCAAGACCATCATGATGTTGAGCGAGCTGGCTGCAGCCAGAGCGGCTTTCGCTGATTCGGGCAAGAAGATATACCATCCCAGACCACCAAGAATGACACACGCTGCTCCAACAAGCGCCGGCAGCGTCGAGCGCGACGCGATGAGATCGCGCAATGTCGTCTCTTTCACCCTGAACGATGCGTGGAGATAGACATAGAGCGAGGTGAGCAGCAGCGCCCCGCCAGTGCGCGCGATCACTTGAGGGATAAACTGGGGATTGAAGAAACCCACCCAGAAATTTCTATTCTCCACCCACGCGCCGGAGTTGAGCATGAACGCCGTGATCCCCGTAATGAGCACTAAGCTCATCCATGCCGAGAACGCATAGATCCACGCCATCGCTTGATGGACTTTGGGCTCTAGTCGCCCCCAATAATAGAAGAAGATGAACGCCGAGACGATCTCCAACACAAAGAAGACGTACTCCATGGCCCAACCGAAGACAAACGTGTGAATGAGCGTCTCTGTTGCCAAGGGCGACGCCAGCCCAATCGTCCACCAAATCCCCACCCCGGTGATCGCACCGTAGACGACCGTGATCAAGATAAAGAACCATGCGTGGTCTCTGAGATAGGCGAGATACTCCTTATTGTTGGTACGATACGCGTAGCGGGTCTCGACGGCAAGAAAGAGCCCACCGCCAACGGCGTAGTGTGAGACCAAGACGTGCAAGATCGCGATGAGCGCGATCAACATGGGAGATGTCAAGAACGGAACATACCAAGTAGGGTAATGCATTCTCTCACCCTTTCATCAGTCGCTATTGTACCGGTATAAGGCGGGAGTTACCATGATCTGCGTCAGCTGATTCTTGGGCAAGCTACTCTTCTTCAAGCCCCAACAGCTCGGCAATGCGCGCTCTGTCAAATCCAACAACGATCTCGCCATCGATGTCCAGCACTGGCACGCCCGTCTGGCCACTTATGCGAATGAGGCGCTCCACAGCGTCTTCGTCTTCAGAAACATCTACTTCGGTATACTCGATCTCGTGCTCATCGAGAAATCGCTTGGCCGCTGCGCACCACGAGCACGTCGGCGTCGTATAAATCGTCACTTCAGGCATAGGCTCCTCCTTACGCTGCTTGCATGACTCGCGCGACGAACTCCCGCTCCGGCAAGGCTCCCTCAAACATCACTTCCCCGTCGTTGACAACTGTCTTAGGCACCCCGTAGACGTTATATTTGTCAGCAAGATATGGAAACTCCAGCGCTGAGATCATATCGGCTTTAATTTTATCGCTATAGAGCGCCATCTTGTGCGCTATTCTGACGGCTGATGGACAATACGGACACGTAGGCGTCACGAAGACTTGAATGTGGATAGGCTTGATGAGCGTGTTGAGGAGCGTCTGAGTCTCTGCGGAGAGTTGGGTCGTCCCGCGCGAGACGTCTACGAGGTCTTCTAAGAACGCACTGAACTCATACCCCGCTGGGACGCCGAAGAACCGAATCCCGTAAACTTTTTGCCCTTCGAGAACGATAGCCGGGATCTTATCTACTCCGAAGCGCTGCGCCGTCTCTTGCTCATTTTTGAACTCGTAGACCTTCAAGATGAGCTTGTCTGAGAGCGCCGTGACTTCTTTGAGCAGCTCGTGCGTGATCTGGCACGGCTCGCACTCGAACTCTTGAGTGAAGTAGTGAATCGTCACGGGGTTGGAGAGCTGTTCCAAGATTTTTTGAACGTGTTTTTTGTTCGATTCTGTGAGCAACGGCATAGAAATGACCTCCTTGGGTATTGGAGCTAGGGTAATTGTACTAAGCCATGTTGCATCTTCCACAGATAGTACTTCTCGAAAGCCACCTTGGCCCAGTGCGCTTGCGGGCCAGGAATTAAGAGCTCGAACTTTCGTGGTGGCAGCATCTTGTCCGAGAGAATTAAAACGCCCATATTCCCCGCGTCCATGACGCACAGCGTGGGGATCTCCCCAAATTCTTTCTCTTCTTGAGGCGGCTTGCCCTGAATCTGCGCAGCGATATTCTGCGCGGCGACCTTGGCCATCGTCTCGGCCGGATAGCCCGTCTTGGGCACCCCAACGGAGAGCGGCGTCTGCCATGGAGCAGTCACAGCAACCGCAACTCCTGCAGCGTAGATATCAGAGAAGTTCTGATGCTGATAGGTCGGCTTGACGGGGATGAAGCCCTTCTCGTTCCCCAAGCCCGTAGAGTTGCGAATCGCCTCGACCCCCAAGAACGGCGGGATGATCATGGCGAACTTGAAGGGCAGTATCTGCCCATCGAGTAGGTGGACTTCATTGGGCACGATCTCTTGGACGCCGACGTTGGTGAGCCAGCGGATGCCAAGCTTTTTGAAGAAGAACTCGAGCATCTGCTGGCCGCCTTTGAGCCCCCCGATGCCAAAGTGCCCGCAGAACGGCTCAGCGGTGATGAACGTGATCGGGACTCTCTTCGTCAAGCGAGCCTTGCGCAGCGCGTGCGCGAAGTTAAACAGAAACTCATAGGCTGCGCCAAAGCAACTTGCCCCTTGCGTTGCTCCAATGACAACCGGGCCGGGGTCGTCCACGAGCTTCTTCCAGCCCTCTTGAGCGTGCAGGGCGTGCTCGATGGTGCAGACCGAGTAGGTGTATCCGTCGGGACCTAAGCCGGGCACGATCTCGTAGCGGGGATACGGCCCTGTCGCGATCAAGAGATAGTCATAGCTATAGCTCCCCAGTTTCGTATGCACGGTCTTGCCCTGAGGGTCAATGTGCGTTGCTGGGGCGTGCACAAAGTGAATTTTCGCGCGCTCCAGCACCGGCGCCAGCGCAAAACTGATATCTTCGGGCTTGCGCCAGCCAAACGGCACCCAGATGAGCGACGGGATGAAGACAAACTTATCGTCCTTGGAGATCAGCGTGATCTCGAGGTCATCGCCCAAGAGTTGGCGTAGCTCCAGTGCGCCCGTCAGCCCGGCGAAGTTCCCACCCACAATGACAATCTTAGGAGTGCTCATGGGTCGTCACTTCTCCTGACGGAGCGTGCTGAACTTACAAGCCCAATAGCACGGGCAGAAGCCGACAAGAGCTGTTCCGATCAACACGACGCCCACGATGAGGCTCACGATGCCGTACCATGTCCCCTGCCAGCCGCCCCACGTCCAGCCACCGAGAATGAACAAGACGATCCCGACGATCGCACGGACGGTGCGATCCCAACTTGCCAAGTTCTTCTGCATCTGTGATCTCTCCTGTGTCGTACATTCTACACATAGCGCGTGAGAATACGCACCATCGTCAAGAGCTTCGAGCGTACGCCGGGCTCATTCGCTCTCCCACTTAGACAGCTGCGCTCAATCGTGCGCGCAATCAGCTCAGAGAACGCCTTGTTGAGGGCTTCACGCGCTGCCGCAAGCTGTTGGGTTACCAACTCGCAGCTCTCTTCGCGCTCGATCATCTCACGGATTGCGCGAATCTGGCCCTCGATACGCGCCAGGCGCACCGCAAGCTCCTTCTTGTCTTGAGGACTCACTATCCTCAACTTCCCCGATTGAGTGCTCATACCTGTCATACCCTACGGGGTATGATTGCCTTTAGTATAGCATACGCCCCAGGGTATGTCAAACTCGTGCCCAAGAGGGTTGAAAATGCCATTCTTCTATGATAAAACAATAAAAGGGGAAGTGAGTCTGGTTTCATGAACTTCTGGGTTGAGCATCAGTACAGTGTCGTTGTCTTTTTAGCGTGTCTTGTACTTATCGCGGTAACGAATCTGTGGATGTTGCGGAAACGTCTTGGGTCGTACTCAGCGTCTCGCAGTGGCCCATGGGTCTCGATCTTGGTGCCGGCCCGCAATGAACAGAACAATATAATCCCTTGCGTGGAGTCATTGCTCGCCCAAGAGTACAAAAACTTCGAGGTGATCGTTCTCGATGATCAATCCGATGACAAGACCTCAAGCGTCTTGCATGAGCGCTTTCGGGGACATCCCCGTCTTACCGTCCTTCAGGGGGTACCTCCTCCCCCAGGGTGGATCGGGAAGAGCTGGGCGTGCCATCAACTAGCTCAGCACGCCTCAGGAGATCTTCTGCTCTTCACGGATGCTGATACGCGTCACCACCCTCGCACCCTGGCTCACGCTGTAAGCGCCGTGCAACAAGAGTGCTTGGACTTGCTCAGTGTGTTTGTCAAAGAAGACGTGGGCTCGTGGAGTGAGCGTCTTGTCATCCCCATGATCTCATGGAGCATTCTCTCGTTTTTGCCCTTAGCTTTAGCGTACTACACGCCGTGGACGGCTTTGTCTGCAGCGAATGGGCAGTTCTTGCTCTTTCGGCGCAGCGCCTATGAAGCAGTTGGAGGCCATGAAGCGGTGCGCCAGAGCGCCGTAGAAGACATAGCTCTCGTGCGTCGCATCAAACGGCACGGTCTGCGTTGGAGATTGCTCGACGGCAGCGACCTCGTGCGATGCCGCATGTATGAGAACTACGAGCAAGTCTACGACGGGCTGACCAAGAATCTCTTGGCGGCCTTCGATTATCGCATCGGATGGTTTATACTAGTCTGGCTATGGATTGGGGTCTTCACCTTCGAGCCTTTGCTTGTTCTTGTGGGACGTCTTCTTGGTATGAACTGGGGTGATGTCCGCCCCGCTGTAGGGGCAGTGGTTCTTTCTCTAGGACTGTGGGGGATGACGTACAAACGATTTGGCTATCCGCTCTACTATGTGCTTTTTTATCCCGCGAGTGTCGCTCTCACCCTGTGGCTCGCTATAGGATCACTGATGAGAACTCTCAACGGGAGAGCAATATGGAAAGCTCGTGTGCTCCCTCGAGTGCGCTGGCGGTGGTGGTGATATGGATGTCCTCTTCTGGACGCTCTTGGCTTTTATCTCAGGGTCGTTGATGTTTTCGTACTGGCTCGGCTTGCTCGTGCTCAAACGCGATATTCGTGCTCTCGGCGATGGCAATCCTGGCGCGAGCAATCTCTTTCGCGCTGGAGGGCGCGTCTTAGGGATTATCGGGCTGTTATTAGATTACGCAAAAGGCGCAGTGCCGGTGCTCGCCGCGCGCTCTGTTGGGGGTATAGAAGGCTCAGTGTTAATTCCCGTGGCGTTGGCTCCAGTTTTGGGCCATGCGTTCTCGCCGTGGCTGCGCGGGCGTGGTGGCAAGGCCGTTGCTGTGACATTTGGGGTCTGGACTGGAAGCAGCCTTTGGGAAGGGCCAACCGTCCTTGGGGTGTTACTAGCGTTCTGGTACGCGCTGAGCGCCCGCGACGGCTGGACCGTATTCGTCTCAACGATATGCTTTGTGATCTATCTGCTCGTGCGCGGCGTCGAGAGTTGGGTTGGACTCGGGCTAGGATGTTGGGCTATTTTGACCGTGAAGCACTGGGATGAACTGCGCCAGGGATGGTCCTGGCGCCTATGGGTGCGACACCTCTTGCACCACTGAAAGATTTATGGTAAAAAAATTCACGAAACTGCGATATGAAGACGATCTGGGTCGTGCTGCTGGCGATGGTCGCGGCTGTTGGGTTTGTGCTCTTTTTTTATCATAATCAGAAGAACGCTGCAGACTCTGAGTTGCTGATTCACTACACTCAGGCGCGGGAGTACGCAGGCCAGAACGTTATCGTCTGGGGGACGATTCGCAACGTCTTTAATAATCGTCTCGCGGTCTACGTGGGTTTTGAGGAACCCCGGCGTGGGTCGTTCTTCGTACGGATTCTCAAGGAAGATTGGCCCAACTTCCCCGACGCGCCAGAGAAGCTCTACCGTCCCGGGCAGACTATTCGCGTCCGAGGCAAGATCGTCTGGTATCAAGGCGATCCCATCATCTATGTGCGACACCCATCACAAATAGAAATCACGGGGGAAGCTCACTAATGAAGATCTTTCGCGTTCTCGCGATAACGGTTCTTGCTCTCAGCTTGATTATGGGGTTTTCCCAGCATAAGCTCGCCTCTCGAGCACTGGCGCAAAGCGCCTCGATGCCCCGCGTCAACGTCCCTTTCTTTGACGGGGAGATTCGCTTTTCAGAGATGGCAATCTTCTGGTTTGGGCGCGTCACCCCGACAGAGAACTATGCTGATGTGCGCGTCGGCTATAACTCCGAACAGCTCTACGTCTACGTCGCGATCTTCGACCGACGCCTCTGGTACGATACGACGCCGACTCCTGAAGAGCTCACCCAATGGGACGCTGTCACGCTCTATCTGAGCTTGAGCGATACTTTTGGACCAAATACCTATCGCTTTGTAGCGCAGCTCAATTTCTGGGAACCTCGCGATGAGTACCAACGCGCTTACCGGGGCAGCGGCAGCGGATGGGCTGAAGCGAGTATAAGCTTTATAAGTCAATCTGGCTGGCGTGGCAACGCCCCCAATGACGATACCGACAGCGACCGAGGCTGGGCTATGAATCTCTACGTTCCGTTTGCCAGCTTAGGGATGGCTGGGCCGCCAGCATCGCAGACGCTATGGCGTATCGCAGTCGTCGTGCATGACCGCGATAGTGAGCTTGGCCCGCCGCTACCTGATCAGCGCTGGCCTGCAAATTTCTCGCCTTCTAATCCCCAGACGTGGGGAAGGCTCTCGTTTGGAATGCCCACGTACACTCCCCCGCCCGCAACCCCTGGAGGAACCGTCACGATTCGTCATGGGCTTAATGGTGTGATTGTGCCCGATGCGGGCGTCGGCGGGACGACGGGCAATCTCTGTCCTGGCGATGAACAATACATTTGGAACGAATGGGGCGAAGATAACTTCGGTGATGCTCCCGACTTTAACGTGCAGAATCAGTCTGACATAGCCGACTGGCCTTGCTTCTCTAAGTACTATATCACATTTCCTCTCGATGCGATTCCGCCGGGCAAGGTTATTCTCTCGGCCACGCTCAAAATCTATCAATTTGGCAACTCAGGCGATCCCGGCCAGGCCGGCCCATCATGGATCCAAGTTCTTATAACAGATTCGGATTGGAACGAACAGACCATCTCGTGGAATAACGCTCCCCAAGCTAGTGAGAACATCGGTGGGGCCTGGGTGCCTACGATTACAGATTGGCCTGGCTGGCCCGGCGTACCCCGAGATTTCGACGTGAGCTTGGCTGTTGCCCGCGCCTATAGCGCCGGGCAGCCCGTGCGCCTCATACTCTACGAAGCTGACGGTCAGTATCACAGCGGCAAATACTTCGTCTCTTCTAATACTGGGGATTGGAACGCCCAAGGCCGCCCGACCCTCTCAGTCGTCTGGGGAAATCCGACTTCTTCTTCATCTTCGAGCTCTGAATGGACGCAGCACGCCCATGACGCGCAACGTACAAGCTACACAGATCAAGTTGTCCCGACGCCATGGCGCTGGAAGTGGGCATGGAATGGCCCCAATAGCTCTGGAGGCATTAGCGCGGGGAAATTTAGACTGCCCCGCAATAGCCAGCCCGTCACTGGCGGCGGACGCGTCTACATCGCTGCCGGCTCACGCGGCGTTTATGCGCTCAACAACTCCGATGGCTCCGTTGCCTGGAATAGAACCCTAGGAAGCGATATCAACTCGACGCCCGCGTATGATTCAGATACCAACGCGCTCTTTGTCGTCGCCTCCAACGGAACGCTCTATAAGCTCAACGCTGCGACAGGCGCAACTTTAGGACAATTCTCTTCGGGAGCTTCCAGTGATCTGCCCTTGCCTCCGGCAGTCATCTCTGATCGCGTCTTCTTCTCGATGGGCACGCGCGTCTACGCGATCAACAAACAGACAATGAGTCAGATCTGGGCGTATAACGCAGGCGTTGCGGTGCATACGCCGCCGGCATATTCGCCCTCGCGCAACCGTGTCATCGTTGCTACTGAAGACTTATACGTGCACGCGATTGACAACGCTACGGGGGTTCAAGTCTGGCGCGTCAAGCCCACGGTGCGCACCGGCGGCGATCCCGGTGAAAATAACACAACAGTCGCTGAAGTAAAGAACGGCTGGCCCGTGATCGCCGAGTCACACGGTTACGTGCTCATCAAGCTGCGCTTGGATTGGCAAGCGCTCTGGGATGCAAGCCCGTGGCCAGGCGATAACGCCGCCATGCGCAGCTATCTCCAGCAGAATCCCCACTATCAAGCGCTCTTCGTGCTCGATCTCGACGACGGCTCCGTGCCGTTCATCGCTCACGTGGGGCATGGAGGCTTCGGCGATGGCGGGTATCTGCCGATGGGACCACAGCCCGTCGTCAAGCGCTTCCCTAACGGTGACGAGATCGCCTATGTCGTCATGCGGGGAGAACCGTGCATATTATCCCCATGCGATGGCCGTGGGGATTCTCATCTGGGCGAGCTGGTGCTCGACGACACGACTGTCCCAGGGTATCTTGGGGGCTATGTGCGCTTCATGCAGAACACGTTCTTCCCCACTGATGAGCAGGCGTATATCAGCATGGCCGGGGACTATATCTTTGGCGGACATTGGGAGGCGGGCATCGCCCATCGGATTGTAGACAGATCGCCCTCACGCGGAACAGGGACTAATCCCATCGTGACGGAGAACTTGCCCCACATCGCGACTTCTCAAGACGTCGATGTCTGTGGAACCGGCTTCAGCACGACGCACTACTGTGATCAAGGATTGATCAACACGCGCAATTGGCCCGGCGGGTTTTATATCTACTGGCAGCAGGGCAACGTCTACGATCAATACTGGAGTGAGTACGCCCAGTGGGTTGTCAGCAATAATACAGTCTATTTTGTGAGCACCGACGGCGCGGTCGTCGCGCTGGAGAGCGATCAAGCGAATCAGACCGGAGCGCTCTTCCGTGTCGAGCGCGCAACGGGCAACGTCTACACCGACGGACAGTTCTACGCTGGCGGAGCCGATATAGCTGAGTATATTCGCGTGAGCGAGCCTGTCGAACCTGGTGACGTCGTTGAGTTAGACCCCGATCAGCCGGGGTACTATCGCAAGAGCCGCCACGCGTATTCGCCCTTGGCCGCTGGTGTTATCTCTTCGGTGCCAGGAGTCATCATCGGATCAGGGGGCATCGAGACGCTTTGGGCTCCCACGCTGGCGCTTGCTGGTGTTGTGCCCGTCAAAGTCACGACAGAGAACGGCCCTATCCGGCCGGGCGATCTCTTGACCACGTCATCACTGGTAGGACACGCTATGCGCTGCACTCACCCACGCGAGTGCGAGGGGGCGCTCATCGGCAAGGCTTTGGGATCGCTAGATGCCGGCACGGGAGTTATCCAAATGCTCGTCGTACGTTAAATGAATCGAGAACATGGTAGACAGGAGGGTCACGTATGCGTGTCTTAGCGCTCACTATTATCGCAACAGCTTTGCTATCGTTCACAGCTATTGTCCAGCCGTTAGACATCTCTGGAGTCTGGGCGCAGCTGGTCGTCAGTTCACAGCTGAGCGATGTGCCTTTTGCTGGGCGCGTGCGCCAGCAGACGATCTCGATCCAACGCGTCGTTATTAACAAGCAGAACGGTGAAACTGTAACAATGGAAGCACAGACATGCGCCCTGGAGTTTGACAGCGGAACCCCACTTGTGAAGCTCACCTTTCCAGAGAGATTTGTAAGCTCTTTAGGAATAGATGTTAAAAAAGCTCAGTTTGACTCAAGCACGCTGAGCTTTGTGCAGCCGCGCACCGTATATCTGCGCGGCGTGCGTTTGCAGGATCCAGAGAGAGATCCCTTGCCCACTGATCCCAAAGACCCGCGCATATTTGACCAAGATGGCGACGGTAAACCCGGCATGACGCTCATAGCGAGTGTTTTAGGGGTACTGAACGCCGAGATCTATATCATCCAGCGAGATTGGAACATCTTGCGTGGGCAGCTTACGTCAAGCGCGACGTTGGACGGTTTGGTCGAGTGGGGATCTGAGCAAGTCATCTTAGGAGCGACGAACTCGATCTTTCTCAACGCCAATCCGACGTTTCCCGATCCCAACCCCAACAATAGTTTCTTTCGCTCAACGCGAGTCAACGCTGAGACGTCGTGCGAACAGATCCGCGCGCAGCGCGATAGATTGTTTGCACGCTAATTATTTCACCGCCCTCCGCGCACGGCGCGGCTTGCGCGTGTCTTCGGAGATCTCCTTGAGACACTCGGCGAACTCGCGCAGTCTCTGGTCTACTAAATAATTGATTGTGCCCTCGGGGAACTTCCCGTCGCGCCCGCGCTCCCCCGCCGGCGCTCCCGTCAGAATCTCTATGCCCTCATCTATGGTGCTCACTGCCCAAATATGAAATTTCTTGGCACGCACAGCTTCGACCACGTCCTCACGGAGCATGAGGTTCTGCACGTTGCTCTTGGGGATGAGCACCCCTTGCTCGCCCGTCAGCCCCTTGACTTTACAAACGTCAAAGAACCCCTCGATCTTCTCGTTGACCCCGCCAATCGCTTGGACTTCCCCATGTTGATTGACCGACCCTGTGACAGCGATTCCCTGCTTGATCGGCACTCCCGACAGCGCCGACAAGAGCGCATAGAGTTCTGTTGACGAAGCGCTGTCGCCTTCGACCCCTTCATAGCTCTGCTCAAAGACTAATTTCGCTGTGAGCGTTAAGGGCTTGTCTTGCGCGTACTTCTGCGCCAAGTACCCGCTCAAGATCAAGACGCCCTTAGAGTGAATTGGTCCGCCCAGCTCGACCTCGCGCTCGATGTCTATAATGCCTTCGCGTCCTGCTCCCACGCTCGCCGTGATGCGACTAGGCTTGCCAAAGACATAATCTCCAAGACTGATCACAGAAAGCCCATTGACTTGCCCGACAGCTGCGCCTTCAGTGTCGATGAGCAGCGTGCCCCGCGCGATCATCTCTTGGATGCGCTCTTGAATGAGATTGGAGCGATAGACCTTCTCTTCTAGGGCTTTTTGCACATGTCGTGCGCTGATGTGTGAAGAATTCTCTTGCAATGCCCAATAGTTGGCTTCCCGAATGACATCGGCGATGGCGCCAAAGTGCGTGGAGAGCTTCTGCTGGTCTTCAGCTAAGCGCGCCGCGTGCTCCAGGAGCTTCGCTACGGCTGCGCTATCCAAGTGCTTCAGACGCTCCTTCTGGCAGAACGTGCAAAGAAACTTCAAAAAGTCTTGGATGTTCTCCGGTGTGCAATCCATGCGGGTATCGAAGTCGGCCTTGACTTTAAAGAGCTCGGGAAACTCTTCATCGAACGCATGAAGCAGATAGTAGAAGATCGGTGGCCCCACCAGCACAACTTTGACGTCAAGGGGGATAGGCTGCGGGCGCAGGCTCTTTGTTGCTAGAAAGCCCAAGCGCTCGCCCAGCTCCTCGATGAAGATCTCGCGGCTGCGCAGGGCGCGCTTCAGCCCGTCCCAGCTCAAGAGATTTCTCAAGACGTCTTCAATGGGCAGGACTAAATAGCCCCCGTTGGCGCGGTGGAGCGAGCCAGCTTTGATCATAGTGAAGTCTGTGTAGAGCGCACCGAATTGCGTCTCTTTCTCGATGCGCCCAAATAAGTTGTGATAAACGGGGTTGAGCTCGACGATCACCGGGGCTCCCTGCTGCTTGCTGTTGTCCACCAAGACGTTGACGAAATACTTTCGGAAGGGAAGTTCTTTAGCCCAAGGTGGCATCTCGCCCTCAGATTTCTGCTCGCCCTTGAACAGCTCGATGTTCTCCAGAATATCTTTTTGCACAGCGTCCAGATACTCTAGGACTTCCCGAAGATCTCTGTATTTTTCGCGTAGGTCGTCTATCAAGCCGCCGACCATGTAGAGCGCGACTTTTTGGTCGAGTTCGTGGAGCTTCTCTTGCGCGGTCTTCTCGAGCGTACGGATCTCTTTCATCGCCGTCTTGAGGTCTTCTTGGAGGGCGTCGCGGCGACGCTGGATGTCTTCTTTCGCAGCTTGGGGAAGGGCCTGAAATTCTGCATCGCTTAAGGGCCGCCCGCCCAGCACTGGGAGAATGAGAATCCCAAAGGGCGCGGCTTGGAGCATAAACCCGGCTTGGGCCGCGCGCTCCTGCACGCGATTGATCACAGCTTCGCGCTGCTTGTTAAAATTCTTCATGATCTCGTCGCGTTGGGCGTTATACTCTTCACTCTCGAAGACTTTCGGTAGCTCGCGCCGCACGTGCTCGATGAGATTCTTCATATCGTGGGCCAATCGCGATCCCCATCCTGGGGGAAGACGCAGCGCCTTGGGCTGATAAGGGTCGTCGAAGTTATTCACATAGCACCAGTCCGGGGGCGTCTCTTTCTGACGCGCCAGTTCTTCAAGAAACGATTTGACTGCGGTCATCTTGCCGATACCTGGTGGACCGGCAACGTAGATATTGAAGCCGAGCTCTTGAATACCTAGCCCAAACTTCAGGGCTGACACGGCGCGCTTCTGCCCGATGATCCCCTCTAACGGGGGAATATTCTCCGTAGACTCGATCCCAAGCTCTCGGGGATCGAACGTGCGACGCAACTGCTCTGGGGCAAGCTCGTGGGCCATGCTTCGGGTCACTCTCCTTGGCGACGATGCTCAGAACCTCTCTCCCTGTAGCGCGGGATAGGGAGATACTCCACACCCGGTTGATGGCGCACCGGTTGGGGATAGAGTGCCATCAAGTGCAAGAACTCTTTGGGAATATCACAACGCACCCGCAGCCCAAGCTCCTTCGCTTGCTCATAGGTGATCGGGTAATCATGAGTCCAGCGGCCCTCGGAGAGTTTTCGAGCCAGCTCCCGGGCTTGCTCTGCAGGATAGCGCCCCGCCAGAAGTTCATAGACAGCATCTTGGAGTTGCTGGACTGCCTTGCGCGCGACATCAGCTAAGATCAGGGTTTGATCGTCGACTTCACTGAGGGGCTTCTTCTCGATAACAGCGAGCAGCGACGCTGCCGGATACTGACCGATCTGGGGATCGACTGGCCCCAAGACGGCATGCGGACTCATAATGATCTCATCAGCGGCAAGCGCGATGAGCGTCCCGCCGGACATCGCGTAGTGGGGCACGATAACACGGGTGCCTCCCGGATGGCGGCGCAACGCCCGCGCGATCTGCAGCGATGCCAGCACTAATCCCCCAGGCGTGTGCAAGACAAGATCAATGGGGACTTGGGGATCAGTCAGCTCGATAGCTCTCAAGACTTCTTCAGAGTCGGTCACATCGATGTAGCGCATAATGGGGAAGCCTAAAAGCCCCATGCTTTCTTGACGGTGTACCAAGACGATAACACGGGAGCCGCGTTGGTGCTCGATCCGTTCAATCCAGCGTTGGCGCTCCCATTCGAGCATACGGCGCTGGAGCGCCGGCTGCACCATCGTGAAGAAGATCAGCGCAAACCACAAGAGCGAGAGAACATCCATCAGTTCTTGACCTCCACGGGAACTTTCTCGATCACGACTTTGTGGGAATCAGCGTCATAACCCACCTTCACGGTGTCGCCGGCGTGGAGTGCCCCTTGCAAGAGGGCGCTGGAAAGCTCCGTCTCGACTTCGCTGCGGATCCTGCGCTTGAGCTCTCGTGCCCCAAACTCCGGTTGATACCCCACCTCGGCCAAGTGATTGATAAGCGACTCGTCCCATAGCGATGTAATCCCTTGCTCCGCGAGCATCTGAGCAACTTTCTGCAGCTGGAGCTTGACAATCTCACGAATCTGCTCTTGGGTGAGCGCATGGAAGACAATGATCTCATCGATGCGATTGAGAAACTCTGGACGGAAGTGGCGACGCAACACGACCATGAGCTCTTCTTTGAGGGCGTCGTAGCTGCGCTTGTACTCTTCGGGAAGGGTCAAATTGCGCTGGATGATCTCGCTGCCCAAGTTACTTGTGGCAATGATGATGGTGTTGGTGAAATCAACCGTGCGGCCCTTGCCGTCGGTCAGGCGCCCTTCGTCGAAGACTTGCAAGAGAATATTATGTACGTCAGGATGGGCTTTTTCGATCTCATCTAAGAGAATGACGCTATAGGGTCGGCGGCGGACGCGCTCGGTGAGCTGGCCGCCCTCTTCATAGCCGACGTACCCCGGTGGCGCCCCAATTAGGCGCGCCACGCTGTGGCGCTCCATATACTCAGACATATCAATGCGGATGACCGCATCTTCGTCGCCGAAGACAGCCCACGCTAACGCTTTTGCCAGCTCGGTCTTGCCCACGCCTGTAGGCCCTAAGAAGAGAAACGTCGCAATGGGGCGGTTCTTCTCTTTGAGCCCCGCTCGTGCCAGCCGGATCGCGTTGCTCACCGCGCGAATCGCTTCATCTTGGCCGACGACGCGCTCGTGTAATTTCTCTTCTAAGTGTAAGAGCTTATCGCGCTCTTCAACCGTGAGCTCGCTCACGGGGATGCCCGTCAGCTTGGAGATAATCTCCGCGATGTGTTCAGCGCGCACCTCGGCAGATCCAGAGGCGACTGCTTTCTTCCAGCGTTCGGTCGCCTCGGCCAGCTCTTGCTCTTTGGCCTTGATCTGAGCTTCGATCTCTTGAGCTTTATCGAAGTGCTTGCGGCTCGATGCGTACTCTTGCTCGCGCTTGAGTTGTTGGATCTGGGCTTCGAGTTCATGCAGTTCTGCCGGGCGCGACGTCGACGCGATACGCACCCGTGCTGCTGCTTGATCTAACAGATCGATCGCTTTGTCGGGCAAGAAGCGATTGGTAATATAACGATCTGATAATTGTGCGGCAGCGATGATCGCCTCATCAGAGATCTTCACTTTGTGATGCGCTTCGAAACGGTCGCGCAGCCCGTACAGAATGGAGATCGTCTGATCGACTGTGGGCTCGGCGACGAAGACCGGCTGGAAGCGCCGCTCAAGCGCTGCGTCTTTTTCGATATATTTCTGATACTCGCTGAGCGTCGTCGCGCCAATGAGATGGAGCTCGCCGCGGGCGAGCGCGGGCTTGAAGGCGTTCGCGATGTCCATTCCACCCTCGCCGACAGCCCCAGCGCCCACAATCGTGTGCACTTCGTCAATGAAGATGATCAATTCGTCTTGGTGCGCGATGATCTCATCCAAGACGTGCTTGACGCGCTCTTCGAGCTCGCCGCGGTACTTGGAGCCCGCGATCAGCGAGTTTATATTTAGCTCGACGAGTCTTTTGTTGCGCAGGCTTTCGGGGACCTCGCCCTTGACGATGCGCTGCGCTAAGCCCTCAACGATAGCAGTCTTGCCCACCCCAGGCTCCCCGATCAAGACGGGGTTGTTCTTCTTGCGCCGCGAGAGGATTTCTATCACAGTTTCGATCTCTTTAGAGCGCCCGATGACGGGATCGAGCTTGCCTTGGCGGGCCAGCTCTGTTAGATCGCGCGAGTATTTATCGAGCGTTGGGGTGGTTGAGACGCGCTGGACACGGCCCTCTTCGCTGCCCTTGCCCACGACTTTGACAGTCTGCTGGCGCAGGGCTTGTGGGGTCAGCCCGTACTTGCGCAAGAGGTCCCCGGCCAGGCCATCTTGCTCTTCAAGAAGCCCGATGAGCAGGTGCTCTGGACCCACGTAGCTATGGCCCAGATCACGCGATGCTAAGAACGCGAGCTCCAGGGCGCTCTTCACGCGCGGCGAGACGCTGAGACGAACGGTCTGGCCCTTCTCAGCTTGAAACGTGCCTCGCGGCGCGTTGTGTTCAATGTAGCCCTTGATATCTTGTGGCGAGATCTTGAATTGTCTCAAGATCTCTTGAACGACCTCGCTCTCCATGAGCGCATAGAGCACGTGTTCGGTGTCGACCTCGTCTTTGTTGAAATCGACAGCAGTTTGTGCGGCTTGTTGTAGCAGTTCTTTGGCGTGCTGGCTCAAATACGCGTCGATGTCGACGGCTTCGCGGTCGCGGTGCCAGGATGCTCTCGGCTCGCCAAAGAAATCCTCCCAGAGTCCTCGGCCAAAGAGCGACTCTAACGGGGAGAAGAGTTCTTGCTCGCGGCGCAGCCGCTCGTAGTCTCTTGAGCAGAGATGGAGTATCTCGTGTTGGCCATCACGGGTGATGCTCACTTGGACTGTCGCCGGTCGAATGCCGCAGATGTCACACAGTCTCGTAGCCATTCAGATCCCTTCCCAGTGCTTAGGATGCATAATGATAGAGCGAGCGAGATACCCTTGCAACTGCAGCAAAGCCCTTCCACCTGAGGCCCTCACCTACCTACGGGAGAGGGGTGCCTGTAAGGGCGAGGTGAGGGACATTGCTCATAAATGTTCAATGAGCATTCCTACAAAGTACCCGACGATCGCGACCCCAAGACCAACTAAGAACATGTCCAGCCCGCTGCGAAACGCTCCCCGTCCCGTGAAGAGGCTGCGCGCGGCCCCCACAGCAAAGTGCGAGAGCATACTGATCGTAAACGACGTCCAGATCTCGACTGGGCCGCTGCCGAAGAAGAACGGCAAGACGGGAATCAGCGCCCCGAACGCCGTCGCCGTTCCCGTCAAGATGCCCTCACGGATAGGGGAGCCCAGCTCCGGCGAGATCCCTAGCTCTTCGCGGGCCTTCTCTTGCAGCGCGATCTGCGGATCGGCCATCACTTGCATAGCAGCTTGCCGCGCGGCTTCTGCAGGCATCCCCTTGGCTTCGTAGAGCAACGCTAATTCTTCAGCTTCGACCTCGGGCATGAGCTGAATCTCTTCGCGCTCCAGCTCGATCTCGTGTTGGTAGACTTCTTGCTCGCTCTTGGCGGCTAAGTACCCGCTCGAGCCCATCGAAAGCGCGTCAGCGACTAAGCCCGCTAAGCCCGAAAGCACGATAAATTCGTGCACTTGCGCGCCGAGCACGCCCATCACCAGCCCGAAGTTCGCTGTTAAACCGTCGTTGAACCCGTAGACGACGTTGCGCAGAAAGCCTCCAGATTCCATGCGGTGCCACGGCTCGCCGCCGCTGCCAGCGAGGTTCATCAATGTCTCGGCGTGGACCGCCTCGTCGCGCGCGACTTGCTGAGAGACCTTTGCGGCTTCGCTTGACAGGGTGCTCGATTTTTCTTTGAGATAGTTTTTCACTTCGCCGGCCTCGTCGACGATGCGCAGCTTGAGTACAGTAGCCGCGCCGCCACGCCGCGCCATCCAGCCCAAGAGTCGTGCCCGCAGCCCCGGACGAAATTCCCCCACACGCACCCCTTGGTCAGCTAAGAGCTTGGCGAAACTCTGCTGGTGCTGCAGCTCCACGTCGGCGAGCTTGAGATAGATCTTCTTGCGCCGCGCATCAGACTCAACATCAGCTAAGATCTTATACAGATACGCTGACTCCCCTTCGTCCTGCCAATGCGCGAGGAGACGCTTGGTGTCCATAGCCTAATTCACCTCATCAGTCTTGCGAGATCAACATAGTTACGCACAAGGTGTTCGAGAAGTGCTATCTTATCAATGGCATCCTTGGTGAGCAAGGGCTCAATCGCTTCGATGCGCTTTGCTGTCTCATACGTATCATACGGGACAAGCAAGAGCGGGATATTGCGCTCGGCTGCAAGTGAGATGACGTTGGCCGGAGGCACGATGTTGTTCGTGAGCACAATACCAGAAGTGTTGCTTTCGAGAGCTGCTACGATCATATCGCTGCGGTCGCCACTAGTGATAATAAGCTTGTTCTCTTGAGCAAAAGCGGGATGGCGCATCGCAGCTTGAGCTGACATTGCGCCAATGAAGACCTGCTTGACGACGCGCCGCAGCCCACCCTCCCCCGCGATCACTTTCGCAAAGAGATCTTCAGCAAGATGCCCCATCTCCAACGTCGTCAGCTCTGCGCAGTAGGGAATGACCCCTAACAGATTCACCCCGAGAGCTGCAATCTCAGCTTCATGAGCGCTCCGGAAGTCCTGGACGTGAGGGACCTTATTGACGATCACGCCCCACAGCTCGACCCCTTCTCTGCGAGTCTGTTTGTATGCAGAGACTATATCATCGAGGATCGTCCCTTCGTCTCCAGCAGCAATGAGCACTAGCGGCGCTTGCAAGTACTGAGCAAGCGAGAGCACATCGATATGGACGGAGATACCGTAATTCAGATCCCTGCCGCCTTCAACAAAGAGCATCTCTTTTCCAGACTCAACGCGAGTAACAGACTGCAACACTCGCTCGCGGATGCCTGTCTGGTCGTACATATATCGCAGCTTGGCGTGATCGAACCCAATGCTCAAGTCATCGGGATTATCCGTCAGCCCGAAGATATTGGTCATGAGAGCCGAATCATAGTCCCATAGGCGCTTCTTGCGATAGAGCAAGCGATCCCCAAAGGGCTTCATATACCCCAAGGGCTTGCTGAGAGCCCTCCCCAATCCCACAATGAAGCTCGTCTTGCCCGCGCCCTTGCGCATTGAAGCGACAATCAATCTCTTCATAGCTTCAGCCTCCCTAAGCTAAGAGAACCCGCGCATCGACAGCAACGCTACCACGCCCATGCTCATAGACGATCAACGGGTTGATCTCGATGTCGGAGATCTGCTCGCTCGCCAGCAAGAGCGAGCCCACCCGAAGGAGCACGTCAATGACCATATCAATATCGCGCTTCTCCTCTCCGCGCACCCCCAACAATAACGGATATGATTTGAGCTCTTTGAGCATATCGATAGCGTCTTGTCGGCCGATTGGCAACGCCCGGAACGAGACGTCCTTCATCACTTCGACATAGATGCCCCCCAGGCCGACCATGAGAATTGGCCCAAATGATGGGTCTCTGCGAGCCCCGATGATGATCTGCATCCCTGAAGCTACTTGCTGCGAGACCTCGATCCCATCAATAACAGCATTGGGCTTATAAGCGCGACAATTGTGCAGAATCGCGCCGTAGGCGTCTGCGACTTCTTGAGGGTTGCCGAGATCGAGCGCGACCCCACCTACATCGCTCTTATGTAAGATATCTCGAGAGACGACTTTCAAAACTACAGGGTAGCCGATCTCGTCAGCGGAGCGCACGGCTTCGTCGAGCGTGCGCGCGATAGCACTCTTCGGCACAGGAATATGAGCGATGCGCAAGAGCTGCTGAGCTTCATGAGCCAGCAAGAATGCCCGGTGCTCGCGCCGCGCTGCTTCTAAGACTCTCTCAATAGCTTTCGTGTCGATCTCCAGAGTTTGAGAGAGTTCTTCAGGCTGAGAACGATAGCGATAGTGTGTATACAGAGCCCCGAGGCACGCGACGGCCTCTGTGACATCGGCGAAGATGGGCACGCCCCGGCGCCGGAGCATCTCAGTAAGTTGCTCGACCTTCTCGCCGCCGAGCGCTGAGAAGACCACAGGCTTACCCGCCTCTTGGAATGCGTGGAAATTCCCTTCGATCATGGGCTCAAACGACGCGACGTCGAAGAGCGCGGTTTCGCAATAAAGCGCGAGCACAGCGTGAATGGTTTCGCTATGTCGCGCTGCTTCTAATGCCCGGTTATAGTGTTCAGCTGTCGCTTGGCCTGTCAGATCTATAGGGTTTTTCGTCGAGCCGAACTCTGGGGTCAGTGGGGCAAAGATCTTCTCGAGAATCTGAAGATCGTCGTACAGCTCGACGGAATACGTTTCACACGCGTCGGTGGCGATGACACCGATGCCCCCGCCATTGGTGATAATGACCGTCTCTGCTCCCTGAGGAAGAACTGAGATTGCTAGGAACTTGCACCAATTGAATGCTTCTTGAATGCTTGAGGCGCGTAGGACGCCGCATTGTCTCATAATCGCATCGAAGACCTCAGTAGCGCCGGCAAGCGATCCCGTATGCGATGCAGCCGCAATAGCTCCGCGCCTGGAGCGCCCTGCTTTTATGACTATCACGGGCTTCTCTTTGGAAGCGCGCTTGAGAACTTGGACGAGGCGAGCGCCGTTCTTCACCCCTTCGATGTACATTAAGATCACGCGCGTCTCCCGGTGCGGCACGAGATACTCTAACAGATCGGCTTCATCGATGTCAGCTTTGTTCCCTACAGAGATAATCGCTGACAGTCCCATGCTCTCCGCAGCTGCCTTGCCGATCATGGCCACGCCCAGGGCGCCGCTCTGGGTGACGATAGCAACGTTGCCCTTAGGAATATCTCTAGGGCCAAAGCTCGCATTGAGCGACGGAGTCACAGAATAGAGACCGAAGATATTTGGGCCAAGCACGCGCATCCCATGTTCACGGGCATACGCCACAATCTTGCGTTCTTCTTCTAAATTCCCGACTTCAGAGAACCCCGAAGAGATGATAGGCACGAATTTGACCCCGTGGGCCGCGCACTCTTGCACCGTCTGGAAGACGGCTTTTGCCGGCACGACAACCAGCGCAACGTCGATCTCGTCGGGGATGTCGTGCACGCTGGGATAGACGCGAAGCCCGAGGATCTCTCCGCCCTTGGGGTTAATGGGAAAGACTTTTCCGACATAGCCGTTGGTGACTATATTCTGCACGATCTTGTAGCCGATCTTGTTCGGGTCAAGCGACGCCCCAATGACGGCGACGGCCCGGGGCTCAAAGAGCCGTTTTATATCTGGTGTATGAGTGCTCATCGTTCACGGAAGGTCATCTTGAGTTCGTAGACGCCTTCGGCTCTCCGTTTCTCAATGTCAAACCCCATCTTCTCGAAGAGATGGAGCATGGGCCGATTCTCTTCTAGGACTTCTGCGGTGAAGCCGTGTAAGCCCTGACGCTTGGCTAGATACGTCAAGTAAGAGAGCAATTCCGTGCCGATGCCCTTACCCTGATAATCATCGCGCACCACGAACGCGACTTCAGCAGTGTTGGTGCGCTCGTCGATGCCGTATTGTCCAACGCCCACGACCTCTTCGACACCTTCAGCTTTCTGGATCGTGGCCAAGATCACCATCTCTTTCGTGTAATCAATGACAACAAACTCTTGCAGACGTTCATGAGGCATGTCCTTGCGCATCGAGATGAAGCGCCTATAGAGACTCGTATCAGACAGGGCATAGAAGAAGTCTTTCAGCAGAGGTTCATCGCTGATCTTCACGGGGCGCAGAAGGATCTCCAGCCCGCTTTTAGTCGTTCTGTACGTTTCTAGCTCTTCGGGGTATTCGCCGCGCTTGCCGGGGATGAACGCTTGATCTTTGTAGATGAGATTGAGCTTTTTGGCTTCCTGGATGAGCCACGGCTGGAACTTCGGGTGCGCAATGGCGATGAGCGCCATGGCCCGCTCGCGGACGTTCTTCCCATGCAGATAGGCGATGCCGTACTCGGTGACGACGTAGTGAATATCCCCGCGATTGAGCGTGACTCCAGCTCCTTCTTTGAGAAACGGCACGATGCGCGAGACTGTCTCGTTATTTGCTGTCGAGGGCAGAGCTAAAATAGTCTTGCCGTTACGAGCGAGCACCGCGCCGCGCATGAAATCCGCTTGACCGCCAATGCCGCTGAAGAACATCTTCCCCAGCGATTCCGCGCTCGCTTGTCCAGTTAAGTCTATCTCGAGCGCACTGTTGATCGCCGTCATATTATCTAGACGTGCGATCACTAACGGGTTATTCGTGTAGTCCACGGTGCGAAATTCTATGGCGGGGTTGTCGTCGAGAAACTCATATGTCTCGCGACGGCCCATGCAAAACGTCGCCACAGTCTTGCCCCGATCAATCGTCTTGCGGCTGTTGTCGATGACGCCCTTTTGCATCAACTCGACAATGCCGTCTGATAAGAGCTCTGTGTGCACACCCAAGTGCTTTTTTTCTGAGAGATTGGCTAAGATCGCGTTGGGGATGCTGCCATAGCCCACTTGGATCGTGTCGCCGTCTTGGATGAGCCGCGCCACATATTTGCCGATCTGCTGGGCGATCACGTCGTCGGCTGGGGCATGAAATTCCAGTAACGGCTCATCATACGGCACGATGAAGTCAACGTCTTCAATGTGAATAAAGCCGTCACCATGCACGCGGGGCATGAATGAATTGACTTGGGCAATTACTAAAGAAGCGCGCTCTGTTGCAGCTTTTGTGATGTCCACGCTGACACCTAAGCTCATATACCCATGGCGATCCGGGGGCGACGTTTGAATGAGCGCGACATCGATGGGCACCAGCCCGCGCGCAAAAATTCTTGGCACGTGAGAGAGAAAGATCGGGGTATAGTCGGCCAGGCCTTGATTGACGGCTTCTCGGGTGTTAGGGCCGATGAAGAACGAATTGTGTCGAAAGTTATATTTAAATTTCTCATCAGCGTATGGAGCAACGCCCAGGGTCCACACGTGAAAGATCTCGGCGTCGAAGATTGCCTTGGGGTGCGATTGCACATAGTTTACTAAGGCGCGCACGAGATACTGTGGCTCGCCGCAGCCGGTGCTGATGAAGATATGGTGCCCCCGGTGAATTTTACTGAAGATCGTCTCTTCGGGAGCGAACTTCTCGCGGTAGCGTTCGCGCCAGTAGGCCAATTGAGCGCTTTTCTCTTGCAAAGTCATGGAAATCTCTCTTCTCTATCTCTGCAAAGCTCAGTAATATTTTCCGAGATTCACGCAGCGCGCGCAAGCACACTTGACAGCACACCGTAGGAATGCTACCCTAACCTGACTCATGGGAGGATACACAGGACAATGGAGATTCTGGAACAGATCTTTGTCGCACTGGCTGGGCCAAATCCAATCTGGCAGGGGCTATGGGGCGGGATCGTCATCACCGCGCTCAATGCCGTCGGAGCAGTGATGGTCTTGATCTGGCGCAAGCCCTCAGAAAAATTTCTCGACGGCGCCTTGGGGTTCTCCGCGGGCGTCATGCTCACTGCCAGCTTTACGAGTCTTATCTTGCCGGGGATTGAGCACGGCGGCATCTGGCCAGTACTGATCGGCATGGCCCTGGGCGTCTTATTATTAGACGTATCTGATCACATCGTGCCCCATCTGCACGCGATCTCCGGCCAAGAAGGGATGATGACCAAGCGCGTGCGAGCGGTGTGGCTCTTCATCATCGCGATCACGCTGCACAACATGCCCGAAGGGCTCGCCGTCGGTGTAGGTTTCGGCTCCGGAGATCTAGGGAACGCGCTCAAACTCATGCTCGCCATTGGGATTCAGAATATTCCCGAGGGGCTGGCTGTCTCGGTCTCGGCGCTCAGCGCAGGGCTAGGCGCGTACTTTTACGCGAG
This sequence comes from Candidatus Bipolaricaulota bacterium, assembly GCA_938091745.1. GTDB lineage: Bacteria > Bipolaricaulota > Bipolaricaulia > RBG-16-55-9 > DRXL01 > JANXCC01. Next base: position 273,993 of record CALLJK010000009.1, read on the forward strand.
CTTTGTCGGGATCCGAGCAGGCTTGGTCGAGATCCCCTTAGCGCTCTTGGGCGCGTGGGCTGTGCACGTTGCCCAGCCCATCCTCCCGTATGCTATGGGTTTTGCTGCCGGAGCTATGCTCTATGTGATCAGCGACGAGATCGTCCCAGAGACTCATCGCAAGGGGCACGAGCGCATTGCGACTTTGGGACTGATGCTCGGCGCAGCTGTCATGCTCTATCTTGATGTCACGTTGGGATGAACCTGACTGATATCAATTTGACCACTGAGCGTCATCAGCGATTTCTCGCAAGCCCCTCGCTAAGATAAGACGAAACCGTAGCGAGGAGGTTGAGAGCCCGTGGCCCCAGAGATGGACGGCACAGATGGAAACGGGAACGGGAAAAGCAGTTTTCTCCAGCTCTATCTCAACGAGATCAAGCGCCACCCTCTCCTCTCCCCAGAAGAGGAGTACGCGGTGGCGCAACGCGCGGCCAAGGGCGATCCCCAAGCCCGTGAGCGCCTCATCACCTCAAATTTGAGATTGGTCGTGAGCATCGCCGCGCACTATCGCGACCTTGGGGTCCCCCTGCTCGATCTCATCCAAGAGGGGAATATTGGCTTGATCACAGCAGTGGAGCGATTCGACCCCAGCCGTGGCTATAAGTTCAGCACCTACGCGACGTGGTGGATCCGGCAAGCGATCATGCGCTCGTTAGTGAAACATTTACGGGTGATCGCGGTGCCCGATTATCTCGTCTCGCTCTTGCACAAGATTACTCAGATCGAGGAGCAGCATTGGCATGAGCAGGGCGATCTGCCAGACTATGAAAAGCTTGCTGAAGAGATCGGCGTCTCCCCAGAGATCTTGAGACGTTTGCTCCAAGTGCGACCGTTCACCCCATCGCTCGATACCCCCATCGGCGAAGAAGAGGACGAGACGCTCTTGGAGAGCGTAGCGGCCAACAGTAGGACTCCAGAACAAGAGGCGCTGCGCGCGCTGCAGCGCGAGCGCCTTGAGCAAGCATTAGCTGAATTAGACGCGCGGGAACGCCGCGTCTTGGTCCTACGCTACGGTTTGGAAGATAATCATCCTCGGACCCTCGTCGAGATCGGGATGTCCCTCAATCTCAGCCGAGAGCGTGTCCGCCAGATCGAAGAGCTTGCCCTGAGTAAACTGAAGCAGTCGGGGTACTTACATGAGTTAGGAGCCGCGCCTCCTGAAGGGTAGTTTTATATCTCGACGGTCTCTTTCCAGTCAGCGATGTGAGCTGTGCGCCCCAGTTTCGTTTGGATCGCTTGCTTGAGGGCAACTAAACTCGGCATCTCCCCGTGGACTAAGAAGATTTTTTCGGGTTTCTGTGCGTGGGTGAGAAACCGTAAAAGCCCTGACTGATCGGCGTGCGCGGAAAACCCGTTAATTGTCCAGATCTGGGCACGCACGGCGACCTCTTCACCAAAGATCCTCACAGTGCGTGCCCCTTCTATAAGCTTACGTCCCAAAGTTCCTTCGGCCTGGTAGCCGACAAAGACGACGCTGCACTCTGGGCGCCAGAGCTGATGCTTGAGATGGTGCAAGATCCGCCCGCCGGTGCACATGCCGCTGCCCGCGATGATGATCGCATGGCTTGCGATAGCATTGATCGCTTTCGATTCTTCTGAAGAGCGGACGAAGCGCAGTGCGGGGAAGTCGAACGCATTGGGGCTGTGAGCCAACGCTTGAGCTTCTTCGGGTTTTAAACACTCGCTGTAGCGCCGAAACACTTTCGTTGCCGAGATTGCCAAGGGGCTGTCCAAAAAGATCTGACACCCGGGAAGCTCTTTGCGTTTATAGAGCTGAAAGAGCACAGCCAAAAGCTCTTGAGAGCGTTCCAGAGCGAAGCTGGGGATGAGCACATTGCCGCCACGAGCAAACGTTAAGAGCAGGGCTTGTCTAAGCTCCGCAATCGAGTCGCGCATCGAGCGATGTTGCCGGTCACCATACGTAGACTCTAAGATAACGCCATCGGCGGGCTCAGGCTCAGCCGGGTCGGGGGTGAGCAATTTATCAGTATTGCCTAAATCTCCCGAAAAGATCAGTCTTTTGGGGCGCTTGCGCCCTTCAGTGACTCTGAGATGTACGAACGCCGCGCCCAGGACGTGCCCAGCGTCGCGCAACTGAAGCTTGACCCCCTTAGCTAAGTCAATAGTCTTATGGAGCGGGATGGGGTCGCCGAAGCGATCGAGTGAAACCAAGACGTCTTCGATCTCGTAGAGTGGTCGGACGGGGCCGCCGCCGCGGCGCCGCTCTTTTTTACTGAGCACCGTAGCTTCTTCTTCTTGGAGCTGCGCGCTGTCGGTGAGAATCAGCCGAGCGAGATCGCGCGTCGGCTCGGTGCAGAGGATCTCTCCGGCAAAACCTTCGCGGACCAAGCTGGGGATCAGCCCGCAATGATCGAGATGGGCGTGCGTGAGGATGAGATAGTCTATAGTGCTGGGTGGGAACCCGAAGGGGAGCCAGTTGCGGCTCTCGATCTCTTCGGAACCCTGCCACAGCCCGCAGTCTACCAAAATTTTTAGCTTGCCTATCTGCAATAAGGTGCACGAGCCCGTGACCGTCTTAGCCGCACCGTGGAACGTGAGTTTCATACAAAGAGTTTAGCGTCAACAACTTTGTAGGGCAAATCTTTGAGCGAGCTGATAAATATCGTTCAGGGTGATGACTTTGGTCATTGACGCATCAGCATTTTTCTCTTACAATTCGACCAGTGAGTCTAAATTAGACTCGTTGGTCGAAAATGGCCCAACTCCCTGAACGCCGGCTAAAAGAGAAGCAGAAAGAAGAGTGCTCTGCAGCGATCTTACAAGCAGCACTGCGCCTCTTTGCCGCCAAGGGGCTTCAAGAGGCGACGATGGACGAGATCGCCCAAGCAGCGGGGCTGGGTAAGGGCACGATCTATTATTATTTCAATTCTAAAGAGACGCTGATCGAGGAATTACTCTGCTCCCTTGCTGATCAGTACTTTCGGAATCTACTCGAAGGAATCGAGGGTTTACAGACACCCTTAGCAATTGCTGAGAAGATTATTGCAAATCTGCTAGGGCACTATCAGCGCCAGCCGGAGCTCTTTCACGTAATACAGATGATTATAACCGCTCCAGGGGGAGGGCCGCCGCGCGTGCGCCACGTCTTCGCCACTAAGCACCGCGAGTGGCTGGCTCGGCTGAGAGAGAGAGCCCAGGAGCCGGTAGAAGCTTTTGGGCTCTCCCTCGAATCTTTTGTGGATTTCGTCGCAACTCATGCACATGGGCTGCTCTTCTGGGCAGTCGCTGGGCGGAATATAGAAAAACTTCGAGAAGAATCCGGGCGCGTCTTGCGCGCCTTCTTAAAATCTTAAGACCCCTCACCCTTGCCCCTCTCCCTCGGAAAGGGGTGAGGGTGAAAAGGAGGAACAGTATGTTCAGCAGGGTGTTGTTCGGGCTCGCGCTGGCAAGCGCACTGGTCGTTGGGGTTGGTGGAGTCGGCTGGACGCAGTCAAATGCTGTGAAGCTCGACGAGATCGTCGTGCAGTACCCAGAGGGCTATACGCGCGTCTTAGGGGCAGATATAGCGTTCTTGTTGGGCGACGCGACCCTGCGTGAGGGCGTGATGGGGCCGCTGGGGGCGGCGCGACACCCCCTCAATGGGATCCGTCAGTCGATTGAGCTCTTGCGCTTAGATGTGCAGAAGCTCCCATGGGTGGCGCACGGGGCTGGGCCGAACCTCTCAAGCTTCTCAATTATTGACGGAGCGCCCTTCCCGCAGACGTTCGGCGCGTTACAGGGGCTGAAGGCAGCCGTAGGGGCGCCAAACTCCCCGTACAAGCACTGGGATTTGATCGAGATAGACGGCATCCCTGTGGTCTTCGTGGGTGGAGTCTTCGGGCCGATTCCTATCGAGTGGGCCTATATTCCGTTGGCAAGGCAGCTGTGGTTCGGCACCGAGATTGGGCTGGGCGCTCCTCCCAACCGTGATCGTCTCAAAGCTTCGGTGGAGCGCGTTGTGGGGCGCTTGACCGGACGCGTTGGGGTCTTTGATGAATTCATCGCCGCGTATGCCACTCACGGCGGGTCTATTGCCTTCGTGCGCCGCACCGACGCGACAAAAGACAAGCCCGTCGAGCCTAGCGAAGAAGTCATGAGCTATGCCGTCTTCTTCGAGGGCACAACGGCGCGGGTGCGCTTCGAGATTCGGTTCACTTCAGAAAGCGCCGCCCAGGCTGCACTGAGCAATCTTGCAGCGGGCAAGAGTAGTTATCTTGCGCAGGACCTCTATCGTGCCGAGCTTGTAGATCGAAAGCTCAGCGGGCGCGTCTTAGATTTTGAGGTGCGCACCGACTTGCGCGGCGTCGTGGGGTTATTGATCTTGACGATGCCATCGTAAACTATGAGATTTGTGCAGCAGGCACGAGGGCCGTGGCTCGTTCTCGCTGTGATCGGGAGTATCACGGCCCTCTGTGCCGTAGGACTGACAAAGCTCAAGATCGCCAACGACCCCCAAGAGTTCTTGCCCGATCACCCGACGGTGCAGCTCTTTCGGGAGATCGAGCGCGACTTCGGCATCGCGAGCTTTTCGCACGTGATTGCCGTGCGCTTCGCACCCAAAGAGAATTTCTCTATTGAATCCCCCCAAGCGATCCTCGAGATGGAGGCCGTGCTTCAAGCCCTGCGCGCCGTGCCGGGGATCGTCTCAGCCCAGGGGATTCCTGACTTTGTGAAGTTTGTTCGGTCAGAACTCCACGGCGGCGACCGACGCTTCTATAGCCTTCCTACCGACGGCGATGAGCTGGGCTACTCGTTCGCTGAGATCATCCGCATGGCGTTCCAGCGCATGGCTTTGCTCAAAAAATTCACATCGCTAGCGGGCACGGCTCTCGCTACAGCGACTATCGCCAAAGACGCCGATATTGTTGCAGTCTCGCGCCAGGCTTTAGCAGCTGTAAAGCCCATCCAAGCGCGTGCTGTCGCTCTAGAGATTGGTCTGGTCAGCTACGGCGAGACGCTCGCGATCTTCAATGAGACGACTCAGCGAGATCTTCGCTATCTGACCCCGTTAGTATTTACGGTGATCGCGCTGACGCTGCTGTGGGTCTTTCGGCTGACGCGCCCGTGGGAGCTGGGCTTAGTCTTTGTGCTGATCGCAGGTGTGGCGCTAGGATCGTTCAGCCCTGAACTCTTCTCTGGGGCGGCTTTGCCCGTCGATCTTCTGTTGACAGGGGCATTGGCCCTCTTGGTGCTCGTGACGTACAAGCCCTTAGCAAGTCTCTATCTCACGCTGGGGGTTGTAGGGCTGTCGGGGGTCTGGGCGTTCGGGCTTCTGGGCTTTTTAGGGGTTCCCGTGAACTTCTTGATGGCCGCGGTCTTCCCGCTCTTGATGGGCATCGGCGACGACTACGCGATTCACTTGCTGCACCGCTACGAAGAAGAGCGATGCAAGAAGCAAGCAGGGTCACAAGCGATCAAGATCGCCCTGACGCGCACTGGCCGCGCAATAGCTCTGACGACCGCGACGACGGCTGTAGGGTTCACGGCGCTCCTCTTTGCCCCTAGCCCGCCGATCCGATGGTTCGGGTTGCTCTCTGCGGTCTCGGTGATCAGCGCCTTAATAATTACTATGACGCTCATCCCCGCGCTCAAACAGATCTTTGTCGAGGGGCCACGCACCGAGCCATGGCCCAGCGCGCGCAGAATCTTTGCGCACCCGCAAGCGAGCCTGCTCAGTCTTCTGCTCGGGCGCTATGCCGAACGATTGAATGGGCGAGCTGTGATGATCGTCGTGCTCTTGCTGGGACTCGCGCTGGGAGCGTTTGGCTACTGGGAGGGCCGGGCGTTTCAAACATATACTGTCGACTATCGTCGGCTCCTGCCCCCAAACTACCCCACAGTCGTCCTCTATACGCAGATCAACCAAGAGTTTCGCACCTACGATGAGGTCCAGCTTGTGCTGACGGGGGAGATCGCGCGGCTCGACGTGATGCGCGTGCTGCTGAAAGATATTCCCGAAGCGTTGGCTGCGTCGCCTTACGCGCATACCGTGACGAGCATCGCTCATTATTTAGAGGACGTGCGCGCGGCCAACCCCCAGCTCGCTCAGGGCTTTATGGATCGCTTTGTAAGCGATCCCGATGAAGCCTATCGCTGGCTCTTGGGCGAAGTTTTAGCAAAAGATTCTCTGCGCCAGCGCGCGGAAGCGTACATTGGGGCCCTCACCCCTGACCCCTCTCCCGTCTTGACGGACGGGAGAGGGGTGCCCGTAGGGCAGGGTGAGGGCCACGCTAAAGCCGTCGTGCGCGTCAACACTATGAGATTCTCAGATCAAGAGGGCGTACGCCGCGTCGTGCACGATATCTCTCAGAGGCTCGCCCCGGTGATAGCCAAGCTCAAAGATTTGGGCATCGAAGCCCAACTGACGGGCGTCCCGTTTGTCGAGGAGCTCGGCTTAGACGCGCTGCACAGATCACTAACACAATCGTTAGCGATCTCATTTGTGCTGTGTTTCGTCGTGATGGCGATAGCTTTGCGCTCGGTCTTGTGGGGACTGTTAGGACTCTTCCCAATGATATTGGTGACAGGGTTGCTCTTAGGCACGGTGAGTCTGCTCAAACTCGAGCTGAACGCAGCGACAGCTATCGTTGCCGCGATCAGCATCGGCCTGGGAGTGGACTACGCGATTCACTTGATGCAGCGCTTTCGTGAGGAGCGCGATCTCCCGCGCGCGACAGCGCGCACCGGCGAAGCGCTCTTCGCTGCGTTCTTCACAACTGCGTCAGCGTTCTTTGTGTTGATGCTCAGCACAATCACGTGGAATCGCGACTTTGGATTGTTAGTGGGACTAGCTGTATTTTATGCGTTCGTCGTGACGATCTTCGTCTTTCCGGCATTACTCAGTATGGCGACTCGCTTTCAGAAAGCATCTTAAACTGAGGAGGAGACGTCATATGCGCGTTCTTGCTGTGTCGCTGTTGCTCGCGTTGCTGCTCGTCGGCTCCGTTTCTCAAACGTCGGTCGCTCAGGACTCGGACAACGATGGTCTTACCGATGCCCAAGAGAAGATATTGGGCACTGATCCTACTAAGCCAGACACCGATGGCGATGGGCTCTTAGACGGCGAAGAGTATTTCGTCTACTTTACAAACCCGACGAAATCTGACACCGACGAAGACGGTATCCCTGATAAGCAAGACCCCTATCCCCGCTGGGTGCGCTATGAAGACCTCAACGGCGTGACGACGAGTACTGACCGTATTCTGCAAGGGCCTCAGGGGTTGAGACTCCATCAGTTTGTCGAAGTGCGGGCAGGCAATGTCATCACCACTGATTGGTACAATTTTCTTAACCCGGACTTCACCATCCGAGAAGTGCGCTTTACGATAAAGTTTGACTTTCTCGATCCCAATCGCCCAGACTACGAGGGCGAAGGGTACTATAAGCCCGTCGATACCAATCAGATGGAGATCGTGTTGCCCACTTATGAAGGGATCTTCAAGGCGACGATCCCCTGGCCGGGCCAGGCGATGGCCTATAACGACTGGGTCTATCATCTCTACGAAAAGCCCCTGAAGGTGGGGCAGGTCTACGAATATAACGTCTTCTTCTCCGAAGTAATCCGCTGGGGGGAAGAGCCGTTTGCACGGGCACGCGCCGAGGTCATCGGCACAGAGAAGTTCATCTTAGAGACGAAGCTCGGCCGGCGCGAATATACTGTCTACGTTGTGAAGATCACTATGAAGTTTGCGACATTCAAAGACCCGTTCTTCCGAGCGTTCTTGGGCCCAGATCCAGAGCTTGTCCTGCGCGCGGTCTTCACCGCCGGGGAGACTTCACAGACGCAAGTACTGCTACGGTACACAACGCCGTTCTTCCGGATCACACCGACACGTTCGGTGGGGTTTTCAGATTTCATTGTTGTGCACTGACTCTTCGCTTTTCCCCTTAGGAGAAGCTTGGAGAGGCCGGAGACTCTAAGTCAGCTTAATATAGTAGAACCCCTTGCCGCGGCGGACGAGCCAGAAGCGACGGGCCATCTGATAGAGCGCGCAGAAAATAACAATTATAGAGATCACTAAGCGCTTCATAGATGGTCACCACTGCTATCATATCTTCAAGGCGTTCTAAGGGAGAGCCCTACTGGGATCTGCGCACGAGTTCTTGGATACACAGGCGATTGACATCTGTCTATTTTGCGCCCTGAGTGTCTGGTGCGTTACAATGTTTTTTGCGAGTTTGATAATACTGCGGTGCTACTATTAGGACATTATGAGCTGTCTTTGGAGGTATTAAAACGATGATGCGAGCCATACTTTTGCGGCTTTCCCGGAATGGTGCTTTACAGTCGGCGTTTTCACGATATCGCTTTGCCCAGCGTGCCGCGCGACGCTTTATCGCCGGAGAGCGCTTAGACGAGGCTATCGCCGTTGTGCGCGAGCTCAACTCGAAGAATATCTTAGCAACGCTCGATCACTTGGGGGAGAACACAACCAACGAGCGCGAAGCGATCGCTGCCGCCGATGAGTACCTGAAGATTCTCGATACGATTGCGCAAACGACAGTGCAGTCCGAGGTCTCGCTCAAGCTCACCCAAATGGGGCTGGACATCAGTCAAGAGCTGTGTCTGCAGAACATGCGCCGGATCGTGGGGCGTGCGCGCGAGTATAAGAATTTCGTCTGCATTGATATGGAAAGCTCGGCGTATACAGACAGAACACTCGATCTGTACGAGACATTGCGGCGCGAGGGCTTTGACAACGTCGGGCCGGTGATCCAAGCGTATCTGAGGCGGAGCGCGGGCGATGTCGAGAGATTGATCGAGTGGGGCGTGAGGGTGCGGCTGTGCAAGGGAGCTTATCAAGAGCCACCGAGCATTGCGTTTCCCCACAAGCGCGACGTGGACGCAAACTATATAAAACTCTTAGAGATGCTCTTCAGCCCGCGCGCGCAAGAGAAGGGCGTCTACCCTGCGATTGCGAC